>CARTDA010000001.1:0-234686 GCA_949066965.1 uncultured Lachnospiraceae bacterium
TAGAGATTACCGCAGAAGTCCGGGCGGCCATTGACCGGGCCGCCGGGGATATGGAGCTTGCCGGGGACGAATACATAGAACCGGCTGACGGGCTTATCCACTGTAAGAAATGCCATGGCAGCCGCCAGACCGTTGTGCCCAGGTTCGGAGGCTCCGGCTATTTCATGCCCCGCTGCCTCTGCCCCTGCCAGCAGAAGGCGCAGGAGGAACGGAAAGCCATGGAGGAACAGAGGGAACGCATGGAGCGTATCAAACGCCGGAAGGCACAGGGGCTTCAGGACAGATACCTTTATGATTACACTTTCGCCAATGATAACGGCCAGAATCCCGTCATGGAGAAGGCACACGCCTATGTGGAGCATTGGAAGGAGGCATACCGGGACAATACCGGCCTTCTGCTCTTTGGTGACGTGGGAACCGGGAAATCCTTTTTTGCCGGCTGTATCGCCAATGCCCTGCTTGACCGTGACGTGCCGGTTCTGATGACAAATTTCCCGTCTATCCTGAACCGGCTGACCGGCGTGTTTGCCGAGGACAGGGCGGCCTTTATCGCCAGCCTGGACGATTACAGCCTGCTTGTCATTGACGATTTAGGCGTGGAAAGGAATACCGAGTATGCCATGGAGCAGATGTTTACCGTCATTGACAGCCGGTATCGGAGTAAGAAGCCGCTGATTGTCACGACAAACCTGAAACTGGAAGAAATCAAGAACCCGCCAGACCTTGCCCACGCAAGGATTTATGACCGCATACTGGAACGGTGTGCGCCGGTTCTCTTTTCCGGTAAGAACTTCCGGGAGGAAGGAGCCAGGGCGACTAAAGCGGCGGCGAAGGAGATTGTGAGTAAGGGATTGCATAAACTGATTGCATGAAAAGGAGAATTTATGGGAAGCGAGAAAATCACAGAGGACACTACCACCACAACACCGGCTAAAGACGCTCCTGCACTGGTGAAGAAGATTGGCCGGACGACCTACATTGTGAGGGTTCATTTCAGCAAGACCAGCAAGGAAACCATGAGTGAATCAAGCGTATGCTGAAAAATGAGATACGGCAGATGTGAAAAGACTATTAGCAGGCATTGTCTGACTGGGAAAAATTGTATGTGCTAAACTGAATGTGTGGAACGATACAAAACGGATTATGCCACTTGCTTTATAATAAAGTGAGTGGCATATTGTGTCAAAATATGTTATAATCTGAATCAGAGATAAGGAAAACTCTTAAAATTGTTATTGGCAAATCATTAAAAATATTGGACAAGGAAGGTAAAAAAGTGAAAATAGTATCATTGTTTAATAATAAAGGTGGTGTTGGGAAATCAACACTAAGCTATCATTTAGGCTGTGCTTTAGGGACTTTAGATAAAAAAGTTCTTTTTGTTGACCTTGACCCCCAATGTAATCTTACGATAAATGCTATGTTTGAAAATGAAATAGAGAGTATTTGGCAAGAAGAAGATCCATATATGGAGGATTTTTCTGAAGCTATGGAAAGGAATCCTCAATGTGACGTGTTCCGTAAACCACGTTCCGTTCATTTTTTATTGAAACCAGTTGAGGACGGGTTTAGTGAATTTGAAACATTACCACCAGCGCAAAAAATATCGGAAAATGTTTATATTTTGCCAGGAAGATTATCTCTTCATAAATTTGAATCTAAAATATCAGAACGATGGAATGGATTGTATCAAGGGGAATCATTAAGCATTAGGACAGTAACAGCATTTAGAAATATTTGTGAAAGGTATGCAGAAAAATATAATATAGACTATGTTATTGTAGATACTTCTCCGAGCTTGGGGATTATGAATAAAACAATTATATCGACAGTTGATGGTTTTTTTATTCCTACATTTCCTGATATGTTTAGTTTATATGGAATAAAAAATATAGGAAACTCATTGGCTTTGTGGCAAAAAGAATTTAATACAATTTATAACCTAATATCTGACAATAAAATTGCAAAGTTTCCAAAGAAATTTGTTCAATATATTGGCTTTACAATTTATAATGCTAAAAAATATACATCAAAGAAAAATTCTAATCCTTACGATTTAGCAGCAGCACATTATAGATATGCTATATTGATTCCAGAAACAATCAAAGAAAATATTAAAGTTCAGAATATTGCGAATATTCCTAATGAGATAGTAACACAACCAATAGGCGGTTTGAGTGTTATGTATACGCATAATACCTATCCATCAGTGGCTCAAAGTTTAAAATGTCCTATGTGGGCGGTTCCTGGTATATATTCTAAGATGAGGCAAGATAATAAAGAGTATCTCGAAGAAAATCAAATTACAGTTAATAATGGATTGTTTAACGATTATAAATCCACTTTGGATAATTATAAAACTTTCGCCAAAGATTTTATTTCACGAGCGGAGGTATTATAATGGAAGTTGAAAAAAATAATTTTGATGATGTAATAGAATTTTATAAAGCAGAAGAAACCCAAAGCCTTTTAGACCAGTTTCTTAATCAAGTTGAGCATTTTTTTAGAACCAATCCTACTTTAAAAAAGGCGAAAACTATCCATTCAATCAAGTCCCGTCAAAAAGATCCAGAACATTTAAGGGATAAGTTGATGAGAAAATATTCTAAAGGGTATGTGATAACAAAGGAAACTCTTTTGAAAGAAATTACTGATTTGAATGGTGTAAGAATATTACATTTATATCAACAACAATTTCCGACCATTCATAAGGAAATTATGAAAAAAATTACTGATTTTGAAGATTGGAAACTGGTTGAATCTCCAAAGGCATATACTTGGGAAAAAGAGAGTCAACAATTTTTTGAAGATTTGGGAATTAAGACAGAAGTAAAAGATACCTATTACACAAGCGTTCATTATGTAGTGAAGCCTAATAATGCAAAAAGTGATGTGACATGTGAAATACAAGTGAGAACATTATTTGAGGAAATATGGGGAGAAATTGATCATACTATTAATTATCCTCATGCAACAAATAGTATAGCTTGTAAAGAACAAATTAGGGTATTGGCAAAGTTAGTTTCTACTGGAACAAGACTTGCTGATTCAATTTTTCGGACATATGATGAATATAAAAACAATAATACTGAATAATTGCGT
Source organism: uncultured Lachnospiraceae bacterium (assembly GCA_949066965.1). GTDB lineage: Bacteria > Bacillota > Clostridia > Lachnospirales > Lachnospiraceae > COE1. The sequence goes on from CARTDA010000001.1 coordinate 3,103, forward strand.
ATACATAAATACATTTACAATTTTGAAAAGTAACTTATAAGATTGTAAAATATGAATATACATGATAAAATTGAGGACGAAAGTAGGTGGGAAGTTTGACGATGACGGAACAGATAGACCAGAAACATCAGGAAGATTTACAGAGGCTAAGAGGTTTTCGCCTGCTTGATGATGATTTCCTCACAAAGTGTTTTGAGGGAGATACGGCAAGCATAGAACTGGTATTGCGGATTGTACTGGAAAAACCGGATTTAAAGGTGCTGGACGTCCGCACCCAGGTATTTGTGGAGAACCTGCTGAACCGTTCGGTGAGGCTGGATATCCTGGCTACGGACAGCACAGGTGCAAAACTGAATGTGGAAGTACAGCGCTCCGACAAAGGAGCCGGGAGAAAAAGAGCCAGGTACAACAGCAGCATGATGGACGCAAACCTTTTGAAGAAAGGCGAGGACTTCGACAAGCTGCCGGAAACGTGGGTAATCTTTATCACAGAGAATGACGTAATGGGAAAAGGGCTGCCGCTCTATCCGATTGAGCGGTGCTTTTTAGGAACCGGGGAAAGATTTGAGGACGGTTCGCACATACTGTATGTAAATGGCGCTTACCGTGGAGATACGCCAATCGGGAAGTTAATGCATGACTTCTCCTGCACAGACGCAGCGGATATGTACTATGGGACACTGGCGGACAGGGTGAGATTTTTCAAAGAGAGCAAGGAGGGAATCGAGATTATGTGCCGTGCTATGGAAGATATGAGGAATCAGACATTGAAAGAAGGAATGATAAATGTTGCAAAGAAAATGCTGGAAGATGGAACAATAACGCTTGAAAAGATTGCGGAATTTGTTGGCCTTTCAGTTGATGAAGTGAGAAAATTGAAAACAGACCAGAATATGTAAATGGCACTAATGAGTCAGGAATCTAAAAAACAGGTTCCTGGCTCTATTTTTTTGCTCTGAAATGTAAATTTCCTGTGAATATGATTAAAAAGTCCTTTGCAAAACGTCACTGGACGAACCGGAAACAATTTTCCATCAGGCGCTGGGCTTCCGGGCGGCGGCAAGGACCGGATTGCCTAAGGGCATTCCTGTTCCGCTGCATAGACTTCGCTTACCAGGGCTTCAACACGGCGGGATATCAGGGTTACTTTATTGATGCACTGTACTAAGGCATCAAGGCGTTTCCTCCGTTCCGAAATCTGTTCGTCATAGCGCTGGAGCATAAGCTTGCGTTCAAGGTCACCATCTTTACAATTGGTCAGTAACTGGACAAGCTTGTTGGTGAAGTCACTTCCTGGCTGTGCACTGATAAACTCAACCAGGTCAGCTGGAAGCCGGACAGATTTATGTATCATCTTTTCCAATCAAATCAATCTCTTCTCTTTTAATCATGGACGATGGTTCTACAGGCTGGGACAGTTCATAAACGCAGGATGCATATTTTTATGCACATCTTTCAAAAGATGGGGAACAAAACAGGATACTCCCCAGGGGGGATATATCACTGCCAAATCCAATATGAAGCATCTCATAACCTGTCTCCTTCAAGAAGCTGCGCATTACTTCTTTTCTTTGGATTGCACACGTGTTACAATAAAGTATTAGGTTAGCCTAAAAAGACATTATCTGTCTCACAAATGTATTATATCCAATAAAAATTGGAATATCAATACTCATACCCAATTTTTATTGGAATACTGGAGAAATAAAATGAATAAAGCAAATGGAGTAGAATTTGGAAAACGACTTGAACAATTAATGAAAGATGCCAAAGTAACAAATACTGAAATAACAAGACAATTAAATTTAAACAAAAACGCAATTGGTAATTATAAAAATGGACAAATACCAAATGCAGCAATTATAATTGATATCTCCAACTTTTTAGGGATAAGCATTGATTACTTACTTACAGGAAAAGAACCTGAAGAACTAACACCAGAAGAAAGAAATCTTGTTAATTTATATAGATTAGCCGATGAAAGAGGAAAAAGAGCAATAATCAGAACTGCCGAAGCTGAAAACTTGGAACAAAAATCATCAGATTCAAAGATTGGATAGGGAGATAAATACAAATGAATGAACATTGATTATATATTTTAAGAAACATAATAACCAATTTAGCTTATATCGGAGTAATAATAACAATTATTATAACTGTATTAAAGAATAACAAAGGAGCATCAAACAATACCAATAAAACAAAGCATCAGGTATTAGAAAGGGATTATTATAACTCAACATATTTTTTGGCAACAAAAAATGAATACAATAATATGCTAAACAATAAAGGGTTATATGGAGAATATAAAATTTTTAAAACGCTACAAGCGTTTGAAGAATATGGTACAAAATACGGAAGGCGTGGATATACCAAAGGCCATGAAATAGAGTAACTACATAAACTAACAAGGGCAACTCGAAAGGGTTGTCCTTGTTAGTTTTTAAGAACAACGCATTAGAAGGAAGGATATGGCAGTGACATACAGATGCAGAAGCGGCGAATTTGGCACAAATCTCCCACAAACTGTGACGCACATCTGATGGAAAGCATTTTTCAAACACGCTCTGGCAAATTACGATGTGATAATAAGAACAATCAAACGTACTGATTAAAATAAGGATATTTTGTATCAGTTTCCGGATTATGTGGGATTTTCAAATATCTGTAAGCTTGGCGGCTGGTAGGTAAATAGTATGAAACACAGAAATACGACAGCCGTCAGGCCATATATAACCACAGAATATTTGTTATGCAAACGGAGCGGAGTACATTTATAAACCACAGAAAAGGCAATTATGGTACTTAGGATAAAGGTACTGATATCCAAAAGAAAGACATCCCTGCCTAAAAAGAAAGTGTAGGTATAAAAAAAGATGGGGATGAGCATTGTTCCAGTCAGCGTGCCGAGGCAGAGTGTGGATACAATAAGGGGATAGGCGGCCCTGCACGGAAAAAATATGATACAGGTGTAGATTAACATTGGAAAGAAAATCAGCTTCATATGTTCCCAGATTGATTCACTGACTGGCGTAAAAAGACCAACGATATGATTATTTCCGCTCCAGCCATATAAAAAGTGAGCGAGTGAGCCTGTTATCAGGACAAAGAATATACCGGCTATGGTAAAGCATTTTAATCGTTTCATAATTATATACCTCATAAAAAGTATATGTATGCAGAGAGATATTATACTGGCGGTCGAAAAAAACTGATCGCTCAGCATAAAGTTATGCACACAGCCCCATACAGAGGAAGTATGCCGCTAAGGCGGCGCATGGGGCGTGCGGCGAGTAGGAGAGAAGGTCATTTCCATACTTGATTGGGGATAATAAAGGTGATTGCTGTTTTAGAAAAAGTGCAACAAATGGGTTGAACTTTTTTGTGCGTTATGATAATATGTATTGCAGTGACGCACAAATGTCTTTGCTGGAAAAACAGGTCGGTATTTGGAAGAAAGTTTCATATAAGGTTAAATTGAAAGCTTAAAGGAAATGATGGGAAAATGGAAGAAACAACAGCTTACTTTGTTGTAAAAAAAAGGGCTCTGCCGGATGTGCTGTTAAAGGTGGTCGAGGTAAACAGGCTTCTGGAGACACAGAAAGCGGCTTCGGTGCAGGAGGCAGTCGAACGTGTCGGAATCAGCAGGAGCTCTTATTATAAGTACAAAGAGGATATCTTTCCGTTTCATGATTCTGCACAGGGGACGACGATAACGCTGTCCTGCAGGATGGATGACAAACCGGGGCTTTTGTCGGATGTGCTGAAGGTGGTGGCGGATTTTGGCGCCAATATCCTGACAATCCATCAGACGATACCGATTAACGGAATTGCGACGCTGTCCCTGAGCATACAGATACTTGATACGACAAGCGATGTGTCTGCGATGGTTTCAGAGATAGAAAAGAGAAGCGGAGTGCATAATGTAAAAGTGCTGGGAAAATAGGAGGTCAAAGGAAAATGACAAAGGTAGCAGTGTTAGGGTACGGTACGGTAGGAAGCGGAGTGTATGAGGTGATAAAAAAGAACCGGGATGTGATTTCCAGTAAGCTCGGCGAGGAAATCGAAGTGAAGTATGTGCTTGATCTTAGGGAGTTTGAGGGAGATCCGGTACAGGAAGTCCTTGTTCACGATGTTGATACGATTATCAGCGATCCGGAGGTTGCGATTGTGTGTGAGACAATGGGCGGCGAGCATCCGGCATATGAATTTACAAAGCGGGCGCTCGAGGGCGGAAAGAGTGTATGTACATCCAACAAGGAACTTGTGGAGAAGCACGGTCCGGAGCTTTTACAGATTGCGAAGGCACATAACTGCAGCTATTTATTTGAGGCGAGTGTCGGCGGTGGCATTCCGATTATCAGGCCGCTGCGGACATCGCTTGCGCAGGAGGAAATCCTTTCCATCACAGGTATTTTAAACGGTACGACAAACTATATCCTCACCAAGATGGAGACGGAAGGGCTTGCGTTTGCAGATGTGCTTGCAAGGGCGCAGGAAAAAGGCTACGCGGAGAAAAATCCCGACGCGGATGTGCTGGGATTTGACGCCTGCAGGAAGATTGCCATTCTCACTTCGCTTGCATATGGCAGGAAAGCCGATTTTGCAGATATTACGACAGAAGGCATTACAGATATTACGGATAAGGATTTTGCATATGCAAAGAAAATGGGGGCGACGATAAAGCTTTTTGCCAAGAGCGTGAAGAAGAACGGAAAGTACTATGCACTCGTTGCCCCGTTTGTCGTATTTCCGGAGAATCCGCTGTATGCAGTCAAGGGTGTGTTCAATGCGATTCTTGTAAACAGCAATATGGGCGGCGAGACAATGTACTATGGCAAGGGTGCAGGCAAGCTTGCGACTGCAAGTGCAGTTGTGGCAGATGTCCTTGACTGCGCCCGTCATAAAGGCAAACACCTTGACATCAAATGGGAAGACACAAAACTGGAGATATCCCCGATTGACGGAGCAGTCAGGAAATTTTTTGTGCGCTCATCTTCCACGGATGAGGCTCGGATTAAGGAATTCTTTGGCGAGGTTGAGATGATTTCCGGAGTTGCCGACGGAGAGTGCGGATTTGTCACGGAGGAGATGTCAGAGGCAGAATATAAGGATAAGGCTGCGAAATATGGCGATATCCTGTCAATGATTCGGGTAGACTGAAAACAGGGATAACATTATCGTTATTTTGGAATAACATAAATATAATGAGAGTACAACAGTTTGGAAAGGAATTGTGAGAGATGAAAAAGGTTGTGAAATTTGGCGGAAGCTCGCTTGCAAGTGCAGAGCAGTTTGTGAAGGTTGGAAACATCATCCATGCGGACGAGGACAGGAAATTTGTTGTCCCATCTGCGCCGGGCAAACGTTTTGACAAAGATACCAAGGTTACAGATATGCTTTATAAGTGCTATGAGCTGGCAGAGAAAGATCATAATTTCAATGCGGAGATGGCACAGATTGAGAAACGTTACCAGGAGATTATTGACGGACTGAAGCTTGACCTTGACCTTTCCAGGGAATTTGACCGCATTATTGACAATTTTAAGAGCAAGGCAGGCTCCAACTATGCAGCCAGCCGCGGGGAATACCTGAACGGAATCATAATGGCAAATTATCTCGGGTATGAATTTGTAGACCCGGCAGAGGCAATCCGTTTTAATGAGGCCGGTGTATTTGATGCGGAGACGACGCAGAAGCTCCTGTCAAAGCGGCTTGAGAATGTGGAGCGGGCGGTTATCCCGGGATTTTATGGCGCAATGGAAGACGGGACGGTCGTGACGTTTTCAAGGGGCGGCTCCGACATTACGGGGTCTATCGTTGCAAAGGCAATCCGTGCGGATGTGTATGAGAACTGGACAGACGTGTCAGGTTTCCTGATTGCGGATCCCCGCATTATTGACAACCCGAAGGGAATTGACATTATTACGTATGGCGAGCTTCGGGAGCTTTCCTACATGGGTGCGACTGTCCTGCATGAGGATGCCATATTCCCGGTGAGGAAAGAGGGAATTCCGATTAACATCAGGAATACCAACCAGCCGGAGGACGAGGGAACATGGATTGTGGGACATACGTGCAAAAAGGCAAAGTATACGATAACAGGTATTGCCGGCAAGAAAGGGTTTGCGTCCATCAATATCGAGAAGGATATGATGAACATGGAGATTGGTTTTGGGAGAAAAGTGCTTCAGGTGTTTGAGGAGTACGACATTTCCTTTGAACATATGCCGTCCGGAATTGACACGCTGAATGTAATGGTCCATCAGTCCGAGTTTGTTGACAAGGAGCAGAATATACTGTCAGGCATCAGCAAGGCGGTAAATCCTGACAGCATTGACATCCAGTCTGACCTTGCCTTGATTGCTGTCGTCGGACGCTGCATGAAATCACAGCGGGGTACTGTTGGCAGGATTTTTGCGGCGCTTGCGCATGCAAACGTGAATGTCCGGATGATTGACCAGGGCTCCAGTGAGCAGAATGTCATTATCGGTGTGGCAAATGAGGACTTTGAAACTGCCATCAAGGCAATCTATACAATCTTTGTAGAGACAAAAATATAATGGTATTAATATGAGGAGAACGAATGAATAGTGAACGAGGTGTAAAAACGCAGGAAAACAAGATGGGCGTCATGCCTGTTGACAAGCTGCTTCTGAATATGTCCCTGCCAATGATGGTTTCCATGCTGGTTCAGGCGCTTTACAATATCGTGGACAGCATCTTTGTGGCAAAGCTAAGCGAGAATGCGCTTACGGCGGTATCGCTTGCGTTCCCGATACAGACACTTTTGATAGCGGTTGGAACGGGTACTGGCGTAGGCGTCAATTCCTTGCTGTCGAAACAGCTGGGTGAAAAGAATTTCAAACAGGTAAGTAAGACAGCAATGAATGGAATTTTCTTGGCGCTTCTGAGTTATATTGCCTTTGTGATTGTGGGAATTGTGGGTGTCGGGCCATTTTATGCAAGCCAGATTAAGGATGCGGATCCGGAAATATATACGATGGGTGTACAGTACCTGACAATTGTATGCGTATGCTCTTTTGGATTATATGCGCAGCTTGTATTTGAGAAGCTTCTGCAGTCCACGGGAAAGACGCTGTATTCCATGATAACGCAGGCAGTCGGTGCAATTATCAACATTATCCTGGATCCCATAATGATTTTTGGCCTGTTTGGAATGCCGGCGCTTGGTGTCGCGGGCGCGGCAATCGCCACGGTAATCGGGCAGATTGTGGGAGGAACGCTGGGACTGTATTTCAATATGAGGAAAAATAAGGAAATTACGTTGTCACTGAAAGGATTCCGGCCGGATGGCTATACGATTGGAAATATCTATAAGGTCGGCGTCCCCTCCATTATCATGCAGGCAATTGGCTCGGTCATGACTTATGGCATGAATATGATACTGATTACGTTTTCAGCGACGGCGACGGCAGTATTTGGGGTATATTTCAAGCTGCAGAGCTTTTTCTTTATGCCGGTATTCGGACTGAATAACGGAATGATACCGATTGTGGCATATAATTACGGGGCAGGCAAACGGAGCCGCCTGATCAAGGCGATAAAGTGCAGCCTTGTGTATGCGTTTGTCCTGTTATTTGCGGGCTTTATTGTGTTTGAGACGATGCCAGCCGCATTGCTTGGGATGTTTGACGCATCAGAGGAGATGCTTGCCATCGGTGTTCCGGCGCTGCGCATTATCTGCGTACATTTTTTGCTTGCATGGTTCTGTATTATTGCAGGGTCTGTATTTCAGGCGCTTGGAAATGGTGTATACAGCCTTGTTGTGTCTGTCGCAAGACAGCTTGTGGTTCTGCTTCCGGCAGCATTTATCCTCGCGAGGCTTGGCGGGCTCCATGCGGTCTGGTGGGCATTTCCGATTGCAGAGGGAATGTCGCTCTGCGCATCTGCATTTTTTATGATAAAGATTAATAGAAAAGTTATCAGTAAAGTACCGGACAATGCCTGACTTTTTACTGGGAAAATGAATCACTGGTGGTCCATTTTTAGAATTTTTGTCAGGGGCGATTATCTCAGAAAGTGAGGAATCGCCCTTTTTTGCGTTTGGCACTTGAATGAAAAAACAGAAAATGGAAACAAAACGGTTGACAAACGGATAAAAAACGGATAGTATATATACACAGAGGAATTTAGGGGCAGGGTAATCTGGCGGGAGGAAGTTATGACGATAGAGGAAATGAAACAGAAAAAGTTGCAGAAGGGCTACAGCTATGCACAGCTTTCCGACTGGTCAGGTGTGCCGCTTGGCACTGTCCAGAAGATTTTTTCGGGGGAGACGGCGCATCCGCGATATGCCACGCTTCATGCACTGGAGCAGGCACTGAAGGAGCAGGATGGCAGTATGGCACTGAATGACAGCGCTGCTTTTTCTTATGGGGATTCCAATGAAAAAAAACAGGGAGAATATACTGTTGGGGATTATTTTGCCATACCGGATGAGACCAGGGTGGAACTCATCGATGGGGTGATTTATGATATGGCAGTGCCGACATTTGACCATCAGAGGATTGCAGGGGAGATTTACAGGCAGATTGCCAACTATATCATGGATAACAACGGAAAGTGTGAGGCAGTCATGGCGCCGACTGATGTACAGCTTGACTGTGACGATAAAACTATGGTACAGCCGGATGTCCTGATTCTGTGCAATAATGAGAAGATATTGAAAGGGAGGGTGTTCGGCGCACCGGACTTTGTGCTGGAAGTGGTTTCGCCGTCAACGAAGCGGAAGGATTATTTCAAAAAGCTTGAGAAATACGAGAATGCCGGCGTGCGCGAGTACTGGATACTTGACCCTTACAAAAAGCAGCTGCTTGTCTTTTTCTTTGAGGGGGACATCTATGCCCAGCTGCATGATTTGACACAGCCGGTTCCGGTTCATATCTATGAAGGGAAGCTTTCGATTCGTTTTGAACACATAGAGGAATGGTGTAATCAGATGGACAGGTAGTTCCGTACGATTCCGAATCAAGGGGGATGATGAAAATGGTCTGGCAGGGCGGCATCGGACAGATAAGGAGAGAAAGCGAGAGATATCCCTGGCGGATGCGTTCCATTGCAAAGGCGCCGGACTGCTTGTATTACATGGGAGATGTTGATATTCTGAATCAAAATCACAGCATTGCAGTAATTGGCAGCAGGCGCGTGTCACAAAATGGGATGGCGCTTGCCTATCAGGTTGGATATGTGCTTGGCAGGAAGGGAATCAATGTGGTAAACGGACTTGCCCTGGGCTGTGATACGCATGCCCTGTGCGGGGCGCTTGCGGCAGGCGGAAAATGTGTGGCAGTGATGCCCTGCGGGTTGGAGCAGATCGTTCCCGCTTCCAATCTGTCCCTTGCAAAAAGGCTGCTGTCAAATGGCGGCTGCCTGGTCAGTGAATATCCTCCCCTGGCGCCTGCACAGAGATATCAGTACGTGGCGCGTGACCGCCTGCAAAGCGGAATCAGTGACGGCGTGCTCGTGATAGAGGCATCGCGTGACAGCGGTACGATGCACACTGTCCGGTATGCCATAAGGCAGGGGCGCCATCTGGCATGCATCGACAGCCATTTGGTCGGGGAACCTACAGGTAACCAGTGGATTGCAGGACTGTGCGGCACACATGTAATGCGGGATGCCAGGGATTTGGATTGTTTTCTTGCCAAGATACAGAGCGAGGTTGTATATCGGCAGATGGTTCTTAACACCTCCTCAATATGGATATAAAATCAGGGTAGAAGGAAAGAGGGGGATGAAAAGTGAATTTTGATATGTTTCAGGGATATTTCAGGGCGTTTCGTCTGGACGAGGTAAAGATTATCGGTAAGGATGTCACACTGGACGGTGAGTGTCTTCACGTCGTTGGCATTGGGCGGAAAAAGGAATGTTACAATGGAGGGACAGTCCTATATGTTTTGCAGCAGCAGCCGGCATGGAAGAACGGCTCCATGGATAGGGGACATCAGACAAAAAGGGAATCCATGCTGGAAACAGAAGGGGCGGACAACAGTAATAAGGCATTATGTATCAGTCAAATCAAAATAGGAGGACACTGCTTTGCGTTACAGGGAGGCATCATGGGAGGGCTGGTGCACGCAGATTACGCGCAGGCATATCTCTTTTTTCAGCAGATGGTGGAAAATGGGTGGTGCATACCGGAAACGTCACCGTTTTATCGGCTGGACTGGGAATGCATGTGTCTGGTGGAGCTGCAGCTAAAGGAGGAGGATAAAATGCTTCCGGAGCTTTCCGGAGAAATAGAGCAGCTGACAATACATCGGACAAGCAGGAATTATATTCTTCAGATTCCGGTGCGGTTAGAGCAGGGAAAGACTGCCGAGATCAAATTTTCCCTGGAGGAAGGCGGGGAGGAAATACGATGCTACATCAATCAAATCGGGATGTCGGAGCCGCTCAGGGAACAGCGGGAACACTTTGAAGATGCCCAGTATCGGGAACAGGCATTGCAGCATGTTTCAAAGGAAGAATTTGAGGAGATGAAGAAGATGGCTTTGGACGCGGTCGAAAGACAGTTTCCGGCAGGAATGGGATGTTTTACCATGGAATATGAATGTACGAGGGAAAATCTCAGCCCGCAGTTTTATGCTGGCGAGGAGCTGGACCGTGTTCCGGAACCTCTCGTGTCGCGGGTAGTCGGCGGGAGTACAGGCGTGGCATCCATCTTTCTGATAGGCGGGAAACCGGAACAGGAGACAGGACCCCACGGACTGCGCAACAGATGTACCCTGATTCAATCGGCTGTGCCTGTTGGGACAAAGACCATGGAGGCAGAACTCTTTATGGTGATTGAGACAATACCTGAAAAGGTGTATTACTTAAATTAGTTCAAAGATTTCAGCATATAGGCGGCATACTCTCTGGCGAGTGCCGTGTCTGGCTCCATGGTGCTGTCAGATGTGTATTCAGCCAGCGCGTCGGTGAGCAGGGGTGCATATTTTTGAGGAAGGTTTGCAAGTCCCCATTTTCCGCCTTCCAGCTTGGACAGGATGAGACGTTCCTTCCGATAGGCGAGTACCCGGCATAGATTAAGGGTGATGTACATTGGATTTTCCATGATTTCCTCGACTGCGTTTTCGATATCGCCCCGGATGCTGTCAAAATAATCCGCGGAATCAACTTCGGAGAAAACTTCGCGAATTTCCTTGCCGCAGAGTGTCTTCCCCCTGTGATAGAGAATCGTAAAATGGGCAGCTAAATCTTTGTCGGTTCCGTTCATTTTTTCAATATAGTCCGCAGGGTTGGAGCGATACCAGTCCAGGTGTTCCACAGAAAAATGAAGTACAAAGGGTGTGGGGTAAACAAACGGCTGGCATACGGATTCTTCCACGATGCTAAGCTCGATTCCTTTTGCGGGAGCCTGAGTGTTCTGTGCGACAACCATGTCCGTGTACCGACGTTTGACGGCGGCAGGCAGGTCATGGTGAACGACAATGATGAAATCGAGGTCGCTCCTTTTTCCGTTAAAGCATCCCATTACCGCGGAACCGTGGAGATATACGCCGACGAGACTGCTTCCTAAAATCGATTGGTTCTGTCGGACAAAGTTGTCAATAAAATTTTGGTATTCTTTCATTAGTGTTCTCCTTATCCCCTGCTGTAAAAGAAATAGTTTTTTTATTCATTTTCTTATTATACCATGCTTGTGGGAAGGGTCAACGTTTAAATACAAAAATGCCATGGATTGTGTTACAATGAATATTATGGTACTGCTTAAAAAATAAGAAGAATAAAGAAAAAAGGAGACAGTATGGAAGGAAAATTGCGAAATATGGCGTCTGTTTATATTCAAAAGAACAATAAAATCTTATTGCTCTACCGTCAGGGCGGGCGTGTGATAAATGATGTGTGGGTCGGCTCCGCGGGTGGGCATTTTGAGACGTTTGAGCTGAATGATGCCAGGGCATGTGTACTGCGTGAGCTGCAGGAGGAGCTGGGAATCACGGAGCATTCGATTGAAAATCTGCGCCTGCGGTACGTGACACTGCGGCGGTCGCAGGAAGAAATCAGGCAGAATTACTACTTTTTTGCGAACCTGAAGGATGGCGTGGATGATTATCTGGTATCCAATGAGGGCATCAGCAGATGGTTCCTGCTGCAGGAGCTGCCTTCTCTGAAAATGCCGTTTACGGCGCAGTTTGTCATGGCGCATTATTTAAAGGAAGGGTGTCATACGGATATGGTCTACGGCGGGATTGCAGACGGAGAGAAGGTTGTGTTTGCAGAGCTCCCGGCGTTTTAATGGTGGCAGTTGTATGAATGTAACTACAATACACAAATATTATAATCCGGTAACAGCAACACCATATCGGTGCACCGAGGATTACATGGAGTTTGCGCCCTGCGATGCCCTGAAGCCGTATATTCGTTGCTTCTGGGGTTCGAGAAGGGCAGTCAGGCGGGAGGGAAACGGTGCAGGAGAAATGGGAATTGTGATACCCGATACCTGTATGGACATTATCTTTCATGTGGACTTTACGCACAATAAAATATCCAGCAGCTTCTGCGGAATAGACGACAGGACATTTGCAGCGTCTCATGGCAGCAGCGAAAAGAAGACATATTTTGTGTTTGCGGTGCGGTTCTATCCATGGAGTGCGGCATTGTTTGCGGAGGAGTCCCTGCGGGAGACGAAAAATGGCTTTTTTGATGCGGACTGTCATTTTCCCACGGTCAAGAGGGAGATTGAGCGGTATCTGTTTGATGCTGCCGACATCTGCCAGCTCATTCCTGTTGCGGAGAAAATACTGTTAAGCCGTCTGGATGAACGGCACCAGAACCAGACAGTCTTCCGCGCGGTGGCAAGGATGCTGGAAAAGAAAGGAAATATTATGGTGTCAGCATTAGGGAGGGATGTCTTTGTCGGCAGCAGGCAGCTGCAAAGGCTGTTTTTGGAGTATGTCGGCGTCTCCCCGAAATCGCTTGCTGCCATGGTAAGGTATCAGTACATATGGAATGAACTTTTACATGACAAGAATTTTAACAAGGCAGATGCCGCCTTTCGTTATGGGTATGCCGACCAGGCGCATCTGTGCCATGATTTCAGGAAATATCACTCAATGAACATGGCGGAGGCGAGACGGTATGCGGCGCAGGATGTCGCAAATATACAAGACAGGCGATGCCGGGTATAGTATGCTTGATTTGGAATTTAACCGCTTTGCGGTATGCGCGTTTCCTGTACATGTTATATGCGAAAGAGGAGGAATTATTGTATGAGTCTGATGAGTGTCTGCGGTACAGACTGTAGTGTCTGCTATTGCTATGGCGAGATGTGCAGTGGCTGTAGTGCCTGTGAGGGGAAAGTGTTCCACTCTCCAGGGGGATGTACGATTTATAATTGTGTAGTGCATGAAAAGAAATTGAAGGACTGCGGCAAGTGCGATAAACTGCCGTGTGAAATCTGGCGGGCGACAAGAGACCCGAAGTATTCTGATGAAGAGTTTGAGCAGAATATTGCCATGAGGGTTGAGGCTCTGGGCGGGATGAAATGAGAGCAGACAAAAACATGAGAGGGATGGAAAACCGTCCCTCTCATATTGTCAAAAAAGGCTTGTAAGCCATAATTTGCAGCAAGTGCAATGTTCTGGGCTGTTACCCTGCCCATTCCCTAAAAAAGAAAAGTGGTTGACTTTCACGATTACATTTGGTAGACTGTAAGAGTACATTTGACAGGTATCTGGCAGACGTGTGAATATGTAAATGCGGATATGGCGGAATTGGCAGACGCGCCAGATTTAGGTTCTGGTGGGCGACCGTGCAGGTTCAAGTCCTGTTATCCGCAGTTAATAAAGGCATTGAAACATTTATGTGTTTCAATGCCCTTATTTTTATGTGCAACCCCATGCAGAGGAAGTATGCCGCAGAAGCGGCGCATGGGGCGCGCGGCGAGTAGGGAAAGTCTTCCCTGCTCGATTGTATACGGACATAGAAAGGGAATATGCAGCTAAAGCTGCCAGCCGGAGCGTGTTCCCGGGATTGACCAAGTGAGACCGGATACCTCCGATAGGCTGAACTGTTACGAGGAAGGAGGGTGTATATGGCGAAGCTATATTTTTATTATGGTGCAATGAACAGTTCCAAGACTGCAAACGCACTTATGACACATTTTAATTATCAGGAGGTAGGACAGAGGGCGCTTTTGTGCAAGACTGAGACGGACACGCGCGATGGGGAGCGTGTAATACGCTCACGGATTGGCCTGGAAATGGAGTGTATATTTTTGCGTGAACTGGTGCAGATGCCCGAGGAGGAAATCAAGTCCTATGACTGCATTATTGTGGATGAAGTGCAGTTTGCCACGAGAGAGCAGATTGACTTTCTCTCGGACATTGTTGATTTTATGGAGGTACCCGTCGTGTGCTATGGGCTGCGGACAGATTTTCAGAATAATCTGTTTCCCGGAAGTGAGCGGCTGGTAGCAATTGCAGATATCATACAAGAGATTAAGACAGTGTGCTGGTGTGGCAGAAAGGCGACATGTAATGCGCGTTTTGACAGCAGGGGCATTGTGCGCGATGGGGAACAGGTCGTACTTGGCGCCAATGACAACTATGTGGCGCTCTGCCGCAGGCATTTCAAGCTTGGGATGCTGCGCCCGGCAGGGGATTGAAGAAACGGCTAAGCAGTTTAATCCCATTTTTTCCTGCTCATGACCGAGTTGTGGTATTCAGGGTTGTAGGTGACATCCTTGTCAAACCATTCCGGCGGGATAAAAGCATCTGCCATCTCCTTGCTTGGAAACTCGACTTCAGCCATGACAAGCGGCGCGAAGGGTGGTGCAAACACGTCAAGCTCTACGGAAAGACCGGGTGTGGAAAATGGATGGAAGCTGTCATCAAACTGCGGATTTTCAAGCGGAATGATATACCGCTTTTTGGAAATGATGTTGCCGTCAGCCTTTGTGCGCAGATGCATGTAGGATTCCTTGTCAAGGGGAAGATTGTACTCCTCGCGTGCCATCAGACCGCTTCCTTTGTAGGTCAGGTAATAAGAGTCGTCCGACTTACGGACGCGTACTACGGGATCGGTGTTTAGATATGCCTGCTCGATGACTTTGCAGGGATAGTCTTCGAGATTTTCAGGCAGTTTTTTCAGGGTGTATTTTTTTTCAATTTCCATATGCTCCATTTGTCCAGTCCTTTCGCAGCAGCAGAATCTTCCTTGCTGTGCCCTTTCCTAAAATGTTTTGTCTTTATCATATCTTTTCTGGCACCAAAAAGCAAGATTTAAAATGACGGGGGAATGAAAGTAACAGTTCAGGACTTTGTACTTGCTGCAAATTATGGCTTACAAGCCACGTAAAACAGCGTAATGGCAGAGATGCATCAGGCCATGGAACGTGGCTTTGACACCAACGAAGTGGTTTTGCATGGCTTGATGCGGAAGGCAGAACTGTTACGAATGAAAACGATAAATGCTACTGGGCTGCGTGGGAAAGGCAGCCAGGGATAGCAATGCCGCTGATATATTTTCCGGTATTGGGAAGGATCACAGAGTAGGCTGCATCAATGGTAAACAGCAGGATAAACAAAAGACAGAGCACAGTGCGAAGACGGACTGTCATATGATGGTAGAGCTTGTTGAATACTGGCTGGAAAAGGCAGATGAGCAGAACGCCGCCGAGTCCGAAGCAGACAGCGCTCATAAGGCAGACATAGCCGTTCAGGTGCAGCAGGCGTCCGGTGTAATCCCACCAGCGGATGTTCCATTTCCATTCTAGCCATGCCCCTGCGATATATTCAAGAACCGTGCAGAGTATGGCAGAAAGGATAAAGACGCGGAACGGTTTTTTTCGCATCCTGTGAAGCAGCAAAAACAATATGATGCTCCCGATGCCGTAAATGGGCAGATAGGGACCTTGATTAACCCCCCGGTTTACAAAAGTGCGGGCTGTTGCCAGATATAACAGCACTTCCCAGAGCCATCCGGTAAAAGCGGTGGCAAAAAATAGTAATGCATAATAGTCAAAGGGGCGTACAGCCGCTTTTTTCATGGTATTCTTCCTTGTTGTTTCTGATTTCATTTCATTGCGTCTCATATTGTTTAGTCTTTCTCGGATATGTGGTTCCTATTCAGGCAGGACTTGGCACATGCTGCTAATTATGGCTTTACATGCTACGTGAGAAAACGTATGGTTTTTTACCTGTTTCCGGAACGGAGTGCAGTAATACTGTTACGATTTGTTCGTATGTGTGGAGTTATTTCATGTTTCCTTTTTATGTAAATTATGATATAATGAGGAAATGATGGGCAGCAGTCACAATTCTTTGCCTGGTGACGACGTTGCCAGACGGTATATATTGATATTCTATGACATAGGAGGAGAGAAGGATGACAGATATTAGGAAGCTTCAAAACGGAAGCGATATTCGCGGAATTGCCTGTGAGGGGGTTGCGGGAGAGAACGTGAACCTCACAGAGGAAGCGGGAAATCTGATAGGCGGCGGATTTGTCAGATGGCTTGCGGACAAGAAAGGAAAGAGAACGCAGGAGCTGCGAATCGGTATCGGTCATGATTCGCGCATTACCGCAGACAGTCTCTTTGCGGCGGCAGCAAAGGGAATTTTGGCAGCTGGCGCAAAGGTTTATGACTGCGGACTGGTGTCGACACCGTCCATGTTTATGACAACCGTGTTTGATGAATTTGCGTTTGACGGCGCGATTATGATTACGGCAAGCCATCTTCCCTTTAATAGGAATGGATATAAGTTTTTTGACAGGGATGGCGGACTGGAGCATGATGATATTACGAAGGTTCTTGAAACAGCGGCAGCGCTTGAAATAGCGGACACGGATTTGTCTGCAGTGGAGAAAGTTGATTCCATTTCTGTATATTGTACATTTTTGCAGGAAAAGATAAAAAAGAGCATCCGGGCGCTGGATTACGATAAGCCCCTTGCAGGTCTGCACATTGTGGTCGATACAGGAAACGGTGCAGGCGGATTCTTCGTGGAGAAGGTGCTGGCTCCCCTTGGCGCGGACACGTCAGGCAGCCAGTTCTTAGAGCCTAACGGACATTTTCCAAACCATATACCAAACCCGGAAAACAAAGAGGCCATGGAGGCGGTCAGGCAGGCAGTGCTTCGGAACAAGGCTGACCTTGGCATAATCTTTGACACGGATGTGGACAGGATGTCGGCAGTGCTTCCAAACGGGGACGAGGTGAACCGGGATGCCATTATTGCGATGATGACGGCGATTATCGCGGAGGACTATCCAGGTGGGACGATTGTGACGGATTCTGTAACAAGTGACAGACTGACACGGTTTATAGAAGGCATCGGCATGAAGCATCACAGATATATGAGAGGTTACAAGAATGTCATCAATGAGTCCATGCGCCTCAATGATGAGGGCATTGTGTCGCCGCTTGCGATAGAAACCTCTGGCCACGGCGCCCTCAGCGAGAATTATTTCCTTGATGATGGCGCTTACATGGCGGTGAAGCTCCTGATAGCGCTCGCAAAGGCGGCAAAGGAGGACAAAGCGCTCTCATCCTTTATCGAGAACATGGAAAAAGGATTTGAGGAGAGAGAGTACCGTTTCAGGATACAGGGGGATGATTTTAAGGCATACGGCACGGAAGCGCTGAATACGTTTGAGGAGAGGGCGAAGGCGAAAGGATTTGATATTGCACCGAATTCTTATGAAGGTGTGCGTATTTCGTTTGACACGGAGGAAGTAAAGGGCTGGCTGCTGCTGCGCATGTCCCTTCACGACCCGCAGATGCCGCTCAATATAGAAGGCGACAGGGAAGGAGACTGCGATAAGCTGTTTGATATCGTGACAGGACTTCTCGATGGATTCGACAGGCTGGTTATACCTGAAAAATAAAACAGAATGTTTCGCGTTTGGCAGAATGGAGATTGAGATGAGAATAGGAATGGGATATGATGTGCACCGTCTGGTCGAGGGGAGACCGCTTGTCATAGGCGGCGTGAC
The DNA here is from genome assembly GCA_949066965.1 of uncultured Lachnospiraceae bacterium. GTDB lineage: Bacteria > Bacillota > Clostridia > Lachnospirales > Lachnospiraceae > COE1. The sequence goes on from CARTDA010000001.1 coordinate 21,070, forward strand.
GATACCATATGCGCTTGGTCTGCTGGGGCACTCTGATGCAGATGTGCTGCTGCATGCCATAGCAGATGCACTTTTGGGAGCCGCGGCACTTGGCGATATCGGAAAACACTTTCCGGATACGGATCCTGCATATAAGGGGATTTCAAGCCTGATACTGCTTGAAAAAGTGGGAAAACTGCTGGAAGAAAATATGTTCTATATCGAAAATATTGACGCGACAATCATTGCACAGGCACCGAAAATGCGTCCGCATATTGACCAGATGCGCGAAAACATTGCAAAAGCGCTGGGAGTGGATATAGAACAGGTGAACATAAAGGCAACGACAGAGGAAGGTCTTGGATTTACCGGTGAAGGAGCAGGGATATCATCACAGGCAGTGTGTCTTCTTACCAGCCCGAGAGAGATGGCGACGATGGAGGCGACAGCAGCAGACAGGCAGCAGGAGGGAGAACGCCTCTGCGACAGCTGTCCGGGGTGTGCACATCTGCATTCCGGGGAAAAAGAGTAGAGGGACACTGCATATGGAACAGGTAGCAGGGGAGCGGGAAACGGAGCAACAGGTCAGGGGCAGAATAGAAACGGAATTTGACCTCACTGTTCTGCGCGATGCGTCGGCCCGGATTACGAAAAAATTGTGGGGTGATATTTTTCCGGAAACGCCCACGCATTTACTGGATGATTATTACGGTCAGAGAGCGGATAAAAGCGCTGTCTTTGCGGTGACGGGCGATGAGGTACAGTCGGTGCTGCACCTTACACCCTGCACCGCGGCGCTTCGCAGAAATCCCTTGGCTTTACACACAAAACGAATGACAAGTATGGCAGATATCGTGCGTGTGGAAACAAATTTTATCAGTATGGCGTTTACGAAGGAAGCGTATCGCAATAGTGGACGTATGAGACGGCTGATGTCGGGTGCACTGGAATATCAGGAACAGATGGACATACCTGTGTGCTTTGCGGATACGGACGAGGGAGATTTTTTTGAACACTTTGGGTTTCATTATATTTATGACAGACCCCGGTACGGGCTGAATGGGCGTGTGATATCGGAGGAGATGCTGGAAAAGGCTGCAAATGGCGGGGTGGTACCGCTGAATGGGCAGAATACTGTCTTGAAAGCAGCAGACAGCAGCAGTCTTCTTGCGCTGGGGCATTTTGTCAATGCGAACCTGTGCAGACGCTATGGTTTTTTTGTCATCAGAACTGCGGCTTATTATGAGCGGTTCAGAAAAGAACTGCAGGGCACTGGGGGAGACCTGTTTCTGATAGCGGAAAATGAACAGATAAAAGGGTACTTTGCATATACGAAAAGCGGTGGCGGCAGTATACGCGAAGCTGTTTTTGCAAGTCCGTCTGACAGGGAGCGCTATCTTCTGGAAAATGGGGATAAGAAGCCGGCTGTCATGGCAAGAATCATCAATCTGCCGGAGATGCTGCGACATATCTCGGGAAATGTCAAGACGACAATAGCCATCAGGCTTAGTGACCCTGTGCTTGCAAAAAATGACGGGGACTTCATATGGTATCTCAACGAGGAAGGAAGCTATATGGAGCGTGTGGAGCAGACTGTTTCCACAAGACCGGAAGTAAGCGCGACGATAGGTGAATTCACGGCGTTTATTTTTGAATATATAACATTGAAACAAAATGCGAAGTTTGATAATATATACCTAGCAGGTCCAGTGTGGATGAACGAAAGATATTAAAAATAGGAGGGATGCAGTATGGCACTTGTTACGACACCACATATTAATGCAGATAAGGAGGCCTTTGGAAAGACGGTGCTGATGCCCGGTGACCCGCTCCGCTCGAAGTTTATCGCGGAGAATTTTCTTGAGAATGCCGTTCTTGTCAATAATATCAGGGGCATACAGGGATACACAGGAACGTATCAGGGGACAAAGGTAAGCGTCATGGCGAGTGGCATGGGGATGCCGACAATCGGGATTTATTCCTATGAGCTTTTCAACTTTTTTGATGTGGAGAATATAATAAGGATAGGATCGACAGGCGCAATGCAGGAGAAGGTAAAAGTGCGCGACATTGTCTTTGGCATGGGCGCATGCACTAATTCCAACTATGCAAGCCAGTACAATCTGGGCGGCACATTTGCCCCGGTTGCAAGCTATCCGCTGCTCAAGGAGGCAATTGCACAGGCAGATAAGCTGGGGGCATCCTATCATGTGGGCAATATCCTTTCGTCAGATACCTTTTACAACGATGACAAGTCTGCGAGCGAAGGATGGCAGAAAATGGGTGTTCTCTGTGTTGAGATGGAAGCGGCGGCGCTGTACATGAACGCTGCGCGGTGCGGCAAAAATGCGCTTGCCATTCTCACTGTTTCTGACAGCCTGGTGACAGGGGAGGAGACGACAGCCGAGGAGCGCCAGAATTCTTTTACGCAGATGATGGAAATTGCGCTGGGCACAGCAGTGCGCCTTGGATAAGATTGTTTGACAAATAAGAGTCTCAACGGAGGCACGACATGGGATTGATTAAGAATGTGAGAAATGAGATAAAAGTCATAAGGGAGCGCGACCCGGCAATCCATTCCAATATGGAAGTGTTTTTGTACCCGAGCTTCAAGGTGATGCTTCATTACAGGGTGGCACACCGGCTGTACAAAAGCGGGCATTATTTCCTTGCCAGGTGGATTTCCCAGCGTGCTGTCAGAAAGACAGGCATAGAAATACATCCCGGTGCCGAAATCGGAGAGAATTTTTTTATTGACCATGGAAACGGTGTCATTATTGGCGAGACGGCTGTGGTAGGCAGCAATGTCACGCTGTACCAGGGGGTGACCCTCGGGGGAACGGGAAAGGAACATGGAAAACGCCATCCGACAATCGGTGATAATGTCATGATCAGTGCAGGCGCCAAGATTATTGGCTCGTTCAAGGTCGGTGAGAATTCCAAGATTGGCGCGGGAAGTGTCGTGATAGAGGAGGTTCCGCCAAACTGTACCGTCGTAGGTGTGCCGGGCAGGGTTGTGAAGCGCGATAACCAGAGGCTTGTGCGTGAGGATTTAAACCAGGTGGATCTTCCTGACCCGGTAAATGAGGATATCAGGAGTCTTAAGTATGCCAACAGTGAGATGACCAACCGCATACTGGAGCTGGAACAGCAGGTAAAGCAGCTGAAGAAGGAACTCGGACAAAAATAAAACAACAGTTCAACCTTCGGTTTCCTGTTACAAGCATTAAGTTATGCAAAATCACTTTGTGGTGGCTTAATGCCTTTCAACCACTACGCTGTTTTATGAACTGTTGCGAAAGTAATACATACATTTTGGAGGTTTTGAGAGAAGATGGAAAACAAATTGTCCTTTTATAATACATTGACGAGGAAGGTGGAGCCGTTTACTCCAAACGAGGACGGCAGGGTGGCGATGTACACCTGCGGACCGACCGTGTACCATTTTGCGCATATCGGTAATCTGAGAAGCTACATTATGGAGGATTTGCTGGAAAAAACGCTTCGATATATCGGATATGACGTAAAGCGCGTGATGAATATAACGGATGTCGGACACCTCTCCAGCGATGCAGACACAGGTGAGGACAAAATGCTCAAGGGTGCAAAAAGAGAGCATAAGACGGTAATGGAGATTGCAAAGTTCTATACGGACGCATTCTTTCAGGACTGTGGCAGGCTGAACATCAAAACGCCGGACGTGGTAGAACCAGCGACAAACTGCATTGCGGAATTCATCCATATGATTGCGGTACTGATGGAGAAGGGCTATGCGTACGAGAGCGGCGGGAATATATACTTTGATACTTCAAGGCTCGGGGAATACTATGTGTTTTCAAGCCAGAGTGAGAAGGAACTCCTTGTCGGCGTGCGCGATGACGTTGACGAGGACGAGAACAAGAAAAATAAGAGCGATTTTGTGCTCTGGTTCACAAAGTCAAAGTTTGACGACCAGGAGTTAAAGTGGGACAGTCCGTGGGGGGTAGGTTATCCGGGCTGGCATATTGAGTGCTCCTGCATCAGCATGAAACATCTCGGGGAGTATATGGACATTCACTGCGGCGGTGTGGATAACATTTTCCCGCATCACACCAATGAGATAGCACAAAGTGAGGCATATCTCGGACATAAGTGGTGTAATTACTGGTTCCATGTGCATCACCTGAATGACAAGTCAGGCAAAATGAGCAAGTCTAATGGTGACTTCCTGACTGTTTCGCTGCTGGAATCAAAAGGGTATGATCCGATTGTGTACCGCCTGTTCTGCTTACAGTCGCATTACCGCAAGCCGCTGGAATTCTCCTATGAAGTGCTCGATAATATGAGTGCCGCTTATGACAAGCTTGTCAGAAAAATTGGGACACTTGACAGGACGGGGGATTTGGACCGGGCAAAATTTGATGCATACCGGGCAAAATTTGAGGCGGCGCTCTGTGATGACCTCAATTCTTCCATGGCGGTTACCGTGCTGTATGATATGCTGAAGGCGGACATGTCAGATGTGACGAAGCTTGCGCTGGCAGAGAGCTTCGACGAGGTGCTCTCACTGAACCTGACCACGGCACATGCGGCAAAGGAAGCAGATGGCGGCGTGGATGCAGAGCTGGAGCAGTATGTGCTTACAAAGATAGAAGAAAGAAAAGCGGCAAAGAAGGAAAAGGATTTTGCAAAAGCGGATGCAATCCGGAGCGAACTGATGGAGAAAGGTATTCTGTTAGAAGATACGCGCGAGGGTGTGAAATGGAAAAAGGCTTAGACGGGCAGAGCCTGCTCTCGCTGATACGCGGGGAATTTGGCGGCGGGGATGTGGACATCAGGACGTACTCGCCGCTTACGCTGGCGTACATTGGGGATGCAGTGTTCGAGATGATTGTGCGGACGCTTGTCGTGGAAAAGGGGCAGCGGGCAGCAAACGCGCTGCACAGGCATACGACAAGGATTGTCTGTGCACAGATGCAGGCAAAGCTGGCAGATGCGGTATATGAGAGCCTGACGGAGGAAGAACAGGATGTCTACAGGAGGGGAAAGAATACAAAAATTCATTCCTCGGCGAAAAATGCCAGCCTTGGTGATTACCGGAAAGCAACGGGCTTTGAAGCGCTCTGCGGATATCTGTTCCTGAAAAATGATACCGTGCGGATCATGCAGATTGTCAGGCGGGCGTTTGAGGCAGCACAGGTCGAATTATAAAATGTGAAGCCGAAACTGTTACATGTAATGGGAAAGGACAAAGGTACTGCAATTGACATGAGATACGAAGAATTTGTGATAGAGGGCAGGAATGCCGTGACAGAGGCTTTTCGCGCAGGGAAGCCGATTGACAAGCTTTTCATACTGGATGGTGCGCAGGATGGGCCGATACAGACCATCAAGAGAGAAGCAAAAAAACATGACACCATGATAAAGTTTGTGCCAAAAGAGCGGCTCGACCAGCTGAGTGAGACAGGGAAGCATCAGGGTGTCATCGCTTACATGGCAGCTTACGAATATGCAGATGTGGAAGATATTCTTGCGGCGGCGCGTGCCAGAAATGAGCCTCCGTTTATTATTCTGCTGGACAATATCGAAGATCCCCACAATCTTGGGGCGATTATCAGGACAGCCAACCTTGCAGGGGCACATGGCGTCATCATTCCAAAAAACCGTGCGGCGGGACTGACTGCCGCTGTTGCAAGAACCTCTGCCGGGGCGCTCAATTACACGCCTGTTGCCAGGGTGACGAATCTTGGAAAGACAATGGAGGAGCTCAAAAAACAGGGACTGTGGTTTGTCTGTGCGGATATGGATGGGACGACCATGTATCAGCTTGACCTGAAAGGGCCGATTGGTCTTGTCATCGGCAGTGAGGGCGACGGTGTCGGACGTCTTGTCAGGGAAAGGTGCGACTTTGTTGCATCCATTCCGATGAAGGGGGATATTGACTCGCTGAATGCTTCCGTTGCCGCAGGCGTGCTTGCGTATGAAATTGTCAGGCAGAGAATGATGTAGGGATGGGTGCATATGTCGGAAGGATATGGGGGACTTACAGACGAGGAACTGATAGACAGGCTGCGTGACGGTGAGGCGCAGATAACGGATTACATTATGGACAAGTACAAGAATCTTGTTCGCAAAAAAGCAAAGTCCATGTACATACTGGGAGCGGATAATGATGACCTGATTCAGGAGGGAATGATTGGCCTTTTTAAGGCAGTACGCGATTATGACGCGGGGCGTGATGCCAGTTTTTATACCTTTGCGGATTTGTGTATTTCGCGTCAGATGTATAATGCAGTGCAGGCATCACGCAGGGAAAAGCATGCGCCGCTCAACACATACATTTCGCTCTACGCTGATATGACAGAAATAGAGGATGGAGGGAACGGGGCGGGGCTTCTCAATGTGATTGCGTCGGAGATAGAGGTCAATCCGGAACAGCTGATGATAGACCGGGAAAATGTGGCGGATATCGAGGCAATTATAGAAAAAGAGCTGAGCAGTTTTGAGAAACAGGTCCTTGACCTGTATATCACCGGCATGAGCTATTCACAGATTGCAAAAGTACTTTCGAGGGATGAGAAGTCCACGGACAATGCATTGCAGAGGCTCAAGGCGAAGCTGCGCAAGGCGTTTAAGCTGTAATGTGCATTTTGCAGCAGAAATGCATCACCTGAAAACGGAAGCAGCAGTAATGGAGATGGATTATGGAAGAACAGGATAAATACGGCATACTGAAACGGTATTTTGGCTATGATGCATTCCGGGACGGGCAGGAATCGCTGATTGACGGGATGCTTGCGGGAAGGGATGTGTTTGGCATCATGCCAACGGGTGCAGGAAAGTCGATATGCTACCAGCTGCCGGCGCTGATGCTCCGGGGGATTACGCTGGTCATTTCACCGTTAATCAGCCTGATGAAGGATCAGGTTGCCGCGCTGAACCAGGTCGGTGTGTATGCGGCGTATCTCAACAGCTCCCTGACACAGGGACAGTATTTTAAGGCGCTTGATTTTGCCAGAAAGGGAAAATACAAGATTATCTATGTGGCGCCGGAACGTCTCCTCACGGATTCTTTTCTGGATTTTGCCGTCAATGCGGACATCTCCTGCATCAGCGTGGACGAGGTTCACTGCGTGTCGCAGTGGGGACAGGATTTCAGACCGGGATACCTGAAAATCGTGGATTTTATAGACAGGCTTCCGAAACGTCCGGTTGTCGGTGCCTTTACGGCGACTGCCACAAAGGAAGTCAGGGATGATGTCATGCGGATACTGAAGCTTAACAATCCAAAGATTGTCACCACAGGATTTGACAGAAAGAATCTGTCCTTCTATGTAAAACATGCAAAGGATAAGAAGGCAGAGCTGCTGGGGATTCTGCGAAAACACTATGGGGAAAGCGGTATCATTTACTGTATTACCAGAAAGCTGGTGGATGAAGTATATGGGATGCTGTCGGAGCGCGGCGTGGAGGTTTCCCGGTACCATGCAGGAATGACGGATGAGGAAAGGTGCAGGAACCAGGAGGCGTTTATCTATGACAGGACACATGTCATGGTGGCGACAAACGCGTTCGGCATGGGGATTGATAAACCGGATGTACGCTTTGTCATCCATTATAACATGCCCAAAAACATGGAAAGCTATTACCAGGAGGCGGGGCGCGCAGGGCGTGACGGGGAAAAGGCGGACTGCTATCTGCTGTACAGCCCGCAGGATGTACATACGAACCAGTTTTTTATTGAGAATAACCGGGAAAATGAGGAACTGAGCGATACGGAACGCGAGCATGTGATGGAGAAGGACAGGGAACGGCTGAAAAAAATGGTTTTTTACTGTCATACGAAATACTGCTACCGCAAATACATGCTGAACTATTTCGGTGAAAAGGCAGACAGCTTTTGCGGGGGATGTGGAAACTGCATCAGGAAGCTTGAGGCAGAGCAGTACCAGGAAAAGCAGGAAAGATATTCCGGGCGCATCAATGACATGGCAGGGGCAAGGCAGCTTGTACCGGCAGATGGAAAGATAAGGCGCGTTTCCGACAATCCGGAGCTTTATGACCAGTTGCGGCTTTTGCGTAACCGTCTGGCAAAAGAGACGGAGGTTCCGGCATATGTCATCTTTACGGATAAGACATTGAAGGAAATGAGCATGTATCTCCCGTCATCGCGCGAGGAGCTGCTTGAGATATCAGGCGTGGGGCAGGCAAAGTATGACAAGTTTGGACAGGCATTCATAGACACAATCAAAAAATATGCAGACAGCCATGACACCAGTCAGGAGCCTGTCCGTGCAAAGGCAAAGATTGTGTTTCACTGATTTTGAGGGAAAGAAATCAAGAAAGGAAAAGAAAATGAAAAGATTATTTGCAGGAAGAACATTAAAAAGGACGGCAGCCGTCATAATGGCGTCAGTGACACTTGCGGCAATGCCGGCAAACGGTGTATTGCCGGTATCGACAGTAAAGGCCGATGAGGTACTGCCGGGTTATGTCAGGAGCGTGTACACCAATGAGCTGGTGCCGGCAGAACAGACAGTGGTGCGGCCAATTGCAGTCATGATGCCGACGGACAAGGTTGCACAGCCTTCCTATGGCATCAGCAGCGCGGATGTACTGTATGAAATTATGGAAGAAGGCAATATTTCACGCCAGATGGCAGTGATTAGCAACTGGACAGGGCTTTCCAAAATCGGCAATGTCAGGAGCTGCCGTGCGTACTATCTGCCAGAGGCTACGGAATGGGATCCGATTCTGATTCATTTTGGCGGTGTTGTCTATATGAAAGACCGTATTACAGCTCCCGATATCAACAACATATCCGGAACGAACCAGTACGGCGTGGGCGGAGGAGCGCCAGGCTCCAATGCATTTTTCAGGACATCGGACAAAAAAGCGCCGCACAATGCGTACACAACGGCACCCGGTATTGTCAATGCCTGCGCCCAGCTTGGATATTCGCTGAATATCAGGGAAGGATTTTACAATGCGAAGCATTTTACCTTTGCAAACGGCATCAATACGCTTGAACAGTATGGCGCTGCGGCTGCGACCGCAAACGCAATTGACCTTTCACAGGTATTTCCATATACAAAGAGCGCATTTGTATATAACCCGGCAGACGGCATGTACTATAAGTCCATCCACGGCAAGGCGCAGACGGACGGACTGAACGGGCAGCAGCTGAAATTTGCAAATGTCATTGTACAGAACACAAAGTGGACCACCCTTGACGCGAAGGGATATCTCTACTTCCAGAATATTGACAACACAGAAGACGGCTATTATTTTACAAAGGGAAAGTGCATCCACGTGACATGGCAGAAGACAGGGGATTATGCACCGACTGTATATTATGATGACTTGGGCAATGAGATACAGTTAAACGAAGGCAAGACGTACATTGCAGTGGCACAGAAGGGAAGACCGGTGGCATTTAACTGATAGCGCCTGCAGCGGCATGGGAAAGGACAGGATTGTTGTATGAAATATGAAAAGATTAAGGTAGGGGTTGAAGGGACAGTGCAGGCGGAACTGGCGTTGTACATCCAGGATGACCATCCTGACACATATGGGGAGCGCAGGCGCCCGATGGTTCTCATCTGCCCGGGCGGAGGGTATGAGCATGTGTCCGTGAGGGAGGGGGAGCCGATTGCGTTCCACTTCCTCACGGCAGGCTGCCATGCGGCAGTGCTCTGGTATGATATTGCGAAGCAGGGTGTGGAGCATCCGCAGGCGCTTAAGGAGCTTGCATGGTCAGCTGCGTATATCAGGGAGCATGCGGACGAATATGCCATTGACAGGGATAAGATACTGGTTGCCGGATTTTCGGCGGGCGGGCATCTTGCCGCATGCCTTGGATGTTTCTGGGATAAGGACTGGCTGGAAAAAGAGATGCATATGGAAAAAGCGTGCTATCAGCCAAACGGACTGATTCTTGCGTACCCTGTTATTACATCGGGCGAATTTGCACACAGGGGAAGTTTTGTGAACCTGATGGGGGAGAAGGCAGATGAGGCGCTGGAGCGCGAATTAAGCCTGGAAAACCAGGTGACGGACCAGGTGCCGCCTGTATTTATGTGGCATACCTTTGAAGACGGCGCCGTGCCGCTTGAGAATTCGCTGCTGTTTGCATCCGCGCTGAGAAAGGCAGGCGTCAATTTTGAGTACCATGTCTTTCCGCACGGCGGGCATGGGTATGCACTGGCGACAAAGGAAACCGCAATGAAGGAAGGCAATGAGATTGAACCACAGTGCGCGCAGTGGATGGAACTGTGCAGGAACTGGCTGAAATATAATTATGTCAGTCTGTAAAAAGGAAAAAATGAGACAAACCAGGAGCCTGAGTAATCAGGCTCCTGGTTTGTGTAAAAGGGGAATTCTTCCGGAATTTGCTAATTAGCAAGTCTAGCGTATCTGCTAAACTATTCATATTATACAATAAAACAAGTCCAAATTCTATAACTATATTGTAAAAATTTAACATTTTATTAGTCGAAACAAATAAAAATGCACACTAACGCCTGCTTAATGGTTCAAAAATGGTCTTTCTGCCAATATAACCAAATAGTCGTACAAACAGGATCCCGATGAGGGAACCACAGCTGTCGATGACGACATCGCGCACGGAGGCGCCCCGCCCGCGCACAAAAAGCTGGTGAATCTCGTCGAGGGACGCAAATCCCACACAGAGGATGCCCCCGGTGATAACCAGCCATATTCCACGGATTCCATACACGTATAAAGGAAAGGAGACCGAGACTGCAAGCAGGAAGTACTCCGTAAAATGGGCAAGCTTGCGTACGTAATAATGGATTTTCCGGATGCAGCGCGATATCTGCTTGTCCGTCAGTTCCAGGTCAAGCGCCCTGTCAGCCGCCGAAACAGCCTTGTAAGTAACCTTGTAGCTCAGGTTGGAGCTGGTCGTGCCATCCTGGGCTGAAAATGAAAAGATAATGTACATCATCATGAGTGCAGGAATAAAGGACAGGGGCTTTAACAGAAAGCGCAGTAAAAATTTTATTGCGGACTCAAATCTCATGGTAGTTCTCCTCGTAAAATAAATGCGGTAAAAAAACATATTCTTATAGTAACCAGAATATAAGGGAATAAGCAATAAATATTTGATTAAATTTTGATTAAGGAACGAAAACATACAAAAAATAACAATAATCGCTGTACTTTTGGTTATTTTGTGATAAAATATTAGCATAGTGCGTAAACTGAGAAATTAGGAATGGGAGGAACTGACATGCAGGACAGCCTTAGACTTTCGAGGGATGAGATTATCATTTGTTACAGGGATGATGTGGCAAGACTGATGAAATATCTGTCATGGCTTCAGAACAAGAGCGGTACCGCTGCATCGGACATATACAGCGGGGAGGGAATTGACAAGACCTCCATGGCAGTTCCGGTTTATGATTCAACACTGCTTAGTTTTATCAAGGAAGTAAAGGCAACTGATTTTTTAAACAGAAATTATGTGTATACCTTTTCAAGATACCGTATCAGGACGGCGGCAGATGAACTCCGCGTAATAAGCGCATGCTCCTTGCAGGAGATAACCGTTCTGGGCGACATCCTGTCAAAGTATGTCCTGCGCGGTGACGTAAAGGGCGCGGTATGGGCCGAGGGCGTCCAGAACGGAGTGTATCTCGCACTTCTGCTGAAGCTGAAGGAATTGATGGAAATCAGAAAGCCACTGGAATATTAGGACGGGAGCATGCGGATGGGAGACAAATCAGTACAGAAAAAAAAGTATATTATGCAGAAAGCACGGAATGTATTTTGCAGGAACGGATACCGGGCTGTCACGATGAAGGACATTGTTGAGGCATGTGATATCAGCCGCGGTGGTCTTTATCTGTATTTTTCCAATACGAAGGAGCTTTTTGAGGCGGTGCTTGCGGAGGAGTATGCTGGTGAGGAAGCTGTCCTGGAAAAGGCGCGGGCAGCTCATGCCACACCGGGCGAAGTGATGCTTGTTTACCTTGACGAGCAGAAAAAAAGGATTTTGCGGAAAAAAGACAATATTACGGCAGCAATATATGAATATCTGTTTGAAAATAAACCTGCTAAAAATGACAATCCTGTCAAAAAGCTGTTTCAGGAAAATGTAACTGCCCTGGAGAAGCTGATAGCGGACGGGGTGGAACAGGAATGGATGGTGTGCGAGGATGTGGCGGAAGCGGCACGGAATATCGCATACACGATGGAAGGCCTCAAGATATCGGCGCAGACAATTGGCGTTACGGCGGAAGCTGTCGACAGGGAAATAGAATATATTATGGGGACACTGGGCATGGTAGTGAAATAAACGTGTCATATTAAGGAAAAGAAAAGCATGGTTGGAATAAAGGATACCATGCTTTTCATATATGTAAAGAGGGGGAGACAACACATGCAGGGTACGGAAAAAACAGAAGGGATAACGCTTGACGAAATTCGTGAGAGGTTTTCACAGGATCGTTTTGCAACGGTAAACGGCGCTGTGATAGACGCGGTGGACGAAGGATATGCACAATGTTCTATGCAGCTTACCGAGATACACCGGAATGCGCTGGGGGCAGTCATGGGAGGGGCAATTTTTACGCTTGCAGACTTTGCATTTGCGGTAGCCTCGAACTGGAACAAAAGCCCGCAGGTGTCGCTCAACGCATCCATAAACTTTCTCGGCAGGGCAAAGGGGGATAAACTGATTGCCAGGGCACAGAAAATCAAGGAGGGGCGGACAACCTGCTATTATGAGGTAAAGGTAAGCGACGAGTCCGGCAATCAGGTTGCGCATATGACTTCCGGTGGATTTGTCCTGTGACGGGATAGCTGTTATGGTTCCCGACACAGGATTCACGAATATTTCATAAAGCGGTATCATATCGGTAAAAAAGGAAAGAATATTAAAGATTATAAGGAGGGCTTAACAATGAAAGTAATCAATAACAGAAAAGTGGCAATTATAGGCTGTGGCTTTGTGGGGTCGTCAATCGCATTCTGCCTGATGCAGAGCGGACTGTTCTCGGAGATGGTGCTGATAGATGCCGACCATGACAGGGCGGAGGGAGAGGCGCTTGACATTGCGCACGGCATTCCGTTTATCGGGCATGTGGACATCTATGCAGGTGACTATGATGACATTGTGGATGCGGCAATCGTGATTATCACGGCGGGTGCAAACCAGAAGCCGGATGAGACACGCCTGGATTTGGTACACAAAAACGTAGCTATCTTCAAGAGCATTATCCCCCAGATTGCAAGCCGGAATTATCAGGGAATCCTTTTGATTGTGTCAAACCCTGTGGATATCCTCACCTATGTTGCATGCAGGCTCAGCAACATGCCTGAGAACAGGGTCATTGGGTCGGGGACAGTGCTGGACACTGCAAGACTCAAATACAAGCTTGGTGAGCATCTTGATGTCGACAGCAAGAGTGTACATGCATTTATCATCGGGGAACATGGGGACAGTGAAATTGCAGCATGGAGCAGTGCCAATGTATCAGGTGTTCCTTTGAATGACTTCTGTGAGCTGCGGGGACATTTCCGGCATGAGGAGTCCATGGAGCGGATTGCGGAGGAGGTCAAGAACTGCGCGTATGAAATTATTTCCAAGAAGAGGGCGACATACTATGGCATTGCAATGTCTGTGAAACGAATCTGCGAGTCAATTGTACGGAATGAGCGTTCCATACTGCCGTTGTCAAGGATGATACATGGGGAATATGGAATCGAGGGAATGGCGCTGAGCATGCCTGCGGTTATTGGCGAGGACGGCGTACAGACAAGGGTGCCCATCGCATTGAACGAGGAGGAGCAGACAAAACTGAAACAGTCCGCAGATACACTTGCAGAAGTGATAAAGGAACTGGATATCTGACGCCGGTAAAACGGTAACAAAACTGCCTGTCAACTGAATGCTGACAGGCAGTTTTACTGGCTGATATTCCACTTGTCTTGGAGCTGTTTATAGAAACAGACAGACATTCCGGTGGCAATTGTCCAGCCGACAGGCCATGCGCACCAGATGCCGATGGCGCCAAACATGCCGGAGAACAGGAACGCAAGCACAACCCGGAGGATCAAATCGGTAAAGGTGGCTGCCATAAATGGTTTCATGGCGCCGGCACCCCGGAGAACACCGTCTGTCACAAGCTTTGCCGATACGATGAAATAAAAGGGCGAGAGAATCCACAGGAATTGTTCGCCTGTCACCAGCGCTTCAGCGGAGGTTGAATCCATAAACAGCAGCAGCAGATATTTTCCGAGAAACACATACAGCAGTACAATGGGCACACAGATGAACCATACCAGCTTTAAACCGGCTCGCAGCCCGCTTCTGACCCTTGCGGGAATACCGGCGCCGATATTCTGGGCGGTAAAGTTTGATACGCCGTTTCCAAGCGTTGTGAACGATGTGATGACAAGGTTGTTGAGCTTTACGGCGGCAGAATATCCGGCTGTGACACTGATGCCAAAGCTGTTGATGATGCTCTGGATAAAAATATTTCCGACAGAGATAAAGGACTGCTGCAGGATACTTGGCACGGCAATCACGGCAATCTTTTTGAGCAGGGCGAATGAAAATATCCCTGTTTTTTTGTCTGTTTTAATACATGCCAGTCTCTTCAGAATCAGAATAAGCGAAAGAATGCAGCTTATTCCCTGGCACAAAAAGGTTGCCCATGCAACACCGGCAATTCCCATGTGGAAGCATTTTACAAACAGGATGTCGACCGCGATATTTGACGTCGATGAGAATGCAAGAAAGTAAAACGGTGTCTTGGAGTCCCCGAGTGCAGAGAAGATGCCGGTCGCAATATTATAGAAAAAAAGGAAGGGAAGTCCCAGTATGTAAATGTTCATATACAGTGCGGAGTCAGCCATGATTTCCGGCTGGGTCTTCATCTGTTCGAGGAGGGTATCGCAGAACAGAAAGCCCAAAAGCATCAGGACGGCACACAGCACGGCACTTGCAATCAGGGTCGTGTAGACAGAGGTCTTCATCTCGCAGTAATTTTTGGCGCCGAAAAATTGTGACACAATCACGGAACATCCGATATTGCATCCGAATGCAAACGCGATGAAGATGAGCGTGACATTGTAGCTGTTTCCAACAGCGGCAAGTGCATTTTCACTGATGAATTTACCTGCGACAAGACTGTCTGCGATGTTGTAAAGCTGCTGAAAAATAATGCTTCCAAACATGGGAAGGCAGAATTTCCACAATACTGTCTGTGGATTTTCCACGGTTAAATCTTTGTTCATGGAGATGGTCATATCCTTTCTGCATCATTTATATTAAACCATTTTGTATTATAATCTCGGAAACAGGATATGACAAGTGTTTTTTGAATAAATATTGAAAGTAAAATAAAATCTGTTATAATGATAATAATATTGCAAACGAGGAGCGGTTTGGAAATGAAAATAAGGTGTGCCCGGGAAAAAGATATGGGTGGGATAAACAGTCTGCTCTGCCAGGTGCTGATGGTGCATCACAATGGCAGACCGGACTTGTTTAAGAAGGAAACAAAAAAATACACGGACGAAGAGCTTCGTGCACTGATTCATGATGACAACAGGCCAATCTTTGTGTGTACCGATGAGGCGGAAAGTATATTGGGATATGCGTTCTGTGTTTTTCAGCAGCATAAGGACGACAACATACTGACTGACATCAGGTCCCTTTACATAGATGATTTGTGTGTTGATGAGACAAGGCGGGGGCAGCATATCGGAAAAAAGCTTTATGAGCATGTGCTGGATTACGCAAAGAAGCAGGGATGCTACAATGTCACGCTGAATGTGTGGGCATGTAATGAGGGTGCCCGGAGGTTTTATGAAAGCTGTGGGCTTGTGGAGCAAAAGATCGGAATGGAGAAAATTTTATAATAAATTGTCGTAACAGGAGGCCGAAGGCTGAACTGTTACGAATTGTCACATAATTGAAGAATATTGACTTTTTACAGATATCTTGTATAATTTATAAGGGAATTTTGTGTGCTCTGGAATATTGTATGGAGCGGATGTCGAAGAGGGATAATATTTTGTATAAAAGAGGAATTACAATGATAAGGAATACAAAAAAGTTTTTGGTGTTTAGTTTCTCCATTTTGATTTCTGTATGTATCTTAATTTTTGCAATCACATCTGTGTACATATCAGGTAAAAGTGACGGTGCGATCAATGAAATTGGCATGATTTATATGTCTGCAATTGCAAAACAGATGCAGGAGAAGTTTGATGTCGTGGTCGATTCCCAGATATTGGAGATGGAGGGAATCGTACAGAGGCATCCCCCGGAAGAGATGGTATATGGGCAGGAAATGATAGACCAGCTTGTAGTCAGCGCCCAGGTTCGTGATTTTACTTATCTGGGGCTTTATACAAGTGAAGGAGAATCAGAGCTGGTTTATGGCAAAGAAGTGGAATACGAGAGTGAAGAAATTTTCCAGAGGGTTCTGCATGACAGCAGCCTGCGGGTGTTTTCCGGTGTCAGCGCTGATGGCGAGCGGGTGCTGTGTATGCTGATTGATGTGGCATACCCTATGAAGGATGGGAAAACCAGTTCTGCCATGGTTGCGGCGATGCCAATGGAGTTTTTGGAAAATGCCCTTGCGTTGGATACCGAGAATTCACTGATGTACTCTTATATAGTTCGCAATGACGGCTCTTTTGTGATAAGGACGAAGGAAGATTCTTTTTTTCAAAATATGAGCGAGACGTTCTGCGAATATAATGGAAAGCAGGCTGACGTATATGCGGCTGAGCTTCAGGAGGCATTGGATACAAATACGGAGTATGCTACGCTTGCCTGTGTTGATGGTGAAAAGAGATACCTGTTGTGTACTGACCTGACAAATTCCGAGTGGTTTTTAATTTCCCTGATGCCATTTGGAACACTGGACAGGATTTTGGAAAATCTGAGCATGGATCGCCAGATGATAACACTGCTTATGTGCATTATTATTATCGGTGGAATAGCAATCATTTTTATTATCTATTACAGATTGTCAAATCAGCAGGTAATGGAATTGGAAATGGCGCGAAGGGAAGCAGTCAAGGCGAATAAGGCAAAGAGTGAGTTTTTGTCCAGTATGAGCCATGATATCCGGACTCCGATGAATGGAATTGTGGGAATGACGGCGATTGCGATGGCAAATATTGACAATACGGAGCGTGTCAAGGACTGTCTTGGTAAAATTACTTTGTCCAGCAGGCATTTGCTCGGACTTATCAATGACGTGCTGGATATGTCAAAAATTGAAAGTGGAAAGCTGACGCTGAACATGAACCAGATTTCGCTGCGGGAGACGATGGACAGCATTGTCAACATTGTGCAGCCTCAGGTAAAGGAACGCCAGCAGCACTTTGATATCTTTATCCAGAAAATTATTACGGAGGAGGTTCATTGCGACAGTGTGCGCCTGAACCAGATACTGATTAATCTGCTGTCCAATGCATTAAAGTTTACGCCGGAGGGCGGAAGAATCAATGTTTACTTGGAACAGGAGCAGTCGCCTGTTGGTGATGATTATGTGCGGTGCCATTTTCTCGTGAAGGACAGCGGTATCGGGATGACAAAAGAGTTTCTTGAAAAGATTTTTGATACGTTTACAAGAGAAGAGAAGGCACAGATTGATAAAATCGAAGGTACGGGTCTTGGAATGGCGATTACGAAGGCGATTGTGGACACGATGAAGGGCAGTATTGATGTGCAGAGCACGCCTGGTGAAGGGACAGAGTTTCACATTATACTTGACCTGGAAAAGGCGGATACCAAATTGGAAGACATGAAGCTTCCGTCGTGGAGAATGCTGGTGGTGGACAATAATCAGGATCTGTGCCAGAGCGCGGTTGATTCCTTGAAAGAGATTGGAATTGATGCACAGTGGGCTATGGATGGAAGGACTGCCGTGGAAATGGCAAAAAAATGCCATGATGAACAAAATCCTTATGAGATTGTCCTTCTGGACTGGAAGATGCCCGAGATGGATGGCCTGCACACGGCACGCGAGATGCGCAAACACCTGGGAGAGAATGCACCTATCCTTATCATTTCTGCATATGACTGGAGCGAGATTGAAGAGGAGGCAGCAGAGGCAGGAGTACAGGGATTTATTTCAAAACCGCTCTTTAAGTCAAACTTATACCTTGGGTTGAGCCGGTATATGCTGGATGAGCCGCATGAGGAGACGAAAAAGGAGTCTGTGTCGCACGGCAGTTTCTCCGGAAAACGGATTTTGCTCGCCGAGGACAACGACCTGAACTGGGAAATCGCCGAGGATCTCCTGTCCGAGGAAGGCTTTGCACTGGAGCGGGCAGAGAATGGCAAAATATGCGTTGAGAAATTCAGCCAGTCTGAATCGGGATATTACGACGTAATCCTGATGGATATCAGGATGCCTGTCATGAACGGATATGATGCGGCGAAAGCGATTCGCGCCCTGGTGCGTCCGGATGCAGACCTGCCTATTATTGCAATGACGGCAGACGCGTTCTCCGACGATATCCAGCGGTGCCTCGACTGCGGCATGAACGAGCATGTGGCAAAGCCAATTGACGTGAACAGGCTGACACAGCTGTTGAAAAAGTATTTGTAGGATGCGATATTAACGCGTAATGTATGAAAAAGAATATCCGATAAGACATACAAAAACAGGAATTAACCTTGGAGGGCTGGTTCCTGTTTTGCTTTTTTTAAATTTTTATAAATTAATCGATTATTGTGTCAAATTTTTACGAATATACGTTTGTTTTGTTGACAAAATATTCATTAAAAGGTATAGTATAAAAATAGAACAAATGAACAGAACATTAAATTTTTAATGGAAACAAATAGAGAGGAACAGATGAGGCGTAGCACATACTTTGAATACATTGAGGAAAGACTGGATTTTTTATCGTACCGCATAAAAAACAGGGGAAAAATAAATCTGCTTAGTTTAAATATTTATTCTGAGAATTTTTTTGCTGATATGGTTAGTAAGTTATTAGGATATGATTTGAAAAATTTGAACGCCATTGAGCAGAATATGGAAGGAATAGACTTGATAGACGAAAAGCATAAGATTATTGCACAAGTATCATCGACATGTACAAAGCAAAAAATAGGGAATTCATTGAAAAAGGAAGTTCTTTCAGCGTATTCAGGGTTTCGCTTTATCTTTATTGCAATTACAGGAGATGCAAATAAATTAAGAAAAGATACATATAAAAACCCACATGGAGTAAATTTTTCACCACAAAATGACATTTATGATATCAAGTCTATCCTGAATCTGGTTCTGAATATGAAAATAGATGAACAGAGAGCGTTTTATTGTTTTATAAAAGATGAATTGGGAACAGAGGTAGATGCTTTTAAGGTAGACAGTAATCTGGCGGCAATTATTAATATTTTGTCACAGGAAAATCTGGCAGAAGTGCCAGAGTCCTTGGAAATTAATCAATTTGAAATTGAGAGGAAGATAGCGTTCAATAATTTGATATCGGCACGGTATACAATTGACGAATTCAAGGTATTTTACAGCAGATTGGATGAAAAATACGCTGAGTTTGATAAGCAGGGTGCAAATAAGAGTCTGTCAGTATTTTCTGTATTGAGAAACCTGTATGCCAAACTTTCAGGTGAGGGAAAAAATGACCATGAAATTTTTTATCTCTTGATTGACAATGCCATAGAGATAATAAGGAACAGTAGAAACTATGTAGAAATTCCATATGAGGAGCTGGAAATGTGCGTATCTATTATTGTTGTTGATGCGTTTGTGCGGTGTAAAATCTTTAGAAATCCGGAGGGATATAGCTATGTTGCTACCCGATAATATTCATCCAGAGCTTACAATTTATTACAATGGTTCCCTGGTGATTGAGCAATTGAGAAAAGAGGATTCCCAGCAGCTGTTATCTTTGTATGAAAAAGTAAAAGTTCTTAATGATATGTCGTTTTCCACCTTTTTGCTCTGTCTGGACTGGCTATATCTGATAGATGCTGCATATGTTGATGAGAAAGGCTTGGTGGGATTATGTTCATAAAACGTTTGATGATTGCTTCGCCTGACAGAGTGATAAGGGATATGGAATTTAAGGCAGGGCTCAACCTGATTATCGACAATACATCGATTGAGAATACGAGACTAACTGGAAACAATGTAGGTAAGACTACGGTATTAAAACTGATTGATTTTTGCCTTGGTGCGAAATCCAATATCATATATACAGATACTGAAAACACAAAGGAAGTATATGATGTTGTGAAAAATTTTTTAAGCGATGAAGAGGTGATGATATCAGTCACATTGGTTGATGATATAAATGATCCAGATTCAAGGAGTGTTGAGGTAACAAGGAATTTTTTGCAAAGAAAAAAGTGCATTAGAAGAATTAATGGGAAAGATGTACCGGGTAAGGATTTTGAGGATGAGCTGCAAAGGCATATCATGCCGGATAAACATGTCGAGAAGCCTTCGTTCAGGCAGGTGATATCCCATAACATCCGCTATAAGGATGACAGTATTAATAAGACACTTAAAACTTTGGACAAATTTACTACAGATGTTGAATATGAAACATTATATTTGTACTTGTTAGGTTGTATATTTGATGGAGGTGCCAAAAAACAGTCTCTGACTGCAAAAATGAACCAGGAAATTATTTTTCGGGACAGGCTGGAGAAAAGCCAGACAAAGACAGCATATGAAATAGCTCTGGAGATGGTTGAGGACGAAATAGAATTCTTGAACCTTAAAAAATCGGAATTTAACCTGAATGAGTCTTTAGAGCAGGATTTAGACCAATTAAATGTTATCAAGTATCAGATTAACAAGACAGGATCTTACATCACCAAACTGGAAATCAGGAAAAGTCTAATTGAGGAATCGCAGAGGGAGTTGAATCAAAGTATTTCATCCATTGACCTAGAGCAGCTCAGGGTTTTGTATAGTGAGGTGTCAATAAACATTGATGGTATACAAAAAACATTTGAGGATTTGGTTACATATCACAATAACATGGTTGTGGAGAAAATAAAGTTTATTGTTCAGGATCTTCCAGAAATAAATGAAAAGATAGCAATGGCAAAAAATGAACTAAGTAGTCTTTTAAGTGAAGAGAAAATATTAAGTAATAAAATTGCCAAAGGAGATTCGTTTGAGGAACTTGAAAAGATTATTTCAGAGCTAAATGATAAATACAGAATGAAGGGGGAATACGAAAGTATTATCGCCCAACTAAATGAAGTGGAGGGAAATATAAAGGAACTTAGTGAGCAGATTGAGAATATTGATAAATATTTATTTTCAGATGAATTTGAATTATTGTTAAAAGAGCAATTAAAAAAGTTTAATAGAGTTTTCTCTAATATTTCACAGGAACTATATGGAGAGAAATATGCATTGAAATATGATAAGACAGTAAACAAGAATGGTCAACAGGTATATAAGTTTAATGCTTTTAATGCAAACATGAGCACCGGAAAAAAGCAGGGTGAGATATTATGTTTTGATTTGGCATATATTTTGTTTGCTGATAAAGAAAAAATTCCATGTATGCATTTTTTGCTAAATGACAAAAAGGAACTCATGCATGACAATCAGCTGATAAAAGTTGCGCAATATGTGCAGCAGAAAAATATTCAGCTGGTGGTTTCCATATTGAAGGATAAGCTGCCTGAAAAAGTACTGGAAAAGGCACATGTTGCAGTTGAGCTTTCACAGGATGAAAAGTTATTCAGAATTGAAAAGAAATCATGATTTCACCCAATTAATAAGGAATAGTCTGACGTAAAAAGGTTAGACTATTCCTTATATTATTGTGCAGGCTTGCATAATAAGTTGCCATTTTACTAAAAGGTCATCAAAAAGGAGGATTTGACATGTCATTAATCAATAAGGAAATCGTGGATTTCAAGGTTCAGTCGTTTGTAAATAACGAGTTCAGGGAGGTGACCAAGAAGGATGTGCTCGGAAAGTGGAGCGTGTTCTTTTTCTATCCTGCGGATTTTACGTTTATCTGTCCGACAGAGCTTGAGGATTTGGCGAACAAGTATGAGGAGTTCAAGAAAATAGGCTGTGAGATATACAGCGTTTCCTGCGACACGCATTTTGTGCACAAGGCATGGCATGATGTGTCCAAGACGATCAAAAAGATTCAGTACCCGATGCTGGCAGATCCGACCGCAGTGCTTGCGAGGGGCTTTGATGTTCTGATAGAGGAGGATGGCCTTGCAGAGCGGGGAAGCTTCATTGTCAATCCCGAGGGGAAAATTGTGGCGTACGATGTGATAGCCGGAAATGTCGGACGAAATGCCGAGGAGCTGTTCCGCCGTGTGCAGGCGTCGCAGTTCGTGGCAGAGCATGGCGACCAGGTATGCCCGGCAAAATGGCAGCCCGGTGCGGAGACATTAAAACCCAGCCTTGACCTAGTGGGACTGATTTAATTAATAGAGAATACAATTATAATAAGGAAGGTGGGGATTGACAGGCATGATGGAAACGCATGACAGATTATATGATGTGGTTGTGATAGGAGCAGGACCTGCGGGACTGTCCGCCGCAATTTATGCCGCGCGGGCAAAGTACAAGGTGCTGGTGCTGGAAAAGGACAAAATAGGCGGACAGATAACCATAACCTCCGAGATTGTAAATTATCCGGGGGTGGAGCTGTCAGGCGGCAGAGAGCTGACAGAGCACATGCGCGTACAGGCGGAAGGGTTCGGGGCAGAATTTGCCATAGCGGAAGTGCTGGACATGGAGCTTGACAAGGACAGAAAGCTTTTGCACACTACCAAGGGTGACTATGAGGCGCTCGGCGTCATCCTTGCTCCGGGCGCGAACCCCAGAAAACTTGGATTTAAGGGTGAAAAGGAGTTTCAGGGCAGGGGCGTTGCTTACTGTGCCACCTGCGACGGGGAATTTTTCACAGGGAAGGATGTCTTTGTCATAGGCGGCGGTTTTGCGGCAGTGGAGGAGGGCATGTTCCTTACGAAATATGCCAGAAAGGTCACGATGATTGTGCGGGAGCCAGACTTCACATGTGCGAAAACCGTATCGGACAAATTAAAGGAATATGGCAATATCGAGACCATTTTCGAGACGGAGATTCTTGAGGCGGGAGGCGAACATGCGCTGTCGTATGCCGTATTCCGCAACAATGCCACAGGGGAAACCTGGCGGTATGACGCGCCGCAGGGGGACACTTTTGGAATTTTCGTCTTTGCGGGATATGTGCCCAATACAGACTGGATAACGGACAGTGTGGAACGCGACGGACAGGGATATCTGCTTACAGACAGCAACAGGCAGACAAATGTATCTGGTGTCTTTGCAGCAGGGGATGTCTGCGTCAAAAACCTCAGACAGGTGGTGACAGCTGTGTCAGATGGGGCGGTTGCGGCGACTTCGCTTGAGAAGGCTGTCTCGGAAATTCACGCAAAACTGGGGATTCCGGACTTGTATCAAGAGCCGGCTGCGACAAAGAAAAAAGAAGTTCAGGATAAGAAAGTATATTTTACAAAAGGCAATGGATTTATCAGCAGCGAAATCAGGCAGCAGCTGGAAGGGGTATTCTCGAAGTTTGCATCAGGCGTTACCGTCAGGGCGTGGCTGGACGATAGTTCCCTTTCCGGTGAAATCAGGGGATTTCTGAATGAACTGACAGGTATCACAGACAAGGTGGAATGGACAGAGGGGAAGGCAGACGCACCGGATATAAAACTGCCTGCGGTAGAGATATTGGACAGCGCAGGCAAAAGCAGTGGAATCTATTTCCACGGTGTGCCGGGCGGACACGAGTTTAACTCCTTTATCATTGCACTGTACAATGTGGCAGGTCCGGGACAGCAGCTTGACAGCCAGACCAGCGATAAAATCAAGGCGCTTTCCGCGGAAAAAAATATTAAAATCCTGGTTTCCCTGACGTGTACCATGTGCCCGGAGTCGGTGATGGCGGCACAGCGGATTGCGGCGGATTCCGAGCATGTCACGGCAGAGATGTTTGACCTGTCGCATTTTCCGGATTTGAAAGAACGGTACAATGTCATGAGTGTGCCTTGTATCGTAATCAATGATGATAAAATCGTGTTTGGGAAAAAGAACGTTGATGAAATGCTGGCGCTGATTGCATAAGAAAAATGAAAAAGGGTATTCAATGTCAGAGGTAAGGACATTGGGTATCTTTTTTTCATATGAATATTTTAGCTTTCCTCTTGACATATAATTGAATATATGATTAAATGTTCATATAAGAAAGGGAGTGATTGATTGAAAGACACAAGGATAACAACAGAGACCATGGAGGATTTGGCAGGTGTTTTCAAGATATTCGGTGATTTTACAAGGCTCACGATTCTCTCACTGCTCATGGACAGCGGGGAAATGTGTGTGGGTGACATCGCTGAGCGGCTGAATATGACCCAGTCGGGAGTCAGTCATCAGCTGGCGCTTTTAAAACAGAGCAAGCTGGTAAAGACAAAGCGGGAGGGAAAGAGTATCTATTACTCGATTGCGGATGAGCACGTCTCGGAGATTATCCGTATCGGTATGGAACATATTTTGGAGTAAAAACATTTTTAAAAGGAAGAAAGGAAGGCAAAAAAGGATGAAAAAAACGTATAAGATTGAGGTAGACTGTGCGGCATGTGCGGCAAAAATGGAGGAAGCGGCTAAGAAGACGGCAGGGGTAAAAGAGGCGACAGTCGCGTTTATGCCACAGAAAATGAAAGTCGAGTTCGAGGAGGGCGCTGACGAGTCCGCAGTCATGGCGGAGGTTTTAAAAAACTGCAAGAAGGTTGAGTCAGACTGTGAAATCTTCTTATAACATAAAATTACATATCAAATGGCTCCGCGTGAAATGCGGGAGCCATTTTGCGACTACCGTGTGTATGCATAAACTGCTGCTGTTTACGCCTTTAAGAGCCAAAAGTGTGCCAATATCAGGTGGGGCGTGAACAGTAACTGGAAAGGATGTGAAAATATGACAAAGAAGCAGAAGAAAGTTTTGATTCGAATTATGATTTCGGCAGTCCTGGTTGTGGTGTTTGGGCTTTTGCCGGTGGAGGATGGATATCTCCGGCTGGCGCTGTTTCTGGTTCCATACCTGATTATCGGGTATGATATTTTAAGAAAGGCTGTGCTTGGGATTTTCAATGGGCAGGTGTTTGATGAAAATTTCCTGATGGCGCTTGCGACAGTAGGTGCCATTATTCTTGGGGAATACACAGAGGGAACGGCTGTCATGCTTTTTTACCAGATAGGGGAGCTGTTCCAGGGCTATGCGGTGGGAAAGAGCCGCAGAAACATCTCGGCGCTGATGGATATCCGCCCTGATTATGCCAATATCGAGCAGGATGGGGAGCTGGAACAGATTGATCCCGATGATGTGGAAATCGGAACAATCATTGTCGTGCAGCCGGGTGAAAAAGTGCCGATAGACGGAGTTGTCGTAAGCGGGTCTTCCACACTCAACACAAGTGCACTCACAGGGGAGAGCCTCCCGCGGGAAGTCGGCGAGGGGGACGATGTCATCAGTGGATGTGTCAATCTGTCAGGGCTTCTGCGCATAGAGACAACAAAGGAATTTGGCGAGTCCACTGTGTCAAAGATACTGGATCTGGTGGAAAATTCCAGCATGAAAAAATCAAAATCAGAGAATTTTATCACCAGGTTTGCCAGATATTATACACCGGCTGTCTGTTTGGGCGCACTGGCGCTTGCCATACTGCCGCCGCTTGCCAATATGGTCATGGGAAATCCTGCGAACTGGTCACAGTGGGTCATCAGGGCGCTCACGACACTTGTCATCAGCTGTCCGTGTGCGCTGGTCATTTCCATACCGCTCAGTTTTTTTGGCGGGATTGGCGGTGCGTCCGCACAGGGGGTACTTGTAAAAGGCTCCAATTATCTCGAGGCGCTTTCCGAGACGAAGTATGTCGTGTGTGACAAGACAGGCACACTGACGAAAGGCGTTTTTGAAGTGACGCACATTGAGCCGGCGGAGGGGGTATCGCCTGACACGCTTCTGGAGGCAGCTGCCTGTGCGGAGAGTTATTCCGGGCACCCGATTAGCAGGAGTCTGAAAGAGGCATATGGAAAACCGGTGGATGCATCGCGGGTTTCGGATGTGGAGGAAATCAGCGGACATGGGGTATCGGCTGTCATTGACGGCAGAAAAGTGTCCGCTGGAAACGCCAGGCTGATGAAAAGACTGGGGATTTCCTATACAAAGCCACAGAAAACAGGAACCGAGGTTCATGTGGCAATTGATGGAAATTATGCAGGATATATCCTGATATCGGACGTGGTGAAGCCAAATGCAAAGGAGGCAGTGGCAGGGCTGAAGGCAGCAGGCGTCCGGCAGGTGGTCATGCTGACCGGAGATGCAGCGAATGTAGCGGAGGCGGTGGCGGCAGAGCTTGGCGTGGATGTCGTAAAGAGCGAGCTGCTTCCGGCAGACAAGGTTGCGGAGGTGGAACGCCTGCTGGCGGAGAAAGGCGGGAAGGAACGGCTGGCTTTTGTCGGGGACGGCATCAACGATGCGCCGGTGCTCTCGCGGGCGGATATCGGTATTGCGATGGGGGCGCTTGGCTCGGACGCAGCGATTGAGGCGGCAGACATTGTTCTGATGGATGATGACCCGGTAAAGATTGCCACAGCCATGAAAATATCCAGGAAGACGCTGGGGATTGTGCACCAGAATATTGTGTTTGCACTTGCCGTAAAATTTGCGTGCCTTGCGCTGGGGGCGGTAGGCTTTGTAAATATGTGGTGGGCGATTTTTGCAGATGTGGGCGTGATGATTATTGCGGTTTTAAATGCTACAAGGACGCTGAAGTCCTGACATGTTTCATTTGGACATCCATGTGCAATCGGGCAGGGAAGACTTTCCCTCACAATCGAGTAGGGGAATGACCTTCTCCACTACTCGCCGCGCGCCCCATGCGTCGCCTTAGCGACATACTTCCTCTGCATGGGGCTGCGCATAAATAAAAAAGAACAGACTACATGCCTGTTCTTTTTTTGCCATTTATGGTGCATATATGTACATGGATATATAAAGAAACTTATATATTATGGATGAATCTAAACATTTGCGTGTATTTTGTTGAAAGTTTATATTGCACAAGACACATAGTTAATAGTAAAATAGAAAATAACTGTTCAGGTCTTTTTGCAGTATATGCGATAAAATGTAACACGGAGTTGGATATGTATATATATATTTCACATTCAGATAAAAATGAACATACAGCCAGAAAAATATGCGAGATGCTGGAATCCAATGGGCATACGTGTATATACGCGCCGCAGGGCAGTATCGCTGACCGCAGGTGCGATGTGCTGCTATTGATACTTTCCAATGCCTCCAACAGTTCGGAGACCGTGCTGAGGGAGATTGAGTATGCGGTCAGCCATTGTGTTCCTACACTGGTCTATCAGGTTGAGGATGTCAGACTGAGCAAACCGCTTGAATATTTTTTGATGTCAAACCAGTGGATTGTGGGTAAGGACACGGACAATTATGAGAAAATTCTGGAGGGTATCAAAAATATTGAGGACAACTGTTCCCGGGAAAGTGCGTATGGCAGTGGGGATGATGGGGGAAAGGACGTAAGCCGGTCTGGTTTTGCTGGGGGATATAAGGTTCATGGCAGGAACAGGGACAGGAGGAAGCGTGTTCTTGAGCTGATAGAATTCATTGCAATTGCAGCGATATGCCTTGCCATGTTTTTTCATGAAAGAGGCGCCCGCGTGTCATTTGAAAAGGGTGGTACGGTTGTGTTTGGCACATATCTTGGGGAACCGATTGAATGGCGGGTACTTAAGTCTGATGAGAATGGAACGGCTACACTGATTTCCGAATATATTCTGACGAACAAGGCATTTGATGTGCCGGATAGCGGCAGCTACAATATGGATGAAGGGAATGATTACTGGAGTATCACTGAGACGGAGGCAGACCGGAATCTGGAATTACAGGAGTATGTGCGCGGGAGCAGCCGCTGGGCGACTTCGGATATCAGGACATGGCTGAATTCGGATGAGGAAAATGTGACCTACGAGGGAATCGGGCCTGTCGCCAGCGCAACGTCAGACAAAAAGAACGGATATGCAAATGAGGAGGGTTTTTTATTTGGCTTTACCGAGCAGGAGAAGGCGGCAATCGTGCCCACCACAAATATCACGAAGGGGAATGCCCTGGATAAGGAACCGGTGGGGAGCACGGATCTGGTATGGCTGCTTTCGCAGGAGGAGCTGCTGTGGCTTAAGGATGCGGACGTCAGGCTGTATGTAAAACCCACGGAGCAGGCAATTGAGCAGGATCAGACAAACTATTACAATGTGTTTTCCCTGGTATACGGGGTGGAGGAGTATTACTGGTGGCTGCGGGATCCCGTGGCGAACAAGTCAAGCAAATGTTATCTGGTGGACAACGGCTATACCGCGGAGCTGTTACAGATGACAGAGGCTGGCGTGAGCGGATTCGGGGTGCGTCCCGTGATAAGGGTGAACACAAAAAAGATAAAAAACATTACACATAATTGAAAGGCATGATAGATATGTACAATATAGGTATTTGCGACGATGAGAAGGATACATGTGCGCAGATAGCAGATATGGTATACGAGTATGGCAGAAAGGAAAATGTGGAAATCATGGTTTCGGTATGGAACACAGGGGAGGCGCTCTACCAGGATCTGGCGGACAAGAAACCCATTGACTTGCTTTTCCTGGACATTGAGCTGGTTTCCACAAGTGGCATACAGATTGGGAAGCGTATTCGGAACGAGCTGGAAAATCCAGACATCAGCATAGCATATATATCCTCAAAAAGCAGCTATGCACTGGAACTTTTCAAGATTCATCCGATAGATTTTTTGATAAAACCGGTGAGTGCGCAGGATATCTGGGACACAATTGATGAGGCACTGCGCCTGTACCATCGGGGCAATACTGTTTTTGAGTACAAGGCAAACGGCTACAGCTGCAGGCTTCCCCATAAATATATTATCTATTTTTATAGTGAGAACAAGAAGATCAATATGGTGACGAAGGATTCGACAGTACAGTTTACGGGCAAGATAAAGGATATTATCGTGATATTGCCGGAGTGCTTCATCCAGATACATCAGTCTTATATTATTAATATGAATTACATCAGCGAATGCAGCTATGAGACTGTAAAAATGAGCGGAGGTGTCGAGCTGAATATCAGTCAGCCCTACAGAAAGATGGTAAGAAAATCCATTATGGATTACGCATGGGGACAGGATGATTAAAAATGTTGTTTTTACAGATTGCGATATTATATATTGTATACAGATATATGCATTGCTTTTTTGACACGGCGCAGGTGAGGAAGTCAACGGAACTGGCGGCATATGGTTTCTATTTCATAACGGTCTGGCTGGTCAGCAGTCAATATGGCAAGTCGGTAATCAGCTTTGCGGCGGGCATGGTTTTTATTTTTCTGCTTACACAGATTTATCCCGGAAAACAGGGGAAAAAACTGGTTGCTGCATTTTTGCTTCAGGGAATGAACATACTCTGCGAGGTCGCTGCGCTGTATCTGGTGTATGACAGGGATGGTAGCGGTCCGGAAGTATATTACCTGATGTTCCTGCTGATGTTTGTGTGCGAACGCATCATAGAAAAGTTTGGCATCAGGAACATGCGGGAGAGCACGGCGCTAAAGCATTGGGACTTGCTGATATTCCTGCCGATTATCACGGTCGCCGTGCTGTTTATCATGCTCTCTGCGGATATTGGCAATCAATATGTGGGCGTGACTGTCAGCATCGGCATGATTTTACTGAACCTGATTGTGTTCTACATCTGCGACGAGCTTGTCGGTGCATACACCCGCCTGGAGGAGAGCGCGCTGGTTGAGCGGCAGCTTGAGAGCTACTCGAACCAGCTGGATGTCATCATGAAGTCGGAGGAAAAAGTAAGGGGGCTGCGCCATGATTTAAAACACCATCTCAGCGAGATACTGATGATGGCAGATGCGGACAGGACGACTGAAATCAAGGATTATGTCAGGGACATGCAGGTGTATATGACTTATGAGAGAGAGTATGCAAGCAGCGGTAATACAGACATTGACAGCCTGATTAACCTGATGCTTGACAAGGCAAAAAGCGAGCTGAAAAGCGTGAAGTGCAAGGTGAGTGTCCCGCAGGAACTTGATATTCCGTCGTTTGACTGGAATATCATTCTCGGAAACCTGCTGGACAATGCGATATCTGCCGCGAGAAATTCAGGAGACAAAATTCTGCACATTAAAATCAACTATCAGAGGGGCATCCTTTTTATTCATATTAAAAACAGTTATGACGGTGACTTGGTGCGGGTAGATGGCCGATATATTACAACAAAGAATTATGACAGGACGGACAGGGCACAGAATCATGGAATGGGCATTAAAAATGTGAAGAGGATTGTGGAAAAATACAAGGGAACCACGGAAATCAGTGATGAGAATGGGGTTTTTGACGTCCGGATTCTGATGTATGTCTCCATTAAAAAGGAGTGCTGATGCCAAAAACAACGGATTTCGCCATTTTATATAGTGATTTCGCCATTTTTAACAAAAGCAACTGCAAGTGTGATATAGTTTATAAAATTGAAAATGTAAGAATTATCATAATGAGGTAAAGGTAAGAACTATGACACGAGCAGATGAAGAACGGTTTGTAAAAGGGGCATTCCGGGCATTGATTGAGAGAGGGGCAGCGACAGAGCAGATGCTGACTCCGAGTACGGTGGCAGACCAGGATATTGACAAATTTGAAAGGACTTTTGATATCCGTGTTCCTTCCCTTTTCAGGACATATTTAAAAGCATACTGTTATGATTTTTCCGTGATATGTGCGCCTGTTCCGGTAGATGGCATGGAGCACTGTGAATGGGGAAGTGAAAAAGGGCTGTGGTGGATGGAGCTGGTTTCCCTGCCGAAGGAGGATCCGCTCAAAAACCTTTACGCTTTCATGGAAAGCTTCCGGAGTATCTGTACGGATAGCGACCTGGTTAATCTTGGACTGGATAAGGTCAAAAATTTTATACCGATTGGCGAGTGGGACGGACTGCTGTGCATGGATGTGAGTCAGACAGATGTGCAGGCAGACAATCCCAGAACATGGCAGCTGTCCAGATTTGAACAGACAGCGTTTGACTGGGAGAAGGCAGGATATATTGATGAGGGCGGCGTGGTGACGGGGAAACGGACGATTCCTGATTTTAAGACACTGCTGGAAATATATTTTTATGGAAAATATGACAGGGAATATGAAAGACAGTTAAGGGAATGCGGCGAGGAAATGCCGGATTACAGTTATTATATACAGAAGTGATGCTTCGGGGCGTTATGGGATACCATAGCGTCTTTTATTTTTCTTTAAATTATGCTTGTGGTATTTGGTGTTAGGAAATATAATATAATTAGGTGATACCGTATATTGCCAATACATATGACAATCGAGGTGGGGGAATGAAAAATAAGGAAAGACTTGCCGGAAGGCTGATTGCTTCGATGTATGTGCTGGGGCTTCTGGGAATGTTTTGCGTTGTTATAGGCGTACATTTTACCAGACAGTCTGACATGGTGGAGGATGGCGTTTCTGATTATATAAATATTAGTTCGGACTGGACACTTGACAGGGAAGGGACAATGCAGGCGGATTTGGGCAGGCTTGGGGAATACATGGATGAGGATACAGGGATACTATCCATATATCACAGGCTTCCTGACATGAAAGGGGATGAGAGCCTGGTATACCGCTCCAAGGATGTGTATACGAAACTGCTGGTTGATGATACTGTTGTTTATGAGACGAATGTGTATGATTCCAAGTTTTA
Organism: uncultured Lachnospiraceae bacterium; assembly: GCA_949066965.1. Lineage (GTDB taxonomy): Bacteria > Bacillota > Clostridia > Lachnospirales > Lachnospiraceae > COE1. The sequence goes on from CARTDA010000001.1 coordinate 52,881, forward strand.
CAATCGTTCTCCGGGAAATCTATGGAATGTGGCAAAGTTTCATGCAGACAGTTCCGGAAGGCTTGTAGAGATGCAGATTTATATGGTATATGATACCAATGCGGTTACGGTTGACTCTACACTGTGGGGGGACAAGACAGACATTATTCTGACATTTTGCAAGGAAAAAATTTTTGGCGTTGCGGTGAGCCTGCTGATGATGATTATCGGGCTTGTCCTGATTGCGTTTGACCTGATGCCTGCCTATATCCATGCAAGAAAGCGCCATGGCATGGTATGGCTGGGACTGTACGCTGCACTGATTGGCGTATGGAGCCTTATTGAGACAAATGCAGTGCAGTTTTTTGCGGATGACATGCGTATTTTGCAGCTTATTGACAACATGATTATGATAGTGGGCAGTATGCCGCTGCTTTTATACCTGAATTGTGAATACCAGATTTTTAAATTCCGCTTCATGCGATTGTTTTGCTATGCGGATGCGGCTTACATACTGGTATCGGCAACGATGCAGCTTTCCGGGGGCAATGATTTGCACGGACTGCTTCCGGGAGCGATGCTGACGATGGTGGTGAGCTGTGTCACACTGCTGGTATGGGTGGTATTCAGGCTGAAAAATATGGTGAAGGGTCATCAGCCGATTTTAAATTATGTACTACAATTATCAGGATTGTGTTCCCTCTGGATTTCAGCACTGCTTGAGATGATGCGGTATTCCCAGTCCGACCATATGGACAGGGCAGGGTATCTCAGGGTCGGGATGCTGGTGTTTATCATATGTCTTGCCGTCAGCAGCCAGCTTGAGACATACAGGCTGCTTGAGAATGGGCTGAAATTTGACATCATCAGCAGTCTTGCGTATTCGGATGGGCTGACCGGGCTTGGAAACAGGACAGCTTATCTGGAGCAGCTTGAGGCGTATGCATCCGGGGAGACGGGTATTTCCAAGCTTGGAATTGTATTTCTGGATGTCAATAATTTAAAAAAGGTCAATGACAATCAGGGGCATGAAAAGGGAGATGAGCTGATTACTGTCGCAGCGAGGATTATTTCTGACAGCTTTGGCAAATTGGGAAAATCATACCGCATTGGCGGTGATGAATTCTGTGTTTTGATGACAGGCCTTGGGCTGCAGGACATGTATGAAAGAGGACTTTTGGAATTTCAGAAACTGGTAGATGAGGCGAACAAGGCAAAATGGTATACATACGAGATACAGATAGCAAATGGATTCAGCATCTGTGATATGATTGAAAGACAGAAGATAGATGAGGCGGTTATGGCGGCGGATGGCGCCATGTATGCAAATAAAAAAATGCTAAAAAGCAGGGCGGCAAAGTCTGTATAAAAGGAAAGGCAGGGAAAAAGAGAATGGGTGGCTTTTTTGGAGTAGCGTCACAGCAGGACTGTGTATTTGATTTATTTTTTGGGATTGATTACCACTCGCATCTGGGAACAAGGCGCGGCGGTATGGCAGTTTATGGAAAGGATGGCTTTAACAGGGCGATTCATAATATTGAGAATGCACCGTTTCGGACAAAGTTTGACAAGGATGTCAATGAAATGCATGGAAACTATGGCATTGGCTGTATCTCTGATTATGAGCCGCAGCCATTGATTATCCGCTCGCACCACGGCACGTATGCGCTGACGACAGTGGGGAAGATTAACAATACGGATGAGCTGATACAGCGCCTGTTTGATGTGGGACATGCTCATTTTCAGGAGATGAGCGGCGGGGAGGTTAATGCCACGGAGCTTGTCGCGGCGCTGATTAACCGCAGGGAAAACCTGATAGAGGGGATTAATTTTGCACTGCATGTCATAGATGGTTCGCTGTCGATTCTTCTCATGAATAAGGCGGGAATCTATGCGGCGCGGGACAAGTATGGGAGAACGCCGGTTGTGGTCGGCAGAAAAGAAGACGGCTTTTGTGCTTCCTTTGAAAACTTTGCGTACAAGAATCTCGGATATGCCAATTACAAGGAACTGGGACCCGGGGAGGTTGTCGTGATGACAGAGAAGAACTGTGTCACGCTGGTCAATCCGCAGAGCGATATGAAAATCTGTACATTTTTATGGGTTTATTACGGATATCCGGCAAGTTCGTATGAGGGAGTCAGTGTTGAGCAGATGCGGTACCGCTGCGGCGAGAAGATGGCACAGCGCGACGATGCACGGCCGGACATTGTCGCGGGGGTTCCGGATTCCGGCATCGCGCATGCGGTGGGGTATGCGAATGAGTCAGGGATTCCGTTTTCCAGACCGTTTATCAAGTACACGCCGACATGGCCGCGCTCTTTTATGCCGACGATACAGAGCAAGCGCAATCTCATCGCCAAGATGAAGCTGCTTGCCGTGGATGACCTGATTCAGGATAAGAGCCTGCTTCTGATTGACGACTCCATTGTCAGGGGAACGCAGCTGCGGGAAACGACAGAGTTTCTTTACCAGAGCGGGGCAAAGGAAGTGCATATCAGACCGGCATGTCCGCCATTGCTGTATGGCTGCAAGTACCTGAATTTTTCACGCTCTTCATCGGAGATGGACCTGATTACCAGACGTGTGATTGAGCGGCTGGAAAACGGAAATGTGACAAAGGAGATTCTCGAGGAGTATGCGGATCCTGAGTCCGAGAAGTATGAACAGATGGTTGAGGAAATTCGAAAGGAGCTGAACTTTACGTCGCTTCGTTTTAACAGACTCGACGACATGCTGGACGCGACAGGGCTGGAACATTGTAAGCTGTGCACATATTGCTGGAACGGCAAGGAATAGGACAAAGGGATAGGTTTTAGAAAGGCGGCAAAGGATGAAAGAGGAAAAACAGGGGAAAATTGTTTCTATTAAGGTAAAGCTGCTTGGAATCATACTGCCAGTGGTAATTGTCATTATGATACTGCTGGTGGGGATTCTGTATTTTATCTCAAAGAATATTATCAAGGAGTATTCGGAAAACCTGCTCCGGTCGTCGATTGACAATCAGACAAACCAGATTGAGGCGTGGCTGAATGAAAATCTGTCGGCGTTTGGCGCGGTGAAACAGGCAATTGAGCAGACGAATCCCGGACAGCAGGAGCTGCAGGCGATTCTGGACAGCTATTATGGGTACCATGACAATTATCCGGACGGACTCTATATTGCGGATGCAGACGGAAAGCTGATGACGGCATCTGCGTCCGGGAAACAGGAGGTAAATCCAACGGAATCCGTGTGGTACAGGGAAGGGCTTACCCGGTGGAACATGGGACTGACAAACGCATATACCAATGCCGAGGGAAGCAAGGTCATCAGTGCGTCGGGAATCCTCGATGACCAGTCCGGCACAATCAAGGTCATTTCGGCAGACCTGACGTTGGAACGGATTAGCATCATCGTAAACAGCTACATAGAGATGGAGCAGGCGCGTGCGTTTCTTGTGAGTGCAACGGATGGGACAATCCTTGCGCATCATGAGAACGATTTGATTTCAACGAAGCTTGGGGATTCGGATAACGCCTTTATGCAAAGTGTCTGGAAGAAGGTAGAAGAACAGGATTTTGAAATGTGCGATATTGACAGCAATATGACGGCATTTTCACAGGTGAGCGGGACAGACTGGGTGCTCGTATCGTACATTCCGACAAAGGTTATCTATGCAGATATCGACAGTGTCCGCAATATGATGCTGGTCATCGGCCTGCTGTCCATCATCCTGCTGGCAGTTCTTGTGGAGCGGGTGGTTCATATGGTGATTCGTCCGGTTAAGGAACTGATTAAGGTGATTACGGCAATGACCAACGGCGATTTTACGGTACAGGTCAAGGCGGGCAGCAATGATGAAATTGGCGTCATGGGCGGTTATGTGGAGCAGTTTATACGGACGATGCGGCAGATGATTGCATCGATTCACGGCGTGTCTGACAAGCTGAGCGAACAGGCAGGGAACAGCGATACGATATCGCGGGAGATGTATGACGCATCCAGGCATCAGGGACAGTCCATGCGGGAGCTGAATACGACCGTGGAGCAGCTGTCCCTCTCTGTCGGTGAGATTGCGGAGCATGCGACGACGCTTGCCATGGTAGTCTCTGACACAAAGGATGACGGGGAGCAGGTCGGCGGCAAGATGCAGGAGACGGTCACAGTTTCCCGCCAGGGAAAAGAGGATTTGCAGCGCGTCAGCAGCGCGATGGCGACCATCAATGCCTCCATGCAGAAGCTCCAGCAGTCAATTGACGAGGTGGGTAAGGCATCCGTGGAGATTACCAATATTACAGAAATCATCGGAAATATTGCGGATCAGACATCGCTGCTTTCCCTGAATGCCTCCATTGAAGCGGCGCGCGCAGGGGAGGCAGGAAGAGGATTTGCCGTCGTGGCGACGGAGATTGGACAGCTTGCTAATACCAGCGCTGACGCCGTGCATAATATCGAGGGGCTGATTAGCCAGATTAACAGTCTGGTAGGGGATACCGTCAAGCAGACGAATGAGAGCGTGAAAAACATTGATAACAGCAGCAGTCTGGTGGGAGATACCCTGCGGACGTTTGATGCCATATTCAGTAACATTGACCAGGTGAGCACACTTGTGCGCGAGATGATTCAGAAGGTGGAAAAGGTTGACGAGGTGGCGACGAATGTCGCTGCAATCTCGGAAGAACAGGCGGCAAGCTCAGAGGAAATCCTGGCGACCTCCGAGTCGATGGTGCGCCAGGTGGACAATATCACCGGCAACAGTGAGCGTGTTTCTGCGGGGGCGAGGGAGCTGACGTCATCGGCGGAGGAGCTGTATGAACAGGTTGCCATATTTAAGGTCGGAGAGGGGGCGTGACAGTGATGAAAGGTAGGAAAGGTTATGGAAATTTGAAGAGGTGTGTTTCCCTGTGTCTCATTGTTGTGATGCTCACTGCCGTTTTGTCCGGCTGTGCGCAGGGTGCAGGCGGAAAAGGCGGAAAGCGCATATTCTTTTCCCTGAATCAGATGGACACGTTCCGCCAGACGCTTGTGGATGCTGCCTCGGAAAGGGCGGCAGAGGTCGGCGCGCAGTTTGCGATGGAGGACGCGGGCGGCTCGATTGAGAGACAGGTGGAGCAGCTAAAGAAAGCGGCGGCGGAGCAGTACGACGTAATCATTTGCAGCCCTGTGTCTGTCGATACAATCGTACAGCTGAAAATGAGCGTGGGCGATATTCCGATTGTGTTTGTCAACAGCTGTCCGGATGAAAAATACCTGCAGGAAGGAAAATATATCTATGTCGGTTCCAGTGAGCAGGTTGCCGGAGAGTTTCAGGCAGAGTACGTGCTGGGAAAGCTGTCGGGCAGTCAGGAGCTGAATGTGGTGCTGATAAAAGGACCTGCGAACCACTCTGCCACGCAGGGAAGGACAAACGGGGTGAAGCGGACGCTCGAACAGAGCGGGAAACAGATTCACTATGTGTTTGAGGATACTGCGAACTGGGACGAGGGACAGGCAGAGAAGCTGTTTGAACTGTTTCTGCGGACGGGAAGCAAGGCGGACTGCGTGATTTGCAACAATGACTCCATGGCGCTGGGCGTGGCGGAGGCGTGCAGGAAGAATGGCATTTCGCTTCCGATACTTGGTGTGGATGCCACGGCGGACGGCTGCGAGGCAATCCGCAATGGAGAGATGGCATTTACGGTATACCAGTCCGGCAGCGGGCAGGGGCACGCCGCGGTGGATGCCGCGATACAGCTTGCCGGAAATGGGGATGTGAAAGACCTCGAGGGAAGCACAGAGGACGGAAAGTATGTCTGGGTGGATTTTGAGCGCGTGGACAGTAGCAATGTGTCGCAGTATGGAAAATAATATAATCATTGGCAGACAAAAATAAAGGCTGGTGCAGCCTTTATTTTTGTCTGTGTTTTAATTGTCAGGATTCCCTGTAGTCTGTCACGCGCTTTGTCTTTTTCTCGCTTCTTGGCAGTGTCTCAATTGGCACGACAGTGACCTTTGGCGTGACGCCGATGCGCGATTTGACCAGTTCCCTTATTTTCAGCGCGGTGGCTTCAAAGCTGACGCGTCCCTCCGCCTCGACGGTCAGAATCATGATGTCGCGGTTCTTTTCGTCGTCGTGTGCCAGCGTGACCGTGTACTCGCTTGCCACGCCGTCAACGTTCTGTAACAAATCCTCAATCTGGCTGGGGAACATGTTGACACCGTGTATCTTGAACATGTCGTCGCTTCTGCCGCGGATGATGTCAATCCGTGGATAACTGCTGCCGCAGGAACACTTTTCGGGGATAATTCTGGAAATGTCGTGCGTGCGGAAGCGAATGAGCGGCGCGCCCTCCTTGACGAGCGTGGTAATGACAATCTCGCCCTCCTCCCCGTCAGGAACAGGCTTTCCGGTTTTTGGGTCAATGATTTCAATGTAGATATAATCGTCCCAATAGTGGATTCCGGCTTCCTTCTCGCAGTTGATGCCGATACCCGGACCGTAGATTTCAGTCAGCCCATAGATGTCATACAGCTCGATGCCAAGTTCCTCGCGGATGTATTTACGCATCTTTTCGCTCCACCGCTCGGAGCCAATCACGCCCTTTTTCAGGTGAATCTGGTCTTTTAAGCCGCGCTTGTTGATTTCCTCCGCAAGCAGGAGCGCGTAGGAGGAAGTGGCGGTAATGACGGTTGATTTCAGGTCAATCATCATTTGCAGCTGCTTGTCGGTGTTGCCTGGACCCATTGGAATTGCCATGGCGCCAAGCTTCTCGCACCCTGTCTGAAAGCCGATGCCTGCTGTCCACAGCCCGTAGCCGGGTGTAATCTGGATGCGGTCCCTGCTGGTGATGCCTGCCGTCTCGTAGCAGCGGGCAAACATGACGGCCCAGTCATCCACGTCCTTTGCGGTGTAGGGAATAATGACTGGCTTTCCGGTCGTGCCGGAGGAGGAGTGGATTCGCACGACTTCCTCGTCGGGTACTGCCTGAATGCCAAGTGGATAGGCATTGCGCAGGTCATCCTTGCTCGAAAAAGGAAGCGCTTCAAAATCCTCCTGGCTGCCGATGCCCTGAATGCCAAGCTCCCTGTAGATTTTGCCGTAATAGCTGTCGGTGCTGATTAACCGCTGAATCTGGGTATTTACCTGTAACCGTTGTGTCTCGTTTAACTGCATGATATGATATCCTCCTGTTTTTGGGGTTGAATTTGCTGGAACGTCTTTGGTTAAAGCTGTGTTCCATTGTTGTACTGGCTATCCGCGTATGCGATTCCGGCAAGAAATGCCTTCTTGTTGGTTTCCACAAATTTTGCAGGCACCCTGGCTTCGATTTCCTGCATCAGTGCATCACTGGAAAGCCCGAGCCTTCCGGAGCCGGCAGCGGCACCAAGAATCGCGACATTAAAGTAGCGCGCGGAGCCAAAGGGTGCACATATTTTTTCGGCATCTATTATCATGAGATGGCAGCATTTTTTCTTTAAGTATGCAAGCATTTCGGTGCCGTCATAGCCGGTATCGTTCAGGGATTCCGTGGTCGGCTTTACCGGATTGCTGTTGACGAGGACGGTTCCGTCTTTTTTGAGGTACGATAAATTGCGTACCGCCTCGGCAGGCTCAAATGCGAGCAGGATGTCGGCGCTTCCTTTTGGAATCAGCGGAGAGAAGGCATTGCTGCCGATGCGGACATGGCTTGTGACGGAGCCTCCGCGCTGTGCCATGCCGATGGTCTCGGCAGAGTGTACGGTATTGCCGCAGTTCATGGCGGCAGCTGCAATCAGCTTTGACGCGAGGACGGTTCCCTGACCGCCCACGCCGCATATCAGGATGTCTTTATTCATGGCGGGCACCTCCTTCGTCCGGGACGATTGCCGCTGTGGGGCAGATGCTGCTGCACAGCCCACAGCCCGTACAGAGTCCCTTGTCTATGGTTACTTTTCCGTCCACAATAATCAGTGCAGGGCACCCGATTTCGCGGATGCACTTTTTGCACTGGATGCATTTGCCGGAAATTTTCATCTTTTCCGCTGGCTTGCTGATGGCGATGCAGGGTGACTGGAATAAAATCGCTTTTACACCGGGAAGTGCGGCGCATTCCTTGACGGCACGCACGGCACTGGCGAGGTCTAAGGGGTCAACGACTTCGATTTTTTTGACGCCCATTCCTTCCAGAACCTTGACAATGCTCACCTTGTCAACGGCATTTCCCATCATGTTGCGCCCTGTCCCGGGGTGCGGCTGGTGTCCGGTCATGGCGGTCGTGGAATTGTCCAGCACGCATAATATCATGTCGGCTTCATTGCAGATGGCATTGACCACGCCTGTCATGCCGGAGGCAAAAAATGTGGAGTCCCCGACAAAGGCAAAACAGACGCCGTCAGGATCCGTCCAGTGGAATCCCTGCGCCATGGTGATGCCTGCACCCATGCACAGGCAGGTGTCAACCATGTCGAGCGGCATGGCGTTTCCGAGGGTGTAGCAGCCGATGTCACCGCAGAAATAACTGTTTTTGTCCGGCAGCTCCTGCATGGCCTTTTTCACGGCATAGAATGAAGCGCGGTGCGGGCATCCGGCGCACAGGACGGGCGGGCGCATGGGGAGTGTGGGCATGTCGGAAAGGTCGATGCTGGATTCCCTTGCCGCTGTGCCAAGGAAGCCTGCCAGGATTTCTGCGGCAGAGTCGGCGGAATTTTCCCCGCTGGGGCTGACATGTCCGGTAAGCTTCCCATATACCTTGACAGGCAGCTGGTTTGCGCCGATTGTTCTTAAGAGCGCGTTTTCTATGTATGGGCTAAGCTCCTCGATACAGAGTGCCTCCTCCACGCCCTCTAGCGCCTTTAAGACGAACGTTTCCGGAAATGGGTAGGGAGTGGCGATTTTGCACAGCCGGATATCTTCATAATCTTTTAGGTATTCTTTTACATATGCGTAACTGACACCGGATGTAAAGACTGCCTTTTTGCCGTTTCCGGTTATGACATTCATGTCATAATCAGAGAAGTCCCTGCCAATCTCGGGATTGCGCTTTTCAATCATGGCGTGGTTGGCGTAGGAGAGGCGCGGAAAAATGACCCATTTTTTGGAATCCTTCACAAAACCTTCGTATGGGTGCGGTGTATAAAACTGCTCCGGTTCGCATGTGAAATCAACAGCAAGGTCAATGGAGGCATATGCATGGCAGATGCGTGTCGTCGGCCGGAACAAAACGGGAGTTTTGTATTTTTCAGAATAGACAAACGCATCCTGTATCATCTGGTAGGCTTCCTCCGGTGAACAGGGGTCAAAGACCGGTATCCGGCAGAATTCCGCAAACATCCGGGTGTCCTGCTCTGTCTGGGACGAGATGGGACCCGGGTCGTCGGCAGAGACAATGACCATGCCGCCCTTGACGCCGACGTAGGCGAGGGACATGATGGGGTCGGAAGCGACATTCAGACCGACCTGTTTCATGGTGACAAGCGTTCTTGCGCCTGCATAGGCGGCGCTCGCAGCAACCTCCATGGCAGCCTTTTCATTGACCGACCACTCGAGATGCAGCCCGTCGTGCGGATATTTTTGTATGGTCTCGATAATCTCGGACGACGGTGTGCCCGGATATCCTGAGACGACATTGACACCGGCAGAGAGTGCGCCAAGCGCAATCGCGCCGTTGCCCATTACGTATTCTTTTTTCATGGTTTTGTACCTCGTTGTAGTTGTTATACTGCACGGCAAAGAGATTTGCCGTGTAACTTCCTTATGATTATAATGCATTTTCACGCGGAGGGCAATGGAAATGTGTACATTAAATAACGTTCTGAAAACGTGAATAATTAAAGAAAATTCATTTGGAAAATTTATAATAATTATGACATAATGTTGTCATAGTTATTTTATTACAATAGACATAGGCATAAAACATATTCTGTCTGTGCGCCGCCAAAGAAAGGAGAAATCCGTGAAAATAGACCGCCTGGTAGCTATCATGAATTATCTGCTGCGTCACGGAAAGACTTCCGCGCAAAGGCTTGCGGAGGAGTTTGAGGTGTCACCCAGAACCATTGCAAGAGACATGGAATCGCTGGGGCAGGCAGGAATTCCGATACAATCCGCGTTTGGCGCGGACGGAGGATACAGCATTGTTGACACCTGTGTCATTGACAAAAAAATCATGAACCGCGAGGATTATAACCATATCATCACGGGGCTGTATGCACTGCTGAGCGTTTATAGGGATGAGGGTGTGGTACAGACCATGGATAAGGTGGGTTCCCTGTATGGGAATAAGGACTGCCCCATTCAATTGGATTTCAGCGTGGCAAATGAAAAACATGAGATTAACGAGCGGGTAAGAACCCTGGAAAAAGCGATAAGGACAATCGAAATATTTAACCGCAAAGCAGAAGATTTTCACGACAATTGTGGGATTCTTAGATTAGACCTGGGGAGCAGTGATGAGAAAAGCGAATTGATTTATGAGATTTTATCGTTGGTGACAAAGCCTTTTTATGGCTGGTTTGAGTGTCCCATGATTGCATCCAAGGCAGCCGTTTACGCAGTGGACAGGATAGAGGCGCTAAAGAAAGCCGGATATGAGAAATCGGAGAAACCATTGATTGGGAGCGGGAATATTGCTTACTATGATTATTGGGTAAAGAGAGGTTAAAAAGTATGAACAGAAAGATTATAAATATGAAAGATAAATATTTAGAAACATCAGCACAATTTGTAGAAGATGTTTTTACTGATTCCGAGGGAAAAGAATCTGCAAAGATTGTGAAACAGCTTGTCCTTGAAATACGGAGCAAGCGATTTTATCTGCCAGAATTGGAATTTATTATGGTTGATGAGGCGGATAATATTTTGGGTTACGCCATGTTTTCAAGATTTCATTTAGAAGGAAAATATGAAAACGAACTACTCCTGCTTTCACCTGTTGCAGTAAAGACAGCGTTTCAGAGACAGCATATTTCCAAAGATATTATCGAGTATGGATTTCAGAGAGCAGTTGAAATGGGATTTAAGGCTGTCCTTGTAGAGGGAAATCCACAAAATTATAGAGCAAGGGGATTTCAAACATCCCGGGATTTTGGAATTGTTGCAGGCAGAACTCTTTCCTTGCCGGCACCAGAATGTTTAATGGTGAAAGAATTAGTTGAAGGTGCAGTGGCTCATATCAGCGGTATTGTAGAATATTCAGATTATCAATATTTGACATAGTGGAAAATTAAAAAAGAGAAGTAACTATTCAGTACCTTCATAGTTATGGGCATCAAGCCATGCAAATCCACTTCGTGGAGGCTTGATGCATGGTATAATTTACGCTTTCTTACGCACTTCGCAGCAAGTGCGCAGTGCTGTACTGAACAGTTACAAGGAGAATGCATTAATGAGCAATATTAAAAATTGGATTCTTGAAGATGAAACTCCAGAAGTGAAATATCGTGCAATGACAGAGCTTTTGTGTATGAAAAAAGATGACCCAGAAGTTATAAAGGCTTATAACAGTTTATTAGTTTCAGATACAGTAAGTTTGATTATGGATAAATTCAAAACGAATAATAAATGGGAAGATATAAATGCTTTATGTATCCTTGCAGAAATTGGGTTGACACATGAAGATATTCTTATTGATGGCTACCTTGAACGAATCATCAGGAATATGAACCGTAGTATGAAGTGTGCGAGAATATTGCTGTTAAGAAATCTGGTGTTACTCGGATATTACGAACATCCATGGGTTAAGGAACAAATATCCTTGGCTTTTTCTACAATACGTGAAGACGGCATGGTCAGATGTTTAGACAAAAGCAAGAAAAAAAATGACTCTAAGCTGCCGGATATGGGGTGCTATAGACAGACAACCACATATCTTTTATTAGCGGCAGAACTAAAAAAGATAGGTGTTGTTTTACCACAATTTGAACTTTTAACAAAGTTTTATATAAACTACCATGTCGCATTTCGCCCTGATGACTACGAAAAAGTTATCATTGAAGAAATGGCGGAAACATTTTATCCGATTGACCATGTTCACATAGGTTTACATATGATAATGTATGCGCTTTCGGTTCTTGGCGTGGCGAATCACCCTAATTGCGAAAAGGCTTGGGGGTTATTGGATAGCAAAAAAGATAGCGAAGGAAAATATATACTTAGCAAGTCTTTTGATGAACCCTACTTTAATGTAGGGAAAGTGGGGAACGCTAATAAATGGGTGACATTATATGCGATGCTCTCAGAAAAATATCGCAGGGATTAGTGTGAAAAATAAATTTTTCACACGGCAAATTTGTGCTTGCGCCCAAATTCGCGGGCAGTGGCAAGAATGGGGGATTAATATGAGAATGGTATGGGCTTTAGAACTCTTACATATATAGGGCAAATGAAATCAGCTTGAAAAATCAGTGAAAAATCAGTACTATATTTATGATTGATAAATACAGCAATCTATTGTATAATATTTCCAACAGAATTTGCGTAACAGTCTTAGCATTGGGCTTTCTGTTACGAATTTGCTACAGGATAAAGGGGAAACTATGTACAAGGTTGTATTCATTGACACGGAGGTAAGCGTCGAAGGCAATGCCGTACTTGACTACGGCGCCGCCATAGACGGAAGTACGCACATCCACACAAGGTCGGCGAGGGCGTTTGAGGACTTTCTCGTTCAACACAGCTCCGGCAGCAGGCGGTTTCTGTGCGGGCACAATATTGTCCATCATGATGCCAGGTACATCGGGCGGCAGATGCAGGCAGCGGGGATTACCGACCTGATTGACACGCTCTACCTCTCGCCGCTGCTGTTTCCCAATAAGCCCTATCATGCCCTGCTCAAGGACGACAAACTGCTGACCGATTCCCTGAACAATCCCTTAAATGATGCAGTCAAGGCGATGGAATTATTTTACGACGAGGTCAATGCCTTTCACGGCCTGAACGAGCTGCAAAAAGACATTTACGCGGATCTGCTTAGCCAGAAGGAAGAATTTCGCGGCTTTTTTTCTTATCTCAATTACTATCCGCGGGGGGATGCCACCTCCCTGATTAAAAGCCTATTCTATGGAAATCTTTGCAACAACTGTGATATCGCATCCATTGCAGGACGTTATCCGGTGGAGCTTGCCTATGTGCTGGCAATGATTTCTGCAAAGGATACCACCTCCATGATACCGGGATGGGTCAGCATGAAATATCCGGCAGTCTCCAATGTCATCCGGCTGCTGCGCAATACCCCCTGCACAGAGGGCTGTCAATACTGCCGCAGCGAGCTTGATATTTACAGGCGGTTAAAGCAGATTTTCGGGTATGATGGTTTTCGGAAATACGATGGGGAAAATTTGCAGGAGATGGCGGTACAGGCGGCGGTTGACAATCAGTCCCTTCTTGCCATCTTTCCTACAGGCGGCGGAAAATCCATCACGTTCCAGCTTCCCGCACTGATGGCAGGGGAGCTTTCCAAGGCGCTGACTGTCGTGATATCGCCGTTACAGTCCCTCATGAAAGACCAGGTGGACAACCTGGAAAAGAAAGGCATTGTGGATGCCGTGACAATCAACGGGCTGCTTGGGCCGATTGAGCGGGCAGATGCCATTGAGCGTGTCGAGAATGGTCTTGCTTCCATATTATATATTGCGCCGGAGTCCCTGCGTTCCAAGACGACGGAGCGCCTGCTGATGCGGCGGACGATTGCGCGGTTCGTGATAGACGAGGCACACTGTTTTTCCGCGTGGGGGCAGGATTTCCGGGTGGACTATCTCTATATTGGTGATTTTATCCGGGAACTGCAGGAGAAAAAGCAGCTGACGCAGCGGATTCCGGTCTCGTGCTTTACGGCGACGGCAAAGCAGAAGGTCATCAGTGACATCAAGGAGTATTTCAAGGAAAAGCTGGATCTGGATCTGGCGCTCTATACTTCGGGCGCAGGCAGGAAGAATCTGCGGTATGAGGTGCTCTACAAGGAGAGTGATGAGGAGAAGTACACAACGCTTCGCTGGCTGATTGAACAGAAAAACTGCCCTGCCATCGTGTATGTGTCAAGGACAAAACGCACGGTGGAGCTGGCGCAGAAGCTGTGTGCGGACGGCATCGCCGCGCTTGCATTCAACGGAAAGATGGACAAGGCTGAGAAACAGGCAAATCAGGATGCCTTCATCCGCGACGAGGTGCAGGTGATGGTGGCGACCTCCGCCTTTGGAATGGGCGTGGACAAGCCAAATATCGGGCTTGTCATACACTATGACATATCGGATTCGCTGGAAAATTATGTGCAGGAGGCAGGGCGCGCGGGCAGGGACCAGAATTTGCAGGCAGAGTGCTATGTGCTGTTTCATGACGGGGATCTGGACAAGCATTTTATGCTGTTAAACCAGACAAAGCTGAGTATCAGCGAGATTCAGCAGGTCTGGAAGGCAATCAAGAACCTCACCAGAAACAGGCCGGAGATACAGCGCACACCGCTGGAAATAGCGCGACAGGCGGGATGGGACGAGACCGTGGCAGACATTGAGACGCGCGTGCGGACGGCAGTGCAGGCTCTGGAGAACGCCGGCTATATCAGGCGCGGGAAAAATGTGCCGCACATCTATGCCACAAGCATTCTTGTCAAAAACATGACAGAAGCCTCGGTTCGGATAGCGGCGTCATCCAGGATGGGCGAGAAGGAGCGCCAGAATGCCAGCCGGATTATGAATATGCTGATTTCGGCAAGGAGCATAGCAACCGCGCAGAATGATGACGCGGAGTCCAGGGTGGACTATATTTCAGACAGGCTCGGCATCGAGCGGCAGGAGACGTTCAGGCTGATTCAGATTCTGCGGGAGGAAAACATTCTCGCAAACACGAAGGATCTGACAGCCTATATCCTGAAAACGGACACAGAGAACAAGTCGCTGAATGTGCTGAAAAAGTATGCCGCTATGGAGCAGTTTCTTGTCGGTCAGCTTGAAGGCGAAGGACAGTGCATCAACCTCAAGGAATTAAATGAGAAAGCCGTCAGCAGCGGGGTGAAAAATGCGACAGTCAACGCGTTCAAGACCGTGCTTTACTATTGGACAATCAAGAGATACATCAAAAAGAGCATCGAAAATACGACCGCAAGAACCATCATTGCCACGGAGCTTTCCCCCGGGGCATTATGGGAAGAGCGGCAGCAGTGCATTCGACTGTCCGAGTTTATTGTGAAATACTTGTTTGGGAAAAGCAGGATGACAACGCATGGCGGGGAGCAGCAGCTGGTAGAATTTTCGATTCTGGAGCTAAAGACGGAATATCTGAAATATGCGGATAAGGGACGGCTGGCACAGGAAAGCCCTGACATCACGGACAAAGCGGTTGAGGATGCGCTGTTGTATCTGTCGAAGATTGAAGCATTGAAGCTCGAGGGCGGTTTTTTGGTGCTGTACAGCGGAATGCAGATTACGCGGCTTGAGCTGGACAATAAAATCCGCTACAAGGCGGATGATTACAAAAGCCTGAATGAATATTACAGACAGAAGATGCAGCAGATACATATCGTGGGCGAGTTTGCAAACATGATGGTCAGAAACTATGACGAGGCATTGCAGTTTGTAAACGAATATTTTCAGATGGATTACAAGCTGTTTATCGCCAAGTATTTTAAGGGAAACCGGAAAAATGAGATTAACAGGAATATCACGCCTGAAAAGTATAATAAGCTTTTTTCGGAGCTGTCCGACGTACAGCGGGAAATTATTGACAATGACACGTCAAAATATATCGTGGTGGCAGCAGGACCGGGAAGCGGAAAGACAAAGGTTCTCGTACACAAGCTTGCCTCGCTTATGCTGCTCGAGGACGTGAAGCATGAACAGCTTTTGATGGTGACATTTTCACGGGCGGCAGCGACCGAGTTTCGCAGGCGCCTGTATGAATTAATCGGAAATGCGGCAGGATTTATAGAAATCAAAACATTTCATTCGTATTGTTTTGACCTCATCGGGCGGATGGGAAACCTCGAGGATGCCAGGACGGTTGTGCAGGATGCTTCACGGATGATTGCGAACGGCGACGTGGAAATCGGGCGCATTACCAAGACCGTACTCGTGATTGACGAGGCGCAGGACATGGACGAGAACGAGTATGGACTTGTCAGTGCCCTGATTGAGCGCAATGATGACCTGCGCGTGATTGCGGTGGGGGATGACGACCAGAATATCTATGAGTTCCGCGGGTCGAGCTCCCATTATTTTGAGGAGTTTCTGATGCGGGACAATGCGAAAAAGTATGAGCTGCTGGACAATTACAGAAGCGCGGGCAATATCGTGGCGTTTGCCAACCAGTTTGCGCGTCATATCTCACACCGGATGAAGAGCGCGCCGATTACTGCCGTAAAGGATGGGACGATGGGTTCGGTGGAACTGGTGCAGTGTGCCAGCAGGAATCTTGAGGAACCGGTGGTGGCAAAGGCGGTCAGGGTGCGCGACAGGGGAAGTGTGTGCATCCTCACAAACACGAACGACGAGGCGCTGCGTGTCGTCGGACTCTTAAAGAAAAAAGGTGTCCGGGCAAAGCTGATTCAGTCCAATGACGGATTTGACCTGTACAATATGATTGAGCTGCGCTATTTTATGAAAAGAATTACAAAAGGACTCGAAACGCCCGTGATTCCGCAGGAGCGGTGGGAGGAGGCAAGGGACAGAATGGCAGCAGTCTACAAAGACAGCAGCAATCTTGCGCTGTGCCTTGCCATTCTCGATGCGTTTGCGCTGGCAAACAAACGCAGGTACCGCTCAGACCTGGAGGTGTTTCTGCATGAGTCCGGCATCGAGGATTTTTTCAATAATGACAACCGTGACGTGGTCGTCTCCACAATGCACAAGTCAAAGGGCAGGGAGTTCGATGAGGTGGTCATGATGCTTGACCATGTCTCGTTTGACACGGACGAGCGCAAACGGCTGCTGTACGTGGGAATGACAAGGGCGAAGAAGGATTTGTATCTCTTTTATAACAACAAGGACTTTGACCGCTTTATCACAGGGAACGTGAGGGCACAGGTGGACAGCACCCTGTATGGACGACCGGAAGAAATCCTGATCCAGCTGTCGCACAAGGATGTCCATCTTGGTTTTTTCAAGGATAAGAAAGTCCTTATCCAGAAAATTGTGTGCGGTGCAAAGCTTCTGACGGGCGCATCCGGACTTTCTGTGGTACTGGATGGCAAACCAGTACAGGTAGTGCGTTTTTCCAAAAAGT
Source organism: uncultured Lachnospiraceae bacterium (assembly GCA_949066965.1). GTDB lineage: Bacteria > Bacillota > Clostridia > Lachnospirales > Lachnospiraceae > COE1. Next base: position 70,009 of record CARTDA010000001.1, read on the forward strand.
TTCTGGAAGAAATCGAGAAGCATCAAAGGCAGGGATATGTGATGGAGAATGCCAGTGTGCGCTTTGTCGTCGGGTGGACGGACACGGCGGACGGGCAGGAATATCCCATCATATTGCCGGATGTGTATTTTGTCAGCAAAATATAACGGTTCTCTGCGGCAGCCGGTCATGCGCCGCCTATTCCTGCGGCAGGGAATGATGCTCATACCGCCACTGCCGGGGCGAGACACCATAGACGTTCTTAAAGGCGCGCGAAAAGTGCAGCTGGTTGGGGTAACCGACGGCATTGCTGATGTCGGCTATTGACAGGTTTGTCAGCTTCAGAAGCTCCGCCGCCTTTGTCATGCGGTAGGAAATCAGAAATTCCTGCGGCGACTTTCCCATGTTTTCATGAAAGATTTTTCCGAAATAGCTCCGGTTTAAGCCACAGGATGCCGCGATATCCTCAACGGAAATGGCATTCTGAAAATTCTGCTCGATAAAGGTGACAGCCTCGCGGATATAGAAATCGCGCAGCCCGTTTCCGCTGTTAAGCTTCGTCAGGCTGCACGAGCGCACGAGGCTGTCAATAAACAGATAGAGATGACCAATCAGGTGAAAGGGAGATTCCTCCCGATGGTTGACAATATAGAGCATCTCGGATTTCATCAAATCCGCCAAATCCTTATAGCGCGCCTTGTAAACTGGCTGATCCACACTCAGCCCGGTCAGCTCGATGGTCTCCTTTGCGCGCAGTCCGTCAAACTCAATCCACACGTATTCCCACGGAATCTCATGGTCAGCAATATACATGTTAATCTGGTTTGGAAAGCACATAAACCCCTGTCCGCTCTTGACAGAATATGGGATGGATTCACCCTTTGCATTGTTGCCATACAAAATGCCGGTGCCGGAAATACAGTAGTGAAACAGATAGTGGTTTCGCGCTGCGGGGCCAAATGAGTGTGATGGGTCGCATTTCTCCCAGCCAAACTGGTACAGTCCTAAATCAATAAAATTCTCACTTGGAAATACAGAAAAAATCACTTCACTCATAATGAAAATTCCTTTCTCATAATTTATAGTAAACGACAAAAGTGCATGTCGTTTACTATAATTGATGCACACGACCGCATAAGGAAATTAGTCGCTTTGCGACATGCGGTCGGCGCAAGTAAACGCAAATAATATTTGCGTTTACTATAATATATGGCAATGTGTTCAACTCATTTTTCACGAAACAAGGATTGATATACAGAATATACAATCTTAAATTAGTATATACCAAAATGCTAGATGACTTCAAGATAAATTTGATTAAGCGGCATTAAGGTATAAAATAAGCAAAATGATGCAATTTACGATAGCATTAAGGCATGTTAAACTATATTTATCAAGAAAAAGGAGGATAAAACAGAATGAAAGGAAAAGCAGTAAGGCACTTAGGAATAGCATTATGCTGTATCGCGGCAGCGGCGGGCGTTCAGGGCTGTGCAGCTTCGAACGACAGCGGCAAGACAAAAATTGAGATTGTCCAGTACAAGCCGGAAGCGGCAAGCTACTTCGCGATGGTGGAAGAAAAATTCAACGCGCAGCATGATGACATCCAGTTGAAAATCAGTTCTCCCAATGACGCGATGACCATTTTGAAAACACGGTTTATCCGCGAGGACTATCCCGACATCATAGGAATCGGAGGGGATATCAACTACTCCTATTTCGTGGATGCGGAAATATTGGCGGACGTTTCGGACTATGCGGGCATGCAGGACATCAAGCAGGCATACCGCGATATTGACGAGGCGTTGGAGCTGGTTCCGACAGATGGTACATATGCGGTTCCCTATGTGGCAAACGCGGCGGGCGTGCTGTACAACAGGACAATGTTTGAGGAGCACGGCTGGCAGATTCCGCAGACCTGGGCGGAAATGGAGGCGCTTTGCACACAGATTCAGTCGGAGGGAATCCTGCCGTTTTACTTTGGGTTCAAGGATACGTGGACGTGTCTTGCACCGTGGAATGCGATGGCAGTCAGCCTTGCGCCTGCCGATGTGACAAAGCAGGTAAACAGGGGGGAGACGAACTTTGCAAAAGAGTACCGCGAGGTGTCGGAGAAATATCTTGAACTTTTGCAGTACAGTGTGGAAGACCCGTTTGCGTACAGCTACAATGACGCCTGCACGGCATTTGCCCGCGGTGAGGCGGCGATGTATCCCATCGGAAGCTACGCGATTCCACAGATTTTGTCGGTCAATCCTGATTTGAATATTGACTCGTTCGTGATGCCTGCAAATGACGATGCGGCAAAAAATACGCTCAACTCCGGCATTGACCTTCAGTTCTGCGTGATGGCGGACTGCAAGAACAAGGAGGCTGCATACAAGGTTCTGGACTTCCTGCTTGCGGAGGAAAATCTCCAGCAGTACATCGACGCGCAGATTGCGATTCCCTGCAAGGAGGGCAATTTCACGCTGTCTCCCATGCTGGACGGCATGAACCAGCACATTGCAGAGGGCAGGATGACGGACTACCAGGATCACTACTATCCGTCGGAGATGGCAGTCGATGCACAGATTCAGACGTTCCTGATTCAGAAGGATGTGGACGCATTTTTACAGAAATTTGACACGGACTGGCTGCGCTACAACAGGGACATCATCCGTCTGGTACAGGAATACGAAAAAACGCATGGAAATTAAGAGAAGGGGTGTGGGACTATGAAAAATGAGAGAAAAAGGACATTTTTACTGATTACGATTCCAATTTTGGCATTGTTTGTCTGCTTCAACACGATACCGCTGATTCGCGGTGTCATCTACAGCTTTACGAATTTTAAGGGCTTTGGTTCCTATGACTGGGTAGGTTTGCACAACTATGCGGATTTGTTTACAGACGCGCGCGTCGGAAAATCGTACCTGTTTACATTTAAGCTTGCCATCGTGACGACGGTTGTGGTGAATGTAATCAGCCTGATTCTGGCGCTGGCGCTCAACGGCAGGATACGCGCAAAGAGCTTTTTCAGGGGCGCATACTTTCTGCCAAACATTCTCGGCGCACTGGTTGTAGGTTACATTTTCAATTACTTTTTTACCTATATCCTGCCGGCACTGGGCTCCATGATTGGCTCTGACGGCCTGAGCAAAAGTATTTTGTCGAATCCGGATTCAGCATGGATTGGCATTGTGGTTGTCTGTGCATGGCAGGCGATTGCGATGAACACGATTATCTACATCTCAGGCCTGCAGACCGTGCCGGAGGATGTGTATGAGGCAGGCGGGCTGGATGGCGCGACTGGCTGGAAACAGTTCCGTTATTTGACTTTCCCATTGATTATTCCGTTCTTTTCCATTAATATGGTATTGTGTGTGAAGAACTTCCTGATGGTGTTTGACCAGATTATGGCATTGACCAAGGGCGGTCCTGCACAGAGTACTGAGTCAATTTCTTACCTGATTTACAACAACGGTATGTCAGGCGGCAGTTTGGTTTCCAGAGTGCCAATGCAGTAATATTCTTTTTGGTAATCGTGACGGTTTCTGTTGCACAGATGAAATTTACTGGTAAGAAGGAGGAGCAGTTATAATGAAGGAAGATATGATAAAAAAGAAAACAAACTGGACAGCGATGGTTGTGCTTATTTTAGGTCTTTCTGCAATTGCGTTCCCACTGTACATGACAATTATTATCGCATTTAAGCAGCCTGCGGAGATGACAAACAGTGTCAGCGGTATTTTGTCCCTTCCCAGGACATGGAGTCTTGATAATTTCAAAGAGGCAATGCGCGTGACCGACTTCTGGAACTCGCTGAAAAACAGTGTGGTGATTACACTGCTGACGGTGGTGCTGTCCATAGCGATTCACTCCATAATGGGTTATGCACTCGGCAGAAACAAGAGCCACAGCAAGTTTTACGGCTTTGTCTATCTGTTTATCGTGAGTGGTATGTTTGTTCCGTTCGCAATCCTGATGATGCCGCTGGCAAAGCAGACGGCGGAGATGGGGCTGGCAAACTGGTTCGGTGTGATTATCCTGTATGTCGTGTTTTACATGCCGATGAATATTCTGCTGTATTCCGGTTATCTTGTCAATATCCCGATGGCGCTCGAGGAAGCGGCGAAGGTGGACGGGGCATCTACCTGGAGGACATACTGGAAAATCATTTTCCCGATAATGCGCCCCATGCATGCGACCGTTGCGGTTCTGACAGCACTATCAGTTTGGAATGACGTGATGACACCGCTGGTTATCATGGCAGGTTCCGACCAGAACACGCTGCCGCTGGCACAGCTAAATTTCCAGACACAGTTCGGCACGAACTACAATCTGGCATTTGCTTCCTACCTGCTGTCACTGATTCCGATACTGATTTTCTATGTTGTCTGCCAGAAGCAGATATTGAATGGTGTTGTAAACGGTGCGGTAAAATAAAATGGAATAATCTTTCTTTGGATGTAATAGGAGAAAACGCGTATGGCTATTGAATTTCAACAGGATGAGCAATTATTTACTTTAAATACTAGACACACGACCTATCAGATGAAGGTTGACCGGCTGGGTTTCCTGCTGCATCTGTATTATGGGGAGCGGATTTTGGGGAGTATGGATTATCTGCTGACCTATTATGACAGAGGCTTTTCAGGAAACCCGGCGGATGCCGGAAATGACCGGACATATTCGATGGATGTCCTGCCGCAGGAGTACCCGCATCTTGGGACAGGGGATTACCGGAATACGGCGCTTGTGATTCGCAATGCGGACGGTTCCGAGTACTGTGACCTGCGCTATGCCAGCCATAAGATTTATAAGGGGAAATATGCACTGAAAGGACTTCCTGCCGTGCATGCGGGGGACAATGAGGCAGAAACGCTGGAAATCCTGCTGAAGGATTCCGTCAGCGGGCTTCAGGTGCGCCTGTTGTACGGGGTGCTTGCCGAGGATGACATCATCACGCGGAGCGCAGAAATCTGCAATCTTGGCGAGGATGCAGTCTGTGTCGAAAAGGCCTCGTCGGCATGTCTGGACTTCATGGGCGAGGAGTATGATTTCATCAGCTTCTGCGGGCGCCATGCGATGGAACGGAATTTCCAGCGTACAAGGATTGCGCACGGCTGCCAGTCAATTGGAAGCCGCAGGGGAACCTCCAGCCACCAGTACAATCCGGCAGTAATCATTGCACAGAAGGATGCGACAGAGGATATGGGAAGCTGCTATGGCATGCTTTTTGTCTACAGCGGGAACTTTCTGTGCGAGGCAGAGCGCGACCAGTACGGACATACCCGCGTGCTGATGGGGCTGCATGGCGATTTATTCCACTATCCGCTGGAAAAGGGAGAGACACTGACAATACCAGAAACGATACTTTGCTATTCCGCAGAGGGCTTTGCGGAACTGTCGAAACGATACCACCGCTGCATCAGGGAACATGTCTGCCGCGGAACGTACAGCCGGCAGTCCAGGCCTGTGTTGATTAATAGCTGGGAGGCAGCGTATTTTGATTTTGACGGGGAGACGATTTACAGGCTGGCAGAGCAGGCGGCAGCGCTTGGCATTGACATGGTGGTGATGGATGACGGCTGGTTTGGTAAGCGCGATGACGACAATAGCGGGCTGGGGGACTGGCAGGTCAACGAAAAGAAGCTGGGGTGCTCGCTGGGAGAACTGGTTCGGCGTATTAATGACATTGGTGTCATGTTTGGCATCTGGATAGAGCCTGAGATGGTATCGGAGGACAGCGATGTTTACCGCAGCCATCCAGACTGGGCAATCCAGGTTCCGTCAAGAAAGCCTGTCCGCGCGCGCAACCAGTTAGTGCTTGACTTTTCCAGAAAGGATGTGCGGGACTATATTTTTGACCAGATCTGCGCGGTGCTTGACCAGGGAAATATTGCGTATGTAAAGTGGGACATGAACCGCAGCCTTACGGATATCTATTCGATGGAGCATGCGCAGGGAAAGGTGACATATGACTATGTGTGCGGTGTGTATGAATTTCTTGAAAGGCTGATGGAGCGTTATCCCAATATGCTGATTGAAGGCTGCAGCGGCGGCGGCGGCAGATTTGACGCGGGCATGCTGTATTACACACCACAAATCTGGTGCAGCGACAACACGGATGCCGTTGACCGCCTGCGCATCCAGTATGGGACATCGTTTTTTTATCCGGCCAGTGTGGTCGGCTCCCATGTGTCGGCGGTGCCAAACCACCAGACAGGCCGAACCACCAGCCTGCACACGCGGGGGGTGGTAGCCATGGCGGGAGCGTTTGGATATGAATTGAATCCGGAACTGCTTTCCAGTGAGGAGAGGGATGAAATTCAGCAGCAAATTGCCTGCTATAAGAAGTATGAGGAACTGGTTCGCAGAGGCGATTATTACCGTCTGTCCAATCCGTTTACGGATGCGTGCGTCGCGTGGGCGTTTGTGTCGGAGGACAGGGAGCAGGTGCTGCTTAGTGCCGTTATGCAGGAAATACATGGGAACATGACCGTGAACTACATTCGCCTGAAAGGGATTGACCCCAATGCAGTCTACAGGGACGCGGAGACGGGGGCGTGCTATTACGGCTCGGCGCTGATGGCGGCAGGTATTCCGATGCCGGTTGAACTGGGAGCATATCGGGCGTATCAGATATACATGGAAATAGTCGGGTAGGGGGAAGCCCCTGCCCGGCTTTTTTGACATGGGTGTAAAGGTTTTGGACTTGACCAGAGTGCCAGAAACATATATCATAATAAGGGAGATGGTTTTTGAAATTATCTTATCATTCAAACAGGGGGAATCATGAGATGAAAAGCATTCGAACCAAAATTACACTATGCCTCATTCTGACTGTTCTGGCTGCGCAGGCTGTATCAGGGATTGCCAGTATCATTCCGAATTACAACAGCACAATGTCTACCGTGGAACAGATGATGTGCGAGACCGCGGTACTGGCAGCAGACCGTGTGGAGCAGGAATTGCTGGCATACAAAAACGCTGTCATGGACGCAGGATGTGTTGCGCAATTATCTGACCCGTCGGTGCCGCTTGATGAGAAGCAGACAATTATCGACGAGCGTGTTTCCATGCATGACTTTCAGCGGGGAAACGTTATCGGGAAGGATGGCATCAGCATCTTTGACGGGAAGGATTATTCTGACCGTGAATACGTACAGCAGGCCATGCAGGGCAATATATTTGTATCAGAACCGCTGGTCAGCAAGATTACCGGGGAGCTGTCCATCATGGTTGCGGCGCCTCTTTATACGGACGGGGTCTATGGTTCGTCGATTGCGGGTGTTGTCTATTTCGTTCCGCATGAGACATTTTTAAATGACATTGTATCAGCCATTCAGGTTGGCGAAAACAGCAGGGCGTATATGATTAACAAATCCGGTGACACGATTGCCGACATCACTCTCGATACAATCACCGTCCAGAATATAGAGGCAGAGGCAAAGAGCAATCCGGCGCTTGGGGAGCTTGCGGCAATCCATGCAAATATGCGTCAGGGCGGAAACGGATTCGGGAGTTACATAGACGGGGATGACAAAATGTTTGCAGCCTATGCGCCTGTAAACGACACGGACGGATGGAGTATTGCAGTCACTGCGCCGCAGTTGAATTATCTGGCGTCCACGCGTGATGCCATGGTGATTAGCATTGCGGTGAGTATCCTGGCTGTAGTGTCGTCCATTATTGTTGCGCTGGTGGTGGCTGTCCACATCAGCAGGCCGATGAAAATCTGCGCAGATCGGATGAAGCTGCTTGTGAAGGGAGACTTGGAGACACCGATGCCGTGTATTAAGACCAGGGATGAGACAGGAATGCTTGCCAGCTCGACGGCTTCCTTGGTCGAGGGGCTGCGCACAGTCATTCAGGATATCGGCTATATGCTGACAGAGATGGCAAACCAGAATCTCGATGTCCATACCAGACATGAGGAGGTGTATGTCGGAAGCTTCCGGAATATCCTTGTTTCCATGCGCCATATGAAGGATGAACTGAGCGACGCCATGCAGCAGGTGAATTACTCTGCACAGCAGGTGGCTGCCGCCAGCAGTCAGCTGTCTTCCAGCGCCCAGACGCTCAGCCATGGGACGACAGAGCAGGCAAGCTCTGTGCAGGAGCTTGCGGCACGCCTCAGCGAGATCAACGAACAGGCAAAAAACACGGCAAATGGGGCAATGGATGTCCGTGACAAGACCCACCAGACCGGAAAAGAAGTCGCTTTGTGCAATGAGAAGATGCAGGATTTGGTGGAGGCAATGAATAAGATCCAGGACAGCTCTGACCAGATTGAAAAAATCCTGAAAACGATAGATGACATTGCATTCCAGACAAATATACTGGCCTTGAATGCGTCCGTGGAAGCGGCGCGGGCAGGAAGCGCCGGAAAAGGATTTGCCGTTGTGGCGGAGGAGGTGCGCAGCCTGGCAGGCAAATCTGCGGAGGCTGCCCAAAATACTTCGATACTTATAGGCAACTCTACGGATGCAGTCCATACGGGCACGAGGATTGCCAACAATACAGCGGGGGTTTTGCAGGAGGTTGTGCGCAGCATTCAGTCCATGGTGGATTCGATTGACGGAATTGCATCGGTTTCCAATGAACAGTCCAATGCAGTCGGGCAGGTCTCTGAGGGCATCAACCAGATTGCAGACGTTGTGCAGAGCAACAGCGCAACCGCAGAGGAAAGCGCGGCAGCAAGTGAACAGCTGTCTGCCGAGGCATCCAGCCTAAGGCAGCTGGTAAATCAGTTTACGCTTGCTTCAGGCAGATAGGCGTAGTAGAAAGGTAATGTGCTTCAGTCCGCTGGTCTATGCATTCATAGATGGTGTGGAAAAGGTTTCATGGAATCCTGCGCGGGAAAACGAAGCGGCTTCAGGAGCCGGCTGAAAGGAAGGATGTATATGAGAAAGCTGTTGGTTACAGGCGGAACGGTATTTGTGAGCAGGTTTATTGCAGAGTATTTTGTCCAAAAGGGTGATGCGGTGTATGTGCTCAATAGGAACCGGCATCCCCAGCCGGAACGGACGAAACTGATTGAAGCGGACAGGCATCATCTGGGAACTATCCTGAGACAGCAGTCATTTGACGCGGTGCTGGATGTCACGGCATATACAAGGGAGGATGTCAGTGACCTGCTTGACGGGATGGGGAATTTACAGGAACGGTTCAGGGATTATGTGCTGATTAGTTCTGGTGCAGTCTATCCTGAGACGCTTCCCCGGCCCTTTCTCGAAACACAGCAGACAGGGGAAAATAAATGCTGGGGTTCATATGGCATCAACAAGATGGCAGCGGAGCAGGAGCTTCAAAAAAGGGTACCTGATGCGTATATCCTGCGTCCTCCCTACCTTTATGGACCAATGAATAATGTCTACAGGGAGGCATTTGTTTTTGAGTGCGCAGACAGCCGCCGGAAATTTTACCTTCCAGGAAACGGCGGCATGAAATTACAGTTTTTCCATGTGCGCGATTTGTGCAGATGCATCGAAGCCATATTGGATAAGCGTCCGTCAGTCCATCTTTTCAATGTCGGAAATAAGGAGTGCGTATCTGTCCGTGAATGGGTGGAACAGTGCTATCGCGCGGCAGGATGCACAGCCGAGTTTGAAGAAGTGCATCAGGACATCAGCCAGCGGGAGTACTTTTGTTTCCATGACTATGAATACCAGCTCGATGTGACGAGACAGGAAGCGCTGATACAGGATACGATTCCGTTCGAAGAGGGGCTTCGGGAGTCCTATGGATGGTATGGCGCGCACAAAAAGGAAGTAAACCGGAAAGAGTATCTTGCATACATTGACAGATGGCTGAGTGTAACAGTTCAGCCCGGGACTTTGCACTTGCTGCAAAGTCCGTGAAACAGCGTAGTGGCTGAGGTGCATCAAGCCACCACGACGTGGTTTTACATGGCTTGATGCTCGTAACAGGAAGCCGAAGGCTGAACCGTTACGGTTGAGTTCCACCTAAATGCCTAGTTGTTTTACAGTGCGGGTTTTATGGGATATGATATTTCTATGACATGGGTTCAATATTGGTACTGTCAAAACAAATAAAAGAAAAATAATTAGGAGGGACTTGACATGCAGCGACAAATAGGGGAAACCATCAGCCGGTTCCGGCAAAACCAAAATATGACACAGGAGGAGTTTGCTTCGCGTCTGGGAGTGACGCCACAGGCGGTATCGAAATGGGAGCGGGGGACGAGCATCCCCGACACCGCGCTGCTCCCCGACATCTGCAAACTGCTGAACGTCCATGCGGACGTGCTGCTTGGCATCGAGGGGATGGCGCTGAGCGAGAGTGAAAGTACAGTGGAAGAGCGTGAAATCAGGCAAAACCTGATAGCGGAGCCGCTCCGCATAGAGATAGGCATCGGCTTGATTCCCTGTTTTGTGGAGGGGCTGGAGACAGACTATGTGCACCAGTGCCGTAAGAAGCTTGCCGCACGGACAGGGATGCTCCTGCCGGTTTTGCGCATTCTGGATAATGTGGAATATGGGGAGCACGAAGTCCGCATCTGTTCTTGTGATAAGGTTCTGCTGCAAAAGGAATATTCCGAAGTCAGTATACAGACGTATCACGCCATCATTGACGAGGCAGTCAGGCTGTGCAGGGAGAATTATGGCAGCATCCTGAACAAACAGCTGGTAAAAAGTATGCTGGACAATCTGCAGGAGCAGTACCCCGGTGTGCTGGACGGGCTGGTGCCGGACAAGGCCGGGTATTATGAGGTTCTGCTGCATCTTAGAAAAACCATCGCGGAGCGGGGAACTATCCGCGACTTGATTCATATTTTGGAGGAACTGGAAGAAATATGATTGGAAAAATTATCGTTTCTTAATAGGTATAGGATTTTCGGTATTTCAGCGGCGTCATTCCTGTCTGCTGCCTGAACTGCTCACTAAAATTTCCGGTATGGAGATAGCCTGTTTCGAGGGCAATCTCCGTAACGGATTTTTTTGTGTTGAGCAGCAAATCCTGTGCGTGGCGTATCCGTATTTTTGTAAGGTATTCGGAATATGATTTCCCGATCTGTGCATGGAACAGTCTGGAAAAGTGCGAGGCAGAGTAGCCGGAAAGGAGGGCGACTGTCTCAAGCGAAGGATTTTCCTGGTAATGCTGCTCCATGTAGTAGATGGCGTCAATAATGGGCGGCGTAAGAGGAGTCTTATGAAAAAACTGACCGGTGTCCGGTTCGGTATCACTTGCAGAGCTGACAGGAAGCCTGTTGTCCAGAATGGCAAGCAGCAGGTCGCAGAGCATACACTGAAGCCGGAAACTGGCATAGGGAGAGTCTGACTGGAAAATGTCGTACATTTCCTCGAAATACAATAAAATCCGGCTGCGCATGGCGTCGGTAAAATGGTTCCGCAGCTGCGAATAGATTTCATCCAATATATGGTTCCCGAAAGCGTCTGTGAGTGGTCTGACAAAATCCGGGGTGAACTTGATAAGGTAGGTGTGGTAGGGGGCGTTGGAGAGCGGAATCGTCCTGTGGTAGAGAAAGGGCGGCATTGTTCCGACACTGCCCGCATTCAGCGTGTAGGAGCATTTGGGCGTGATAGTCATCCTGTCTCCGGAAATCATATATCCAACCTCATAGTAATCACTGGAAGCCTCAAGCGTGGGCATGGTGTAATCGGAATCCAGTTCCCTTTTTGTCATGTAAAAGCTGGTGTTGGCAGGCAGTGGAAATGGCATGGTGAAACCTCCTTAAAAATATAGATGTTTACGTATTTATCTATAGAATAGCATGAAAATATAAAAATGAAAAGCATTTACACAATTATCCGAAAGAAAATTATGATATCTTGATATATAATGGAATAAACAAGGGAGGTGTTATTATTTGAAAAAAAATGTTTTCCTGAAAAATATGCTTCATTACTGGTATATGCCGCTTTGCGGGATTTTACTTACCAGCGTGCTAAATTTCGCAGTGGTAAGGGGCAATGAAGTGATTAGTGAAGTGATTGACCAGCTGCTTGCGGGGCAGGAGATTGTGTTTGGCAGTTTTCTTGGCGAGTTTGCAGCGCTGACAGCTATTGGCTTTGCGGCGGCATTTGTCGCGGCAGCTGTCAGTGGGAAATACGGTGTCCTGGTGTCTGCGCGCTACCGGCAGCAGGTAATACAAAAGCTGTACCGGATGGAATACCAATACTTTGACGAGCACAATTCCGCATCGGTCATCAACAAGGTAAACGCGGACTTAAATGAGGCAGAGCGGTTCCTGGGCGAGACGCTGGTGATGCTGGCAGCGGATGCCGTCGCCGTTGTCATTTATGCGAATTATGTAAGAAGGCTCAATGCCGGTCTCTTTTTGATGGCGCTTGTGTGCTATCCGCTTGTCCTCTGGATTGCAAACAGGCTGGTAAGGAAAATTCACAGCCTGACGATGACATACCGCGAGAAATCCGATGCCATTACCAGTATTGCACAGGATGCACTCAATGGTATTCTGGTGGTACGCAGCTTTGGACTTGAGGATTATTTTCAGGACAAAATGCATACGGCGACACTTGCCCTGGTGGATAATGAGGAAAAACGCGCCAGGGTGTCCAATACGGCAGTGCTCATCCGGAAGTTAATTCAGTGGATTCCAAATATTTTATGCGCGATTTATGCGGTAGTGCTTGTCATGCATGGAAAACTGAGCGTCGGTGAGCTGCTTGCCTTTATCCTCGTGCTCAGTAAACTGGTGGAATCGTTTATGGGACTTCCGTTTCAGATGGTGGATGCCGCAGGGAGCATTGTCAGCATACAGCGTGTGGAGGAGATTTTGCGGACACGGGAGGAAGGTGGTATAAGCCGAGGACAGAGTGTCAGCCAGCCGGAAGAGGAAATTGTGCTTGCGTTTGACAATCTGACTTTTGGCTACAGTGAGGCACAGACTGTCCTTGAGCATGCACAGTTTGAGGTGCACAGGGGAGAAAATGTGGCGTTTGTGGGCGAGTCAGGCGGTGGGAAAAGCACGATTTTTCATCTTCTGTGTGGATTTTACAGGGCACAGAAAGGGACATACCGGTTATATGGCAGGGATTTTGCAGAATGGGATATCGACAAGGCGCGGGAACAGTTTGCACTGGTGTCGCAGAATGTCTTCCTGTTTCCGGCATCAATAGAGGAGAATATCCGGTACGGGCGCTGGGATGCATCCGGAGAAGAAGTTGTCGCGGCGTGTAAGGAGGCAGAAATCCATGATTTTATCGAAAGCCTTCCGATGAAATACCAGACAATAGTAGGCGAGCGCGGCGCGATGCTTTCCGGCGGACAGCGGCAGCGGATTGCCATCGCGCGTGCAATCTTAAAAAATGCGCCAATCCTGCTTCTGGACGAACCAACGTCTGCCATTGACGAAGGGACGGAGAAGGAGATTCAGCGGGCGATTGCCAGGGTGCGGCAGGGGCGTACATGCCTCACCATTGCCCACCGTCTGTCGACGATACAGGATGCAGACTGGATTTTCGAGGTAAAGAATAAGAAAATAGAGGAGGTAGGCACTTATGAACAGTACATGGAAACTATTCTGTAGAACCATGCGCGTGATGGGAAAGAGACGTTTTTTATATTATGGCGCAATTGCTGGCATGAGTATTGGCATGGGGATGTTTTCGGTGCTCAGTTCCCTGATGATGAAAGGGGTCGTTGATATTTCCCAGTCAGGAGATTATCAGCGGCTTACTGTTACGGTTGTCTGGATAGTGGCAGCAGGCGTCGTGTCGCTGATTGTCTACCGCAGGGCGGCAGTAGTCTACAACGTGGAGGCAAAGCGTGTGTATGGTAACCTCTATGAAAAGATACTGAATCTTGAAATGGATTTGCCTTATGCATATTACGAGAAACACCATAGCGGGGAAATGATGTCAAAGGTATCCTACGATTTGGGAAGGATGGGGGACATCTATGGTTCCCGTTTCCGTCGGATGATAATGCCGTTTCTGGAAGTAATCGTGTATCTGGTTCCGATGCTGGTACTCAGCCCGCAGCTGACGCTGTGCCTTGTGGGTGTCAATGTCGTCATGCTGTTTCTGAATATGGTTCTGGCAGAACCGTTTCGCAGGGTCAGCCGCGAATTGTCAGGGATTAACAGCAGTATGACCCGAAAGCTGTCCGACATTTTGCAGGGGATGGAGCAGGTTCGGATGTTTGCACATGGCAGGGAGACCGTACAGGAATATATACGGCTCAGCCAGAAATATGCAAAAAAATCAAACCGAAAGATTCTGATAGCGTCAGGGCTTGAAAGCGGGAATCGGGGCTTTGACCTGCTCTGTTCTCTCGTATTTCTTGCACTCGGCGTATTTTTCGTACAGCGGGGTTTTACTACGCTTGGCGCACTGGCGGCGATTTATACATTATATGGAAGCTTTTCGTTCCAGTTTTTACAGATGAATCGGTATATACCGGAGCTGGTGGCATATTTGACATATGCACAGAATATTTTTGACCTGTTGGAAGAAAAAAGGGAGGAGAAAAACTGGTATACACAAAAAGAGTGCTTTCAAGCGGACAATGATGCGGATGATACATGGATGGCGGCAATGGATAATGTCAGCTTTTCCTATGGGGACAAAGCCGTTTTGCAGAATTATTCAATGAGGGTGCAGCGCGGGGAGTGCGTGGCGCTTACCGGTTCGTCAGGCTGCGGTAAAACCACGGTCTCGAAGCTGCTGCTGGGACTTTATCCGATTGACGGGGGAACGATTACCGTCGTCGGAAACTCAGTGAGAAATATGAGCAACAGGGATTTGCGGGATTTTTTTGCCTATGTGCCACAGGAACCGTATCTGTTTGAGGGCAGTATTCTGGAAAATATCCGCATGGGGAAGCTTTGTGCGTCGACGGATGAGATTGTGGAGGCGGCAAAGGTGGCAAATGCGCATACGTTCATAATGAATCTTGAAAACGGGTATGATACACCGGTGGGGGAGCGCGGCAACCGTCTTTCCGGCGGGCAGCGCCAGCGGATTGCCATTGCGCGTGCCATCTTGAAGGGGGCGCCGATTCTGCTGATGGACGAGGCGACCTCAGCCCTGGATAATGAGTCGGAGCGGCTGGTGAACGATGCCCTGCGCAGGCTGCGTGGAAATAAGACCATCATCATGATTGCGCACAGGACATCCACGATACAGATGGCAGACAGGGTCTGCAGCATGAACCCCATATAACGAAAACCCCCGCTGTTTAAAGCGGGGGCTGTCATTAGCCTTTCAAAGAGAACTGTCCGATTAAACCGTTTAATATGGTTGCCTGCGCGGAGAGCTCTTCACTGGTTGCGGAAGCCTCCTCGGCAGTTGCCGCATTGCTCTGTACAACCTCGGAAATCTGGTTGATTCCCTGTTCTGCCTGACGCATGGCATCTGTCTGGTCTTCCATCATGGTCTTAAGATTCTTGGAGAAGTCGGCTATTTCCTTGATACCGTCTACAACAGAGCCGATGGCGTTTGCTGCGTTCTCTGCCGCGCGGTTTCCGTCAGCAACCTCCCGGATGGAGCCTTCAATCAGTTCCCTTGTGTCCACAGCCGCTTTGGCGCTCTGGCTTGCGAGTACCCGAATCTGGTCGGCAACAACTGCAAAGCCGCGGCCTGACTCGCCTGCCCTTGCTGCTTCGATGGATGCATTCAGGGACAGCAGGTTTGTCTGGGAGGCGATGGATTCAATCTCGGAAATAATATCGCCGATTCTGTTGGAGGCAGTATTGATGCGTTCCATGGCAGCCATCATGGAATTCATTTCCTCGCGGCTGTTATCTGCCTTATCGGCATACTGCTGTGCCTTTATGTAAGACTGGTCTGCACTTTCCGCGCTCTTTTCCATGGCATTGGAAATTTCGGAAATAGTAGCGTGCAGCTCCATAACTGCGTTTGTCTGTTCGGTTGCGCCTTCTGCAAGAACCTGTGATGCTTCAGCAAGGTCACCGGAGCCGGACGAAACCTGCTCGGAGACATCGCCGATAGATGTTAACGTTTCGATCATCTGATCTCTTAATCCACGCATGGACTCATATAATTTCTGGAAATCCCCGGTGTATTTTTCCGAATAATTTGATTTGACAGCATAATTTCCGCCTGCCATCTGTCCCAGGACTTCACTGATATCATGGATAATGATATTGAGGTTATTTGCCATATCGGTTGCGTCTTTTTCCATATACTCCACTTCATCGCCGGTCTCAACCATCGGGAATGGCGAGGAGAGGTCGCCGGCAGAAAATGTCTTGAGCCGCTTGCCGAGTTTTCCGAGCGGAGAGGAGATCCCCTTTGCAATTTTTCGGCCGATTTTGGTAGCCAGCGTCATCGCCATTAAAATGACGACTATGATTGCAACGGACAGAATGATGCCAGCCAGCGTGAGTGCAGAAGACAGGTGGTTTCCTTCTGTGACCTTGACGTTTAACAGGGATTCCAGACTGGTGTATATGCTGTTATACCTGCCGGACAGGTCACTGAGGGCAATATCCTGTGCCTGCCTGCACAGCTCCCTGTCCGTTGTGGCGCCAAGCGCCATAATCTCGGCATCAAGCCTCCAGTACTCGTCCAGCTCGGAGCTGATTTTGTCGTATGTTTCCCTGCCGTCTTTTGATACAATTGAATTTTCAATATCCGCAAAATATTTTTCAAAACGGACCTTATTTTCTTCATGCTGGCTGACAACGGTAGCAATTGCATCCGCGTCGTCATATCCGATGGCAGCGCGCAGGGAAGACCTGCTGTCCGCAAATTCAAACATTGCTTTTCCGATATCACCTTGTGCAAAACCAAAATTATGCAGGGCATAAGAGTATCTGTTTGAAATGACAATAAGGGCAATCAGACTTAAAATAGCCACAATTGCCGGAATCGATGCCACCTTAAAAAAGGATTTTGTCAGCTTATGTTCAATGCTTGCCTGTTCATTCATTATCAATGTCCCCCTTGTTTCACATATGTAATAAATATTTGGTATAGTCCTGATAAACAGGATATACGCAGTCTCATAAATTATTATAGTACATTGAAAAAAATATGCAAGGTTAATTTGTCTAAAACTACCAACTGCATTTAGGAAAACATGAACAGAAGTATACTTATTGAATAACCGTAACGGTTGGGAACCGTGTAAAACAGCTTGCATTTGTGTGTATGAAATGCTATGATAAAACTTATTATCACTCTGAAAGGGATACAGGTGGAGGAAGCCGTGAGGAAATTATCAAAATTTATTGGGAACAGGGATTTTTACAGGATGGTGCTGATGATTGCGGTGCCTATCATGATACAAAATGGCATCACGAATTTTGTCAGCCTGCTTGACAATATCATGATAGGGCAGGTTGGCACAGAACAGATGTCGGGCGTGGCGATTGTAAACCAGCTGATTTTTGTCTACAACCTTTGCATATTTGGCGGTGTCTCCGGTGCAGGGATTTTTACGGCACAATATTTTGGACAGGGTAATCATGAGGGGGTTCGCCAGACGATGCGTTTTAAGCTGTGGATGGTTATGATTATCACAACATTGACGGCTGCCCTTTTTTTATGCTCCGGCACGGTATTAATCAGTGGATATTTAAAAGGAGACGGTTCGGCAGAGAGCATTGCGGCAACACTGATGTATGGGAAACAGTACCTGAAAATCATGCTGGTCGGGCTGCCTGCATTTGCACTGGTACAGATTTATTCCAGTACGCTGCGCGAATGCGGACAGACAATGCTTCCGATGAAAGCCGGGATAGCGGCGGTTGCTGTCAATCTGCTGTTTAACTATATCCTTATATATGGAAAGCTTGGCGCGCCTGCACTCGGCGTAAGCGGTGTGTTTATCTGGTGCGTCAGCGTTGTGATAGCCTTTGTGCTTAGCCGTTATACGGCACTTCCGGTTATTGCGGTCTATGCGATGGTGCAGCTTGGCGACATCATTAAATGCGTCATTGGATTCATACTGGTAAAAAAAGGAGTCTGGCTGCAGAATATTGTGGCATAGCAGCAATGTACAATGAAAAATGGAACCAATAAACGAGTGGGAGGGAAATGCCTATGCAGACAGTGCGACTGGAAAACTTCAGGCCCATCCGCATCGGCGGCATGCTGCTGCCGTCAAATGTACTGATGGCGCCGCTTGCAGGGTATACCTGCTATCCGTTCCGGATGCTGGCATATGAGCTTGGCGCTGGCCTGTGCTTCACGGAGATGTGCAGCGCCAACGCACTCAAGTACGAGGACAGGGCGACAAACCGCCTGCTCATGACGACGCCGGACGAGCCAGTCAGGGCAGTGCAGCTGCTCGGCGGCAGTCCGGCAGTGATGGAGCGGATGGCAGAGAGTCCGTTATTAAGGGCATTTGACATTATTGACATCAACATGGGGTGCCCGGTGCCCAATGTGTTTAAGAGCGGTGAGGGAAGCGCGCTGATGCAGGATGCAAAAAGGGCGGCAGCAATTATACGGGGCTGCAAGCGGAGCGGAAAAGTGGTCACGGTGAAATGCCGCGCGGGCATCCGTGAGGACACGCTGTTTGCCGCTGAGTTTGCCCGCGTGTGCGAGGATGCGGGCGCGGACATGATTACCATCCACGGCAGGAGCCGGAGCATGATGTATGATGGGGAACCACACATGGAAGAGATTGCGCACGCAAAGGCGGCAGTGTCGATTCCGGTCATCGCTAACGGCGGGATTTTCTCCGTGGAGGATGCCGTGCGGATGATAGAGTGCACGGGCGCAGATGGGATTATGGTCGCGCGGTATGGGTTGGAGAATCCTTTTATTTTCGGGGAACTCACTGGAAAGCCCTGCCAAAAGACGGCATGGAAACTGCTGACGGAGCAGATTGAGCTGGCTTCGCGGTATTATGATGAGACGTTTACACTGGGATATATGAAAAAACTTGCCTCCTACATGATGAAGAAGCGGAAGGGGACGAAGCGGTACAAGGAGCGGCTGTACAGAAGCGGAAGCCTGAAAGAGCTGCGAGAGGTGCTTGCACTGATTTTTGCAGATTAAGGAACGGTGGTGGACTATATGCAGGAATTTTATCAGATACAGGACGGCGTACTGATACGCTATATGGGACGCGAGGAGGAAACAGTGGTTCCGGCGGGCATTCATACGGTTGGCGAGGGGGCATTCAAGGGATGCGTGTCCCTGAAAAAGGTTGTGCTGCCGTCAGGGCTGCAATGCATTATGGGAGATGCCTTTAAGGGCTGCCGCAGACTCGAAGAGGTTGTAATACCAGACGGCGTGACATACATCGGGCGCTATGCGTTTCACCGCTGCCATGCACTGAAACGCGTGATTCTGCCACGCTCGGTGGAGGAGCTGGGGGAGTGCGCGTTCCTGTACTGCGACAATATGAGGGAGGCGTGGATACCGGGGGTAAAGCGGCTTGGGATGGAGGCGCTCGCAAATGGGATATCGCTTGAAAAGCTGGTAATTTCGCGGGATTTGGACAAAAGCTGTATCTGCGATGTCTTTACGGGCTGCGGTCAGGTCAGGGAAATCGGCTATGCTGACGGCGAGACTTTTTGCATTCCAAACGTGGTGGATGTGGTCGCGGGCGACTTCAGGATGCCGCCGTTAATCGAGATGGTCGTGCGGGATATTCTGGAGCGCATGATGGAGCTGGACGGCAGGATGCTTGTCCGTTTCCGGGTCAATATCAAACAAGTCGAGGTGCCGGAGGGAATCGAGGTTCTTGCCAAAAGCAGTTTTTATGATATGCGGGGGATTGTGGACATCCGGCTTCCAAAATCCCTGCAAAAAATTGAGAGCCGCGCGTTCCGCAACTGTATCGGTCTGGAACGGGTGGTTCTGGGCGGAAATGCGATACAGATTGACGGTGATGCGTTCCGCAACTGTACTTCTTTAAAAGCTGTCAGGACATGTGACGGGACGGAGTACACGTTCGAGGGATTAAATGACATATACAGGGCAGACGCGGCAAAGGTTCTGGTGTCTGCGGACGAGGTTCCGGAGCCTGTCCGCATGATACACCGTCAGGTGTTTGGTAATTTCCGGTTCAGCGGAACGATACTGTTACAGTACCTGGGCGCGGAGTCAAGAGTTGTGATACCGGAAGGAGTGACTGCGATTGCAGAGGAGGCTTTTGCGGGCATCGAGACCATCGACAAGGTGATTCTGCCCGAAAGCCTGCGCGAGATTGGCGCGGAGGCTTTCCGGGGATGCCTGCTGATGCAGACAATCGCGCTGCCAAAGGGGATTCGCCGGATTGGAGAGGGGGCGTTTTCGGACTGTGTGAAGCTGCTGCGCATCGAACTTCCGGAACAGATGGATGTACTGGAAAGCAAGGTGTTTCGCAACTGCCGTGCATTGCAGGAGGTGCATCTTCCCGAAGGGCTTAGCCGGATTGGGGAGAGTGCTTTTTATGGATGCACAGGGCTGAAAAAGATTCGGCTGCCGGAAAGCCTTCTGCATATCGGCAGGATGGCATTTTACCGCGCCGGTCTGCGCGAGGTACACATTCCGGCAAGTACGACATCGGTGGGAGGCCTGGCATTTGCAAGAAGTCTTGTGCAGAAAGTGTGGATATCCGGCGGCAGTGACATGGGAAAAAACTACGGAACGGATGTGTTTGGCGGCTGTGGGAAGCTAAAGACGTTGGTGCTTGAGGAGGGTGTGAGTCATATACCGAATCATTTTGCCTATGGATGCACGGCGCTTGTGCATGTCGTCCTGCCGCAGTCGCTGAAATCCGTGGGAAGACATGCGTTTGAGAAAACTGCCTTTCTGGCGCAGTGGAAGCAGCAGGCGTGCAGGACAGATGGACTGGCACAAGTGGATTTTATACTGTGGGACGGACAGCATCTTGCAGGCGAGGTATGGATCCCGGAAAATGTACGAATCATTGCAGGCGGTGCATTTTATGGAAATACGCAGATTACAGTCGTGCATCTGCCGGAACAGGTACAATCGATTGGCGAGGCGGCGTTTAAGGGCTGCAAATCACTCCGGTGTGTGTATTTTCCTTCCAATATAAAGTGTCTGGGAGCAGAAGTTTTTTCCGGCTGTACGGCGCTGGAGGAGGTTATGCTGGACTGCGGTACGCCTGAGAAAGTGCTCTCACGAACCGAACAAACGTGGCATGTGATTGGTGAGCGTGCGTTTTACCAATGCAGAAAGCTGCGCGGAATCCCGCTGGAACAGGTACGGTCGATTGGCAGGGAGGCGCTGTGCGGGTGTAGTGCGCTTGCTGAGAGTGCGGTTCATCCGGCGCTGGTCGCGGGTGAGCGCGCATTTGCGGATACCTTGCTGGGGGAGAGACTGGAAAACGGAATGCATGTGGTGGGTAATCTGGTGGTTTCCGGCGAAGCCTGCACTGGGGAAATGAATCTGCTGGATGGCGTCAAAATCATAGAAGGCATTGCGCCCTATGCCTTTGCGGGAAATCGCGCGCTTCGTAAAATCGTTTTGCCGGAGAGTGTGCGCTGGATTGGCGAGGGGGCGTTTTTTGGGTGCAGCAGTCTGGAATCGGTTGTCTTTTTGGGTGCGGAAAATGGATTTCTCAAAATAGATGCGAGCGCATTTGAGAAGTGCAGTTCCTTAAGGGAAATTTCATGCCCTGCGCACGAAATCGGGGAAGCGGCGTTTGCAGGGTGCAGTTTTCTTGTCAGGGCGGCGCTTCCCCGGGCTGGAAGTTTGGAAAAACGCCTTTTTGCAGGCTGTTCCAGTCTGGCAGCCTGTCGCTGTGAAAATGCAGGGGCAATACAGGAATTCTGCTTTAGCGGCTGTAAACAGCTGCAGGCGTTTGATTTTGCACCAGTCAGCCGGATTGGCGCATATGCGTTTGCAGGCTGCGAGTCTCTCAAATACACGGAATTTCAGGATGGCGCATGCCTGGACGCACATGCCCTGGAGGATTGCAGCGGATTGGAGCGCATCTGCCTGTCCGGGAAACAGGGCATTGTCTTATTAAAGGAGTATGCGCTTTCAGGCTGTACGGCACTCCGGCAGATTATGTTTCGGGGAAAGGAATGGGTGCTGGAACGGTATCAGGATATCCTTTCGGAAAATATTCCTGAGATGGTAAGGCTTTTGTTTCACAGCGCGTTGAGCTGTTTTACAGTCGAGCAGGACGAGAACCTTGTCCGGTACCGCGGCGCAGCCAGTGTGGTTCGGATTCCGTCGGGCATCCGGCGGATTGCGGCGGAGGTGTTCCGCGACGCGATGATGCTCGAACAGGTGGAAATACCGGAGAGTGTGGCGTACATCGGCGCAAGGGCATTTCATGGGACGCCATGGATGGCGCAGAAACGCAGGGAATCGGGGATGGTCATCGTGCGGGATATGCTGCTTGACGGCGCTGCCTGTGCGGGCGAGGTGACGATACCGGACGGCATCCGGCTGGTGTGCGGCTGGGCGTTTGCAAACGGCCTGGACATCACAGGCATCTGCTTTCCCAGTGCAGGGACACGCAGGGATGTACAAGTGGAGGAATACGCTTTCCGCAACTGCATCAATCTGCAAAGGATGGTTCTCCCGGACGGCGGGGTTGTTTATTTTACAGGGCTGGCAGACCGGGAGAGGGAGCTGCCGCCCCTGGCAAAGCAGGCAGTGATGGACAGCCTGAACTGTTTTAAGACAGATGAGGATGGCGTGCTCAGGGAATGCACCGGAAATATTTCGAGGCTCCGGCTTGCGCACGGCATCACGGAAATCGGGGAAGGGACATTTCAGGACGCAAATCTGCTGACGACAATTATCTTTTCAGGGACGGTGGTAAAAATCGGTGCACGCGCCTTTGCGGGCTGCAAATGGCTGTGCGAGGTCAGACAGGCAGACAGCGTGACAGACATCGGTGCACACGCATTTTCCGGCTGCGGCATGCTGCACCGCGTGGAGCTGTCTGAAAATCTGTGCCGGATTGGTGCACGCGCCTTTGAAAACTGTACTTCATTAGAAGAAATCCAGATACCAGAGGGCGTGGAGGAAATACCGGAGCGTGCATTTTACCGCTGCCACGCGCTGAAAAGTATCAGGCTGCCATCCACCATAAAAAGGATAGGAAAGGAAGCGTTTGCATTCTGCGGCGGCGCCCCCAGGCTGCGTGTGCCAGACAGCGTACAGGTGGGGGAGCGGGCGTTTTATGGGGGATGCGGATTGCCTGAACAGTTTCTAAGTATATATACCGAAATTTGAAATAGGAGAACGAATCATGTACTACCGCAAATTAGGGAATACAGGTCTTGAGGTATCAGAAATCAGCTTTGGCACGATTCCGATTTTGCAGGGAAATATTCCGGTTCTGCCGGATTATTTTAATCTGGATGAGACCGATGCGCTTGCAGTGATGGCACATGCATACGAGCTGGGCTGCAACCTGTACGATACGGCAATTGTGCCGGAGTACGGTGATGCGGAAATCAAGCTGGGGAAATTCGCGGCGCGCGTGGGACGGGAGCATATCATCCTCTCGGACAAGGCGCGCTTTTTTGGCGGCAGTGAGATGTATCGGGCAGTGGAAACCTCCTGTGAAAATCTCGGCACGACGCCCGACCTGTATTTTGTGCATCAGGTGGATGCCAGCCATGCGGATGAAGTCTTTGGCAGGGGCGGGGCATTGGATGCGCTTACGGAATTGAAGGCAGAGGGAAAAATCCGGTTTGTCGGGATTGCGACGCACTATTATGACATCCTGCTGCGTGGCGCGCAGGATGAGCGCGTTGATGTGCTGCAGGGCAGCGGCAACCTGTTAGAACGCGGAATGCTCGACCGCATCCGGCAGGAGACGCTTTTTCGCGGAAAAGGGTTTCTGGTCAACAAAGTGTACGCGGCAGGGCTTCTCCCCGCGCGGTTTCCGGTGCGGACGCTGATTGGCTTTGCGCTGGATTATCCTGTGTCAAGCGTCCTGGCTGGACTTGGCACCAGGGAGCAGGTGGATGCTGCGATGGGGTGGGATGCCAGGAACCCAAAACCGCAGCTTCCCTCCTTTGAGGAAGTACTCTCCGTGCTGGAAAAAGAGTACGCCCCGATTCCGTGTGACCGGTGCCAGCGGTGTGTCTGCCCGCACGGTACGGAAATCCATACCTTATTCCGACAGTACCAGTATTTTTATCTGGGAAAGGATTACTGGGCGCTGAAAAAGCTGGGGCTTGGCATTGCCCGGAGCGCGGCATATTGCCGGGAATGTGTGGCAATGCCCTGCATGGATGCGTGTCCGCAAAAAATACGCATTGCCCAGAAGATGCAGGAACTCGAGCGGCTGGTTCTGGACTATCCTGTAGGGAAATAGAACTTCCGGGCGGTACCAATGACTATTACAGTGTTGAATCTTTCTGTGCTTATTTTGCTGGCTGGCATAGGCATCTGACCGCTTCCGCAAGCGCTTCCTCCGAGAGCTCTCCCGGCGCGTAAGCCGCCTGGTTCAGCGTGCCGACCAGGGATTGCAGTGCGGTATCCTCCATCTGCAGGACGCCGTTTTGGACAAGCAGGGCTGCCTGCTCCTCAAAGTTTTTCGCGGCCGAAAGCTGCCTTGAAAAATGTCTGCGAACGATCCGGCGATACCGCATCAGCAGCTTTTCACTGCGGTCTGCGCGGCTGTAGCGGTAGTGCCAGATACATTTGATTACGAGAAGGCGCACTGGCAGAACCATGAGCAGCAGTACCAGACAGACCGCAAACCCAAAGGTGGAGGTCTGTATCGCGCCGGCGAGGGCAGCTTCTCCGTCTGTCTCCGATTCGGCGCCGCCCTTCGCGTCATCGTTCTGGAACAGTCTCAAAAACATGTCCCAGATGCTGCCCCGGTTTTCATCTTCCTCTGTCTGGTAGGGTGTAAGCTCCACAGGCCGCCAGCCGAAATTCTCATCATACACTTCCACCCACGCATGGGCGTTTCCGTCCGACACATCATAGGAGATGACGGATGCCTGCTGCGGCAGGATTTCTGAAGCCGCGTTCGCGGAACGGATGCTTGTCCGGTCATAGTATTGCGCGGCATCCAGGTCTGTCAGCGTGCCGTCCTGTGCAACCTCCATGGCATCAACCGCGTAGCCCTCCACGTAGCGCGCAGGAATCCCCATATATCGCAGAATCAGCACAGCGGCGCTCGCGTAGTGGGCACAGTAGCCCTTTTTCTTTTCCGTCAGGAAATAATTTACAAAATCCTTGCGTCTCGGTGTGACGCCGGGGCTTAACGTGTATGGAAAATTCTGCTGGAAATAGTCGCGCAGCTGGCTGATGATTTCCTGCGTGGAGCCACAAAGCCCTGTCTCCCTGCAAAAGTCCGCGATGACGGTTCGGTTTTCCTCCGGAATGTCCAGCCAGATTTCGTTGTCAGGGGGCGCCGGCTTTTTGACGAGCTGTTCCGTAAGCAGCGGGTAAAAGGTATACTCGAGCGCCATCCCGTGACGCAGGATTTTGTCTGCGTCTGCGGAGTAATAGGGAAGATACACGCCAGCCGGCGCGGCAACATTCCGAATCTTCATCACGCCGCGCGCATGGTCGGGAACGGCGGCAGCATAGCCTTCCATCAGCAGCGTGACAGTCTCCTCGTTCCACGCGTCCGCACGCAGCGTATCGTCCAGGATGCTCCAGTTGTTGGCGTAAGGGCGGTACTGGGCGCCTACAAACGTTTTCAGATATATCCTGTCATACGTGTAGGGGACAAATTCCAGTGTCAGATCCGTCTCGTAATCCAGCCGCACAGAATTGACGCCGCCGAGCCGTCCGTTGACAAGTCCGCCTGTCGTCGGGTAAAAATTGATCAGACCCATCACGCCGAGCAGGTAAAAATTTTCCATGGTGTCCATCGTGTGGAGCTTAAAGGCGCTTTTGCTGTGTGCGGTGACATACGCATTTTGGGGCAGCACAAGTTCCACAATGCCACAGATGACACAGCAGAGCAGGAGGATGCCGAGCAGGGCGCCCGCGGCCGCCCTGCCGCAGAAGCTGTCCGAAAAGCGGTGTTTTTTTGCCGCCTTATACACGGACTTGCGGTAGGGCTTTGTGTTGACATTCTGCATCTGGTAGCGGTTCTGGCGGAAAACATAGACGGTAAGGATGCCTGCCGTGTACAGGATGATATATCCCGCCGAGGGCTCGTGTTCCAGATAAATCGGCACGAGCAGGAAAAAGGAGGAGGGGAGAAGGATAGGCAGGCAGTGTATCCTGTGGGATATCAGCCCATTTGCAATACTGCATCCAATCAGTGCGAAGTAGCACATGGCGACGGAGATGGCAAGGGAGTGGTTTTCCACCTGTTCGGCATAGCTGATTTGTGCGCTCGTCTCAAAAAAGGACGTCGCAGCGGTGGAAATGTCGTTCAGGATGCCGTAAAAGCCGCTGCTGATATAGGTCTGAAGCCCCTGTCCGGCATACAGCACAAGCCCAAAGAGGAGGATGTAGCCCGCATTTTCCCACCGCGGGGAAAGGTACAGGGATGCACAGTACAGGGAGACCAGCAGCGCGGCAATAAAAAATCCTCCCTTTTCGTAGGCAATGTCAAAAGCGGACAGCATCCCGCCAAGACTTCCGGTGATGATTGCAAACAGGAAAAAGGCGCGCACGAAAAAATCCGTCCACCGGGTTTCCCGCTTTCCGCAAAAGCCGCCGGATAAGTAGATGCCCTCGGACAAGGCGATGCTTTCCTGTGAAAATGTTTTTTCCCTTCCGGACCTCTTACGCATCTTATCAACCATTTACACAAACCTCCAATTGCACGGCATCTTCCTTTTGCGCCAGGCACAGATAGCTGTCGAGCTGCGGATAACAATTTCGCATATACTGCTGTATCATCTGGCTGCTGTGGGCCTGCAGGTCAGTGCGGAAAATCGCGCAGAATGCTGTGTCGAGCTCTGCCGCGCTGGCGCAGGGGTGGCTGGCGAAGGAAAAGGAACGGTTGTCCCAGACCAGCAGCCTTAGCAAGGTCTGTCCTGTAATCAGTCCGCGGATTTTGCGGTAGCCTTCCGCCAGAAGCTTTTCCGCCGCGGGCTTTTCAGGGGGAAGCGCAATCAGCACAACCCGCTCGCTGCCTGCAAGTGCGGTGCGTTCCTTCACCATGAGCTCCGGTTGCCGTGCCGAGAGCTTCCAGTGGATGTCCCTTGGACGGTCGCCGGGCTGGTAGGTGCGGATGTCCGTGACCTCGCTGTAGTCGCTGCCCTTCTGCTGGCTCTCCGACAGATCGGTGGTGCCGGAATATGCGTCGGGAAGCTCGGACGATGCTGCGTCATCCTGCCTGGGGAGCACATAAAGGCTGCATTCCATGCCGCAGGCTGTATGTACCATAAAAATGCCCAGCAGATCCGTGAGAATAAATTCCCGGCACGCAAAGACCACCCGCCCGAGTTCCGTGACCGTGACCGTCATGCGAAACTGCTTGTCTCCGCGCGGGGGAACCGGCAGCAGGAGTGTATGGCGGTCGGAAGTGCCGTAAAATGCATTCCCGGCGGTAAATATCCAGGTTCCGCGCAGGGCGCAGAGCAGGCTTTTGTTCCGGACTGAAAAAATGACACAGATGTCATCTTTCTGCCGGACTGCAAATTCATTATTTTGGATGGAAACGGTATCTTTTTCCATAAAAATGGTTCCGGTGACAAAGTCCGCAAGCTTCCAGACCACAAGAAAGGAAAGCGGCACGAGCACCGTGAGTATCACACCAATGACAATAAACAGGTATCCGCGCAGTGCGAGAAAGAGTAGTATGTTTCCAAGGTAAACAAAAAGAAATGCTGCCAGGTGCAGAAAGGACAGCCGGACTTTTTTTGGTGTTGCTGTTTTGGTACGCATGGTAATCCTCCTTAGGGATAAGTGCGAGACATTTTCAGAGCTTGGGACACCGCACTGTCTCAGCCAGTCTGCTGACTGCCGCCGTCACAGTGACGCCCTCCGCGCGGGAGCGCGCACTTAGTCGGACACGGTGGCAGAGCACATCGCAGAGGACGCTCTGCACATCCTTTGCCGTCACAAAATCGCGCCCTGCAAGCATCGCCATTGCGCGCGACATGCGCAACAGCGCGATTCCTCCGCGTGGGCTTGCACCTAATGCAAAAAGCGGATTGTCCCGCGTTTCCTCCACCAGATTTACGATATACTCATAAATGGAATCCTCGACAAAAATGGCCTCCGTCTGTGTCTGGACTGTCTTTAGTTCTTCAAGGGAGAGCACTGCAGATATGTCAGAGAGCCGGTTCCAGACTTCGCCTTTTAGTAAGGCAACTGCATCTTCGTGTTTGGGGTAGCCCATGGACAGGCAGACCAGGAAGCGGTCAAGCTGTGATTCCGGCAGCAGCTGTGTGCCTGATGAGCCAGCCGGGTTTTCCGTCGCAATGACGATAAAGGGGTCTGGGAGCCCGCGTGTCTCGCCCTCGATGCTCACCTGCCGCTCCTCCATGACCTCGAGGAGTGCGGACTGCGTCTTGGGGGAGGTTCTGTTAATCTCGTCGGCGAGAAGCAGGTTGCAGAATACCGCGCCCTTCTGAAATTCGAAAGCGCCCTTCTGGCTGTGGTACATTGAGAACCCAAGAAGATCGCTTGGCAGGACATCCGGCGTGAACTGCACTCGTCTGTAGTCGAGCGAGAGCACCCGCGCAAACGTTGTTGCAAGTGTCGTCTTTCCGACCCCTGGAATATCCTCCATCAGAATATGACCGCCGCCGATAATCGCGGCGAGCACCTTCTGCACGATTTCTTCCTTTCCTTTGATAATGCTGTTCACAGCCTGCTGCACCTCCGCCAGCAGGGTGCCTGTATTCTTTTGCATCATATTGATTCCTCATTTTCTATTTTTAATATTTGTCAGAGCCTTTGAGGCTGGTTGCTTCTATCGCATTAGTATTTCCATATATTCCCGGTTCATACAGCAAATCGGACTGGTTTGCTGCTGTTATACTGGCGGTCGAAAAGACTGACCGCTCAGTATAATTTGATGCGCACAACCGCATAAGGAAATATGCCGCTTTGCGGCTGCGGTTGGCGCGATACTCACGGCAGATTTCATCTGTCGTGAGTATATTTGTTTTTTGGCGTACTGCAATGCGGTATGATGATGGACGGCTTGATAAACGTCAGCTCATGCGGCGATTCCGGATGCTCGGAGCGGAACAGCATCTGGAGTGCTAGCCGTTTGCCGAGCAGTCCGGTCGGGACGTTTGCCGTGGTGATGCGGCCCGCGACATTCGCATATTCGCCAGTGTTGTCAAATCCTGTGAGCACGACAGGATGCGCTCCGCGCTCCGGGTTGTTGTCGATGTAGGACTGTACGAAGTTTGCGACAAAATCACTGGCACAGACAAAGGCAGTCGGCCAGTGCTTGAGTTGATTTAAAAATGAATATAATTCCTTTTCATAGGAAAAAATATCAATGCGTCCTGTGAGACAATATTCCGAGCGGACGACAAGTCCCTGCTTTTCCATGCAGTCACAGTAACCACGGTAGCGCTCGAGATTGGTCAGGGCGTAATTGATGTCGCCGAGGAAGCCAATCTCGGTATGCCCGTTCTGTATCAGGGTGTTCGTGATTTCGAACTCCGTGCGGAATCCTTCGATTAAGAGCAAATCGCCGTTCAGCTCACGGTCGGACAGGGAGGGGACTGTGTCGAGAAATACTTTGGGCACCGAAAGCTCGTTGACCATGCCAAGGATGTCCGGATCGTAGACATTCAGCACGACAACACCATCCACGCTGCCGTTTTGGAGAATGGCAGGCAGATGAAAGGATTTCGTGTACACAGACGGAACATAGGTATAGAGCAGGTTTACTTTATAATAGGAAAGCTCCTGTGCCATGCGATGAATAATGTTTGTCCAGAACAGTGCTGAGTCCGGTCTGGAGACAATCAGTGAGACAGTGCGCTGTTCCTCAAGCGGCTGTTCCAGTATTTGATAGGGAAGCTTGGCATATCCAAGCTCGCGCGCCTTCTCAAAAATCTGTTCCCGCAGGGAATCCGACACACCTGTCTGGTTGTTAAATGCCTTGCTGACAGTGACTCTGGATATATTGAGGGCATCTGCGATATCCTTCATCGTAACTTTTTCCATAAAATAGAATCTCTCTTTCCATCAATTGACGCAGACAACCGCCTGCGTAGCAGATTAGTACGTTTATTTGGTTCTTATTATAGCACAGGCAAATGCAAAAGACAATAAATTAGTTTACAAATGTTAATTATAATAAATGAACTATTTTTTTGCCGGTTTGAATATAATGTAAATATATTTTGATGGTTCAAACAGGATTAAAACGCATATAATAGCACTACATATATGTAAAATTATACAGTAGTGTTGCCAGAGACAGAAAGAAATAGATACGTCATTGCTAAAAAGCAGGAAACCCCTGTAGACTTAACTTTTTTAATGAAAAATGTTAATAAATGTAATGATAGAGTATGCATAATAAAATAACAAAGAAAAAGAAAAATAGGGCAATAATACTAAAATGCACATAATTTTGTTAGATATAATAATGAAATTGCTAAAAAATGTTGACGCAATAATTTATAAATGTTAATATAACATTAACAAAAATAAATAAAAGGAGGTAAAGCAAATGGGTATTCACAAATCGACTGACGGAGGGAGGATTCGCCACGGCAAACCCTGGTGGAAACGATGGTCACGCGATGACACGGAGCTGTTTGTGCTGTCACTGCCGACCCTGCTGTGGTTCTTGATTTTCACGTATCTGCCGATGTTCGGCATCATCATCGCGTTTAAGAATTACAGGCTTCAGCCGGGCGGACATGGTTTTATCTACAACCTGCTGCACAGTGAATGGGCGGGATTTGGAAATTTCAAATATTTCTTTACATCCAATTCATTTACCATGCTTTTGCGCAATACCATTCTCTACAACATCGCGTTCATCATTATCAGTGCGAGTGTTGCGGTAGGAGGAGCGCTGATGCTCAGCAGTATGCGCAACAAGAGAGGGTCGAAGGTATACCAGACCATGATGTTTCTTCCCTACTTTATGTCATGGGTTGTGGTCAGCTATTTCGTCTATGCGCTGCTGACACCCGAGCGCGGTTACATCAACGGCATCATTACCGCACTGGGCGGCGAGCGCATCATGTGGTACCAGGAGAACAAGTACTGGCCGTTCATTATCGTGTTCCTGAATACATGGAAGGGCATGGGCTATGGAATGGTCATCTACCTGGCGAGCATTACGGGAATTGATCCGTCACTCTACGAGGCGGCAGTCATGGATGGCGCGACCAAGGCACAGCAGGCAAGGCACATCACGCTTCCGGCGATTAAGCCCGTTTTTGTCATGATGCTCATTCTGGACTGCGGCAAAATCTTTAACTCGGATTTCGGTCTGTTTTTTCAGGTCACAGGACAGCTGCCTGCATCACTGTATACGACGGCATCGACATTCGATACGTACATCTACATGGCAATACAGTCCACGGCACCGATCGGGCAGACGGCAGCGGCATCATTTTTCCAGGCAATCTGTAGCTGCGGGACGATTCTGCTGGCAAACTGGGTAGTGAGCAAGATTGACAATGAGAACAGGATTATATAGAAGGAGGTGTGTCACGTGGCAAAACAGGATAAAAGCGGACAGTCCTTGAACCAGATTAAGACATCGACCAACATTGTGTTCAACATCGTGTTTCTGATACTGGCAGTTATGTGCGTGATTCCGCTGTTGTTTGTTTTTTCGATATCCATTACGGACGAGGAGGCAATCCGCCAGAATGGATATCAGCTGATTCCGCAGGCGCTGTCAGGTGCAGCATATGAATTTCTGTGGAATGAGCGCCTGACAATCCTGCGCGCGGCATTTATGTCCGTGCTGGTGACAGTTGTCGGCACAGTTATTTCCATCGCGCTCAACACATCGATGGGATATGTGGTTTCGAGGAGAAACTTCAAATTAAAGAAACTTTATACATGGCTGATTTTTATTCCGATGGTATTCAACGGCGGAATGCTGGCAAGCTATGTGGTCGTAAGCAATATTCTGGGCTTAAACAACAGCATCTGGGCGCTGATTCTGCCCCTTGCGTGCTCGGCGTTCAGCGTGACCATCTGCCGTACATTCTTCCGGACAACTGTTCCGGATTCCATCATTGAGTCGGCAAAGATTGACGGTGCGGGTCAGTTCCGCATCTGGTCACAGATTGTACTTCCGATTTCCAAGCCCGTCATGGCGACCATTGGTATGTTTGCGGCATTTGGCTACTGGAATGACTGGTTTCAGGCATCCCTGTACATTCAGGACACCAAGCTTCAGACCTTGCAGTCCCTGTTAAACCAGATGCAGAAAAATATCGAGTATATCGCAAACAATCCCTATGGGGGACTTTCCATGCAGGAATACAAGCTGTCGATGCCGACAGAGAGTGTCCGCATGGCAATTGCAATCGTCATTATTGTACCAATTGCATGTACTTATCCGTTCTTCCAGAAGTACTTTATCTCTGGGCTGACAATCGGTTCTGTTAAGGAATAAAATATGAAGAAATAGGAGGATTTATTATGAGGTTAAAAAAGTATAGGAAAGTGTTGGCAGCAGGTCTTGCGGCAGTGATGACGATGGGAATGCTCACTGGCTGCGGTGGCGGAGGCGGAAACAACGCCGGAAATGGCGGCGGCGGACAGTCGGCATCCTCCGGCAGCCAGGGAAGCTCCTCGTCGGAGGATGCGGGCAGCGGAGAAATCGTTCCGCTGAAATGGGTGACAATCGGAAACGGTATGCCCTCCAACTATGACTCATGGATTGCAAAGGTCAACGAATACATTGGCGACAAGGTGGGCGTCAGCCTTGACATGGAAGTAATCCCCTGGGGAGACTGGGACAAACGCCGCAATATCATTGTCAGCACCAATGAGCCCTATGACATTATCTTTGGAAACGGAAACAACTATATTGCCGACATTAACCTTGGCGCATACTATGACATCACGGATATGATTGACGCCAACATGCCGGGCTTAAAGCAGCTGATGCCGGACAAATACTGGGACGGTGTCAAGGTGAAGGACAGGATTTATGGCGTGCCGACCTACAAGGACAGCTCAATTTCCAACTATGCTGTCTGGGATAAGGAGCTGGTTGACGAGTACAATTTGGACATTGCGTCCCTGACGGAAATTGAGTCGCTGACCGATATTTTTACGACATTGAAGGCAGACAAAAACGACTATCCGGTCTACACGAAAAATGACGGCGTTTACTATATATTTGACGTATATGACCAGATTGGCGCCGGCACACAGATTCTCGGCGTGCGCTATGACGACGCGGATGCGCGCGTGTGCTTTACACTGGAAGAGCCGGATATCTACTCCGCACTGGAAACACTGCATGACTGGTATCAGAAAGGCATTATCAATCCCGATGCGGCAACATTGTCCGAAGCGCGTGTCTACAATATGTGGCGCGTGGCACAGGGCTGGGAGAGCGCAGGCATTACCTCATGGGGGCCTCAGATGGGCAAGGAAGTTGCCGTTCAGAAGGTCGGTGACACGATTCTCTCCAATGAGACCGTGCGCGGTTCCCTGAACATGGTTTCCATCAACACAAAGTACCCTGAGAAATGTCTGCAGCTCCTTGACTTAATCAACACGGACACCAAGCTGCGCGACATGTTCTACTATGGTGAGGAAGGCGTAAACTTTGAGTACACAGCGGATGGCAAGGCGCACAAAATCAACAACGACTGGGCAATGGCAGGTTATACACAGGCATCTTATTTCACCGTGACACAGGTTGACACGGACGAGTATGACCAGTGGGGTGAGATTAAGGAATTAAATGAGCAGGCGGTTTCCTCTGTCATGCTTGGATTTACTTTTGACACGGCAGAAGTATCAGACAAACTTGCAAACTGCCGCGAAATCTGGATGCGCTACCGCAGCGAGGTCATGACTGGCGTGCAGGATCCGGCAGTGGCGGTGCCAAAGATTAAGGAAGAGCTGATGAAGGCAGGATGGCAGGATGTGATGGATGCAGCACAGAAACAGGTTGACGAGTACATGGCAGCCAAAAAATAAACAGGAATGGCAGGTGATAGCAGATTATGACAGAAAAAGCCACAACCAGAATTATCGGAAAGGATTTGCCGAATATCCCATGGCAGGAACCGGAGGGGACGGAAAAGCTGCCCTTGTGGCGCTATGCGGAAAATCCGATTATCGAACGTTTTGCAACAAAAAATTCCAACAGTATTTTTAACAGTGCAGTCGTACCTTTTGGGGATGGATTTGCAGGCGTGTTCCGCTGCGACAGCAAGTCGATTAGCATGGACATTTTTACGGGATTCAGCAAGGACGGCATTCACTGGGAGATTTCCGACGAGCCGATTGTCTTCCAGGGGGCACACCCCGAGGTGGCGAAACGGGATTTCCGCTACGACCCGCGCGTATGCTTTATCGAGGACCGGTACTATATTACATGGTGCAACGGCTATCGTGAGTATCCGACCATCGGAGTAGGCTATACCTTTGACTTTCAGGACTTTTACCAGCTGGAAAACGCGTTCCTGCCATTCAACCGCAATGGCGTGCTGTTTCCGCGCAGAATACAAGGCAACTACTACATGCTCAGCCGCCCGAGCGATAATGGGCACACACCGTTCGGGGATATTTTCCTGAGCGAAAGCCCTGACTTAAAATACTGGGGCTGCCACCGCTACGTGATGGGAACCATCAAGGGCGATGCCTCGGCATGGCAGTCCACAAAGATTGGCGCGGGAAGCGTGCCGATTGAGACAAGTGAGGGCTGGCTGCTGATTTACCACGGCGTCATCAATACCTGCAACGGCTTTGTCTACAGGATGGGCTGTGCGCTGCTGGATTTGGATGAGCCATGGAAAGTGCGAAAGAGAACAAAGAATTATATTTTAGGTCCCCATGAACTGTATGAATGTGTCGGGGATGTGCCCAATGTGGTATTTCCATGTGCAGCGCTGACGGATGCGGCAACGGGCAGGATTGCAGTCTATTATGGCTGCGCGGACACGGTGACCGGACTTGCATTCACGACAGTAGACCGCCTGATGGCGTATATGGATTCAGAAGGCTGAACCGGATATACAGGCTGCCGCAAAAATGAAGAGCGATTGCTACAATCTTTTTTGCGGCAGCCTTTTTGGGGGAATTGTATTAGTGTGAAAAATAAATTTTTCACACGCAAATTTGTGCCTGCGGCTCAAAGTTTGCAGGCTGTGAGAAAGGCATGGTAATTAAAATGATGCATTTTTTGGATAAAAGAGTGAATGTGATCTGTGAGGAACTGAAACGATTAAAGGTGAAGCAGAAATTTGAAATCGACAACTGGAAATACAAGGAGGGCAATTTTATCCGTCCGGAGGAAGCCGAGGCAGATGCTGCGGCGTGGGAGGACTTTGACTGCCAGCACATGCACTGGTATGGAAAAGACCGCCATTACTGGTTCAAGACGGCATATCAGGTGCCGAAGGAGCTGGACGGAAAGCGCATGTGGCTGCATGTACGCACGCAGATTGACGAGTGGGATGACGCGAAAAATCCGCAGTTCTTACTGTTTGTGAATGGGGAGGTCATTCAGGGAATCGACATGAACCACCGCGATGTATTGTTGTCGGCAGCGGCGAAGGCAGGAGACGTGCTGGAGCTTGGCTTACAGGCATACACGGGAACACTGCACACAGAGTTTAACCTGATTGTCGAGATGCAGGAGATTGATGCGCTGATTGAGAAGCTCTACTATGATTTGTGGGTGCCGCTCGCGGCATTTACCAGGATGGAGGAGGACGACAAGAACCGCAAGGACATCACGGAAATCCTGAACAACACGGTTAATTATCTTGATTTGCGCACACCGTATTCGGACGAATTTTACCGCACGCTGCAGCAGGCGTCCGACTATATCGACAAGGCGTTGTATGACGAGATGGCTGGATACCAGGATGTCATCGCGACCTGCATCGGACACACGCACATTGACGTTGCATGGTGGTGGACGGTTGCACAGACAAGGGAAAAAACCGGACGCAGCTTTGCGACTGTGCTAAAGCTCATGGAGGAATATCCGAATTACAAGTTTATGTCGAGCCAGCCGCAGCTCTATGCTTTCTTAAAAGAGCGCTATCCGGAGCTGTATGAAAAGGCAAAGGAGCGCATCAAGGAAGGGCGCTGGGAGCCAGAGGGGGGTATGTGGGTCGAGGCGGACTGCAACCTCACCTCCGGCGAGTCGCTTGTGCGCCAGTTCATGCACGGCAAACGCTTCTTCAAGGAGGAGTTTGGCGTGGATAACCGCATTCTGTGGCTGCCTGATGTGTTTGGCTACTCCGGGGCGCTGCCGCAGATTATGAAAAAGTGCGGAATTGACTATTTTATGACGACAAAGCTCGCGTGGAACCAGTTTAACAAAATTCCATACGACACAATGATATGGCGCGGCATCGACGGCTCGGAGGTGCTGACGCACTTAATCACGACACTCGGTGTCCATCAGCCAATCAAGGACTTTTTTACCACCTACAATGGCATGCTCCATCCCGACGCAATCATGGGCGGCTGGATGCGCTACCAGAACAAGGACATCAACAATGATATCTTAGTGTCTTACGGATATGGCGATGGCGGCGGCGGTCCGACAAGGGAAATGCTTGAGACATCCATTCGTATGGAAAAAGGCGTCAAGGGAATTCCCAAAGTGCGCCAGGCGTTTGCGCGCACCTTCTTTGACGAGCTAAAGGAGCGTGTCGGCAGCAATAAACGGCTTCCGGTCTGGGAAGGGGAACTGTACTTTGAGTACCACAGGGGAACACTGACCTCCATGGCAAGAAACAAGCGCGCAAACCGCAAGTCGGAGCTTGGGCTGATGGATTTGGAGCTGTTGTCTGTTCTGACAAAACAGGCGATGGGCTATCCGCAGGAGACGCTTGATGCCATGTGGAAGGTCGTGCTCCTGAACCAGTTCCACGATATTTTACCCGGCTCGTCCATCCATGAGGTCTATGAGGTGACAAAGGAGGAGTACGAGAATCTGGCTGGGCAGCTTGCAGAGCTGACCGCAGAGCGCAGCAGGGCGATAGCCGGAGCTGGTGATGCCGTCACCATTTTTAATACGACAGGACAGGTGCGCGACGATATCGTCAGACTCGGTGCGCTGGAAGGCAGTGCGCTTGTGGATGCGGACGGCACCCTGTATCCAATACAGAAAACAGGGGATGGAAGCGGAAACGTGGCATATGTGCATGGTATTCCGTCAAAGGGATATAAGTCCTTCAAGGTCAGCCAGACGGCTGTGACGGAAAAAACACCGTTTACGCTTGTCGGGGAATACCAGCTGGAAACACCGTTCTATACCGTCAAGCTTGACCAGCAGGGCATGTTTACCAGCATTTATGACAAGGAGAATGACCGCGAGGTGATTCAGGAGGGACAGCGCGCCAACCTGCTCCGGATGTATGAGGATAAGCCGATTTACTTCGATAACTGGGACATTGATATTTATTATACGGAAAAATACTGGGATGTGGACAGCGTGGAGCATATGGAGTGGACGGAAATCGGCGCCGTGCGTGCCGTGCTCGAAATCACGAGAAAGGCATCGCAGTCCACGATACAGCAGAACATTATCTTCTATGCGGACAGCCGCAGGATTGAGTTTGCAACCTATGTGGACTGGAAAGAGCACCAGACGCTGTTAAAGGTGCATTTCCCGGTGGCGGTGCACACGGACGAGGCGGCGTTTGACGTACAGTTTGGCAACCTGACCCGCAAGACACACCAGAACACGAGCTGGGATGTGGCGCGCTTTGAGAGCTGCGGACAGAAGTGGATGGATTTGTCGGAGGGACATTACGGCGTATCCCTGCTCAATGACTGCAAGTACGGACATTCCGTCAAGGATTCCAATATGGCGCTGACGCTGATTAAATCAGGAACCGAGCCGAATCCGACAACCGACCAGGAGGAGCATGTGTTTACCTATGCCATCTATCCGCATGCGGAGGGCTGGCGCGCGGCAGGCACGGTGGCAGAGGCATACAAGCTGAACCAGCCGCTGCTCGTGCAGACACAGACGGCGGAGCAGGAAGCATATTCCTATGCATCCGTGGCGCACGCAAACGTCATCATCGAGACCATTAAAAATGCCGAGGACGGTAAGGGAACGGTCATTCGTATGTATGAGTCGGAGAATGCCTACACCAGGACAAGGCTGACCGTCAATGCGGATTTTGAGAAGGCGTATATCTGCAATCTGCTTGAGGAGACAGAACACGAGGCAGCGGTGGCAGGAAAAGAGATTGAAGTCGTGCTCAAACCATATGAAGTTGTGACCGTGAAGGTTGTGTAAAGGAAATACTGGAAATGTAGCACTGGCGGCCGGCCTTTTTGACCGCCAGTATACATAGGGGGAAGGATGCATTATTGAAAAAGGAGACAGAAGTATGATAAAAAGATATGGCAAAAAGATAATGGGCATTATTCTGGCAGCGTCCATGACGTTTAGCCTGGCATCGTGTGGCGGAAAGAACAATACAGATACCCAGCCTGCGGAGCAGGAAACCGTGCATACAGAAGCGAATACGGAAATCAGTGCAGACACATCCGCGGGGACAGAGACAGACACCCAGCAGCCTGCATCAAAATATACCGTAACTGGCGAAAATGACAACAAGGAACTGACCATGACCCGCCAGCCGGAGGCATCCTACTGGTTTCCGGCACAGCTTTTAGAGTGGAATGCCAATGAGGATGAGGATCTGATTTTTAATGTCAGCACTGTTCCGTTGGCAGAGCGTGCAGACCTTGCCCTTCTCGAGCCGGTGAACGCAACGCAGAACAAGGACACAAAGGTCATGGCAATCTCCATCATGAACGGCAGCACCAGCGGAAATGCGCCGCATGGACTGAACAAGGCGGAGGCAAACACCTTCACATACTGGCAGTATGTGGATACCCTCGTATACTGGGGCGGTTCGTCCGGAGAAGGACTAATCGTTGCACCAAGCCCGGATGTCGTGGACGCAGGGCACAAGATCGGCGTAAAGGTCATAGGAACCGTGTTTATGCCGCAGGCGGCACACGGCGGCAAAATCGAGTGGCTTGACGACCTTTTACAGAAGCGCGAGGACGGAAGCTATCCTGTTGTGGATAAACTGATTGAGGTGGCAGAAATTTACGGATTTGACGGATGGTTCATCAATCAGGAGACAGAGGATGCGCTGACAAAAGACCATGCCGACAGGATGCAGGAGTTTCTTGCTTATTTCAAACAGCAGGCGCCGGATCTGGAACTGATTTATTATGACTCGATGACAGCAGGCGGCGAGATGGACTGGCAGAATGCACTTACTGAGAAGAATGCGGCATACATGAAGGACGTAGAGGGCAATTCAGTGGCAGACTCCATGTTCCTGAATTTCTGGTGGACGACAGACACCCTTGCGCCCGAGGAACTGCTGAAAAGCTCCGCGGAGCTTGCCGGGGAAAAGCAGATAGACCCCTATGATTTGTATGCGGGTGTCGATGTGCAGAGCAACGGTTATGACACGCCGATTAAATGGAATCTGTTTGAAAAGCCCGATGGTGGGACGTACACATCATTAGGATTGTACTGCCCGAGCTGGACTTATTTTTCTACGGATATGATACAGGAATTCTGGAAACGGGAGAATAAGCTGTGGGTCAACGCAAAGGGCGACCCATCTGCGGATGTCCCGGCAGAGGGTGACACGGACTGGAGAGGGGTTTCCACCTATGTTGTGGAGCGCACCGCACTGACGACGCTGCCGTTTGTGACGAATTTCTCCACAGGAAACGGATATGGTTTTTATAAAAAAGGCGAGTTAATCAGCATGCTTGACTGGAACAACCGCAGCATTTCCGACATGCTCCCGACATACCGTTACATCATCGAGGACGGCGAGGGGAACAAGCTGGCGGCAGACCTTGATGTCGGTGATGCTTACTATGGCGGAACCAGCCTGATTCTGCGCGGTTCCGTAAAGCAGGGCGTGCCTTCATCCATCAAGCTCTACAGTGCAGACCTGGCGGTTCCGGAAAATGTTACCTTCACCACGACCGCGCGCGCAAAGGGCGCCGAGGTTGCGTTGGATGCAGTACTGACACTCGACGATGGTTCCGAGCTGTTGCTTGAGGGCGACAAAAAGGTCCAGGACGCGTGGACGACCGTCACTTACCAGACAGCAGACCTTGCCGGAAAAACAATCAGGAATATTTCGTACCGCCTGACGTCGGATACCGACACAGATACGTTGCAGTTTCGTTTTGGAAATGTTACAATGATTGAAGCAGATGCGGAGGAGACTGCTGTGGTGAGTGGCGTGGAGGTACTCGACACTGAGTTTGACGAGGATGGCCTGTATGCGGGTGTACGTCTGGCGTGGGAAAGTGATGCTGCGACGGATTACTATGAGATTTACCGCATCAATGAGGATAACACAAAGTCCCTGCTTGGCGTATCCGGCACGAATAGTTTTTATATTAATACACTGCCGCGCGCGGGTGAGGCGAGACAGACCATGTTCGAGGTCATACCCGTGAATGCACTGCTGGCAGAAGGCACTGGAGCAACAGCTTCGATAGAATGGCCGGACAACAGCATACCAAAGGCAGCGTTTACAGCCGACATCACACTGGCGGCGCCAGGCGAGACCATCACCTTCCAGAGCCTGTGCTCACAGAATACGGAGAAGGTGACCTGGACACTTATGGGCGCGGATAAAGAGACGGCGGAGGGAGACAGCATATCCGTTACCTACGCGGAGGCAGGCGTATATCCTGTCACGGTAAAGGCGG
Organism: uncultured Lachnospiraceae bacterium; assembly: GCA_949066965.1. Lineage (GTDB taxonomy): Bacteria > Bacillota > Clostridia > Lachnospirales > Lachnospiraceae > COE1. The sequence continues at coordinate 110,676 of CARTDA010000001.1, forward strand.
AAAATGCGTCAGGCAGCAGCGAGTCATCCAAGGAAGGCTACATTGTCATTACCGAAAAGGCGGCAGACGGACTTGTACTGCTCTCGCAGGGTGCCGGGACAGAGGCGGATACCTATGTCAACGAAAGTGAGGCGCCGCAGTTTGCAGTGGACGGCGACATATTGAAGAAATGGTGCGCGACAGGAAGTGCACCGCACGAAATTACGATTGACCTTGGCTCTGTCAGGGCGGTGAGTGCAGTTGATGTCTACCATGCAGAGGCAGGCGGTGAGAGTGCCGACATGAACACAAAATCCTACGCAATCTATACCAGCGAGGATGGCACTGCTTTCGAGGAGATGCGCAGTGTGACCAGAAACACGGCAGGCACGACGCATGACGCGTTCACGCCCGTAAATGCACAGTTTGTGAAGCTTGTCATCAACAAACCGACACAGGGAAGCGACAGCGCAGCACGTATCTACGAAGTTGAAGTATATGGCCTGGAGGACACACTCGAATAAAGTGTGAAAAATATTTCCAGGGCAGGGGGAGGATTATTATGTCAGAGACAGGAAAACAGGTGGCGGTGGGGATTGACCTTGGCGGAACCGCAGTAAAAATTGGAATTGTGAACGCGTCCTATGAAATACTGGCACAGACATCCATACCGACAAATGCCGGGCGTACGTATGAAGCGGTGATTGCGGACATGGGAAAAACTGCGGCATCACTGCTTGACGGGAACGGCTTTTTAGTGGCGGACTGCGCAGGCGTCGGTGTCGGCAGTCCGGGAACCATTGACAGCCAGAATGGCGTCGTGCTCTATTCCAACAATATCCGCTGGGATAATGTCCCGCTTGCAAAGGAACTGCAAAAATATCTTCCAGTCCCTGTCTGTGTGCAGAATGACGCGAACTGCGCAGCGCTCGGTGAAGTGCTGTGCGGTGCGGCAAAGGGATTTCAGAATGCGGTCTTTCTGACGCTTGGAACCGGAGTCGGCGGCGGCATTGTTATCAACGGAAAAATTTTTGAGGGCGGGCATCCGGGCGGTGCAGAGCTCGGACACGTAAAGTGCGGTTCCGAACAGCGCAGATGCACATGCGGCAGACTGGACTGCCTTGAGACGTATGCCTCTGCGACGGCATTGATTCACGATGCAAAGCAGATGGCGCAGCAGCATCCTGATTCGCTGCTCTGGGAGCTGTGCGACCATGACCTGGAAAAAATGAACGCGAAAATGCCGTTTGACGCGGCGAATGCCGGAGATATGTGCGGTAAAACACTGGTGGACAATTACATTCAGTATCTGGCGGACGGCATTACGGATCTTGCAAATATTTTCCGTCCGGATATCATCGTGCTCGGCGGCGGTGTATGCGCGCAGGGCGAGAAGCTGACGGAACCGCTCAATCAGTATCTGCGGGCGAACTGCTTTGGCAATACCGTGGCGTATGTGCCCAGGGCAGTCGTCGCGCAGAATGGGAATCAGGCGGGAATCATAGGGGCTGCGGGGCTGGTGTGGCAGTGAGCAGAAAGGGAAGCGGTAACAGGAAGCCGAAGGCTGAACTGCTACAACTGTTACGGTAAGTGTGTACAAACCCGATATTTTCATATATAATAGAATCAGTCTACAGAAGAAAATCTTGACAAGGAGGTGATTCTATATCGAGCTTGCCCGCCTGCTGCAGCTGCTCCAACAGCTTCTGCTGGCGGAGGAGGAGGAACAGGGGATTGATTTCTGCTCGCCCGAGGAGTTATCTTATGTGAAGGACAAGATTGAAAAAATCGCATTACAGCGCGAACAGGATGGGATTTCATTTGACTTGGGATAAAATTACAAAAAAACGACAGGGGGATGAATTGTGGTATTGTGGAAGGCAAGGAAAAGGTTATGGTGTGGTCTGCCGTGGACATTTACGGTATACAGCTTTGATGAGGAGCGGCTGTATGTCGAGCGCGGATTTTTTAACCAGAGGCAGGATGAGGTGCGTCTCTACAGGGTGATGGACATTGCAATGACAAGGTCGCTGGTACAGCGTATCTTTGGCATGGGAACGATTCACCTGATGACTTCGGACAAGTCACTTGGCAATTTTGATTTGATTAACATAAAGAATACAATGCAAATCAAGGAGCAGCTGTCAGGGTTAATCGAGTCACAGCGCGATAACAAGAGAGTTTCCACGCGTGAATTTATCGGGACGGACGAGCGCGAGGACGAGGACGGAATGGATGACCAGTAAAAAATCGAGCAGGTTTTTTAACCCTGCTCGATTTTTACGTTATCTCATCAGTTCTTCCATCTCGTCAATCAGGCTGTCAAACAGCTTCAGCGCTTCCTCGACAGGCTTCTTTGTGGACATGTCAACGCCTGCGTCCTTTAAGATGGACACGGGATCCTTTGAACAGCCCGCGCTCAGGAAATTTTCCTTGTAGGCTTTCACCGCCGGCTCACCCTCCTGCAAGATTTTCTGGGAAAGCGCGATTGCGGCAGAGAAACCGGTAGCGTACTGATACACGTAAAAATTGTAGAAAAAGTGCGGGATGCGCGCCCATTCCAGGTCAATCTTTGCGTCGTGGAAAACATCCTTTCCAAAATACAGGTCAATCAGGTCATGGTAAACCTTACAGGCTGTTTCGGAGTTGATGCTTTCCTCGTTCTGTACCATCTGGCTCATCTTCAGCTCGAATTCCGCAAACATTGTCTGGCGGTAAAGCGTCGTGCGGAACTGCTCAAGGAAATAATTAATCAGGTATGCACGCTCCTTTTTGTCGGTTGTTTTCTTTAGAAGGTACTGCATCAACAGAGCCTCATTACAGGTGGAGGCAACCTCCGCGACAAAAATGACATAATCTGCGTTCACAACGGGCTGTTTTTTGTTGGAAAGGTAGGAGTGCAGGGCATGTCCCATCTCATGGATGGCAGTAAATTCACTGTCAAGGTTATTTTTGTAATTTAACAGCACATAAGGATGAACCCGGCATCCGCTCGAGTATGCGCCGCTGCGTTTTCCTGTGTTTTCGTAAATGTCAATCCAGCGGCTGGAAAAACCTTCGTCAAGCAGCGCCACGTAGTCTGCGCCAAGGACGGAGAGCGCCTCGCGGATGTTTGCCTTTGTCTCGTCAAACGAGATTTCGCGCTCTGCATTTGACACCATTGGGACATACAGGTCATACATGTGAAGCTCGTCGACCTTTAACAGCTTCTTTCTGAGACGCACATATTTGTACATGGAATCCATGTTTTCGTGCACCGCCTCAATTAAGTTGTAGTATACCTGGGGGTCTACATTCGTGCTGTCAAGGGCAGCTTCGAGGGGGCTGTTGTACCTGCGCATTTTCGCGTAAAAGTGAAGCTGTTTCATCTGTGCGGACAGCACAGCGGCGGATGTGTTTTTCAGCCCGTCATACGTTCTGTAAAGCGATTCAAACGCATCTTTTCTGACATTCCTGTCATAATTTTGGAGAAGAGGGATAAAGCTTGCATGCGTCACCGGAAGACGGTTGCCCTCGATGTCTGTCACGGAGTCAAACGTCATATCCGCGTTGTTCAGAAGGCTGAAAATATCGTCGGGCGCCTGCGCAAGATCTCCGGCGGCGGCAAGGATTTTTTCCTCTGCGTCGCTTAAAATGTGTTCTTTTTTCCGGCGGATGTCATGGATGCATCTTCGGTATTCGTCCAGCTTCGGCTGTCCTTGAAAGAAGCCGTTCAGAACCTCGTCCGGGATTTCGAGTATCTCAGGCTCCGCGAAGGAAAGTGCGGAGGAGATGGAGACGAACGTGCCCATCGTCTGGTCCTTATAGCCCTGATACGTTGTGTTTCTGGTGTCCTCATCGGCCTTGCGCAGTGCGTAATTTGCAAAGCGGTCAAGCAGAACGGAAATCTCGTCCTGTAATTGCAGGAAGCCAAGCAGGTTGCCGGCATTTTCACCCAGCGTTCCGTGGTAGGATTCCAGTTTGGGGATATAGCCCTTTATTTTTTCCAGATCCTGTTTCCACTCGTCGTCGCTGGCATACAAATCTTCGACAGCCCATGTGAATTCTTTGGGAACATCGCCGCGATGTTCAAAGACGGAAATTGTTTTTTCAGTGTCACTCATTTGACAGTCCTCCCTTATTTGTTCATAACAATACTATACTATAAATTGGCAGAAACGGCAAGACGCAATAGCCAATTTGGGTGAAGTGTGTTATACTAAAAAAATAGAGGTTTTTTGTTGTTTGAACGGTAGAACAGGGACGAATTACGATGATGGCAGGAATGGGGGGTAACAATGCAAAACAGACAGATTGACAGATTGATAAACCAACTGGTAAAAAAGAGTGCGCACTCGAAAGATAAGGCACTGTTTATCAGGCATTACGATGCATACAGCATAGATGCAGGCTGCGTAAAAAAAATAGTGCAGGATGCAGGCTTTTTCTGCCTTGACCACGAATTTTCCCTTTACGGAATCCAGTCTGCCTTTGAGCCGTTTCTGGACTGGACAAAGGAGCTGTACCCAAAAAGCGGGGAGGGAAGCATCCGGGATTTTCTCAAAAAGTGCAGGGTCTATCCGCTGCACTATGGGATTCTGGAATCTTTCATTGAGACTGGCGCGTGCGTTCGATGGGAGGATATCCTGCTTCACGAGATTTCCTATGAACAGACAAGGATGATGAAAAACATCATCAATATCTTTCAATACATGTCGGAAAAGAAACCGATTTTTCTGCTGTTAAACCGTGTCCACCTGGCGCAGAGCTCGTCGCTGTGCTTTTTGTACCAGCTGATATCCCGCCTGAAGGAATGCAATGTTTACATATTCGGGGCATACAATGAAGACTACAAAATCCGGCCATACCTGGCGGATGACATGAAGCAGTTTACGGATTTGCTTGAAAGACAGCAGCTTGTTGTGAGCATGGTTTTTGAGGAGCGCATCCAGGAGTACTTTGATTCGGATTTTGTCCCCGAAAAAGGGAAGCTTGCCCAGTATGCGGTCCAGATGAACAATATGATAGAAACGGGGGCTTACCGGCAGGCAAATTATTATTTGTCGTTTATTTTACAAAAGTACCAGACACACCAGATTCATCTGAACGATGCGGACTACGATGTGTGGGTGAAAATCTGTATCCTGTACATCCGGTGCTGCCTGTACCGCAACGATATCAGCAATGCGACGCGTGTGGCAAACCGCATTAGTGCAGAGCTTATGGGAACCGGGGAATGGCAGAAGGAACGGTTTATGATATCCTACTATATCGGGATGGCGCAAATCCGCAATGCAAACAATGAGCTGGCAGACCAGTGTGCCGCGGCATGCAGTGACATCCTGAAACATTACAGCGACGAGACACTGACCATGCGCCTCCTGATACTGAAGGATGTAAACCTGTATCTCGGCTTTGATGCAAAGAACCTGGTTGCGGATGCTGTCGTGACGGATGAGAAACTGATTGCACTGTTAAGGAAATATGACTTCTCCAACCATCTTTCCTATATATATACCAACTGCATGACGAATGTGCTAAATTCGGTTTTAAATGACACGCCAAAGGACAGGGAATATTATGAGGAGGGACTCCGGCTTGCCGAACAGAACGGAAACAATAACTGTGTGATTGTGTTTTATACCAACCGTGTCGTGCTGGCGTCTTCCATCGGGCGTTTTGACCTTCCCGAAGGTTACTACAAGCATATCCTGCATCTGATAGAGGAGGACGGGGATTTGCGCGCCCTGTGCTACAACTACAATGGAATGGGGTATTTTACCTGTGTGGACGGCTGTTATGAAAAATCGGACGAATACTATACAAAGGCACTAAAGATTGCTTATGAGATGCAGGACTCGCAGCTTGTCGCGGAGACGCTTTACAACAAGTGTATCACGGCGTTCATTGCGAGGGATTACAGAAATGCCATCCGCTATATCGAGCTGTCGATTGACGTTGTCGAGCGCATGGGGTATATGCGTTTTATTGCCAACTGGTCCAAACTGTACGGGCTTGCGGCGCTTTCCAATTTTTATGACAACAATGAGTACAGCTGCAATTTCCATTTTGACAAAATGCGGCGCTTTCTTTCCCATCTGCTCGATACGGACGACGAGTCGAAATATGCGTTCTGGGATGACGACCTTTTTCTCTTTTATCTTGTGAGCGGCATGCTGGAAAAAGGCGCCGAGCACTATGAGCAGGCGGTCAGGGAGATGGAGCGTGCCAAGAAGCATCTGCTGCGGACACCGGGATTTTTCTTCTTTGGCTATCCGGTTCTTGCCAGGGAAATGGCGGACTGCTATGACCGGCTCGGGCTGGAAAAGGAGCGTCAGGACATACTGGAGGAGGCGATAAGGGAGCTTGCCGAAAAAAATTACCGGCCTGAGATTCCGCATCTGCGGGCGTTGCGGGACAGGGAGGACTTTCCGCTCTGCCAGTATGCGTTTCCGTTTGACAAGGAGCTGCTGCGGGAAATCCGGGCGCTGTACAACGAGGCAGCCATCAAGAAATCCAATGATATATTCCGGGCAGATTCGGAATACCTTGTATCATGGCAGAGCGTGCTGGCTGAAAACAAGCCGCTTAAGGAGATGTGTGACAATGCGGTCACGGTTGCGATGAGCCATTTCCGCATTGACAGCCTGTATATGTTTTCCAGAAAGGAAAACGGTTTGAAACCGTTTCTGAAGTCGGACGACAAATGCTTTACGGATGACGACTTATCGGTGATTGAACGGTTTGCCAAGGCGTATTCCAACGGATTTGTGGTGTCGCGTTTCGAAAAGGATTACTATTTGTTTGAGTCGCTGCTATTTATTTTCGGGCTGAATGATGTCGTGTCGTTTATGATGACTTCGTATATCAGGGATGGGGAAGTGGAAGGGGCGGCGATTGCCTGTATCGACATGAAGGAGAATCTGCGGATGAACAATTACCTGCTTGACGGGGAGGCGCTCAATATTTTCAAGGTTACATACCGCCAGTTGGTGGATTTCGTCGAGAAGGAACAGGCAAACGAGCTGGTGCATGCCATGAATGAGAAGCTGCGCAATGCAAACAAAAAGCTCGAGGAGATTGCGATTAAGGATGCGCTGACAGGCATTTACAACCGTCAGGGGCTTGCCGCGAAGATAGAGGAGCTGAAAGAAAACGGCACGAAAAGTTGCGGCATTGTGTACTTTGACCTGGACAACTTCAAGTATTATAACGACACGTTTGGGCATGATGTCGGGGATCTGATTCTGGTACAGTTTGCGCGCATTTTAAGGGAGCTTGCGCCTGAGGACGGCATTCCCATCCGGTATGGCGGTGATGAATTCCTGCTGATGCTGCCGGGGGAGGGTGAGGAGAAGGGCGTCACGCTGGCAAGGCATTTTTATGAAATACTGGAACGTGACCACTACTATATCCCGAATATTGAAGAAAAGCTCGGGCGTTCTGTCATCATACCGGACGAAAAACGCATTTCCAGTTCCATCGGAATCGCGGCGGCAGGCGATGGCGCAGGCTACGACATTAACGGCGCCATCATGCATGCGGACGAGGCGCTGTACCGCATCAAGAGAACAACAAAACGCAATTATATTACATGGTCTGCAATTTTGGACGTGTGACAGCAAGGAGAGGCAATGGGACTGCAATTTTATATCGGGGCGTCAGGCTCCGGCAAAAGTCATTTGCTATATGACCGCATCATAGCAGAATCACAGCAGAATCCGCACACCAACTATCTGATTGTCGTGCCGGATCAGTTTACCATGCAGACACAGCTTGAGATGGTAAAGAGGCATCCCCGGAAAGGGATCCTGAATATCGATGTCCTGAGCTTTGGGAGACTGTCGCACAGGATTTTTGAGGAGGTGGGCGGAAATGACAGGCCCGTCCTTGACGACACGGGGAAAAGCCTGGTACTGCGGCGCGTGGCGGCAGGGCTGGAGGATCAGCTTGGCGTCATGAAAAGAAATATCAGAAAGCCAGGCTATATCAGCGAAGTAAAATCGGCATTGTCGGAATTTATGCAGTACGGACTGGGAACAAAGGACGTGGAGAAGCTGTGCCAGTATGCATCCAGAAGAAATGCGCTCGCCTATAAGCTAAAGGATTTGAACCTCCTGTACGAGGGCTTTCTGCAATACATCCAGGAACGGTATATCACGACCGAGGAGACGCTCGACATCCTGCGGAAAGCGCTGCCAAGGTCAAGGGTTGTCAGGGACAGCGTGATTGTATTTGACGGATTTACAGGATTCACGCCGATACAGTACAATGTCATACAGGAGCTTATGGTTCAGGCGCGGGACGTCATCGTCACGGTCACGATGGACACACGCGAGGACGCCTATACACTGGATGGGGAACAGAAGCTGTTCCATCTGAGCAAAAAGACCATCCATGACCTTGACAGGCGTTGCCGTGAGGCGGGCGTGAAACGGGAAAAGGATGAAAGGATAACAGGGGAGACTGTTTACCGCTACAAGGATAATGCGGGGCTTTCCCACCTTGAGCGGGAGCTGTTCCGCTATCCTTACAAGGAATACAGCGGCGAACAGGAAAACATACATATTTTTGAGGCGTCAAACCCGAAAGAAGAGCTGCGCCAGGTCTGTCTGGAAATCCGGCGGCTTGTGCGCGAAAAACAGTACTGTTACCGCGACATCGCAGTGGTTACGGGAGACATGGACCGGTATGGTTTTGCAGCGCGGGAGCTGTTCGGGCGCTTTGACATTCCTTATTTTTTAGACCAGACCAACAAGCTGGTCTTAAATCCGTTTATTGAGTTTATCCGGAGCGCGCTCCTGGTCGTGACACAGGAGTATTCATATGAATCCGTATTTCATTTTCTGCGGTGCGGCATGGCGGACATTACGCCGGACGAGGCGGACCGTCTGGAAAACTACTGCCTGCATATGGGAATCCGGGGCAGAAAGGCATGGAACAAAAAGTTCACCAGGCGCATGAATAAGCAGGACGAGGAGGCCGCGGTGCTTGATGAACTGAACGCGGCAAGGGAAAAGATAACGGCGATGCTCGAGCCGCTCATGAAAAAAAGGACAGAGAAGGTGACCGGGAAGGAGTTTGTCAGGGCATTATATGCGTTTATCGTCAATGCGTCGATAGAGGAAAAGCTTGCAAGGTATGAGCAGTTTTTTACGGAACAGGGCGATTTTGTGCGCGCAAAGGAGTACGCGCAGATTTACAGGCTTGTGATGGAGCTGCTGGAGCAGATTTGTGGCCTTCTGGGTGAGGAGGAGCTGGAAATCAAGGAGTTTGCCGACATCCTGGACGCAGGCTTTGCGGAGATTAAGGTGGGCACCATTCCGCAGACGGTTGACAAGGTGGTTATCGGGGATATCCAGCGGACAAGGCTCTGTGAGATTAAGGCGTTGTTTTTTGTCGGCGTCAATGACGGCATCATACCGAAATCCGGGGGAACAGGGGGCATCATTTCCGACATTGACCGCGCGTTTTTACAGGAGTCGGAATACGAGCTTGCGCCGACGCCGAGACAGCAGATGTATATCCAGCGGCTTTATCTGTACCTGATGATGACAAAGCCGACAGAGCGCCTGTATCTGTCTTATGCGAAGGTGGACAATGAGGGAAAGAGCATTCGTCCGGCGTATCTGGTCAGCACGGTGACAAGGCTGTTTCCGGATATTGTAATCACGCAGCCGCAGACGCGCCCCATGGAGGATCAGATAGAGTCGCCGGCGGATGCGCTTTCCTATCTGGTCGGGCTTTTGCGCCGGTATGCGGCAGATGATATCGGGGATGAGAAACAGCTTTTCATCACACTTTATGACACATATGTCAGAAATGAGAAGTATGCCCCGATACTCGAACAGATGAGGCGGGCGGCGTTTTCCTATTTGTCCAATGCGGACAGGAACAGGATTCCGCGGGAGCTTGCAGGAATGCTGTACGGTCAGGTGCTGAAAAACAGCGTGAGCCGTCTTGAAAAATTTGCCTCCTGCGCGTACGCCCATTTTCTCCAGTACGGACTGAGCCTGGAAGAACGCGACAAATACAGCTTTGAGCGTGTCGACATGGGAAACGTGTTCCATGCTGTCCTGGAGAGCTTTTCGGACAGACTTGCCGAGGAGGGATATACATGGTTTGATTTTCCGAAGGAGGCAGGGGAGCGGATTGTCGCGGAATGTCTTGAGAGCTATGCGGTGTCATATGGGGAGACGATTCTGTACAGCAGCAAGCGCAACGAATATATGATAACGCGGATGCGCAGGATTCTGAACCGCACCGTGCAGACCTTGCAGTACCAGCTGCAAAAGGGGGCGTTTACGCCGGAAAATTTCGAGCTGTCGTTTCAGATGACGTCAGACCTTGATGCGGTCAATATCGCGCTCTCCAAGGAGGAGCGCCTGCAGCTGATAGGGCGCATAGACCGCGTGGATACCTGCAGGAAAGAGGATAAGCTGTATGTAAAAGTCATTGATTACAAGTCGGGAAACAGGAAGTTTGACCTTGCCGCGCTCTATTATGGGCTTCAGTTACAGCTTGTCGTCTACATGAATGCCGCGTTGGAGGTGCAGAAAAAGAAAAATCCTGACACGCGTGTCATTCCTGCGGCAATGCTGTACTATCATGTGAATGACCCGCTGACCGAGACGGACAAGGGCAGTCCGGACATTGCCGAGATAGAGGCGGCGATACTGGATGAGCTGAAAATGACAGGCATGGTCAGCGATGACGAGGAAGTGATAAGGCTTCTGGACAAGGATTTTGAGACAAAGTCAACTGTCATTCCTGTCGCGCGGAAGAAGGACGGCAGCTTTACGCAGGCGTCAGCAGTGCTGTCAGACAGGGATTTTGAGACGGTATCGGATTTCGTAAACCATAAAATCAAGGAGCTGGGCACATCCATCCTCGATGGGGATATCGGTCTGAACCCATATGAGCAGAAGGACACGGACGCGTGTACCTACTGTGCATACAAAAGTGTGTGCGGATTTGACAAAAAACTTGGTTCGGGGCTGGTCAGGCACCTTGACGACCTGAATCAGGAGGATGCGATGGAGCGTATCCGGCAGAGCCTTGGAACTGGGGAAGGCATGGACGAAACAGAGAATAAAAACGGAGGTGTGCAGTGATGGCAGTGCATTTTACGCCCGACCAGCAGCGGGTTATTGACACCAGGGACTGCAATATCCTTGTATCGGCAGCTGCCGGAAGCGGTAAGACTGCGGTGCTGGTGGAGCGCATCATACAGATGATAACAGACGACAGCCACCCTGTCGACATTGACCGGCTTTTGATTGTGACATTCACCTCTGCCGCGGCGGCGCAGATGCGTGAGCGTATCAGCAGGGCAGTGTCGCAGAAGCTGGAAGAAAATCCGGAGAACGAGCATTTGCAGCGACAGGCGTCGCTGATACACAATGCCCAGATTACGACGATTGACTCGTTCTGCCTGTTTGTCATCCGTAACAATTTCAACGAGATTGGTCTTGACCCGGCTTTCCGCGTGGCGGATGAGAGTGAGGTGAAGATGCTCGAGGCGGATGTGATGGAAAAGCTTCTGGAGGACGCGCATACGGAACCGACCGAGCGTTTCTTACATTTTGTGGAGTGCTATAGTACGGGGACGACGGAAAAAAAGATAGAGGAGGCGATTCTCCGGCTGTACCATTTTTCCATGAGCTATCCGTTTCCGGAGCAGTGGCTTGCCGAGCGTCTTGAGGATTACAGGCTTTCGGATGTCAGTGCGCTTTCCGGGAAAAAATGGTTTCAGGGTGCGCTTGCCTATATCGGGACGATTTTGCAGGAGTGCAAAAACAGGCTCCGGCAGGCATTGGAGATAGCAGGCAGCGCGGGAGGTCCCGTCCAGTATACGGAAAACCTGATTGCGGACATTGAGCTTATGGAACGGTTCCAGGGGGCATCGGGTTATAATGAACTGTATGATTTGTTCACCTATGCCGCATTTGGGAGACTCTCCGCCAAAAAGACAGAGGGGGTGGACCCTGTCCTGAAGGACATGGTTAAGGGGATACGTGACGAGGTCAAGAAAAATATTGCGGACTTGAAAAAATTCCTGTTCCAGATTTCCGCGGAGGACACGTTAAGCGACATGGCGGTCTGTCAGGAGATGGTGGAGGAGCTGGTCGCGCTGACACTTGATTTCAAAAAGATGCTGGATGCGTCAAAGCGGGATAAAAATGTGATTGATTTTTCCGACATGGAACATTTTGCCCTTCAGATTCTTCTACAGCGGGATGCGGATGGGACGATTGTGCCGCGGAGCACGGCGCTTGAATTGCAGGACTATTTCGAGGAAATCATGATAGACGAGTACCAGGATTCCAATGAGGTGCAGGAGCTGCTGCTCAAGTGCATATCCGGGGAGGAGAAGGGACGTTTCAACCGCTTTATGGTGGGGGATGTCAAGCAGAGCATCTATAAGTTCCGTCTGGCAAGACCGGAAATTTTTATGGAAAAATATGACACATATGTCACAAATAATGATGGCGGAAACAGGGTTCGGATTGACTTAAGCATGAATTTCAGGAGCCGCAGGGAAGTGACCGATGCGACGAACTTTATATGCAGCCAGCTGATGACAGCCAAGGTTGGGAATGTGGAGTATGACGACCGGGCGGCGCTGTACGCAGGCGCATCCTACCCCGAACCGGAAAACAGCAGCTGTTATCAGACAGAGATTCTCATAGCCACGCCGGATTCCTTTGCGCAGGCGGACGCGGGAGATGGAAGGGCGTATTCCGAGAAGGAGACTGAGGCACTGATGGTGGCGGAACGCATCCGGCAGATGGTGGGAAAGTTTCCGGTCACGGATGCCGTCACAGGAGAGCCGCGGCGCGCGAAATATTCGGATATGGTGCTTCTTTTCCGGGCGACCGCAGGCTGGGACGAGGACTTTCGGCGTATTTTGTCCGAGCAGGGGATTCCGGTGCATGTCACCAGCAGGACAGGGTACTTTGAGACGCTTGAAATACAGGGGATTGTCAATATCCTGCGTGTGCTTGACAATCCCTTGCAGGACATCGCGCTTTTTGGCGTGCTGAAGCTTCCGTATTTTGATTTTTCGGAGGAAGAAATTGCACAAATCCGGTGCTGCGCGAGGGAGCATTGTAAGGAAAGGCTGTTTTTGTACGAACAGATAACATTTTACCACGAACAGATAATACATTCGGACGCAATGGCAGACGGCGTGTCATCGGAAAAGCTGGGGCGTTTTCTGACATTGATATCCCAGTACCGTCAAAAGGTCGCGTACACGCCAATCAAGGAGCTTTTGCAGCAGCTGATAACAGACACCGGATATAGTGCCTATGTGGGTTCCCTGCCGGGGGGCGACCAGCGGACAGCCAACCTGGAGCTTTTGCTCGAAAAGGCGGGCGCCTTTCAGAAGACAAGTTTTTATGGGCTGTTTCATTTTATCCGCTATCTCGAAACCATACAGGACCAGGAGGTGGACTTTGGCGAGGCGAATATTCTGGATGAGAATGCCGATGTCGTGCGCATTATGACGATTCACAAAAGCAAGGGGCTGGAATTTCCGATATGCTTTGTCTGCGGCCTGTCAAAGCATTTTAACCAGATGGATATGCGCCAGAGCATCCTGATGGATGTGGAGCTTGGCATCGGCGTGGATTACATCGACCCCGAGCTTCGGCTGAAGCGGAAAACGATGCGCAAAAACGTGGTGGCACAGCGCATGAAGGAGGACACGCGCGGGGAGGATTTGCGCGTGCTCTATGTGGCGCTGACCCGGGCAAAGGAAAAGCTTATCCTGACCGGCTATGTCGGTGACATGGACAAGAAGCTTGCCAGCCACATCCACCTGACGATGGAGGATGCCCCGAAGCTGCCGTATTCCGTGATGATGAACGCAGGCTCTTATACGGACATGATTCTGGCAGCCCTGATGCGCCATTCCTGTATGCAGGACGTGCTTGCGGAAAGAGGATATGAGTGGGCGGGACACCGGCTGCCTTACCGGGAGGTTCCGATAGGGTTCGAGATATACAGGGAGGAAGAAAACCTGGCGGAAAAGCTGGGAACGCAGATAAGGGAGCAGGGCAGGGCGTTTGCCCTCGAGGAAGAATTGCGACATACGGGCACATATGCGGACGAGGCGCTTGCCAAAAGACTGCGGGAAAAGCTGCATGATACTTATCCATATGCATATCTTGAGGGGCTTACGGTAAAGACTACGGTATCAGAACTGAAAAAGGCTTCCTATGAGGAGGCAGTGTCCGAGGCAGACGAGCTGATTGTGATGCCGCGGGAAAGCTACATACCAAGCTTTGTGTCCGATGAGTCAGAGCAGGCAAAGGACAGTACCGTTTCCCAGGGAATGGAACATTTTATACGGGCGCAGGCAGGGACGCAGTATGGTACGGCAGTGCACAAGGTCATGGAACTGCTGTCTTTCTCGGAAAGGCTTCATGTGGACAGTCCGCAGGACGAAAAGGCAAAGAAACGTCTGTACGCGGTTTTAAGGGATGAGCAGGAGCAGTGGCTGGCACAGGGGATTATTACCCGGGAGGAACTTGCCTGTGTCGGCATGCATAAGGTCATGGGATTTTTTTCTTCTGGTCTGTCGCAGCGGATGATTGCCGCAAATGCGAGAAAGGAATTGTTCAAGGAGCAGCCGTTTGTCATCGGAATCGGCGCAGATAAGCTGAACGCGGCTTTTCCCGCAGAAGAGACTGTTCTGGTCCAGGGTGTCATCGATGTATTTTTTTATGAAAATGATGAGATAGTGCTTGCGGATTACAAGACAGATAGGGTAAGCTGTAAGGAGGAGCTGATAAAACGATACCGGACACAGCTTGACTATTACCAGATGGCACTGGAACAGATAACAGGCAGGAGGGTGAAGGAGCGCTATCTATACTCGTTCTGCCTGCAGGAGGAGATTTGCGTTTAAACGGAGGTTGTTTATGTTTCAATATATTTTGTTTGATTTGGACGGTACACTGACAGACCCGAAGATTGGGATTACAAGCTCAGTGCAGTATGCGCTGCGCGCGCTTGGCATCGAGGAGCCGTCTCTTGACAGGCTTGAGCCGTTCATCGGACCGCCGCTGGCGGACAGCTTCCGCGAGTTTTACCATCTTGACGAGGAGCAGATTCAGACGGCAGTGGAAAAGTACCGTGAGCGGTTTGCCAACCAGGGGATATACGAAAATGAAATATATCCCGGGATTGCAGACATGCTCAGGACATTGAAGGCAGGCGGCAGGAAGCTTGCAATCGCGTCGAGCAAGCCGACAGAGTACGTCGAGCGGATACTGGATTATTTTGACATTAAGGCACATTTTGATATCATTGTGGGCAGCAACATGGACGGAACGCGCTGCAAAAAGGAGGAAGTGGTCGAGGAGGCATTGCGCCAGCTGATTCCTGCGGGAATGTCAGAAGCTGATAAGTATTCTGCCGTCGCGATGGTAGGCGACCGCAGGTTTGACATCGAGGGCGCAAAGGCACACGGCATTTTCCCGATAGGCGTGTCCTTTGGCTATGCGTCTGCGGGAGAGCTGGAACAGGCAGGAGCGGACAGAATTGTCGACACGGTGGATGGTCTGTTGGAGGCGCTGAATGGCTAGAATCATACAAAAGCGGACAAAACGAACACAAAAGCTTGCCTATATCTTAAAACCGTTTGTTGTTTACATGCTGGTAAAGACGGCTGCGATGCTGGCGCTTGCCATCCTGATTCCGTCACTCCCGGTAACAGGAATTGCGGCGTGGGTGGAGCACAACGCCCCGCAGCTTAGCGCAGTCGTAAATGCTGTGGCGAGCATGGCAGGGGTAGCATTTCTGTTAAAAGACGTTCTGATAGAGGTCAGTACGACTGGTGAAGTTGACATTGACAAGAATGTATGCAGGCAGTTTGGCAGCTTTATGCGGCATGGCTTTTGGGGGAAGCGAACGACAGGGAATGCAGCCAGCCTGATACTGTGTGCCTTACTGGGCATCACGGCGTCCTTTGCGCTCAACATACTGGTGGAGCTGACCATGCTCCGCTCGGAAAAATATGATACCGTGGCGGAGATTCAGTATTCTGTTCCCATCTGGCTTGGCATCCTGCTCTATGGAATCATTTCCCCCATGGTGGAGGAAATGGTGTTCCGCGGCGTGATTTTCAACCGCGCCAGAAAGTTTTTTGGCATCGCGAAGGCGGCAGTCTTTTCCGCGCTGCTGTTTGGCGTTTTCCATGGAAATCTGTTGCAGTTTCTGTATGGTACGGCGATGGGGATGCTGATGGCGGTCTGTTATGAATATTGCGGATGCTTTGCCGCACCGGTGCTGGTGCATATGTCCGCCAATGTTTTTGTGTTCCTGATGTCAGGGCAGACAGGGACTGCATTTTTCGTCACGCCTATCTGGTGCGTGGTTTTTCTGGCGCTGTCGGTGGCGGTCATGGCGGGTATCAGGAAAGGGAAAGATGTTGGGAAATAACTGGAACGAAAAAGAGGAACGTTGCATGGAGCTATCATCGTTCCTCTTTTTACAAAAAATATTATTATCTCGCCATCAGTTCGATAATTTCCCCGACATACATGGTATGCATGTCGCCGTCCTGATACCACTTGGACAGTTCTGGTGAGATGAATGAATCTTTTGTCAGTCTGGTGGCGGACAGCTTATGGCATAGAAGGACAAAGCTGCCCTCGTCGATAAACGGAATGGAATGCTTGTAATTCCATGTAAGACCCGCCTCCTTGACCTTGTCTGTGTCACGTCCGGAGTGGGAGCCGCAGTAGTTGAGGGCTTCCTTGTACTCCTTCCCCATAAACGAGATGGAAAAAAAGTCTCCCGCATCAATAAATTCTTTGGTATATCTTGAGTCTCTCACAAAGATAAAGGCAACGTTTTTGCCCCAGAGCACGCCGACGCCGCCCCAGCTGACGGTCATGGTGTTGGCTTTCTGTTTGGAACCAGCAGATACAAGCGCCCAATCTTTTCCGATTGTCTCAAATGGATTTAATTCCAGATTCTCAACTGGAATCGGTTGAAAAACATGCATGGTAGATTCTCCTTTATTATTTATTATTTAATATTATAACGCTATGATGGGGGATTTGGCAATATTTAGAATGGGGGGAAATTTGAAAAGTGGTTTAGGGGGTACTGGTTTTGGCAGATTGTACAAAGATTGGAAAAGTGATTGGTTAAAAGAGGGTTGGTCAAATCTGTCCCTTGTTAGTTTTGACAGGAAATGATAGAATATAACAAAATATTCCGGTAAATATTACCAAGGCTGGTCAATGGGTAGATGGGGGGCATGTTGTGATAATTGAATAAAATCAAGGAAAAGGATGAATAAAATTCAGGAATTATTTGTTGAAAAATAGTAAATTTTAGATATTGAATGCAAAAAAATAATTTACATATAAAAATTTAGCATATTTATTCGGTATTTGTCCTGATTATGAAAAATTATATACCTATGCTAAATATTATTTCGGCTATTAAAAATCATAAACACAGCCTTATAAAAATGCTGTGTTTATGAAGATTTTTCTAAGAAAATTCTGTGATAAAAGTAATGACTGTTAGAAATCTAACACTTGATTTTTTGGTTCTGAAGGAAAGCAGAAACTGTATTTTTGTTACTCTATGAAAAGGTGAAAGCAGAAAAGGTACTAATCAATAGTTTTGAGGGTCATTTCTAATATTTTAAGCAAGTTTATAGTACATAATCTGTGTATGGCATTTAACAACATCTTTAGTGAAATAAGTGAGTTAGTGTAATCTTTATAACCCATTTTGTAAATTCTATAGTAGGGATTTTGGAGTTTTTTGGTAATAATACAATTTATTTTGAACTAGTGCAATAGGTTAGTATGTATTATGGCATTTGAATTTTAAATAAATACGAAAGGGTGGATTACGAAATTGACAGAGAGAACATTTTTATTCATCACATTTAACGAAAATGAGAGATCAGCGTTTTTAAAAAAGTTAGATAACCGGAAAGAGGAAACATTTCACAACGGTATCGTAGTAACAAAGGGCAGATTTGGAAAGTACGATGTAGTCCATTTTCATTCACCCTATCAAGGCAACGAGTCGCAAATGCCTGTTATGAATGCGATACAAATTATCAAGCCGGATGCAGTAATTCTGGTAGGTATTGCATGCGGGGCAAATGTAAATAAGAAAGATCAGCATATTGGTGATGTCCTAATATCAAAAAATGTCATAGACTATGATTTCCACAAAGATAATAACGGTAAAATAGAACAGCGCGGCATTATTGTTCCGAGTGGCAATACGCTTTACGGCTTGTTTTCTCAACACGCATTTAAATGGAAGGAAAAGTATAAGCTGGCATATCATTGTGGGGATATCCTTTCCTCGACAGTATTGTTGAATAATCCCGAAAAGAAAAAAGAGATATTTGATGCTTTCTGTGATAATCCAAAAGGCTATGAAATGGAAGGGATTTCAACATTTAGGATATGCAGAAATGCTAATATTACGGAATGGATTATTGTGAAAGGAATTAGCGATTTTGGGGATGGAAACAAAAAAGATAAGTATCAGGTGATTGCTTCTGAAAATGCAGTTTCCCTATGTCAATATGTGTTTTCACAGGAAGGATTAAAATGCGTACCTAAGGTATGGGGGTCTTCTGAAAGCCACGATACGTGTAAGATTGTTATTCATCAAGTTAGTGGTGATATTTTATCTGAAAATGCAAAGAAACCTGACTTTGGAAAAAATAATACTTTTGGAAATGTAACAATCAATTTTTAAAGTAGAGAGGGATTTTCATGGATGAGAAAGAGGTTATCGGGCATGTTTCAGACGATGAGACAGAATTGAATGACAAGGCAAATACGGAAGGAGCTTGCGAAAAAGTAACAGAAGAAAAGGCAGTAGAACAAGAAGCTGTACAGAAAGAATCGGAAAAAAATAAAGGAAAAGAGACTGATACGTCAACTCTTTTGAATGATGCAGATTTGAGCCAAAGCGACCAAGAATTTATAAAACAGCGTGATAGTATTATGTCCAAAGGTTTATATGTGTCTGACAATATCACTATTTATCAAATCTTTGGAGATTACATGTCAGGAAATGCTCGGAAAATTGATTTTGGCGAACAAAATGAGTTTGACGATGTGTCAATAGGCAATAAAAGTGACGCAGATGAGCCACCGCTGGATAAAAAGGATATAAAAATTGATCTTTCAGACAGTAGAAAAATATATGAATATTTGAAAGAAAACAGACAGTCGCCCTATTGCGCTTTTCTGATAGCTTTGTCAATATTTGAGAAGTGTCAGCTTGAATTAGTACGCAATGAGGCAGAAATGTTATATAGTATTTTATCAGACGAACAAAGAGAGATTATTCATCCAAATGGCGAACATCAGATAGTGCAGCGCGAAAGCTTTGAAGTATCTCAAAAGGAGCTGATAGATAATTTTGGACTTTGTTTCTATAATGATTATCTGATTACTTTTGGAGGAAGAATTCGGTCAGGATTTGTGCGCTTTGCATCAAAAGAATATTCTGATAATATTTTGCGTGTAATCTTTACGGAATTTATTACATTGAAGAATAAAATAGTTGGATATTTAACTCAGTTGATTTGTTCGGAAAAGATAAGTTTATACGTTGCAGCGATAAATGCAATTAAGAAAATTTGTGACATCAATCCGGAGTTTTTTATTTCCGGAATTGTTACCCGTTTAATCAAAAATAAAACGGTACCATCAGATATTGCCGTTGCGGAGATATTGTGCAGCATTGCCCAATTGTCAGATGATACATATAATGCAGAAAGATTTTTGGAAGCAGTATATGGGAAAAACAAAGATGTGCATTATTATATTACTACTTTATTAACGTGCAAAACGCTTAAATATGATAGGGAGAAGATTGCGAAATTAATTCGTCCTATTTTACGTGAATTAGAAACACAGCCACACTTAGAGTACATGTTAAAGAATATTAAAATTGAATTGCCAGAAGAAGAAAATTATATAAAAAATGTTGGCGTATTTTATAATATTGGAGAACGCTATGTGGAGTATTATATAGCGCTTATATATGAATTTTGCCGTAGGTTGGACGAACTTAAAAGGTCAGATCCGCAAAGAGTTTATGTGCAGTTGGTACTTACTCTCTTTATTCAGGAAGACTATAATGAGAGTTATTTAAATACAGATAAGCCGACAAAATTTAAAGACATGATTTTCATCAGATTGGTATTGCGGGACAAAGAGACTGCAGATAAATTAACTTACCTTTGGGCAGAGCTTCTCGGCAGCCGTAATTTTTCATTAATTGCCAAAAAATTACTGGAAAATTACTTATTCGAAAGAGATAAATACAATTTAAATGAAAAAGAGTATAAAAAAATAGAGCTGTTTTTTGTGAGGCTGGTTCAGACAGCCAGCATACACAAGACAATGATGTTTTTCTTAAAGAATATGGCAACCAGCCCTAAGGAACATAATCGTATAGTATGTAGAATATATGAAAAAGTAGGAGGAAACCGTTATGAGCAATAATCCAATAATTAAAAATGATAGTTTGGCACTTGGACCTTTTATGAAACTGCCATCTGTTCCGCAAGATACAGCATTAGTACTCTATCCGCATGATTCCCGAGAGCAGTGCGGTGTATATTTTTTAGATGATTTTATTGACAAGAAGCAATGTAGGAAACGAAATTATGACCGAATGGCATATGTGTCATTAAATCAATTCCAGTTTGAATATTCCTTGCGGGTTCCCTATGCTGACGGAGCAGGTCAGCATTGTATTATTACATATGATATTAAAGTGTCTGTAAGACAAGATAAGGAATCCGTCAGAAGAATTATTACAAATAATATTATGGACATATCAGAACCTGTTATTGGGCTATTGAATGAAAATCTGCTAACTGTGGGAGGGAAATATTTATGCCTGCAATATCAGGAATTGGAAGCAGCGCTTATCGGTAAGATTAGGGAGTTGGTTTTACAGATATCTTATTTGAGGGTTTTCGTTTCTCAGTTAACCGTTGAACGAGATGTTGTGTCTGAAAAAGTGATAGCGGATTATGTGACGAATGAACTTGAAAAAGTGAGGGTTAAAGCAGAGCGGGAAAAACTGGAACGTCAGTGGGAAGAAGCAGAGGTTCGCAGGAAAGAGTCAGAAATTGAAAGAGTCAAAGCAGAGAAAGAAGCTGAGATTGCCCTGATAAAGCGCAAGATGGAAATGGAAGAAAAGCAGCATGAGATTGAAAAAAAGATTAAGGATTTAGAAGCAGAAAAAGAATATGATTTAAAACGCTCAGAAAGAGTTGCGATGGTTGCGGAAAAAGACAGACTACTGCGTGCACAGTTTTCCAATGAGGAGCTGGCTGCTATTGACCCCAAATATGATAAGTACATTCAGTTAAAACAGGAGACAGTCGATCGAAAAAGAAAAAATGCCTCGGATGATTTTGATTTGCAGTTAAAGATAATAGATGCAATCAAAACCAGTGAAATGAATGATTTAGATAAAGATGAGCTGCTGAAACGAATATTTAACGGTGCAGCAGCGCCCCGGCTTGCTGAAAAAACGGATTGGGATGCTGTGGAGAATGAGACTTATGTAGATTACGATGAGCTTAGTGAAGATGGAGAGGATGTTGTGTAATTATATTGCTAAAACATTCCCTTTATATCATAAATAATTCCATTCTCAGCACGAAAACGATATACATTCGGGGCAGCATTTTCATGAATCATATAAAAAGAACCATCAAAATAGGATACATAATACGGCGTACCGTTATTTCCAAACAGGCTATAAAGATTTTCATAATTACCTGTACTGAAATCTTCAAGAGTCTTTGCGCGGATAACGGTAGACATCTGCAAGTTATAATGCCTGTCGGTGGATATGGTAACAAAAAAGTAACCATCTATTATGCTGATTTGCACCATGCCGGAAATGCTGTCAGGGACGGGATATTCATTGAGTACCTCAAAAGTTTTTTTGTCCACCATCAGGATGCTGCTGCGTTCCACTGACGGGAAGAGGATAACGTCACCCAAAATGGTAAAAGAGCGTACATAACAATTGTTTAGTTCAGATACCGTCTTGACTTCCTGCAGAGTAATAAGCTTTGTTTCAGGTGTTCTCTTGTATAGATACATTTCACCTGTCATGGAACTCCATACATAGAATAATCCGTCAGTATAGTCATAATCCGCATAGTGAGGTCTGATGCCTACTTGCTCAAAGGTTTGTAAAGGCTTAAACGTATTGTATCCTTTTTCAAATGTAAGTATCCGGTTATTATCGGTATCGGTAACCATATAAATTTCCCCATCACTTGTAATGGCATGTGGTTTTTCCGTATTACGGGTCATAACCTTCCAGGTTTTCAAATTTGTACTTAGGCTGTCAGAATAGATAATTTGGTTATGATTACAATCCACTATAAAATATAAATTGTTTATTTTGACAATCTGTGTGGGCATAAGCAGATAGGGGTATTCATTTTCTGCCGCATATGCAGGAATACAAAACGTCATACTGGCAATAATTGTAAGAAAAAGAAGAAAACTTCTGTAAGACCGATTCATGAGGCAGCTCCTTGCGATTTATGTTTGGTATTTTGACGGAAAATATAAATATATAATTATATTATTATATATACAGTTAAAATGCAACTAATGAATTGTTTTCATAAACATAAAAGCGTAACAGTTAGCACGCAATAATATAGATAAAAAAGCTATGTGTTTTGGTATAGCAACGGAGGATAGAAAAATGAAATGTCCCAAATGTCATAAGGAAATTAGTGATAACGCAGAGATTTGCAGCGAATGTGGGGAGAGGATTGTGTCATTCGAGACTAAAGCAACGCCAATTACACCTGTTATATCACTTACACCTACACCAGCGCCTTCGATAATAGAAAACAATGAGGAAAAAACGTCTAAAGGGAAATATATGGTGGCAGGCGGAGCTGTTTTAGCTGCGCTGATATGTATGATATGCATTATACGGTTGATGCCAAAAGAAACCTCTTCCTCTAATTCTGATATGCCGACAGAATTGGAAACGGTTCCTATTTCCAATTCTGTGAAAAATGAAATACCAACAGATCTTTTTTCGGTACCGGATGAATTGCTTGAAACAGGAAAAAGTCAGATAACGAAAGATACAGAACTTGTAGATGGCATAAACAATCTTGCCGAGGCAATGCATCAATTTGCAAAAGAAGCGGAAGAAGCCGGTGATGTAAGTCTGGCATCAGAGCGAATAGAGGATGCATATGACATTTATAGTTCCGCAGTGATTCAGCACAAGGCGTTCTTGGAAAAACAAGCGCTTTCTGGTGCCATATACAGCCAGATATTATTAGAACTGGACGAGGCAATTTCCTTGGGAAACGATTTGGCAGAGAAAGGATATGCAGTTAATATGTCTTTACTAAAAGATTCCCGGAGTGATTTTGAAACATCCTATGCAGATAAGGTTATTACTACATTTGATGAATTTACAACCAGAGAAACATGGTCTAGGACGGAAGCATGGAATTTAATGTCAGCCACTGCTGATAATATGTTTGACACATCTGATTTGGATAATCCAATCCGGCTCCGGTATGCCTATGCGCTTTCCTGGTGGACACAAAAACAGATTGAGACAGAGTTAAGCAATGGGACAATCACCTTAAAAGGAGCGGCTATTAAAATTGCGAATATGATAGATATAATGGATTATAATCCGATGATGATACAGTATTATATTACATATATGAATGCGGTTGGAGAGGACTGTACAGAGGTATCAAACGCATATAATGAAATAGTGGAACATATTGCCCGGTCACAGGGCATCCGAATCGGTACAGATATCGATCTGCCGCATTTTTGGTACTTTAATGATTTTGTAAACCATCCCGTAGATGATGTCAATGGAGTAACCCAAGAAAATAGACAATGGATCAGGGGTCGTATGGGTTATGTGACATTTATAAAAAAGTAGATATATGAAAAATATTCAGAATACAAACCTCCAAGAGCGCATTGCTCTTTTGATTATAAGTATAACATTATTAATCCTGTTTTTAGGAGTATTTAAAAATAAGGAATCCAATACACCAAGCCTGCAAGAAGTGGAATCCACTGAAGAATCCAGTATAGTGTGTAATGAAACGGAAGAGGAGACACAGTCTTCACGGGAATCGGAAGTGGTTGTACAAGACTACCCAAAGCCGGAATATGCGTTTACTACAGACGAGGTGACAATTGCCATCAAGGGCTTAAGCAGAGAGTATACGATTGCATGGGTTAGTGACTTACATTTAGTCAGTGACCATAAAGCAGGTGAAGCGCTGGGAGATGTCCATGCAGAATATCTTGATGCCATTGACAGGCGTTATGAAGGCTTGGCTGTGACATCTGACGGGGTTCATGCGGAGGATTTGTGGCCGGAAATTGTCAAATATTTAAATTATAATAAATTTGATGGTGTTATTTTTGGGGGAGATATGATGGATTATTGCAGCAATTCTAATGTTGCAATGATTAAGGAAGGATTGGACAACTTGCGTATTCCTTATATTTATATTCGTGCAGATCATGATTATGGTGCATATTATGGCGGTGTATTTTTTACGGAAACACAGGCTCGGCAGCTTCACCAGACGATAGATGGTGATGCGATTTCTTATAAATTTTGGGATGACGGGGACTTTTTAGTGCTTGGCATTGACAATTCCACTAAAGATATGCCGGATTATTATTTAGATATGGTAACGGATGTGTATAGCCGGGGAAAACCTGTAATCATGGCAACACATGTCCCATATGACACCAAAGTTGATGACACCTTAAAAGAACTCTCCATGCAGGTGCGCAATACGATATATTATTGGAGTGATGAAAGCGACCAATATAAGCCTAATGATGTCACCCGGAAGTATTTAGACATGGTTTATGACGAAAACACTGTGGTAAGTCAGGTGCTTGCCGGGCACCTCCATGCGTCATGGGATGGCATGATATCTGCACAGGTTTCACAACATATCTTTGCTCCTGCGTTTAGTGGAAGCATTGGTATTATTCATGTTGTACCGGAAGCTGATTGGTATATTCAGTGTGATTTCGATGAAAATTGAAATGCAATTTCAGTTTTGTATTCATGTATTTATGGATAGTTGTTTGACTGTAGTTGTATCTCCTGTGATCCAGTGCCCATCTACTCTGTTGTGGTTACGATGGATACTTACAATTTACTTTTTTGAGTGCAATAATCCACCTTCCGTCCCAGTAGTTTTATTAGACATTCGAGCAGATTCCCAGTCGTTGTGGCAGCCATCAGACACAGAATTCCATCTGATATCGTTTCATGAACCGATAAGTCTTTACTGTAACAAACGAGAGCTACATCACAGCTACCGAGGTCTGTGAAATGCTGCGTAAAATCTCCGGCAGGCATGCAGGAAAAGTAGTACATCTGGTTCTGGACAACGTATGGTACCAGAAATGTCAAACTGCTACAGAACTGGTAGCACGGCTTGGTATCAAACTTAATTATGTCCCTCCGTATAGTCCATACCTCAACCTGATAGAGCGTTTCTGGAAATTTGTTAAAGGGGATCTGCGCTCAAGATACTATGATGATTTCGGTATCTTTCAACAAAAAACTGATTCCATAATAAAGTACATCCGGCGAAAATAAAGATAAGGTCATCAGGCTCATTGGACAAAAAGTACAGTTGTTTGATGGACCATGTCCGGTATGAAAAAATACATTTGTGCCCAAAGACCAGCAGAGCGGAGAACTTGTGGCATAATTTGTTGGCAAATTTCCATGAAAAAGTAAAGGATAAAGCCCTTGTGGATGAGAAAGAGGAAGTCAGCTATTATCATTTACATAAGTTTGATAAACAGTATGACCAAATAATTAAAATATCATATAAGGGAAGTCTAATCTTCGAACCAGATACTAAAAAGCGCGGCCGGTAGAAAAAGAGCAAAGAATTAAACCAAATCTACTAACTGGCAAATTACAAGGCATCGGCTTACTTTTTACAAAAAATCTCTGCATGTTATTTGATAATAACCAGCCGGAACGCAGCCTGAGAATGATAAAGGTAAAAACTAAGGCTTTCATCTGCTTCCGCAGTGAAAAAGGCGCACAGAAATATCCTGCAATTACGAACTATATTGAAACCGCCTACAAGCATGGAATAAATGCTTTCACTGTAATAAGAGAAGAATTAGATAGCAACTCTGATGTTATCTTTACATAGAGAGTTGGAACAGTTACATTGTTTTATTTAAGCAAAAGAGGAAATAAAAATGGAATTGGCATATGTATATATAAAAGAATATAGAAGCTTTCATAATATAGAATTAAACTTTAGCCAGGAGGTATCTATAAATTATGATGCTAATGAGAGAAACTTGACAGTAAGGAGTAAAGAGCATATTCTTCCTAAGGGTTTCTGGGGTGATAACATTAATAGCCTAACAATGTTGGTAGGAAATAACGGTGCTGGAAAGACAAGCCTTATGCAGTGCATCATTACGCTATTTCAAGGCATGATTGAACGAGATGAGTTTTCGTATAATTGTATAATTGTATTAAGAGAAGGCAAAAAACTATATTATTGCGGAAAGACTATTGATGATATTAGTGTTCATGGCAATGATATATTTCAATTTGAGAAAATAGTGCCATCCAAAATGTCTGAAATTTTTGTTGAATCTAAGCTTATTTATTTGACGAATGCGCTGTCTCTTGATGATATCAAACGTTGTCAACAGAGATATTATGGGCGTAATAGTTACTTATATGATTGTTCCATAGGAGGATTAATATCTTCTGACACAAGAATAGATGTTAACGGCGAAGCGCGCCGGCATAAAGGGGATTTTGCGGAGGTAGAGGCCTATTTTCAGTATGAGCAATATAAACAAGTAAAATTTGTATTTGATAAGAATCAGCACCAGATTCTCAAGGATATGAGAAAAGAGAAGTATCCGGTTCCTTTGCCGCAAAAACTTTATATTGAGCTTGCGACCAAAAGCCAATTGGAGAGTTTTTTTGGCGACGATGAACTATCTGATGTAATAAAGGCGTGTTTATTTAGGAGGTTTGGTCAAGAAACTTTTGAACAAAATATATCACGCGAAATACTTGTAAGAGGAGTATTACAATATTTGTTTTGCAGTGCATGCTTATGGGGAATGATTAGAAGTATTGTTCGTAGAGTCGGTGTTTTGCAGTATCCGAATATCAAAAAGGTTTTGGAAGAAGGTTTTAAAAAGAAAGAACAGTCTGAAAGCAAGTTTTGCGAAGTTTCTGATAAAATTTGGAGAATCTGTGAACAGTTTATTTCTTCAATCAAATTATCGCCTGACAATGATTGGGATGAATTTAGAAGTAGGGTTAAACCATATTATAACATTTTCTTTCAGTATATAGAAAATGAAGCACACCTTGAGACTTATATGAAAATAGAAACTCCTTTTGAACAATTAAAAAATAATATATGTCAAGTCGGAAAGATTCGCCTTTCCGTATCTACGACAGAAAATACATCGTGGTTTATTGAATTTATCAATAAATATAGATATGTGGCCAATCCTGACTATTTTTTGAATTTTCAATGGGGACTGAGTAGTGGTGAAAATAATCTTCTTAGTATGTTTGCGTCCTTTTATTATATTTTTGGTGCAGACTATACGAGCAATAGAAATGGAGAATATACAATTTATAATGATACTGATGAAAAAAATGGAATAAATGTAATTGCAAACGAAGAAAGTTTAGTGACGCATACAAAATGTGACAATATCATTCTTCTGATTGACGAAGCAGATCTTACATATCATCCAGAATGGCAACGAGAATATATATCTTTGCTGACAGCATTTTTGGTTCGTGTATACCCTTCATCATGCTGTAAAAACATACAGATTATTTTATCAACACATTCTCCTATTTTATTAGGAGATATACCACGGCAGAATGTTATTTATTTAAAAGCAGACTCTGATCAGCATAATACCAAAGTGGACAATATAGTGCAGTTGGGAACTTTTGGGCAGAATATTCATTTGTTGTTACAGAACAGCTTTTTCCTGAAAAATGGAACAATGGGAAGATTTGCGTATAATAAAATAAATAATATTTTCCAGAAACTGTCAGAGCTTGAAAACAATGTTAAGAATATGACAATGGAGGAGGACATGGAAGAACAAACTGGGCAAGTTGTAAAACAGATTGAAGAGTTGAGACAATATATAGACCTGATTGCGGAACCAATTATAAAGCGAAAATTAAATAGTCTAATTAAGCAGATATATGGCAAACTTCCTCAAAATGAAAAAGTTAAATATTTATCAGATGAACAGCTTGAAGAGCAACTACGTTTATTGCAAACAGAAAAAGACAGGAGATCACATGACAAATGATAAAAATACATACATATGAGAATCACCCTAATGGAAAATTTATCTTTGATCGGTACTTGTATCTGGCAGCTTTAGTGTTGCCATTTTCGCCACACGATGTTTTAGGGAAGGATCAGTTAAAAATTGATGGCAAAGTAGTAACAGCAGATAATTTTTTAGAGATTTCTTCTAAAAAGCCAAGGGCAAGAAGAGAAAACTATAAAAATCTAATGGAAAAATATGAATTAAGGGATTACAGTAAAGATAGAACAGAACAATTTAAAGAAGATGAATTATTGGCAGCGAAGGTAATATACAATGATGACAGGATGCTATATGATTATTTGTATGTGGACAGTTCAATTGAGAACCCTGTCTTAAATAGGGAGAAATTAAGGAAGTTGATGACTGTTAAGATGGATGAACTTGATGATGAGCTGAACAAATTGAAGGAAAATGTTATATCAAAAAAAAATGAGCTACTGAATGTGGTATTTCGATATCATGCCTTTTCAGGTAATCCTGAAGCGATTAAATTGCTCAAAGCTATGGATATATTTGTCTGTCCTTATTGTAACAGACAGTATACGTTTACTGTCTCGGACAAAAACGGAACTTCAAGGGCACAGTTTGACCACTATCTTCCTAAAGATAAATATCCTTTTTTTGCAGTTTCGCTTTTTAACCTAGTACCATGTTGCGGATTGTGTAATCTTGCTAAAGGAGATAAGGAAGATTTTTTGTATCCGTATTCGGAAGAAATGGGAAACGATGTAAGGTTTGAAACCAAATATCTGAGTGATTTCCGATATTTGGTTGGCAACAAAAATGCAATAAACGGATTTGATATTAAATTGAATATTGTTGGTAATGACTTAAAGGATGTGTATAAGAAAAAAGTAAAAAAATCAATTGAATGTCTTCATCTGGAAACATTATATAATGAACATAGAGATTATATATTGGATCTATTTCAGACAAATTATATATATAGTGATGCTTATGTGGATATACTTTGTAGGCAGTTTCCGGATATATTTCCATCTCAAAATGAGGTAAAAAAAATGATGTATCTTATGAATATTGACAAGGAGCATTGGGGTGAGAGAACTCTGGGAAAACTAACACATGATATGGATTTGGAACTGACTTCGCACAAAGAGAGTGTGCCTGATAGTATGGAATCTAACAAAATCATGGGCGTTAGTGAGTGGTTATGGACTGGAATATAGTATGCCGGAGTAGGGTGAATAGGAACAATCATTCGCAAAAGACTAGTTTAATGAATAAAAAACATTCGTTCTTCAAATCCTATTTATTTGCCTAAAATGGCGACATCGTGTATACTGATACCAGAGGATAAGTCCATGCATTGCGGGAGGTGTGAACATGAATGGGAAACCTGCGGTAAATATAGGGATACAGCGATTTGACAAGCTTAGGGAACAGGGAGCGTTCTATATTGACAAAACAGATTTTATCAGGGAATGGTGGGAGACTGGCTCCGAGGTGACGTTGATTACGCGTCCCCGTCGTTTTGGTAAAACACTGAACATGAGTATGCTCGAATGTTTTTTCTCCAGAAAGTACGAGGGCAGGGTA
Organism: uncultured Lachnospiraceae bacterium; assembly: GCA_949066965.1. Taxonomy (GTDB): domain Bacteria; phylum Bacillota; class Clostridia; order Lachnospirales; family Lachnospiraceae; genus COE1. The sequence continues at coordinate 140,642 of CARTDA010000001.1, forward strand.
GACCTGTTCGATGGGCTGTCAATTTTCGAACAGGATTCAGATAAGGAAAAGTACAGAAACCTACAGGGCAGATTTCCTGTAATATTTCTGACCTTTGCAAATATCAAGGCGGACAAATACGCAGAAATGGAAAAAAAGATAACAGAAACGATTGCCGGTTTATACGAAAGCAACAGATATCTGTTGGAAACGGACTGCCTGAGTGAGAATGAGAAAGAGCACTATAAAAGTGTAAAAATAGGAATGCCCAGTGACATTGCAGTCGGTGCGGTTCACCGGATGGCATGTTTCATGCAGCGTTATTATAAGGAGAATGTGATTATTCTTCTTGACGAGTATGATACACCGATGCAGGAGGCATGGCTGTCAGGATACTGGAATAAGGCTGTCAGCTTCTTCAGCAGTTTTTTCAATGCCACATTTAAGACCAATCCATATCTTGAACGCGGTATGATTACAGGAATCACGCGAATTGCAAAAGAAAGTAATGTCTCGGCTTATGCCGAGACATCTGAAAAACGCTATAAGCGTTTTTTACAGGCATCTCCTTTGAGAGATGCCTTGTTTACTGGAATGAACAATCTCGAGGTGATAACAACCACATCTGATGAGTACTCAACCGCTTTTGGATTTACAGAGAAAGAAGTATTTGATGCACTTGATACCATGGGACTTGGCAGTGAAAAAGAAGAGGTGAAAAAGTGGTATGACGGTTTTATGTTTGGAAGCCACACGGATATTTAAAATCCATGGTCAATATCATCATTTATAAGGAAAAATGGAAAATACGAAAATTACTGGGCAGACACAAGCTCAAACGGGCTTGTCAACTCTCTGATGCAGACAGGGGTTCCGGGAATCAAGCAGACGATGGAGACACTTTTGCAGGGAAAAAGTTTTGAGGCAGAGCTTGACGAAAAAATAGTCTTTGACCAGCTTGATGGCAGTGTCAGTGCAGTGTGGAGCCTGCTGCTGGCAACCGGATACCTGAAAGTGCTTGATTTGAAATATGTGGGGGAGCAGAAAAAGAAAGTATACACGCTGGCACTCACGAACATGGAGGCAGAGAGTATCTTTGAAAACATGGAAAAAGGGTGCTTTGGTGGCAATACTGAGACATATTACAATGAATTTATCAATGCCCTCCTGAATGATAATGTCCGTAAGATGAACACGTTCATGAATAAAGTGGCACTCAACACCTTTAGTTCATTTGACAGTGGAAATAAGCCGTCAGAACAGACAGAGCCGGAGCATTTTTTATTATTAGAAAGTAGCAGATGTGTTGAACATTTAGACAAAAAGCGAAGCTTTTTGCTGAACGAGCGTGCTGACGCTCGTTCTTTTTACCATGGTTTTGTGCTCGGTATGGTTGTCAACATGGCAGATACGTATATTGTGCGTTCAAACCGCGAGAGCGGGTACGGTCGTTATGATGTTATGCTGGAGCCTATTGACAAAAATGGCAAGGCATTCATTTTTGAATTTAAGGTACTTGATCCGGATGAGGACGAAGAGACTATTGAGGATACGCTCGCGGCGGCACACCGACAGATAGCGGAAAAGAAATATGCGACAGAGCTTGTATCACGCGGCTTTGCGGCAGAGAAAATACGCAGATACGGATTTGCATTTCGGGGAAGGGAATGCCTGATAGGATAATGCTTGTCAGAAAACTTTTCATATCATGTTAACAGTAAAATCAGTCAATGTCAGGGATAATTTGGAATGGAGTGATAGAAACAGCATGGGTGAAACTGTAGTGATATCAAGACCGCGTAATCAAAATATTATACTGGCGGTCGAAAAGACTGACCGCACAGTATCAAAAGGCAAAGAGGAACGCTGAGTATCTTGCCATGCTCGATGAAAGTCGGGCACAGCTTGAACGCGGTGAAACAATATCATTTAGCATGGATGAATCGCGTGCAATGGAGACTGATGACTGGCAGCCTACACAAAAAGTTCTCGACTTTGAGCGTAAACATGGAATTAAAAGGCATAAGGTGAAATCACTTGGAACATTTAACGATTAACTATGAAAGATTGAAGTACGGCATTTTGAGGGAAATTTAATAAAAATCTGTTGATAAGCTAATACTAAATACCGTATAATAAAGAAAATAGCCGAAAGGAAGTGGTATTATGGCACCTACAGCACAGGCAATTAGAAACAAGGAAATGCTAAAAACTGAATATTCCGAAAAAGCAGCCATAGGCGCATTATATGATGAACTCTCCAAAGGAATAGACAGCATGAAAAAAGGCGATGTTTATACGATTGATGAAGCGTGGGAGGAAATTGACAAAATATAATGCCTATGGATAAAACTAAAAAATATAAAATTGTAATTTCCAAAGATGCTCTTCTGGATATTAGGAACTGTCCAAAAATAACTTTTAATATTACTTGTCTTTTTCTCCGATAGCACCGCTCAAAAATCAGTTACATAGCTCGCTATGCGCCTGATTTTTGAGCGGCACTCTCGAAGAAAAATCCTACGCACTATTTAAAAGTTATTTTTTTACAGTTCCTTAAGTCAACAAAAAAGTATATTCTCGACACCTTCAAATATCGTGAATATGCGGAAAACTTTTCAAAGAAGATAAAGAAAGCGATCAAGGAACTGGATTCCTTTCCTAAAGGCTATGAAGCTACAGGATATGTGATTGAGGGATTGAGCATTTTTTTCAAACCTTATAGTACATATTTAATATTTTTTGTTGTGGAGGATTCCACCATTACGGTAATCCGGGTCTTGAAAGACCGTATGTATTGGCAAGCTATTATTAAGAAAATGCAGAAAATCGATAGATAGTTCTTACTTCAATCTGCCCATTTTGGCGAAGCAAATAGACTTGTGTATGATATTGGTGAATTGCAAAATATAAAAATAATATCCTGCAAAGGACACTATGATGATTGAGAAAGAGGTTGCAATATATGGCAGCTTCTTTTTCTTTTGCGAAATTCCTTTTGGCAATTTGTCATAAAAATTTTATAAAAAGATTAGCTATTAGGGCAATAGAAAAAAATGTGCACAAATTGTAAAATAGAATTAGGTTTTGCGCAAACGTTTGCGCAACTGTAATTACTAGGGATTGCGAAGTTACATAAAGTAAAAGGAGGGTAATTATGCATAGGAAAGTAAGACAGTACTTGAAAAAGAGTCTGTGCGGAATCTTGAGTGCAGCAATGATACTGACAAGCCTGTCGGTACCGGACATGACGGTTCGGGCAGCAGAGGTTTCGGTGTCGGATGAGACAGAGATACCAGACGAGACGAAAATATCGGACGAGACAAAGGTATCGGATGAAGCTGTGGAGTCTGATGAGATAAAGGAATCAGATGGGACAGAGGAATCAGAGATAAAATCAACGGATGAGGTTAATGAAAGTTCGACAGATGAGGATGTCGTAGAAACGTCAGATTCCGATTCTTCAGAAAAGCCAGCGAAGGATGGTTTTAATCAGGAGGAGGAAGCTGCGGACAACGATGGCAAGGAGTTGAATGAAGAAGCAGATGCCAATACTGCACAGAATGTTACATTGCATATATATAGTGAAAAAAGTACGATTGCATTAAGTGTAGGATATGAACTTACAATTGTAGGTGAGGATGGAAGTATATCTAAAATTACTCCGAGTTTTATACACAGTGAATGGGGTAAGAATTATTATGATATGCAAGCTGAATCTGGTGGGTGGCATTGTTTAACATTTATAGTACCAGATGGACTTAAAGAGATTGATGTATATGAGAAAGCTGATGATAGTACCTATAATACTTGGGTAATGAAATTATCAGATATCAGTCCACTTTCTACAGGAAAAACTTATTATAAGGATGAGAAATTTTATGCGGATAGCACTTGTACACCGGATACGTGGACATTTAATGATTTAAAAAATTTATTGGATTCGGAAAGTATAACAAGTGCTATTGCAAATGGTGAAGATGAGTATACAGTAGGCTCATGGACTGCATTTAATGATGCAAAAACAACCGCACAAAGTGTAATAGAACAATGTACTAATAGTGGTAAAGATGATACTTATACAGATGAGGAAATAGTCAGTGCTTATGAAAGATTATCAGAAGCAGTTGAAAAATTAGTACAGGTAGTGCAAAAAGCAACTTTTTATTATTTTAGTGATACAGATGAGGAAATTGGTATTGTTGCGTATGACAATAATATTTCTTTTGGAAAACTAGCAACTAAAGCAGACTGGACACCATGGGTTGGTACAGATTGTTATATAATATCAAATAAGACGAAATGGTGTAGTATAGAACTTGCTTTTACTAATGCGTCTACAGGATTTGAAATTTTTAGTGCGAGTGATAAAACAAATGCTATATATAAATGTGACAAGCAGTGGAATAATGTAACTGTTTATGAAAAGTTGATTTCCGGCGAAGCACAATCTTATGCAGTAGACGGAAACGGCACATTATATCAAGGCGCAGACGACATCACATCAGCCATTGACCAGATTGACAGAAATGTAACCCTGCACGTGTACTGCGAGACCGGCACGCCTGCCATCGTGACCAGCAGCCAGCTTTCAACCGTGGTTGACGGCGATGGCGTGAAAAAAATAGAACAGCTTACAGCTAGCAAGGAAGATACAGCGGACAGTAAGTATTACTACGACATGAAAAAAGATGCAGAGGACAGCAACTGGTATTCACTTACATTCTTAGCCCCGGAGACAGATAGCAGTAAAGTAATCTGTGATTTGTACATAAAAGGTGATGATGGAAACTACACAAAAGAAGCATCATTTACAGACGGAACAACAAGCGACAAGAATACAGTTGACTTTAATCCTGTTTTGGCGGGAACGAATACCTACTATAACAATGGAGAGTTTTTCTCGGATCCGGCGCTTGCCACAGGCGTATCCATGTCGGATTTGGAAAAAGAATACAATAAATATAAGGAATATAATGCATCCAAATATACAGAAGAAAGCTGGAAAGCATTTTCTGGTGCGCTCGATGCCGCGAAATCAGTAATTGACCGTGGCGAGCAGGCTGCTTCGGAAGATATCAAAAAGGCATACAATGATTTGAAGGAAGCCGCAGAAAATCTGGAGCTGGCAGGTATTGAATTTTACTATTATGTTGGCGACACAAACGGCAAAGAAGTAGGCGTGTATCGCTGGGATATGGAGTTTAATGCGGATGTGGCCACCTGGCATCCTTGGGGCAGTGAGACAAACACCGCATATAAGATGACGAAAACCGATTATTCAGGCTGGTATAGTATTCAGGTTAAACCGACCGAAACACCGTCTGAAGATGCGAACTTTCAGATATTCGTAGAAAGTGATTTGAATACGCCGATTTTTAAGTGCGGAAGTGAAGGAAACAAAGATAATGGTGGAAATGCGAGTATATACAACAAGCTTTATTCAGGCGAGCAGACAACCTACGCAGTAAAAGAGTTTGGTGCGGGAGAGGAAAAGACACCAAAGTTATACGAAGGTCCCGACGCCGAAACCGCCATGCGCAATATCACGTTGTACGCATACAGCGAATCCGGAACCCCTGCAATCGGTTCCTCCGTGAAACTTTCGGTACTCAATGAAACCACCGGAGCGCTGGCAGAGCTGACCGCATCAAAGAGCGAGGGCAGCACTCACTATTATAATATGACCGCAGAACCGACAGGCACAGACGCTTCCGAGGAGGAAACTGCCAACTGGTACAGGCTGACATTCTCCATACCGGTTTTGGAAGAAGGCACCGATATCGGAATATACACGCTTGCAGGAGAAACCTACACAGTAGATAAAAAATTTGCGGACAAGGATGCCGAGGGTTCTGTCAACATCACCCCTGTTTTTAATGGAAGCATTTACTACAGGGATGGACAGCTCTATAAGACAAAAGAGGAATCAGCAGGCATCACGTTAAAGCAGTTAAAGGAATATCTGGAATCGGAAGAAGTTGCATCCGTTGTCAGAAACGGCGAGGGCATGTATACCGCCGAGTCATGGGCGAAATTCAGCGCTGCCAAGACAAAGGCAGATGAACTGACAGCCATGATAGATGACAAAGGAGAAAACTATAAGGACACCGAGACCACGGCAGCGTACAGCGCACTCAAGGAAGCAGTGCAAAGCATGGTTTCGACCGGAAAAGTAATCAATCTGTATTATTATTCAGAAGCATTAAATGAATTTGCAGACACCGACACGGAGAAGTACGGTCTGTATCTTTCCACATGGAGTAACCAAAAGGTAAGCTCCACAAAGGAGGAATTGCAGCTCTCCCAGGGAGAGTGGGGCTACAGCGCCTACACATTTGATAAGGTAACAGACACGGCAGTCAACTACGGATATGACAACTGGTATTCAATTCCGGTAAAGCTGATTGCGGCAAATGATGGAGCCGACAAGGACGGATTCTTAATCCAGACAGGTAAGGCATCCACTGTAGACGGTGTGACAATGCACACGGCGCTGGAAGCAGATACAGGGCTTATCAAGATAAGCTACTGGGAGAATAAGTCCATCTATGATGAGATGACGAAGCTGGACAACAACGGCACAATCGCAATCAAGGGCACGAATACATATGCATCCATCTACGAAGCAGAGAACGTGACAATCGATAAGCTGCTGACCCTTTACAAGGAAGCGGCAGCACTGGACGAAAAGGACTACATGAAGGGTGAACAGTGGGATGCATTCCAGACAGCCCTCGCAGCGGCAAAAACAGTAATTGACAAGGAAAACCCCACTGCGGATGAAATTGACACCGCATACAACAACTTGAAGGACGCGATGGACGCCCTTGTCTACTCGAGAACGGCAGATATCAATGTAAAGAAAGTCGCACTAGCAGATGACTTCATCACAGGCGCAGACCTTTCATCCTACATCGCACTCAAGGACAGCGGTGTCGTCTTCCGTGATGAAAACGGAAAACCGCTCAGCGATGCAGAATTTTTCAGCTATCTGCGTGACGGCGGCATGAACTGGGTGCGTATCCGTATCTGGAACGACCCGTATAACAGCAGCGGCAATGGATACGGCGGCGGAAACAACGACCTTGACAAGGCAATCAGGCTCGGTCAGATGGTGACAAAGGCAGGCATGCGTGTCCTGATTGACTTCCACTACTCGGATTTCTGGGCTGACCCGAAAAAGCAGAAAGCGCCCAAGGCATGGGCAGGCTACAGCATTGCGGAAAAGGAAGACGCAGTTTACAAATTCACGCTTGACAGTCTCAACGCTTTGAGAAGCGCAGGCGTCGATGTCGGCATGGTACAGGTTGGAAACGAGACAAACAACGGCATTGCCGGCGAGACTGCATGGGAGAACATGGCAAAGCTCTTCAAGGCAGGCAGCAGGGCAGTGCGGGAATTTGACAAAAACTGTCTGGTCGCAGTGCATTTCACGGACCCACAGAAGGGATATGCCGATATTGCAAAGCGTCTGCATGACTCTGAGATTGACTATGATGTATTCGGAAGTTCTTACTATCCGTTTGGACACGGTGATGCTTCCAACTTGAAAAGCGTACTGGAATATATTGTCGAGACATATGGAAAGAAGGTCATGGCAGCAGAGACCTCATGGCCGACCACATTGATTGATGGTGACGGATATGGTATGGCGACACCGCCATCAATTCCGGATATGTATAAAGACCAGGATTACGGTGTGTCCGTACAGGGACAGGCAGACGAGATGCAGGAGCTGATCAGCAAGGTCAATGCGATTAATGACACCTATCCGGGCAAGTCAATCGGTGTGTTTTACTGGGAGCCGGCATGGATTTCACCGTACTATATCAAGGACGGTGACGGCAATGACAACGACAGCTTATACAAACAGAATTTTGATCTGTGGGAGAAATATGGTTCCGGCTGGGCATCCAGCTATGCGGCGGAATACGACCCGGATGATGCGGGCGTATGGTTCGGCGGCAGTGCGATGGATAACTCGTCATGGTTTGACTTTGACGGAACGGCACTTCCGACAGCAAAGATTTACAGCCTTGTCAGGACTGGCGCTTCGACCACGAGAAGGATTGCGAGCGTGGACAGCAATCCGGTCATGAAGATAACTGTCGGGGAAAAAATTGACTGGAACACGGTAACCGTAACTGCAAAGTACAATGACGGTACGACAGAGCAGAAAACGGTCGCATGGAACGAGGACGAACAGCGGCTGGTCAACACATACAAGGCAGGCGAATATATTGTCAATGGTATCGTCTCCACAGAGGACAAGGAATACAAGATTAAGCTGACCATCCAGGTTCTGCGGTCGGCAGCAAACAATATTCTGGAAAATCCAGGCTTTGAGAGCGGCGTGGAAACGCCATGGGTGATAGAGACAAGGCTGGGACACGGTTCGGCGGAGACAGACCCTGTGGCAAGCGTGACAGGGGAAGACCCTTACAGTGGTACCAAAGGACTGCATTTCTGGTCTGCAATCGGACTGGATATGACCGTTTCACAGACGATAAAGCCAGAAGCAGGCACGTATACATTTGGCAGCTATATCCAGGGCGGCGGTGCGGACAGGGAGGATATCCAGTACGCATTTGTGACAGTGAAGGATAAGGACGGTAATGTAAAATACAATTTAAGGGCGTCATTTACCCTGGACGGATGGAAGAACTGGAGCAATCCGGAAATCACTGGCATTACGGTGGAAGAGGGAGACACGCTGGAAGCCGGACTGATAATCAAGTCGACGCAGGACGGCGCATGGGGAACCATCGATGATTTTTACCTCTATGGTGAGCACACGGTTTCCATAGACGGAAATACGGCGCATGGTACCGTGACGGCAAATGTAGTGAAAGCCAACAGCGGTGAGCGAATCCACATCACGGTGACACCTGAAAACGGATATTATCCGGAAACACTGATACTGACTGGCGCAAGCGTCAAGGCGGACACGCTGGCAAGCAGCAACGGCACGGTGGCATATGTTCCGGCAGCGGATGGAAGCACCGCAAATCAGGCGGTATTGACATACAATGGAACCGCGGACGAAAAGACGGAAGTCTTTATGATGCCAAACGGCAATGTGACCGTGGGCGCAACATTTAAGAGCATCTTTGAAGGGAAGGAAAAGATTTCCCTGGACGCAAAGGATGCGGATGGCAGATATCTGGTACAGGTGAACGGTTCGGACGGCGAAAGCCCGGTTGCGCGCCAGTTCCACACGGGCAGGGACGTTAAGCCCGAGGTAATCTTGTCCTACATGGGATATGAACTGACCGCGGCGGATTATACCGTAACCTATGCAAACAATAAAGACATAACAAAAGAGGACAGCAAGGCAAAACTGGTACTGACGGCAAAAGGCGACAAGTTTACAGGCACAAGGGAGATTCTCTTTGAAATCGCAGAAGATACAAGGGAAGATTTTGACAAGAAGACGATACAGATAGCGTATGTGACACCGGATAAATATCCCACAAACGAGAAGGTGACAAAACCTGCCGACGCGGTATACTACCTTGGCAGACAAAAGGCAGTAGAGCCGGGAATCAGGCTGTATAAGACAGATGGTACACCGATCGGGGAAGATATGTACGAGGTACACTACCAGAACAATAAGAAAATCGGAAAAGCGACGCTTGTAGTGCTTCCGTCCGACAAGGCGCTGAAAGATCCAAAAGGGTTCAAGGAAGGCTCCGTCACAACGACATTTACAATCGCAAAATGCCCTGTGAACCAGGAGAACGTGAAAGTCATCGTATCCAGGAACCCAAGCTACTACACAGGAAAGAAAGTGGAACATTCCGTAACCGTCAGATACACATATAATGAGTGGGTTGGCGGAAAGGCAGCCAAAAAGACAATTACACTGGCAAAGGGTACGGATTATGCAGTGTCCTATACCAACAACGTAAACGCAAGCGTATACAATAATGGTACGGACTATGTTTCCATCAAGCCAGGCAAGGCACCGACTATCAAGCTTACAGGAAAAGGAAATTTCACAGGCGCAAGAACGACAGAACGTGTCACGGCTGACGGCAAGCCAAGCGGCGATAAGCTTACATTTGAAATTCGTCCAAAACAGCTGAATGACACTGTTGTGACAGTTGCTGACCTGGCAGAGAAGTCAGGTGCACAGGCTCCGAAAATCACGGTAAAAGATGGCACAAAAGTGATACCGGCAAGCCAGTACAGGATTCGGGAAATTATTAAGACACACGATAAGGACAGAAAGCTGCTTGAAGTACCGGAAGAGATTTATTCTCTTGAAAAAGGAAACGGAACGCCAAAGGTTCAGTCTGCGGGAACCTATCAGATTACGATAGAAGCCAAGGAAAAGACCAACTATGAGGGCGCAAAAACCGCAGGCAATACAAATGACAAGCTGATATGCAGGGTAGTGGACAAAGACCATCTGATAGACAATGCAAATATCAAAATAAACGGCAAGTTCTACTATACCGGGGAGCAGATTACCCTGTTGACAGGAACAGATACGTCAAATCTTGTCGTCAAGGCAGGGAAAGACAAGGTTCTGCTGACAAGACATGACAAGCCGCAGGCTGGAACGGATGGAGAGGACGGCTACTATGTAGAATATACCAACAACGTCAATGCCGGAAAGGCAACCGTCACCGTTACCGGTACAGGCAGCTATATTGGTACAAAGACAGCCACCTTCAGCATCAACAAGAGAACGCTTGCAAACGAGTTCAAAAAAGCGAATGATAATCTGCAGAAAGGTCTGATTCAGGCACCAAAGCTGTCCGAAAAAGGCGCAGTTGAAAAACTTGATGCAACATGGATTCCGGCAAAGGATGGTGAGATTATCAATTCCGATAACGGCAAGGCAGGCGAGACAGGTTTCCTGGAAGTGCCCTACACAGGCTACACCATCAGTCCTGATTTCCGTTTCAGCTCCGAGAACTATGACCTGAACGGAGAGAAGCTGGCTCCCAAGGAGCTGTCATCAGGCGATTACACGGTTTCCTACAAGGTGGGCGCGTGGGAGGACAACAAGGCGCCAGTCACGGTTACCGTCAAGGGAAAAGGAAACTACAGCGGCAGCGTGAAGTTTGACAGCCTGTTTACACTGACTGCAAGGAACCTCAAGGACTTGAATATTGACATTGTACCTGTCACCTACAACGGCAGTGCATTAAAGCCCACAGTAGTCTTCTATGACAAGCAGACAGGTAAGGCTGTTGACCTGAAATTAAACACAGCTTACACGGTAAGCTATAAAAACAATAAGGACACGGCAGTTGTCAATAAGAATCCTGAAAAGCAGCCGGAGGTGACGCTCAAGGTAAAAGGAAAAGGATGGATAACTGACAAGAATGACCTTACGACAACAACATGGAGTAAAAAGTTTGTCATCGGACAGGCGGAGATTACCAGTGCGGATGTCGAGGATGTGGTATTCCAGTCCTTCCTTGGCAAGGCATTAAAGCCGAAGGTTACCGTCAAGGTAAACGGAAAGAAATTAAAGGAGGGCAAGGATTTTGTCCTGACCTACAGCAACAATGTAAGACGCGGCAGCAAGGCGACTGTCCAGATTACAGGAAAAGGAAATTACTATACCAGCGAGCCGATTCGGAAAGTATTTGTAATCAAATAACTTTATAGGCAAAACGATTTGACAGCCCTGCCGCAAGGCAGGGCTGTCATAAATTATTCAAAAACATTGCCTGATTTTCCAAAATGAGCTATGATGAAATAGAGCGGAAATTTTTACGATGGAGGATGACAGGTGAAGAGAAAAATACGCAGCATGTTTTTAATCATAGTACTGATATCCGGTGTTCTGGCAAGTCAGTGTCGGGAGGTTGTCGTACAGGCAGGGGAGGCGGACGGCATTTCCGGGGAGCTGACGGTGACCTTTAACATTGAAGAAAAAATCATGGAGAAATATATTGAGAATTTCATGCAGAAATACCCTGATGTCAATGTCCATTATGAATGTGTGGAAAATTATGATGATGTCATGGGGGACAGGCTGGAAAGCGGGGATTATGGGGACGTGCTGTTTGTGCCGGGATCCATGGAGTCCATGCAGGTTCCCAACTACTTCGCACCGCTCGGCAATTATTTTAAAATGTCCCAGAAATATAATTATCTGGACAGCGGATTCAAGTCGGGAAATATGATTTATACCATTCCGTCAAGCGGCTATATCATGGGCATTGCGTACAACAAGGATGTATTCTATCAGGCAGGGATCAGCAGGCCGTCGACAAGCATTGACGAGTTTCTGGAAGACATGGCAATGATAAAGGAGCGGACAGATGCCGTTCCCCTATATTTAAACAGCTCCCTTGACTGGACACTCAGAAACTGGATTGATTTTCCGTATGCGGAAATGACGGGAGATGCCGATTACAAGGGAAACCAGTTTATCTATGAAAAGGATCCGTTTACAGAGGGTGGAACGCATTACGAGGTTTATAAGCTTCTTTATGATTTGGAGGCGGACGGATTTACGGAAGGGATAGAAAATAATATCAGCTGGCAGACGACCTGCAGCGATTTGAACAATGGCCGCTGTGCCTGCATTGTCATGGGCTCATGGGCACTGCGCCAGCTAAAGGACGCGGGAAAAAATGAGGATTCTGTTGCGTTTATGCCATTTCCAAATGAGATCGACGGAAAACAGTACGTGACATTTAACACAGACTATAATTATGCTGTCCGGAGGGACAGCGGGAATCTGGCGGCAGCAAAGGCGTTTGTGGAATTTATGCTCGACGAGTCAGGGTATGCGCTGGATCAGGAGTTCATCTCGGTGGTCAGGACAGACCCCCTATCCTGAGATGTACGGCAATATGGAGGATGTCGTTCCGATAAGAAACGGCGTATATGAGGGTGGCAATTATGCGCTTTATCTAAACCTGATTCAGTCTGTTGACCCAACGGATGCGAATGAAATCAGGAAGATTGTGAAAGCGGCAGCCAATCCGTATGAGTCCTTCGATACCGTTATGCAGGACTGGAACAGGCGCTGGGAGAACGGCAGACCCGAGGGCATGACGACCAGGGACAGGAGCACGACACGCTCCGCATCGGCGGCAGAGGAGAGCACACAGCAGAACAGCAGCAGCCATATAGTGGGCATAGACAATGAGGCATACAGGATTATGTTTTCTCCTACAGAAAAGGAATACATAGAAGGCAAGGGTAAACTGCGGATAGGATATCTCACAAACCAGGCGCCGTTCCAGTATCAGGCAGGCACAATGGATGAACTGCTGAATCCGGGATTTGAAGGGCTCAGTGCGATGATGTGTGAAGTGGTGACAGACAGTACTGGGCTGGAAGCGGAATATGTTCCTTATGGGAATGAGGCGGAACTGATTCAGGCGCTCGAGACAGGAACGCTGGATATGGCTGCAGGTGTAAAAGCGAATACGGAATATGAAGGCAGGGTTCTCTGTTCCAAGGAATATATTGAGTTTGTCAATGTCCTTTTAAAAAATGAGGATGTGGATGTCAGCCGGCTTGAGGGCGGAACACAGGCGCTGATAGCGGGCGACAGCCAGGACATCAATGCGGTGGCAGAATTTGAGCCGGTTTCAGTTTCCTCGATTGCCGCGGCAGTGCGCAGCGTCAATGCGCACAAGGCAGATTTTGCCATCACGAACTATTATAGTGCGGAGTACTATATCCGGAATGAGGAGTGTGAGCACATCAATGTCGTTCCGCTGACAGGCATTTATAACAGAACCGGTTACGAGGCACGTCTTCAGGAGCTTTCTGACAGATACGGAAAGGATGCTTCCATGACGTTTGCGGTGATGGATCTGGACAACTTTAAGTCTGTCAACGATTCCCTTGGATATGCGGGCGGGGACGAGGCGCTCAAGCTCCTTGCGGGCAGGCTGGACAGGATTTCCGGGGAAAGTGCGGTTGCGGCGCGCTACGGCGGCGATGAATTTATGGTATGCATGTTTGGCGTCGGAGAGGAGGATGCAAGGAAGATTTTCAGGGAGCTTGTCAGTGCCATGGACACGGACATCCAGGTGCAGGGTGTCGTGCACCACCTTTCCATCAGCCTTGGAGCCGTGCATGCGCCGCACACGCTTCCGCCCGCCGTGCTTTTCATGGAAGCGGACAAGGTGCTTTACAACGTGAAGGCAAAGGGGAAAAATGGTTTTGACTTGATTTGCCATGAAGAAGCTGAATGTTGATTTATCATGGATAAAAAATACAGTAAAACGCACAGTTTCGTCCAATATATTCAAAAAAATAGAAAGAAATTTTCAAATAAGGCTTTACAAATCATTAAAAATTGCATATAATGTGAAAAGCAAATACAATAATGGATTATAGGGCAACCAAAGACGGTTCACAGCTGTTTTTTGGTTGCTTTTTTATGCGCAGCCCCATGCAGAGGAAGTTTGCCGCTAAAGCGGCGCATGGGGCGCGCGGCGAGTAAGGAAGATGAATCTTCCTTACCCGATTGCATATGGGCGTCCAGATGAAATATGTCAGCAAGCTGACGGACGCCCGGCGCGCGAGTAACGAAGATAAATCTTCGCTACTCGATTGCGCAGCCCCATGCAGAGGAAGTTTGCCGCTAAAGCGGCGCATGGGGCGCATGAGTAGTGGATTTCTACAGTAAACAAAAAGGAGAGAATGAGATGTTTGATGTAAAAAGGAATGTTCCCGAAGCGCCGCTTCACAGGGCGGAATTTGAGCACGACAACTGCGGTATTGGCGCCGTTGTCAATATCAAGGGCGTTAAGACGCGCGAGACTGTGGAAAACGCTTTGAAAATCGTGGAAAACTTAGAGCACAGGGCAGGGAAGGATGCGGAAGGAAAAACCGGCGACGGTGTCGGCATCCTGGTTCAGATATGCCATGACTTTTTTGCGAAGGTGACAGAGCCGCTTGGCATTGCGCTTGGCGGCGAGCGGGAGTATGGTGTCGGCATGTTCTTCTTTCCACAGGATGAGCTGAAGAGAAACCAGGCGAAGAAGATGTTCGAGATTATTGTCGAGAAGGAAGGGCTTGTGTTCCTCGGATGGCGTGAAGTGCCTTGTGTGCCGTCTGTCCTCGGACACAAGGCGGTGGAGTGCATGCCGTGCATCATGCAGGCTTTCGTGAAGAAACCATCCAACGTGGAAAAAGGGCTTGCCTTTGACAGAAAGCTTTATATTGTCAGGCGTGTATTTGAGCAGAGCTCGGACAATACATATGTAGTGTCCCTTAGCAGCAGGACGATTGTCTACAAGGGAATGTTCCTTGTGACGCAGCTTCGGACATTTTTCAGGGATCTGCAGAGCAGCGATTATGTGTCCGCAATCGCCATTGTGCACTCTCGCTTCTCCACGAATACCAATCCGAGCTGGGAGAGGGCGCACCCGAACCGCTTTATCGTGCATAACGGCGAGATTAATACAATACGCGGCAACGTGGACAAAATGCTTGCCCGCGAGGAAAACATGGAATCCGCATTTTTAAGCCATGAATTCCACAAGGTGCTTCCGGTCGTGAATGCGCAGGGTTCAGACTCCGCCATGCTCGACAACACGCTGGAATTCCTTGTCATGAGCGGCATGGAGCTTCCGCTTGCCGTCATGATAACCATTCCGGAGCCATGGGCAAACAACAAGACAATGTCACAGTCCAAGAAGGACTTTTACCAGTATTATGCGACAATGATGGAGCCGTGGGACGGTCCCGCCTCCATTTTGTTCTCGGACGGGGATATCATGGGGGCAGTGCTTGACCGCAATGGACTGCGGCCGTCGCGCTACTACATCACGTCCGATGACCAGCTGATACTGTCGTCGGAGGTCGGCGTGCTTCCGATTGACGCGGCAAAAATCGTAAAGAAAGACAGGCTGCGCCCGGGCAAGATGCTTCTGGTAGACACCGTAAAGGGCGAGGTGATTGATGACGATACACTCAAGGAAAAGTATGCAAAGAGCCATCCATATGGGGAATGGCTGGATTCCAACCTTGTGACGCTTAAGGAATTAAAGATACCGAATGTGCGCGTGCCGGAATTTTCCAATGAGGAGCGGCAGCGCATCCAGAAGGCGTTTGGCTATACATACGAGGAGCTCAAGACAAGCATTCTCCCGATGGCGAAAAACGGTGCGGAGAGCATCGGCGCAATGGGTGTGGACACACCGATTCCGGTGCTTTCAAAGACCCATCACCAGCTGTCCCACTATTTCAAACAGCAGTTTGCACAGGTGACCAACCCGCCCATTGATGCAATCCGCGAGGAGGTTGTCACATCGACGACGGTATATATCGGAAAAGACGGAAACCTGTTGCAGGACACGGAAAAGAACTGTAATGTATTAAAGGTAAACAATCCGATTCTGACAACCACAGACCTTTTAAAGATTAAAAATATGAAGCGTGAGGGCTTCAAGGTGGAAGTCATTCCGATTATTTATTACAAGAATACGAGTCTTGAGCGCGCAATAGACCGCTTATATGTCGAGGCGGACCGCGCGTACCGCGAGGGTGTGAACATTATGATCCTCTCAGACCGCGGCGTGGATGAAAACCATGTGGCAATTCCGTCCCTGCTGGCTGTTTCGGCAATGCAGAAGCATCTGATACGCACCAAAAAGAGAACGAGTGTCGCGCTGATCATCGAGTCAGCCGAGCCGCGGGAGGTACATGATTTTGCGACATTGATCGGCTACGGCGCATGTGCGGTAAACCCTTATCTGGCACAGGAGTCCATCAAGGAGCTGATTGACAATGGCATGCTTGACAAGGACTACCATGCGGCAGTGGACGACTACAATGATGCGATTCTCCACGGCATCGTAAAGATTGCGTCAAAGATGGGCATTTCAACCATCCAGTCTTATCAGGGCTCCCAGATTTTCGAGGCAATCGGCATTGATGCGGATGTGGTAAACAAGTATTTTACGAACACGGTCTGCCGGGTCGGTGGCATCACACTACAGGATATTGCCGACGGGTTTGACAATCTCCACTCGCGCGCGTTTGACCCGCTCGGGCTTGCCACGGACCTTACACTTGACAGTCCCGGACAGCACAAGGCAAGGAGCGGCGCGGAGGAGCACTTGTATAATCCGGCTACCATCCATATGCTGCAGCAGTCTACCCAGAGGGGCGACTATGCAATGTTTAAGCAGTATACAGAAATGATTGACGACGAGAACAGTGTCCGCAATATCAGGGGGCTGATGGAATTCAATTATCCGAAAAAAGGCGTTTCCATCGACGAGGTGGAGAGCGTGGACAGCATTGTCACGCGGTTTAAGACAGGTGCCATGTCATACGGCTCCATCTCAAAGGAGGCGCATGAGACGCTTGCGATTGCCATGAACATGCTCCACGGAAAGTCAAATTCCGGCGAGGGCGGCGAGGATTTGGACCGCATGGTGCCAAGCGCTGACGGGCTGAACCGATGCTCTGCAATCAAGCAGGTGGCAAGCGGCAGATTCGGTGTTACCAGCAAATACCTGGTCAGCGCACAGGAAATCCAGATAAAGATGGCACAGGGGGCAAAACCCGGCGAGGGCGGACATCTGCCAGCGGGAAAGGTTTATCCATGGGTGGCAAAGACAAGGCACTCGACACCGGGCGTCGGTCTGATTTCACCACCACCCCATCATGACATTTACTCGATAGAGGATCTCGCACAGCTGATTTATGACCTGAAAAATTCCAACAAGGACGCAAGAATCAGTGTCAAGCTCGTGTCAGAGGCAGGTGTCGGCACGGTCGCCGCAGGCGTTGCAAAGGCTGGTGCACAGGTCGTGCTGATTTCCGGATATGACGGAGGAACGGGCGCGGCGCCGAAAAGCTCCATCCACAATGCAGGGCTTCCGTGGGAGCTCGGACTTGCCGAGACGCACCAGACACTGATTCAGAACGGACTTAGGAATAAGGTGCGCATTGAGACGGACGGCAAGCTGATGACCGGGCGTGATGTTGCCATCGCGGCAATCCTTGGCGCGGAGGAATTCGGTTTTGCGACTGCCCCGCTTGTGACCATGGGATGCGTCATGATGCGCGTGTGCAACCTTGACACCTGTCCGGTGGGTGTTGCGACACAGAATCCGGAGCTTCGGAAACGGTTTAAGGGAAAACCGGAATACGTCATGAATTTTATGAAGTTTATCGCCGAGGAACTCAGGGAATATATGGCTGCACTGGGCGTAAGGACGGTTGATGAACTCGTGGGACGCACCGATTTGCTCAGAATGCGCGAAAAGCTCCCCGAGGGAACCGTGAAGCTGGACTTAAGCCTTATCCTGAACAACCCCTACCAGAACGAAAAGGCAGTGTTTGACCCGAAGCATGTATATGATTTTGAGCTGGAGAAGACGCTTGACGAGAAGGTGTTGCTAAAGCAGCTTGGCAGCGCGCTTGCGGCAGGGGAAAAGAAGCGCATCGAAGTTGGCGTGACCAATACGGACCGTTCGTTCGGAACGATATTTGGCTCGGAGATTACGAAACAGTATCATGACACGCTTGCGGATGACACATTCCGCGTACTGTGCAAGGGCGCAGGCGGGCAGAGCTTCGGCGCGTTTATCCCGAATGGGCTGACGCTAGAACTTGCCGGTGATTCCAACGATTATTTTGGAAAAGGCCTGTCAGGCGGCAAGCTGATTGTCTATCCGCCAAAGGGCAGTCGCTTCAAGCAGGATGAAAATATCATTGTCGGCAATGTGGCGCTGTACGGCGCGACAAGCGGTAAGGCGTTTATCAACGGCGTGGCAGGCGAGCGGTTCTGTGTCCGGAATTCCGGCGCCGCCGCAGTTGTCGAGGGTGTCGGCGACCACGGATGCGAGTATATGACAGGAGGACGCGTTGTCGTGCTCGGCGGCACGGGAAAGAATTTCGCGGCGGGCATGAGCGGCGGTATTGCGTATGTCCTGGATGAGGAAAATGACCTGTACATGAGAGTCAACAAAGAGATGGTTTCCATGAGCGAGATTACCAACAAATATGATGTGATGGAATTAAAGGACATGATACAGGAGCACGTGGCGAACACAAACTCCGAAAAGGGCAAGGAAATTCTGGATAATTTTGGCGAGTACCTGCCTAAATTTAAGAAGATTATACCATTTGATTATGAGAGAATGCTCAAGACCATCGTCCAGATGGAGGAGAAAGGGCTCAGTGCGGAGCAGGCGCAGATTGAAGCATTTTACGCCAACACGCATAAATAGTGAGAGAAAGGAACGAGGTTATAGAAGATGGGAAAGCCAACAGGATTTTTGGATTATGACAGAAAAACTTCCGCGGCAGAAGCGCCAAAGGAGAGAATCAAACATTTTAATGAGTTCCATGAGCATCTCCCCATGGAAGAACAGCAGAAGCAGGGGGCGCGGTGCATGGAGTGCGGCGTGCCGTTCTGCCAGGCGGGTGTGACGATTGCGGGCATGACATCGGGCTGCCCGCTGCACAATCTGGTGCCGGAGTGGAATGACCTGGTCTATGCAGGAAACTGGGAGCGCGCGTACAACCGGCTGAAAAAGACGAACAATTTTCCGGAATTTACGGCAAGGGTATGTCCCGCACTCTGTGAGAATGCCTGCACCTGCGGGCTGAACGGCGATGCCGTGGCGACGAAGGAAAACGAGTACGCGATTATTGAGAATGCCTACAGGACAGGGCTTGCTGCTGCAAAACCGCCCAAGGTGCGCACAAACAAGACTGTGGCGGTTGTCGGAAGCGGGCCTGCCGGCCTTGCCGTGGCAGACCAGCTCAACAAAAGGGGGCACAATGTCACGGTATTTGAGCGCAGCGACAGGCTCGGCGGGCTTCTGATGTACGGGATTCCCAACATGAAGCTGGAAAAACACATTATTGACCGCAAAATCAAGGTGATGGAGGAGGAGGGCGTCCGGTTTGTCACAAACACCGACATCGGGAAGGATGCCAAGTCCAAAAAACTGGTCGAGGGATTTGACCGGGTTGTGTTTGCCTGCGGCGCTTCCAATCCGAGGGACATCAATGCACCCGGTAGGGATGCCAAGGGAATTTACTTTGCGGTGGACTTCCTAAAGGGCGTGACAAAGAGTCTGCTCGACTCGGAGCTGGCGGACAATGCGTATGTATCCACAAAAGGAAAACATGTGGTGATTATCGGCGGCGGCGATACCGGAAATGACTGTGTGGGAACATCCATCAGGCTTGGCGCGAAATCAGTCACGCAGATAGAGATGATGCCCAAGGCGCCCGACACAAGGGCGGACAATAACCCATGGCCGGAGTGGCCAAAGGTCTGTAAGACAGATTACGGTCAGGAGGAGGCAATCGCGGTTTTCGGGCATGACCCGCGCATTTACGAGTCAACGGTCAAGGAGTTTCTTAAGGACAAAAACGGAAATCTCTGCGGTGTCAGGATTGTGAAGCTCACATGGGAAAAGGATCAGGAAAGCGGCAGGATGGTCATGAAGGAAGTCGCGGGCAGCGAGCAGACCCTAGAGGCACAGCTTGTCCTGATTGCAGCCGGTTTTCTTGGCAGTCAGAAGTATGTCACGGATGCCTTTAAGCTTGCGCTGGATGCGCGCACCAATGTAAAGACAGCGCCGGGCAGCTTTAAGACAAGCGCCGACAACATCTTTGTCGCGGGAGACATGCACACCGGGCAGTCCCTTGTCGTCAAGGCAATCCGCCAGGGGCGCGAGTGCGCGCGCGAAGTCGACGAAAGCCTGATGGGATAT
This sequence comes from uncultured Lachnospiraceae bacterium, assembly GCA_949066965.1. Lineage (GTDB taxonomy): Bacteria > Bacillota > Clostridia > Lachnospirales > Lachnospiraceae > COE1. The sequence continues at coordinate 161,305 of CARTDA010000001.1, forward strand.
TCCAACATGTACGTGCAGTAACGCTTTACATGCACTGGTTCGTTTGTTATAATAAAGGCAGCAGGAGGAGTTGAAAGGGTGTGGGTTTGCACCCTTTCAATTTTTGCGGTGATAAGGAATTGCAGGAAAATAAGTGATGCAGATTGCGCAGTATTTTTCTACAGTTCCTAAGTACGATTCTGGAACAAAGGAGATGACATCATGACACTGAGGGAATTGCCGATAGGAAAGGAAGCGACGGTCACTTCGGTAGGTGGTGAGGGTGCGCTGAGGCAGCATTTTCTGGATATGGGTGTGATACCGGGGGCGGAGGTTGCCATGGTAAAGTATGCGCCCATGGGCGACCCGGTGGAGCTTCGGATACATGGCTACGAGCTGACGCTGCGTCTTGCAGATGCAGGACAGATAGAAATCGAGGACGTGCGCGACGCAAATCCGGTGGGTAAAGCTGGTTTGCAGCCCAACGCGAAACACAAAACCCACCATCCGGGGCTGGGCGAGGGCGGAAAGTACCATGTAAAGGCGGACGAGAATCCGCTTCCGGAGAGCGAGATGCTGACATTTGCGCTGGCGGGCAATCAGAACTGTGGCAAGACAACGCTGTTTAATCAACTGACAGGCTCCAACCAGCATGTAGGAAACTTTCCGGGCGTGACCGTTGACAGAAAGGACGGAAGCATCCGGGGAAAGGCAAATACGCTGGTGACGGATTTGCCGGGGATTTATTCCCTCTCCCCCTACACAAACGAGGAGATTGTCACAAGGCAGTTTATTATGAACGAGCATCCGAAAGGCATCATCAACATCGTTGACGCGACAAACATAGAGCGGAACCTGTACCTTACGATGCAGCTTCTGGAGCTGGACATTCCGATGGTGCTTGCGCTCAACATGATGGATGAGGTCAGGGAAAATGGCGGTTCCGTCAGGGTAAACGAGCTTGAGGAGCTGCTGGGAATTCCTGTCGTGCCGATATCGGCGGCAAAGAATGAAGGAATCGGCGAGCTGATTGACCATGCGCTGCATGTCGCAAAGTATCAGGAAAAACCCGGACGGCAGGACTTCTGTGACGCGGACGACCACGGCGGGGCAGTCCACCGCTGCCTTCACGGCATCATGCACCTGATTGACGATCATGCGGCAAAGGCAGGCATTCCGGTTCGGTTTGCTGCCGCCAAGCTTGCCGAGGGGGACAGCCGCGTACTGGAACGGCTGAACCTGGACACCAACGAGCAGGAGACCCTGGAGCACATTATCTGCCAGATGGAAAAGGAACGCGGACTGGACAGGGCGGCAGCGATTGCCGACATGCGATTTTCCTTTATCCGGAAAATATGCAGGGAGACGGTGGTCAAGCCGCGGGAAAGCAGGGAGCATGCAAGGAGTACAGCCATAGACAGGGTTCTTACCGGAAAATACACTGCCATTCCGGCGTTTGTCGTCATTATGGCGGCAGTGTTCTGGCTGACGTTCAACGTAATCGGCGCATGGCTTTCCGGGCTTCTGGAGACAGCGATAGGCTGCCTGACGGATGCCGCTTCGGCAGCCATGGAGTCAGTCAGGGTCAACGAGGTGCTGCAATCACTTATCATAGACGGAATTTTTAACGGTGTGGGAAGCGTGCTAAGCTTCCTGCCGACTATCGTGACGCTGTTTTTCTTCCTTTCCATGCTTGAGGACAGCGGGTACATGGCGAGAGTGGCGTTTGTCATGGATAAGCTTTTAAGGAAAATCGGACTGTCGGGAAGAAGCATCGTGCCCATGCTGATTGGCTTTGGCTGTACGGTTCCCGGCGTCATGGCAAGCAGGACACTACCGTCCGAACGGGACAGGAAGCTGACCATTCTGTTGACGCCCTTTATGAGCTGTTCGGCGAAACTGCCAATCTATGCGTTTTTTACGTCTGTGTTTTTCCCGCAAAAAGGCGCAGTTGTCATGGTGGGGCTCTATTTTACCGGCATATTTGTGGGCATCATTACCGCGGTGATCATGCGCCGTCTCCGCTTCAGGGGAGAGGCAGTGCCGTTTGTCATGGAGCTGCCCAACTACCGTATGCCGGGGGCAAAAAATGTCGCGCAGCTTTTGTGGGAAAAGGCAAAGGATTTTCTCCAGAGGGCATTCACGGTTATCTTTATCGCGACAATCGTGATATGGTTTTTACAGACATTTGACATCCGGCTGAATGTGGTGACGGACTCAAAGGACAGTATCCTGGCAATGGCTGCGGGCGTGATTGCGCCGCTTTTTTGGCCGCTGGGCTTTGGCGACTGGCGTATCTCGACAGCGCTCATGACAGGATTTATGGCAAAGGAAAGTGTTGTGTCCACGCTGTCTGTTTTGTTTGGGAACACGGCGAACCTTCTTGCGGCGATAACACCGCTGACAGCAGGGAGCCTGCTTATTTTCTGCCTGCTCTACACGCCGTGTGTAGCGGCGATAGCTTCCGTAAAAAGGGAGCTTGGAGCAAGGTCTGCGGCAATTATGGCAGTCGGACAGTGCGCGATAGCGTGGGTCTGTGCATTTGTGTTCCGCCTGATAGGAATGGCGGCCGGGATGTAAATTTGCAAGCTTTGGTAAGAATGGGGGGTTTTTATGGATAATGATAACCGGATGATAGATGAAGTGCTAAGGCATCTGGACAGTGAACTGGAGCACGGTGCGGCGCGGATGAGCGTGATTTTTGACGACAAGGCGGAGGATGCCAAAACCGTGTCGCACAAGTGCTGCAACAGCTATGGGCGTCCTGCCACAGAGACAGTGGGACTGCTTGACATGTACACGGATATCAGTGCGGGCGCCTCGGACAGGGGTTAAAACATACAAAAAGGACTGTTACAAGGAAGATTTCGTGTAACAGTCCTTTTCAATTTCAGCGTTTTAATTATCCATATAGATATACCGCAGGAACGCGATGGCATTGTCCATGCTGTTCGAGTTGATGATGAATCCCAGGATGGGTTCCTTGTCAACATAATAGTAATATTCATTCAGCTTTGGCGAATCCGAGACATAAATGCCCACAGGAAGCAGCTCCCTGGCTTCGCCCACCTCCGCATAATAAAGCCTGTCCTTAAATTTTGTGAGCAGGTCATCGGGAAGAACTGTCGTGATATCGTGCAGGCACTCGCTCCTGGCAAAGTAATCGGCAGTTTCAGTATCCCCGACGACGACATCAAGCTCGCTTGTCGAGATGACTGCCATTGTCTTTTCCAGCGTCATGTAAGTGTTGATGTCGTCGCTGTCAGGCGCATAGTTCATGGTTGCATCAATATATGTCTCGTGTTCGCTGGTGTCAATCTGAAGGTATTCCACAAAACCGTCAATCAGTCCGGTGCTGGACGAGTCGCCGGTATCGTTGAAGAAATATGCGGCAAATGCCGTGTCCGAGGGGGCAGTCAGCATACTGTGTGCAATGTATGCGATAAAGATTACAATGGCAATGACCACAAGTGTTGTTTTAAGGTAGTATTCCTGAAAATAACTGAGCTTTTCCCTCAAAGGGGCGCCTTTTAGCTTGGCGTTCTGTTCCCGGATTTCGTCGTGCATCGAGTGGTTGTTGTCCCGGTTTTTGTTGTATATTTCCATGGCATTTCCTCCGTCTGTCAGATTTGGGCAGCCTGTCTGGTAACAGTTCAGCCTTCGGTTTCCTGTTACCCTGTCTGCTCTTTTGTACCATAAAAAATATGATATATGGAAAGACAGCCTTAGTCAATCAACATCGTATAAATTTTTTCTAAAGCTTGAATATTGCGTTGAATTGTTCTATTATATAAGGTATCATTTAAAATATACGGAAAAATATTAAGGAAGGGATTACAACATGAATGAAAGCTACAAGGAACTACTGGTAAAAAGGGAAAAGGGACTAAAGGAGGCCATGCTCCGGGTTGTGAGTATCGTGTTTACGGTGCTGCTTGGTTTTATGACGCTTCTGACAGGGAATATTTATCTGTTTGTTGCGGTGATTGTCCTCGGTGTGCTTGACTATTTTGTTTTTCAGTGGACGGATATCGAGTACGAGTACCTGTATCTGGACAAGGAAATCTCAGTGGACAAGATTATGGCAAAGACCAGAAGAAAGAAAGTCACTACAATCGATGTGGGCAAGATTGAGATTATGGCTCCTGAAAAGTCACACCAGCTGGATTCTTATAGAAGACGCGAGACGAAAGTAATGGATTTGAGCGCAGGGCATGACTTGCCGGAGCAGAAGCTTTACTGGGTATTTTATGAGGGAAATAAAAAGTTTCTGATGAATCTGACAGAGGATTTTGCAAAGACCATAAAAGGAATTGCACCGAGAAAAGTTTATATGGATTAAGTGCTTGACAAGCAGTGTCTGCTTTAGTATAATTTTAAAAATATTTTCACTTTTAACCGGCTTCATTTTGTGGAAACAAGATGAAGTTTCATATTAAATTACAGGAGGAAGAAAGATGGGTCAGATAATTGGCGAAGGCATTACTTTTGACGATGTGCTCTTAGTTCCAAGCTATTCACAGGTAATTCCAAATCAGGTTGACCTGACAACATGGTTGACCAAGAAAATCAAGCTGAACATTCCCATGATGAGTGCGGGAATGGACACTGTTACAGAACACAGAATGGCGATTGCCATGGCAAGGCAGGGTGGTATCGGAATCATCCACAAAAATATGTCTATCGAGGCGCAGGCAGAAGAGGTAGACAAGGTAAAGCGTTCTGAGAACGGCGTAATCACAGATCCTTTTTCCCTTACTCCCAACCACACACTCGCTGACGCGGATTCCCTGATGGCGAAGTTCCGGATTTCAGGTGTTCCAATTACCGAGGGAAGAAAGTTAGTCGGCATTATTACAAATCGTGATTTAAAATTCGAGACAGATTACACAAAGAAAATAAAAGAGTCCATGACTTCGGAGGGTCTCATAACAGCGAAGGAGGGCATTACGCTCGAGGAGGCAAAGAAAGTGCTTGCAGATGCAAGAAAAGAAAAGCTTCCGATTGTCGATGACGACTACAATCTCAAGGGACTTATCACAATCAAGGATATTGAGAAGACAATCAAGTATCCGCTTGCGGCAAAGGATGAGCAGGGCAGGCTGCTTTGCGGTGCCGGTGTCGGAATCACTGCCAACGTGCTTGACCGTGTGGCGGCGCTTGTGGCGGCGAAGGTGGACGTCATCGTGCTTGACAGTGCACATGGACATTCGGAGAACGTGCTGCGCTGTCTCAAGATGATTAAGGAGAGCTACCCCGACTTGCAGGTAATTGCGGGAAATGTTGCGACCGGCGACGGCACAAGGGCGCTCATCGAGGCAGGCGCGGATGCGGTTAAGGTGGGGATTGGACCTGGCTCCATCTGTACGACACGAGTTGTTGCGGGTATTGGCGTCCCGCAGATTACGGCGATTATGGATTCCTACGCTGTGGCAAAGGAGTATGGTATTCCGATTATAGCCGACGGCGGCATCAAATACTCCGGCGACATGACAAAGGCAATCGCGGCAGGCGGGAATGTCTGCATGATGGGCAGTATTTTTGCAGGCTGCGAGGAGAGTCCTGGAACGTTTGAGCTGTTCCAGGGAAGAAAATATAAAGTATACAGGGGCATGGGTTCCATTGCCGCCATGGAGAATGGCAGCAAGGACCGCTATTTCCAGACAGATGCCAAGAAGCTTGTTCCCGAGGGCGTCGAGGGACGGGTTGCTTACAAGGGAAATGTGGAAGATACCGTATTCCAGCTTATGGGCGGACTCCGCTCTGGTATGGGATATTGTGGTACACAGACGATAGAGGAGCTGAAAAGCAAGGGCAAGTTTGTTAAAATTTCTGCTGCCGCGCTCAGGGAGAGTCATCCACATGATATTCATATTACAAAAGAGGCGCCAAATTACAGTGTCGAAGAATAATTTCCTGACTGAAAGAAAATCGGAACGCTGTCACACGGAGGTGGCAGCGTTCATTTTGCGCACAGTACCCGGTTCCCTGCCTGAATCAATACGGACGCGGAAAGGAAAACATTGCGATGCTTTACACAAAATATCGGCTTTATGATGACGGAATTGAGATAATGATTCCGTCGGATATCAGACCATCAGAATCCTTTGTACCGTCACAGAACAGCTGGCTGTCCAGGGATAAAAGGACGGTGGTTCAGGTCACGAGAGGGGCAGCTGACCTGACAGAAGATAATCTTGGCATCCGGTTAAATGAATATTACAAAAGTTTTTGTAAGGATATCGGTCATTTTGAATGTATTCATGTCACGAAGCGTGTCATCAATAGGCGGACATATGGGGAAATAAAGTACCTGTCGCATGTGACAGGGTATTGTTTTTATAACATTTTCCTGCTTGGAAATTACAGGAACAGGGAATTTATTGTCACGATTCAGTGTATGGAAGGTGACAGGGCGGCAAATGCCCATATTTTTGAAAATATATCAGATTCAATAAGGATATTGAGAAAACAAGAGGAAGATATGAGTTACTGTTCAGACTAGGACTTAGCATTTACTGATAATTATGGCTTTTCAAGCCACGTGAGAAAACGTTTCGCCTGCAAGTAAAAATCCATTTGCGAAGCAAATTTTGCATGGATTTTTACCTGTTACTGGAACGGAGTGAACAGTAACAGATATGGTGGAGGATGGCAGACATGCTGGTAAAGACAAAAGAGAAACAGATTTCCTTTTTGTTTCAGGAGATGGATCCGTTTTTTGAGATTGGCTGCCGGATATTGGAGCAGGAGCATATGGATCAGATGCTTCCATACAAAAGAATCCAGCAAAATGGCAGGGAAAAACTCATTTTTCAGGCAGAGGGCGATCATATTGTCCGGCTTATGGACGAGATGCCAAAGTTTGGAGAGGATAGACGGGTTGATTTATTGTATGAGATGATATATCTTAATAAGAAAGTGGAAGAGAATGGTTTCCTGAAAAAGGAATGCATATGGTACAAATATGACAATATCTATTATGACAGGGACAAGGACTGCATCATGACAGCCGTACTTCCCATAACAGGGGAGCTTCGGTATGCGGATGACACGAAATGGTATGACCGGTTTGAGGAGACTGTGGAGCATATTGTTTCCGGTGTCCTGGATGAAAAGGCGGCATATGCCATAAAAGTTGTGCGGATGCTGCGGGCAGGAAAGATGAGCCTTGAGGAGGCCCTGGGGGAGACAGGCCGGATTTGCCGTAAGGCATCAGGGAAAACAGGCGTGGATGCCCATTCGGGGCAGTCCGCGGTGTTAAAGCTCCTGTATAGCGGAAAAGGCGGAAGATACGAATTTCTCGTCAGCAATGATGATTTCCTGATAGGCAGAAACGAGGAACAGGCGGACGGAGTGATTCCATTGGCGCTGTCCAGGGCAGTCAGCAGGAAACACTGCCTGATAACCAGGATGAATCAGAAGTATTTTGTGCAGGATTTGGAAAGTGTCAACCACACACTGGTAAATGGGATTATGGTACCGCCATATGAATTGATGGAGCTGGAAAACAATGATATACTGAGTGTGGGGGATATTGAGTTCAGGGTTACAATAAACAAATATTTGCAGTGAAATGTGCAATGACCCGGATTGGCGGGCTGTTGGCAGAGTGGAGCTTACTGTGAAACCTTGGCAAGAATGGAGGACTATTATGAAAGATACAGTTGAAATCAGGTGGCATGGCCGCGGTGGCCAGGGTGCAAAGACGGCCGCGCTGCTGCTTGCGGACGTGGCATTTAAGACAGGAAAATATGTACAGGGATTTCCGGAATACGGTCCTGAGAGAATGGGGGCGCCGATAACGGCATATAACCGCATCAGCAGCGACCCGATTACGGTACATTCCAATATTTACGAGCCGGATTATGTGGTTGTTGTGGATGAAAGCCTGCTGGAAAGCATTGATGTGACAAAAGGGCTGAACCCGGAGGGGGCGGTGATTGTCAATTCAACGTGCGGCAGGGAAGAGATTGCTGACAAACTCCACGGTTATAAGGGCGCGGTCTACACAGTGGACGCAAAGGCAATATCCATCAAGGCGCTTGGAAAGAATTATCCCAATTCGCCGATGCTTGCGGCGACAGTGGCAGTTTCAAAGGTGATGGGGAAAGAGGAGTTTTTGAAAGAGATGAAGGCTTCCTTCCACCATAAGTTTGCAAAGAAGCCCGAGGTTATTGATGGCAACATGATGGCGCTTGAACTTGCCTTTGCACAGGCAGAGTGACACGCGCTTCATAAATGCTTGGAATGTGCAGGATAAAGGAATGGAGGTTGCAGTTACGTATGGCGAACGAAAAAATATACGACAGAATCAATGAACAAAGTCCGTGGCAGGATATCACGGAGGGTAATAAAATATTTGAGGCGGCGACGTCAAAGGATTTTTGCACAGGGGAATGGAGAACGGCGACTCCCGTATGGGATAAGGGCAAATGCAAACAGTGCCTGTTGTGCACGCCGGTATGTCCGGATTCATCCATACCAGTGACAGCCGGAAAGAGAGAAGAGTTTGATTATGACCATTGTAAGGGCTGCGGCATCTGCGCCAAAGTCTGTCCATTTGGTGCGATTGGTATGAGGGAGGGCAAGTAAATGGCAATCAGAGAACGTTTATCAGGAAATGAGGCTGTGGCATATGCCATAAAGCAGGTAAATCCGGATGTCATGCCGGCTTTTCCCATTACACCATCCACCGAAATTCCCCAGTATGTGGCAAATTACATAGCAAACGGTGAGATTGACACGGAATTTATCCATGTTGAGAGTGAACATAGCGCCATGAGCGCGACAATCGGCGCATCGGCTGCGGGAGCCAGAGCCATTACGGCGACTTCGTCCTGCGGCATGGCGTTGATGTGGGAAGAGCTTTATGTCGCTGCTTCCAACAGGCTCCCGATTGTGCTTGCGCTGGTCAACAGGGCACTTTCCGGACCGATTAATATCAATGCCGACCATTCGGACAGCATGGGCGCACGGGACACTGGCTGGATTCAGATTTATGCCGAGTCCAATCAGGAGGTATACGATAACTTTATACAGGCGTTTCCAATTGCCGAGGACAAGCGCGTGCATCTTCCGGTGATGGTCTGCCAGGACGGATTTATCACAAGCCATGGCGTGGAAAACATACTGCTTGTGGAAGATGACAAGGTAAAAGGCTTTGTCGGCGAATATCAGCCGGAGCATTATCTTCTGCATCCTGAGGAAAAAATGGCACTGGGACCGTATGCGGTGTCCAACTATTATATGGAGACAAAACGCGCGCAGCGTCAGGCGATGATTCAGGCAAGGGAGGTCATTCTCGAGGCGGCTGCCCGGTTTGAGGAGATGACGGGGCGTAAATACGGATTTTTTGAAGAATACCGCATGGAGGATGCGGAGTATGCCGTTGTGATTATTGGGTCTGCGGCAGGCACATGCAAGGCTGCCATTGATGAAATCAGAAATACTACGGGCACAAAGGCCGGATTAATCAAGATAAGGGTATTCAGGCCATTCCCGGAGGATGAGATTGCAAAGGCGCTTTCCGGGGTGAAGGCAGTGGCGATTATGGACAGAAGCGAAATGTTTTCAGCGACAAGCGGTCCTCTCGGCGCGGAAGTGCGCGCGGCATTGTACCAGGCACACAGCAGCGTGGAAGCCGTAAATTATTTTTACGGACTTGGCGGCAGGGATATCACTGTTTCCGATTTTAAGACAGTTTACGGGAATCTCGAAACGATTGCACAGACGCATGTGGTGACGGGAATGTACGAGTATATCGGTCTGCGCAGCGAGCAGTCAAAGGAGGTCTAGAGAGCATGGAACAGACAGCATATAATTTTAAGGAAGTCATGAGTAAACCGGAACGCCTTGCCCCAGGACACAGGATGTGTGCAGGCTGCGGCGGTACGATTACAGTGCGGACAGTGCTGCGTGCACTTGAGGAAGGGGACAAGGCAGTCATTGGGAATGCCACGGGATGCCTTGAGGTTTCTTCCTTTATGTATCCATACACGGCATATGAGGACAGCTATATCCACAACGCGTTTGAGAATGCCGGGGCAACGCTCGCGGGTGTCGAGACGGCATACCGCGTGTTAAAGAAAAGGGGAAAGATAAAGGACAATTTCAAGTTTATCACATTTGGCGGGGACGGCGGGACATATGATATCGGTTTCCAGTCACTTTCAGGCGCTATGGAGCGCGGCCATGACATGGTATATGTCTGCTATGACAACGGCGCTTACATGAACACGGGCACACAGCGCTCGTCGGCAACGCCGCAGTATGCAGACACGACAACGACGCCGGCAGGCAAGGTGTCGGCAGGAAAGGTGCAGGTACGAAAGGATCTCGCTGCCATCATCGCGGAGCACCATGTGCCCTATGTGGGGCAGAGTACCTTCACGTCAAACTTCAAGGATTTGTATACAAAGGCGCAGAAGGCAATCTATACGCCCGGGGCAGCATTCCTCAATGTCATGTCACCCTGCCCGAGAGGCTGGGGCTATGAGCCGAGCGAGATGATGAATATTTGCAAAATGGCGATGGAGACGTGCTACTGGCCGTTGTTTGAGGTTGTGGAAGGCAAGTGGATATTGAACTATGAGCCTAAGAACAAAATGCCCATTGAGGAATTTTTAAAGCCGCAGAGGCGTTTCCGGCATCTGTTTAAAAAGGAAAATGAGGAGCTCATCGGAAAGTTTCAGGAGGAGATTGACAGGAGATGGGAAGAACTCAGGAATAAATGTAATTAAATCGGAACCGTACAAAAAAGAATATCGCATTGCGATATTCTTTTTTGTACAGTCTTTAATTACTGTTGTGCAAACCTTAGGTCAGCCTGCCTTCGCATTTCATCAATTTCAGCCTGTTTCCGTTCCTCATCCTCGGCGGCCTCACGCAGAAGCCTTTCGTAAATTTCGTTTGCCTCTTTTACAATCTCGTCCTGTTCCGGCGGGATAATCACATCGTCAGTCGGGGAGCCGCCGGCAGCCAGCAGGGAGTCTATGGAGTTCTGGCTGCTGGTTGCATTCATAATCGCGTCAAGTGCGGCCTTTGTGTCTGCGTCGACAGGCCCCTGACCGTACAGCCCTGAATAAGATCCAGTTGTGGCATTGAATGCAGATTTATCGATACTGCCTGTATCAGCCATGCCGTTTCCACCGGACAGTGCAGTGTCCTCCAGTGCAAGAACTTTTGCCTCCTCTGCCTCAAGCCGGAGGGCTTCTTCTTTTTCTGCCTCGGAGGGCCATATACGGACTACTTCGGGATTGTACATCACTAACCACCATTTTATCACGTGAGGATAGTATTTTTTCAAGAAATAAGCTGTGGCTGGATCCATCATCTTATACACCATCTTTCAAATCTGTAATTGATTTTAAAGTAAATGCAGACAGAATCTGCGCTTACCATATATATGACAAGTGCGCAGGATGTGTCGGCACCAGTCAATGATAATTATATTTTATCACATATTTATTAATATCGGTAGAATGAAAGCGAAAATTTATTGAATTTATTGAAATTATTTGTTAATGTTTATATATTGATAAAAAAATATAGTAAGATGTGTCAGATAAACCGGCACAGTTCTATACTGGCGGTCGAAAAGACTGACCGCTCAGTATGATATGGTGCGCACAACCACATAAGGAAATGTGAGTATAAAAATGAAATAAAAAAAGTAATAAAAGTGTAAACTAAATTGACAAATCAAAAAATGGTGTTATATTATATATAGAACAGATAAAACAAAGCATTTCTGGTAAAGGAGGAAGATTATGAATATTCAGAAATTTACGCAGAAGTCAATCGAGGCAGTCAACGGCTGTGAAAAGATTGCGATGGAATATGGTAATCAGGAACTGGAACAGGAGCATCTGCTCTATGCGCTCCTGACGATTGATGACAGCCTTATCCTCAAGCTGATAGAAAAGATGGAGATCAATAAAGACTATTTTGTGGACAGGGTTGAGAAGGCACTTGAGAAGCGTGTCAAAGTGCAGGGCGGGCAGCCATATGTCGGGCAGTACCTGAACAAGGTGCTCATTAGTGCCGAGGATGAGGCAAAACGTATGGGGGATGAGTATGTATCCGTCGAGCATCTGTTCCTCTCCCTGATTCAGAACCCGAATAAGGAAATCAAGGAGATTTTCAGGGAGTACGGCATTACAAGGGAGCGGTTTTTAAAGACACTGTCGGAAGTGCGGGGCAACCAGAGAGTCACAAGCGATAATCCGGAAGCCACCTATGACACCCTTGAGAAATACGGACAGGATCTGGTGGAGAAGGCACAAAACCAGAAGCTTGACCCCGTAATCGGCAGGGATAACGAGATTCGCAACATTATCCGGATTCTTTCCAGAAAGACAAAAAACAATCCAGTATTAATCGGGGAACCCGGCGTAGGCAAGACCGCGGTTGTGGAAGGGCTTGCACAGCGTATTGTGCGGGGGGATGTCCCGCAGGGCTTAAAGGACAAGAAAATTTTCTCCCTTGACATGGGTGCACTGGTCGCCGGCGCGAAATACCGGGGCGAGTTCGAGGAACGGCTAAAGGCAGTGCTCGAGGACGTCAAGAACAGTGACGGCCAGATTATTCTCTTTATCGACGAGCTTCACACGATTGTCGGAGCCGGCAAGACGGACGGCGCCATGGATGCCGGAAATATGCTCAAGCCCATGCTTGCGAGGGGCGAGCTGCACTGTATCGGGGCGACGACACTGGATGAGTACAGACAGTACATTGAGAAGGACCCCGCGCTGGAAAGGCGTTTCCAGCCTGTCATGGTCTCGGAGCCGACCGTTGAGGACACGATTAGCATCCTAAGGGGATTAAAGGAACGTTACGAGGTATTCCACGGTGTCAAAATCATGGACAATGCCCTTGTGAGCGCGGCAGTGCTTTCAAACCGCTATATTACGGACAGATTCCTGCCCGACAAGGCGATTGACCTTGTGGACGAGGCGTGTGCCATGATAAAGACGGAGCTTGACTCCATGCCTGCGGAACTGGATGAACTGCAAAGAAGGATGATGCAGATGGAGATTGAGGTGGCAGCGCTCAAAAAGGAGGAGGACAGACTCAGCGGAGAGCGCCTTGCAGCGCTTCAGTCGGAGCTTGCGGAGCAAAAGGAAGCTTTTAACAACCGCAAGGCACAGTGGGACAATGAGAAGGCATGTGTGGAAAAGCTGTCGAAGCTCAGGGAGGACATCGAGGACCTGAATAACCAGATACAGATAGCGCAGCGCGAGGGAAACCTGGAGAAGGCGGCAGAGCTAAGCTATGGCAGGCTTCCCGAACTCAAAAGGCAGCTGGAGCGCGAGGAGGAAAATGCAAACTCCAGGGAGATGTCACTGGTGCATGAGAGCGTTTCCGATGATGAAATCGCAAAGATTATCTCGCGCTGGACAGGGATACCTGTCTCAAAGCTTAATGAAAGCGAGCGGAACAAGACGCTGCATCTGGACGAGGAGCTGCACAAGCGCGTGATTGGGCAGGATGAGGGCGTGACAAAGGTCACAGAGGCAATTATCCGCTCCAAGGCGGGCATCAAGGATCCCGACAAGCCAATTGGTTCATTCCTGTTCCTGGGACCTACCGGCGTTGGCAAGACAGAACTTGCCAAGGCGCTTGCCGCATCGCTTTTTGATGATGAGTCCAACATGGTGCGTATCGACATGAGTGAATACATGGAGAAGCATTCCGTGTCAAGGCTGATTGGAGCGCCTCCGGGATATGTCGGCTACGACGAGGGCGGACAGCTTACTGAGGCAGTGCGCAGGAAACCGTACAGCGTTGTCCTGTTCGACGAGGTCGAGAAAGCGCATCCGGATGTATTCAACATTCTGCTGCAGGTTCTTGATGACGGGCGTATCACGGACTCACAGGGACGGACAGTTGATTTTAAAAATACGATACTGATTATGACCTCAAACATTGGTGCGCAGTATCTGCTTGACGGTATTGACAGTGAAGGCAATATTGAGGCATCCGCGCAGGAAATGGTGATGGGAGAGCTCAGGGCGCATTTCAGGCCGGAGTTCTTAAACCGGCTTGACGAGACAATTTTGTTTAAGCCGCTTACCAAGGACAACATAGGCGGCATTATCAGCCTGATACTTGCAGACATCAACAGGCGTCTCGCGGACAGGGAGCTTGGGATAGCGTTATCGGAAGAAGCACAGCACTTTATCGCGGAAAACGGATATGACCCTGTTTACGGTGCGAGGCCGCTGAAGCGGTACATCCAGAAATACGTGGAGACGCTTGCGGCGAGGCTGATACTTGCAGATGCGGTAACAGCAGGAGATACGATTTTAATCGCGCTTGACAGCACCGGTTCCGAACTGACGGCAGCCGTGAAAAAATAAGATGGAAGGCATCAGCCTTCCATCTTATTTTTATAGGAAATTGCGACAGCGTAGACCATTTAAACAAAAAGCGAAGCTTTTGCTAGATGAGCGCGCCAGCGCTCATCTTTTTCATTATTTGTCCGGGATAATGGCGTGATTGAGCAGAAAGTCTTTCCAGATTGGATAGTACTGTGCCTTGATATGTACCTGGTCCCACGTATAGTCTGATACAAGGGCGCCGTCCTCACAGAGACTGCTTTCGTTAATGTCAATGTAGAAGATATCCTTCTGGTTGGCAAGCGTGGCAATCAATGCATTTCTTTCTGCAATATTTTCATTTGTGATGGCTGTGCCCTCACTGGATTTCTTTTCGGTGATAAACAGGTTTCCCTGAATGAAAAGCAGTGCGTCGGGCTGCAGCTTCCGGATGTCATTGACAACATCCCGGTAATGTTCAAAAAAGCTTTGTGCCGTTCCTGTCCCGCATTCGTTGATGCCGACCATCAGGTAGATTTTACCAAACTGCTGCTCCGTAAGGATATCGTGGACGGATTTTTTTTCGTCATTGTACGTTATTTTTGGCTTTTCATAATCGTAGATGGTAAGGGATGTCTTGCACAGAAAAACCGCGTTCTCAATTCCGGCGTATGCACTGATGCCAACAGTGCGGGAGTCGCCGATAAAGCAGGCATCCTGAAAGTACTTATCCGTCGCGGTGGTAAAATCGTAGGTCTGTGGCTGTTCCGGCAGGGCATCCGCCTTTATGTCCTTTCCATCCGGAATTTCCAGGACACCTGCCGTAATCTCAGAGGAAAGCTGCGAGCTGGTCTCTGCCTCTGGTTCAACCAAGGCAGATGCCGCCAGAATGTTCAGGTTATTTACCGAATAACCGGCGATAAGGCTGGCATAGTCAGCAAAGTATAATTTGTCGTGTATCCCTTTCATAGCAGTTGCCAGGGGAGGGGCAGACAAAGTGTAGGCATTTTCACCTTGATAGTACTGGATGTTCCAGTAGTGTCCCAGAATACTGAACGCGATGGCAGACAGTATGATTAAAAAAAGTAAGGTATAGTTTTTGATGTCTTTCATGACAAGCCTCCTAGTTGTCAGTCATACGCACGACAGATGGAACCTGCCGTGCGTGTTGTGCCGGCCGCATAAGGAAATCAATACCGGAAGTATAAAAACGGATTATTGATTCCAATGGATAAATAATATACAGAAACCCAAAAAATAACAAGCGATATGACAATTCCCAGGAATCTGCCGCGAAGTCTGTTAAACAGCTTTTCGGGATAATCAGTGGCAAATATAATGCAGGCGACAAGCAGCGGCGCATAGGTCGACGCATATCCCGTAAAATCAGAAAAGTGAATATTTCTGCCTGTGTCAACAAAAGGAAACAGGCGTGTCAGGTATACGCCAAGGTCGTGAAAATCACTGATTGCAAAGAGCGTCCAGCTTACAAGAATGTAAAAAAACATATATGTGTGGGAAAATACCTTTGCAAATATGTTGTCAGCGTTCAGCCATCGCAGTGTCAGATTTTTTTCTATTATCTGCAGCATAAAGATAAAAAGTCCCCACAGGATAAAATTCCATGCTGCGCCATGCCAGAATCCTACAAGGAACCATACAACAAACAGATTCATCATCATGCGGGTTTTTCCCTTGCGGTTTCCGCCAAGCGGGATATAGACGTACTCCCGGAACCATGCGCCAAGCGTAATGTGCCATCTGCGCCAGAAGTCCGTGACACTCCGCGCCATATAAGGATGCCTGAAGTTTGCAGGCATATGGAAACCGAGCATCTCACCCAGACCGACCGCCATCATGGAATAACCGCAAAAGTCAAAATACAGCTGCATGGAGTAAGCGAAAGTGCCAAGCCATGCAAGCGGTGTGGAGATACTCTCAAAACCAATGGTGCACACCTCGTTCCACAAGGTACCGATACGGTTTGCGATAATGACCTTGTAACCAAGCCCGACGATAAAGGTCTTCAGCCCGTTGTCAAGCCCGGCAGCGGAAATCGTCCGTTCCTTTAACGCATCGCGGATATCAGAATACACGACAATCGGGCCGGCGATAAGCTGCGGAAACATACACAGATATGCACCGAGGCTCACGAGTGATTTGTCCGCTTCGGTTTTTCCAAGATACACATCTATGACATAGGACACAATCTGGAACGTGTAAAAGCTGATGCCGAGCGGCAATGTTATGTTAAGGGTGTAAAACCGCCAGTGAATATCCAGAATCCGAAGGAGTGCATTGATATTTTCTATAAAAAAATTCGTATATTTAAAAAAAAGTAAAAAGCCAAAGTTGTACATAAGGGACAGAACCAGCAATGTGTTTTTTTCAAAGCTTCTGTCCTTGAAATTTTCGATGCCCAGTCCAAGAAGGAAGTTTACGATAATGGAGCAGAGTATCAGAAAAAGGTAATAAGGCTCGCCAAAGCTGTAAAACAGGATGCTTCCTGTCAGCAGAAGAAAGTTGCGGCTTTTGGCGGGCAGTATATAATATAAAACCAAAAAGACCGGCAAAAATACAAATATAAATAATAAGCTGCTAAAAACCATGATGTTCCCCCATGACTCATGATGTAGGATGACGGCTGAATCTATGTCAACCGCATAAAATATTATAGCAAAAATAAATCGATTATTCCATAAATTTATTCGAGTTTTTTATACAAATAATGCAGTTATTTCAATAAAAAACACAGCATTATTTACATTGCGGACGTAATTCAATATATGCGGCAGTAAAATATCTATGCACCGGATATGACATCGCCTGTAAAAAGATATTGCGGTGTGTATGAAAATCTGATAAAGTTGATGTATTATAAGGTATGGAGAGACAATATCATGAAATATTATCATAAAAAGGCATTTTTATGGCTGGCGGCTGTCGTTGTGGCAGTCCTTGTGCTGCCGACGGGCTGCGGACTGCAAAACGGTGAATATAAAAGGACGAAAATTGTACTCACAACAGGCTTTGGCAAGGATGAGGTGTTCCGCATTGATGAGATTTCCTGCACGCTTCCGGAAATCATGGTTTACCTGACTAACACGAAGAACCAGTATGAACAGGCGCTCGGCAGCCAGATCTGGCAGGCTTCCTACAATGGGGAGACGCTTGAGGCAAACATAAAGGAAACGGTGCTTGCAAGACTTGCCCGCATCAAGGCAATGAACCTGCTTGCGGGGAAATATGGGATAACATTGTCTGACACTGAGCTGGATAATGCAGCCAGGGCGGCGCAGATCTATTATGAGTCGCTGAATGACAAGGAGCGTGAACTGCTGAAGACAGATGAAAAGCTGCTGTGCAGGATGTATGAGGAGTACGCACTTGCCGGAAAGGTTTACCAGTATTTAATTGCGGACATCAATCCTGAAATCAGTGATGATGAGGCGCGGACGATTACCGTACAGCATATTTTGATAAAAACCTATTCACTCAATGATCAGGGAGAGCGCGTGCCCTATTCGGAGGAGGGCAGAAAAGAGGCGTACCGGCGTGCAAGTGAGGCATTGACCAAAGCAAGGGAAGGGGAGGAATTTATGGGACTCATTGCAGAGTACAGCGAGGATAACAATCCCTCCTACTCGTTCGGAAAGGGGACAATGGAGCCGGCGTTCGAGGAAGCCGCGTTTAATCTGGGGACGGATGAAATAAGCGGCATTGTGGAATCGGAACATGGTTATCATATCATTAAATGTATCAGTACCTTTGACAAGGACGAGACAGACAGGAATAAAGTAAAGATTGTGGAGCAGCGCAGGAAAGAGGTGTTTAATGAGGAGTATTCCGGCTTTGTGGGCGGACTGACAAGGAACCTCAACCAGAAGCTGTGGGATTCTGTCGGGTTTCTGGAGGATGACACCGTGACCACAAGCAGCTTTTTCGAAATATACAAGGAGCTGTTTTCTGCATAAAATATATATGAAAAGTATAAACAAATCATTAATTATTAGCACTCGAGCGAATCGAGTGCTAATTTTCTCTTGACTTTTATTTTGCAGGGTATTAAACTATCTATCAGACAAGATGGTATGAAATCATGGCGTTCATACAGCAAAGCTAATTAACAAAGAGAAAGGAATGTGATTTTAATGGCAGAGAAGCGCGGAAGCTTGTCAATCAACAGCGATAATATTTTCCCGATTATTAAGAAGTGGTTATATTCGGACCACGACATATTCTACAGGGAACTCATTTCAAACGGATGTGATGCCATCACCAAGCTCAAGAAGCTTGAAATGATGGGCGAGTACGAGTATCCGGAGGACGTAAAGAAGGATATCCATATCATTGTCAATCCGGAGAAAAAGACACTCAAGTTTATCGATACCGGACTTGGCATGACAGCTGAGGAGGTCGAGGAGTATATCAATCAGATTGCATTCTCGGGTGCAACGGATTTCATTGAAAAGTACAAGGACAAGGCGAATGACGACCAGATTATCGGTCATTTCGGACTTGGCTTTTACTCGGCGTTCATGGTGGCGGACGAGGTGCATATCGACACGCTTTCTTACAAGGAAGGTGCAGTGCCGGTACACTGGGAATGCGACGGCGGCACGGAGTTTGTCATGACCGACGGCGACAGGACGGCAGTCGGGACGGAGATTACACTGTTCATCAATGAGGACTGCCTTGAGTTCTGCAATGAATACAAGGCAAGGGAAGTCATCAAGAAATACTGTTCGTTCATGCCGTATGAGATTTACCTCGAGAAGGCAAATGCCCCTGAGGAGTTTGAGACAATTGACCCGGAGGATAAGCGGGAGGATGATGTTGTCGTAGAGACACTCGAGGAGGAGAAAGAAGTACCGGGTGAGGACGGCGCGGAGCCGACCAAGGAAAAGGTCACGAAGCTCAAGATTAAAAAGCGCCCTGTTCCCCTGAATGAGACACATCCGCTCTGGGCGAAGCATCCCAATGAGTGCACAAAGGAAGAGTACATTGAATTTTACCGCAAGGTATTTGCGGACTACAAGGAGCCGCTGTTCTGGATTCACCTGAACATGGATTATCCGTTTAATATGAAAGGAATCCTTTATTTCCCGAAAATCAACATGGAGTATGAGTCGATTGAGGGGACAATCAAGCTTTACAACAACCAGGTATTTATCGCGGACAATATCAAGGAAGTCATTCCGGAGTTCCTGTTGCTGTTAAAGGGTGTCATTGACTGCCCTGACCTGCCGCTGAATGTGTCAAGAAGCGCGTTGCAGAATGATGGGTTTGTCACCAAGATTAGCGAGTACATTACCAAGAAGGTTGCCGATAAGCTTTCAGGCATGTGCAAGACGGACAAGGAAAATTACGAGAAGTACTGGGATGACATCAGTCCGTTTATCAAGTTTGGCTGCTTAAAGGATGACAAGTTCTGCGAGAAGATGACCGACTATATCCTGTTCAAGAACCTTGACGGCAAGTACCTGACGCTCCCGGAGTGCCTTGAAGTGAAAAAGACTGACCCGGATGAGGTGCAGGCCGATGCGGCAGACAGTAACGAAGCTTCAGCGACAGATGCCGAGACGGGGGAAAAGGTGGAAGCCGAGGTTGTTGACAAGGATGGGGAGACAGCAGACAGCCCTGCCGGGGATGAAGAGAAAAAGGAAAAGATTATCTATTATGTGACAGACCTTGTACAGCAGAGCCAGTATGTGAATATGTTCAAGAAGGCAAATATGGACGCGGTCGTGCTTCCTGACAAGATTGACCAGCCGTTCGTGTCACAGCTCGAGTCCAAGAACGAGGGCATTAAGTTTGCGCGTATTGACGCCGATTTGACAGACACCTTCAAGGACACCAATTCCGAGAAGGAGGATGAGGAGCTTACAAAGAAGAGCGAGGAGATATCGGAAGTATTCAAGAAGGCTGTCAAGAATGACAAGATAACCGTGAAGGTGGAAAAACTCAAGAATGAGGACATCGCCTCAATGATTACGGTTTCCGAGGAATCACGCAGAATGCAGGATATGATGAAGATGTACGCGATGCCGGGCATGGATATGGGCATGATGGGCAGGGAGGGCGAGACGCTTATCCTCAATGCCAACAACAAGCTGGTGGCGTATGTGCTTGACAACCAGACAGGCGAGAATGTCGATATCATCTGCGAGCAGCTTTATGACCTTGCACTGATTCAGCAGGCGCCGCTGCAGCCGGAAGCCATGACGAAGTTTATTGACAGAAGCAACCGGATCATGATGCTCCTGACAAAATAGTCCCCGCAAATAATGAAAAAATCGAGTAGGGAAGACTTTCCCTACTCGCTGCGCATAAAAATAACGATTCAACCGGAATGTTGAATCGTTATTTTTATTCCCTTTTACACATTTCTTACTTTGGGGATTCCATCACATAGAGTTGAGTCATGCGGTCGCTCCCAACGAACCATGAGTCTTTGTCCTTCGTACCAGTAACCTGGCAAAGTGTCGAACAGATGCCAAGCGTGGGATTCCACAGATAGTCACGCTCCTCATAAATGCCGAGCAGAATTTTCCTGTCCACAAGTCCCGTAAAGCCAAGCTCCTTCACAGGCTGCAATCCGAGTTCAAAGCCGAGCCGAGGATTCTGCGTGGAAACAATAATGCCTTCCTTGAGAATGTTGCGTATCATCACACTCTCATAACATTTCTGAACAATGCCTACCATACGTATCTCACTTGCGCGTGTCAGGTTTTCATCGCGCAAATCAGTCTGCAGCAAATACCTTCCGTCCTTGGTTGGAAATGTAAAGTTTTCATCAGCAACATCAGAATAAAGTACGAAACGTCCAACGCCAAGATACATGGCGGGATATTCCTTGCCACAGTACATTACATAGAGACCACCACGGTATTCACCGGTTGAAGTGCCTTCAAATTCAAAACTCTCCTTCATTTTGCGTCTCCCTTTTTCCGATATTTCGCTGTAACTGTCCTGGTTTTACACAGTCACATTATCTAAGGATCTATAAATAAATAGCTTTACAATCTTGCTTGCCTATGTCTCCGATTGCACAGGCCAAAGACATATTCAGCGCAATATTGCAATGTTATTTCTTTACAGCTCCTAAAAAATAAGCACAAATTGTCAGCTAAAACTATCATATTATATGATTTGGATAATGACAAGGGGTTGGAGGCGAGGAAAATAACTGCAACACACTTTTGACAAAAAAGTATATTTTTTCGAAAAAACTTATACTTTATAAACTATATAAAAATTACGGAAAATATTCCTTATAATTTCGTTGATAAAGTACAAATAGAATGATATTATTAATGTAATGGTGAAATTGTAAATACATTTCCGGCTATGCGGAGATGAAACGGTAAGACTGAAGAGCTATACTTTAAGATGGAAAGGCAGGGCAATCATATGGCACAGACGGTTGAGGAAATATTGTCAGCGGCAAAAAGGGCAGGGGCTTCTGACGTGCACATTACTGTAGGCATACCGCCTAAGATGCGGGTGAACGGCAAGCTGATTACGATGGAGGGGGAGCGGCTGATGCCTGCGGACACCATGGTGATAGCGGAATCGGTAATGAATGAAAACCAGAAACAGCGTTTTGATGAGAAGGGCGAGGTGGATATGTCCTTTGCCATAGCGGGGGAGGGGCGTTACCGTGTGAATGTATATAAGCAGAGAGGTTCTGCCGCGATGGCGTTCCGTCTGGTGGACACTGTTGTCCCGGCGCCCGAGGCATTGGGTGTGCCGGCTTCGGTTATCGACCTCTATCAGAAAAAAAGGGGGCTGATACTTGTCACGGGACCGACAGGAAGCGGCAAGTCCACAACGCTTGCTGCGATTATAGACAAGATTAACAACAACCGTGAGGCACATGTCATCACGCTGGAGGATCCGATTGAGTATCTGCACCAGCATAAGCAGGCGATTGTCAACCAGAGGGAAATCGGACTGGACACCATGTCCTATGCCAATGCACTGCGCGCCGCGCTGCGCGAGGACCCGGATGTGATTCTTGTGGGGGAGATGAGGGATTTTGAGACCATCAGTGTAGCGATTACGGCTGCCGAGACCGGTCATCTTGTGCTTTCAACCCTGCATACCATCGGTGCGGCAAGTACCGTGGACAGAGTGATTGACGTATTTCCGCCGCACCAGCAGCAGCAGATCAGGGTGCAGCTTGCGAACGTGCTTGAGGCAGTCATATCGCAGCAGCTTATTCCGATGATAGGTGGAAAGGGACGGGCGGCAGCGTTTGAGGTGCTCCATACCAATTCCGCAGTCAGAAACCTGATACGTGAGGGAAAGACCCATCAGATAACAAGTGTTATGCAGACAAACAGGAAAATGGGAATGATAACGATGGATGACGCGCTGGCACAGCTTTACAAGGAGTACAAGATTGACAGGGAGGCAGCAATCCAGTATGCCCAGGATCCGGAAGTCCTAAAGAATAAACTTTTTTAAAATTTTATTAAAATATGTATTTTAAAATCTCCTGTTATTATATCTGGGCAATATAGTAACAGGAGACTTTTTTAATTTTATAATTTATAAGAATTAAATGACAAATCAGATAAAATAGTTTAAAATATTGGTAATCGTCCGGCGGCGCAAAGCCGGTGCCGGCAAATAACCAATATAAGGAAGGTAGGAATGCAGTATGAGACCAAATCCCAGACCACAGGAAATATACAGGCATTTTAAGGGAAACATTTACCAGATTATTACCCTGGCACGCCACTCGGAAACCGGTGCGAAAATGGTAGTGTACCAGCAGCTCTATGCGCCCTATGAAGTCTATGCGCGTCCACTAGAAATGTTTATGAGCCGTATAGATACCAGGAAATACCCGAATGAGAAGCAGGCGTACCGCTTTGAAAAGCTGGATGTCTGGGGAGAGGAATGTGTGGAAAAACCAAGGGAGACGTCGGCGGAGACGCTGAACAGGATTCTGGGCAGGGGGAAAAAGGAGCCGCCGGCACAGGAGGCGCCTGTGAAGGAAAGCGATTCAGGAAATACGGAGGAAAATGGGCTGGACCCGGGGCTTCTGGAGTTTCTTGATGCGGACAGCTATGAGAAAAAGCTTCAGGTACTTAGTTCGCTTCACCCGAGAATAACAGATGCTATGATTGATACAATGGCTGCCAGCCTCGACACGGAAATAAAGGAGGGCGATATTGAGATGCGGTACAGTGAGATGAAATGCTGCCTGATTACGATGGAGCGGTTTGAGTGTAACCGGCTGAGACCCTGACAAGGGAGATAAAACGGAGGATTACTGTGAAAAATAAATTTTTCACAGGGCAAATTTGTGCTTGCGCCCAAATTCGCAGACTTTGGCAAGAATGGAGGATTACTATGAAATTATTGTCTATCGCGATACCCTGCTATAATTCGGCAGCGTATATGCGTAAATGTGTTGATTCACTGCTTCCGGGTGGTGAGGATGTGGAAATTATTATTGTGAATGACGGGTCAAAGGACGACACGCCGGTTATCGCAGAGGAGTACCGGGAGCGTTTTCCGAGCATTGTCAAGGTGGTAAACAAGGAAAATGGCGGCCATGGTTCTGCCGTGAACGCGGGAATTGAGCAGGCGAGCGGACTGTATTTTAAGGTTGTGGACAGCGACGACTGGGTAAGCCAGAGCGCCTATATCCAGATATTAAACAAGCTCAAGGAGCTGCTTCGGGGCGGAAATTCCATCGATATGTTTATCAGCAATTTTGTCTATGAGAAAGAGGGGGAGAAGCGCAAAAAGGCGATTAAGTACCACCATGCACTGCCGCAGGATGAAATTTTCACATGGAAGGATGTCCGTCATTTCAGGGTGGGGCAGTATATCCTGATGCATTCCGTGATTTACAGGACAAAGCTCCTGCGGGACTGTGGATTAAAGCTTCCGGAGCACACTTTTTATGTGGACAATATCTTTGTGTTCAAGCCGCTGCCAAACGTAAAGACCATGTTTTATATGGATGTCAATTTCTACCGTTATTTTATTGGCAGGGAGGATCAGTCCGTGAATGAGCAGGTCATGATAGGAAGGATTGACCAGCAGATTAAGGTCAACAAGCTGATGGTTGATTACTATGTGGAGGAAAAGCAGCGGATCCTTGCAAACGGCAAGGTGCGCAAGTATATGGTCAATTATCTCGATATTATTACGACAGTATCGTCTGTCCTGCTGATACGCTCTGGGCTGGAAGAGAACCTGGAAAAGAAAAAGGAGCTCTGGCAGTATATCCGCTCAAAGGATAAGGTGTTATGGATGCGCCTCAGGATGGGAATTCTCGGAAATGCAATGAACCTTCCGGGAAAGCTTGGAAGAAGGATTACAATAGACGGCTATAAAATATGCCAGCGAATTTTCCATTTTAATTAATTTCATATACATTTGCCTTGTAAAATAGTCTGAAAAAAGGTATACTAAAACATGTTTATATTTTTTAGGGACGATTCAAATTTGTAGATATGGAGGAAAGTTTCATGTATTCACTTGATGAGGTAAGAAAGGCAGACCCACAGATTGCAGATGCGATTGTGGAGGAGCAGGAGCGGCAGAACAGCCATATAGAACTGATTGCGTCAGAGAACTGGGTCAGCAAGGCAGTCATGGCGGCAATGGGAAGCCCGCTGACAAATAAATATGCGGAGGGATATCCGGGAAAAAGATACTATGGCGGATGCGAATGCGTCGATGTGGTGGAAAACCTTGCGATTGAGCGTGCAAAAGAGCTTTTTGGCTGTGATTATGCGAATGTCCAGCCGCATTCGGGGGCACAGGCGAACATGGCAGTGCAGTTTGCGGTTTTGCAGCCAGGTGACACCATCATGGGCATGAACCTTGACCATGGCGGGCATCTTACGCATGGTTCACCGGTCAATATGTCCGGAAAGTATTTTCATGTAGTGCCATATGGCGTGGATGACAACGGCGTTCTGGACTATGACAGGATGCGCGAGCTGGCGCTGGAATGCAGACCGAAGATGATTATAGCAGGCGCAAGCGCATACGCGAGGACGATTGATTTTAAGCGGTTCAGGGAAGTCTGCGACGAGGTGGGCGCAGTCCTGATGGTGGACATGGCGCACATTGCAGGCCTTGTGGCGGCGGGAATCCATCCGAGCCCGATGCCGTACGCCGATGTTGTGACGACGACGACACATAAGACATTAAGGGGACCGCGCGGCGGCTTGATTCTTGCAAACAAGGAGGCTGCGGAAAAATATAACTTTAACAAGGCAATTTTCCCTGGAATACAGGGTGGTCCGCTGATGCATGTCATCGCGGCGAAGGCTGTCTGCTTCCAGGAAGCGCTCGGTGAGGACTTTAAGGCTTACCAGCAGCAGATCGTAAAGAATGCGCAGGCGCTCTGCAAGGGACTGACGGACAGGGACATTAAGATTGTTTCAGGCGGTACGGACAACCATCTGATGCTTGTGGATCTCACTACATATGAGCTCACAGGAAAGGCTGTTGAGAAGCTTATGGATGAGGCACACATTACATGTAACAAGAACACGATTCCAAACGACCCGAAGTCACCGTTCGTCACAAGCGGCATCCGGCTTGGAACACCGGCTGTCACGAGCCGTGGCATGAAGGAGGATGACATGGATGATATTGCCGAGGCAATTTCCATGGTAATCAAGGAGCAGGAGAATGGAGTAGCAGGTGCGCGGGCGATTGTCCAGAAGCTTACGGATAAATACCCATTAATCTAAGGGATTATGAAAGACGAGAAGAGAAGCAGAGAGAAAAGAAGACGCAGACGTGTAAGAAACCAGATACTGGCTTACCTGACACTGATTGTCATTGTGATGCTGATAGTGGCAGCCGGCTATTTTGGTGTAAGAGGCATTATCCGTTACGTGAGGAACTATAATGAAAAAGTAAACCGCGTGATAGAGGAGGCTGAGTCCAGTGTGGCTGCCGAGCTGGAAGGCGACGGTAATGACATGCCAATCATACAGGAGGAGAGCAGCCCTGTGGTGGACAATGAAGGATACCTGCCTGACAATGTGGAGGATCCCCTTGACGAACTGATAGAATCCCTGCTGAATGATATGTCGACGGAGGAAATGGTTGCCGGGATGTTTATGGTCACGCCGGAGTCCATAACAGGCGTTGGGACTGTGGTGAAGGCAGGCGATGGTACCAAGACGGCAATCACGGAAAATCCGGTGGGCGGAATAATATATTCCGCAAAGAATTTCCAGTCGGCGGAGCAGTTTACCGAGATGATGACCAGCACGAAAGGGTTTTCGAAATATCCCATTTTCACTGCCGTGAAGGCGGAGTGCGGCGCCAGTCCGGGATATGGGATTGACGCGACGGCTAAAGCGTCAGAGATTACGGATGAGGATGGTGTCCGGCAGGCGTATGGAGGGATTGCATCCAAACTGGCAGGTTATGGCATCAATATGAATCTGGCGCCTGTTTCGGAGACCGTGTCAGAGGATGGGGATGCATCGCTGCAGGGCAGGACGTTCGGCTCCGATGCCGCGGTGGCGGCACCTCTCGTGAATGCGGCTGTCCAGTCTATGCAGGAAGCGGGCGTGAGTGCGGCATTACAAAAATTTCCAGGGACATCAGCCGGCACAAAGACGCTCGAGGAGCTGAAAAACAGCGAATTAGTGATATACGACATGGCAATTAAAGGCGGCGTGGACTGTATTATGGTATCCCACACAAAGGCAAGCGGTGTGACTGGTGATGACACGCCGTCGTCACTGTCCGCGGTCATGATTCAGGATGTACTCAGGAATACGCTTGGCTTCAATGGTGTCGTGATGACGGACTATCTCAGTGACAGCGCGGTGACTGGAAGCTATAGTCCGGCAGAGGCGGCGGTTGCGGCAGTACAGGCAGGGGCAGATATATTGCTGGATCCGGCAGACTACCGGCAGGCATATGAAGGCATCCTGCAGGCAGTGACAGACGGAACCATCACAAAGGAACGGATTCACGAATCGATATACCGCATTTACCGTGTGAAGTATAAAAATGCATTACAGTAGGGAAAATGTAACAGTTCAGCCCAGGACTTTGCACTGCGCTGCAAAGTCCGTAAGAATGCGTAGTGGCTGAGATGCATCAAGCCACCACGAAGTGTTTTGCATGGCTTGATGCCTGTAACAGGAAGCCGAAGGCTGAACTGTTACGGGAAGATTGAAAGATTTGAAAAAGTAGTTGACAGTGCGATGAAAATGAAATATAATATATCTTGTCCGTAGCGAAACGGCGGACAAGATAATTATTGCGATAGTGGCGTAGTTGGTAACGCGCGACCTTGCCAAGGTCGAGACCGCGGGTTCGAGCCCCGTCTATCGCTCTGGATAAGCCTAGGTTTTCTAGGCTTTTTTTTGTGCTGTTAATGCAGGTGCATATCCAATTTTAATATATAGGACTGACAGCGTGAAAAATTACGGGCAAAAAAAGAGATAGGTTCATTGGACGAATTGTTGTGTATTTATTGTCGTCCTCTGTAATATAGGATATAATGGAAACAATGAAGACGAGGAGGGGAAAGGACGGAATATGGACAGTATAAAAAAATTCAAGGAACAATATCTTGCAGGGGAGATCGATTTTGAGGAAATTGACGACTTCAGCTATGCGTGGGGCATGAGTGATGAGGAGTGTACGCTTGCGCAGTATCTCGGTCTGGATGCGGAGGAAGAAGACGCATGGGTCAGCCAGAGTGAGGAGGCATTGCGGGAAATGCTTGATGCACAGAAAAAGGAAAGGGGAATGTGACTGTGGGATTAAGGGAGTGCAGTAAGCGTAACTGTGTTTATGAGTATTCCGAAAAGGCTTCCGGTGACAGCATCGTGCTTGGCGGCAATCTGGGGCGCGACGGTCTGGATTATGCCATGATGTGCAGGGCGGCAAGTCCGGACGGAAGGATTGAAGTGATAGGGGAAAGCATAACGGTTTATGATGCCACGGAGGTTTTTCTGTACTGGCGCGCACTGACGACGTACCGCGTGCATGTGGATTGCGCGGACGGGCAGGATAAGGGGCTTGTGAAGAAGGATGCCTTGCGGGATGCGCTTGCCAGGAAGCTTGACAAGGCAGCAGCAACAGATTATGGGGAACTTACAAAAAGGCATATTGCAGATTACAGGGCTTATTTTGACCGGGTATCACTGGAGCTTTGTACAGATGCGGATATGGATGTGGCAGACAGGACAACGGACAGGTGCCTGAAGGAAATGGAAACAGGCAGTATCAATCTGGGACTGGAACAATTGTATTTTAATTTTGGCAGATATCTGCTCATAAGCTGCAGCCGTCCGGGAACACTTCCCGCCACGTTGCAGGGGCTCTGGAACAAGGACATGGAAGCACCGTGGGATGCCAAGTTTACGATTAATATTAATACGGAAATGAATTACTGGCTGGCGGAATCCTGCGATTTGGGCGCGTGCCATCTGCCGCTTTTTGACTTACTCAAAAGAATGCTTCCCAATGGCAGGCAGACAGCCCGGGTTATGTACGGATGCCGTGGCTTTGTGGCGCATCACAACACGGATATCTGGGGGGATACGGCGCCGCAGGATTTGTGGATACCGGGCAGCTTCTGGGTGATGGGCGGCGCATGGCTCTGCACGCATATCTGGACGCACTATGAATACACAAGGGATATTGGATTTTTGCGTGAAATGTTTCCCGTCATGCGGGAAGCGGCGCAGTTTTTCCTTGATTTTTGTATCGAGCATGAGATTGACGGAAATACATACCTGTGTACCTGTCCAAGCGTGTCGCCTGAGAACACATTTATCCTGCCCAATGGGGAACAGGGGGCAAATTCGATTGGCGTGACAATGGATAACCAGATTTTAAGGGATTTGTTTACGCAGTGCAATCATGCCGCGGCGGTTCTGGGGGTATCTGACGATCTGGACCGGCAGATTGCCGAGGCATGCGGACGGTTGATTCCGACACGTACAGGAAGCGACGGCAGAATCCTTGAGTGGTGTGGGGAGTATGTGGAGAAGGAGCCGGGGCACAGGCATATTTCACATCTGTATGCACTGCACCCGTCTGACCAGATTACGAAGGATGGGACGCCGGAGCTTGCGGCGGCAGCCGAACGGACGCTGCAGAAACGCCTGGAGGGCGGCGGCGGCCATACCGGATGGAGCCGGGCATGGATTATGAACCACTATGCAAAGCTCTGGGATGGGGAGAAGGCATATGAGAATTTCAGGCAGCTTCTCATACGTTCAACACTGCCCAACCTGTTTGACAATCACCCGCCGTTTCAGATTGACGGAAACTTCGGCTCGACGGCGGCAATGGTGGAGATGCTGGTGCAGAGCAATGCGGACAGGATTGTGCTGCTTCCGGCATTGCCGAAAGCGTGGGAAAACGGAAAAATAACAGGTGTAAGGGTTCGCGGCGACGCCCGCATGGACATCGCATGGAAAAACGGCATCCTGGAAAAGGCGCAGATTTACAGTGGATGTGACGGAATGCGACGGTTTGTATACAAGGGTAAGTGTGCAGAACGGATGCTAAAAAAGGGTAGCTGGACAGAGATTACTTTTCTGTAATATAATATACGGAGGGAACATATGAAATTCAGTTTGAAGGAAGATGCAAAACGAATTGTTGTCATTTGTGCCGCGTCTGTAATTATGGCGCTGAATATAAAGACTTTTGTGCGGACAGGAGGACTGTATCCGGGAGGCGCAACCGGACTGACGCTGCTGATACAGCGGATTGTGGAACTTTTCTTTGGTTTTGAGCTGCCATATACGCTGATTAACGTCCTGCTGAACCTTGTGCCGATTTATATTGGATTCCGGTTTATCGGGAAAAAGTTTACCCTGTATTCCTGTCTCTGCATTATGCTGACAAACATACTGACGGACGTACTGCCGTCGCGTGCAATAACATATGATACTTTATTAATCAGCGTCTTTGGCGGCATTTTTAATGGATTTGCCATCAGTCTCTGTCTGATGATGAATGCGACGACAGGGGGTACGGATTTCATCGGCATCTTTTTGTCGGAAAGAAAGGGTGTGGATTCCTTTAATATTGTCCTGGGATTTAATGCAGTACTCCTGGTGGTGGCAGGATGGCTGTTTGGCTGGGACAAGGCGCTGTATTCAATCATTTTTCAGTACACGTCCACACAGGTATTACATACACTTTTTAAACAGTACCGCCAGCATACGCTTCTGGTCGTGACGAATCATGCAAGGCGGGTATATGAGGTGATTTCCCGCAACAGTAACCATGGCGCTACAATCATTGAGGCCGAGGGCTCCTATGAGCATCAGGAGCGCAAGATTGTGTATTCCGTTGTGTCAAGGGCAGAGTGTAAGGATATTATCAGCGGCATCAAGGAGGTTGACCCGAAGGCATTCGTCAATGTCATCAACACCCAGCAGATTTCAGGGCGTTTTTATCAGAGACCATATGAATAAAAAAGATAATAAAAAATAAAATAACATAAGGAGTTAAATCAAGATGGACAATTTCAAATTTTCAACACTGGAGTACAAAAGACCGGACTTTGCGGCGTTTGCAGCGCTTGCAGAGGAGACAAAAAGGCGCATCGAAAGCGCGGACAGCTATGAGCAGGTCCGGGATGCGATGCTGGCATATGATGAGGAGGGGAAAATTTTTTCCACGGATACCACAATCGCATATATTCGTCATACGCTGGATACCACAGACGAGTTTTATGACAAGGAAAGCGAGTATATCAACAATACGTTTCCGACAATCATGCCGCAGACGCTGGCAGTCGACGAGGCGCTGATGAACAGTCCGTTCAGGGCGGATTATGAGAAGGAGTATGGAAAGCAGTGCTTTGCGCAGAAGGAACTTGAGAAAAAGTCATTCTGTGAGAAAAATATTCCGCTGATGCAGCAGGAGGCAAAGCTTACGAATGAGTACCAGAAAATTATGGCGACTGCGGAGATTGCTTTTGATGGGAAAACACTGAACCTGTACGGCGTGCAGAAGTACTTTGAGCATGAGGACAGAGAGGTGCGCAAAGCGGCGGCACGCGCCTATTCGGAATTTTATCACAAGCATGAGCCGCGCCTGGAGGAAATCTGGGATGAGCTGATTCGCATCCGAAACGAGATGGGACGCAATCTCGGGTACGAAAATTATATACCGGTAGGCTACATGAAGCAGGGGCGCACGGATTACGGCCAGAAGGAAGTCGAGTCGTTCCGCGAACAGGTGCGCACAGTGATTGTGCCAATCTGCCAGAAATTGTATGAGGCACAGGCAAAGCGTCTTGGTGTGGATGATTTTTCCGTTTATGACGAGAAACGTATTTTTCCGGATGGCAATGCCGTTCCGGCAGGCGATGATGATTTCATGGTAGGCGAGGCGGCAAAAATGTACCATGAAATGAGCCCGCAGACAGGGGAATTTATTGACTTCATGATAGGGCATGAGCTGATGGACCTGAAAAACAAGGCTGGAAAGGCTTCCACAGGCTATATGACGGAGCTGCCAAGGTACAGCGCACCGTTTGTATTTTCCTGCTTCAACCAGACAATCGGTGACATGCAGGTGCTGACACATGAGTTGGGACATGCCTTCGCGGGATATATGGCAATGCGCTGCCAGCCGATTTCCGATTATTATGCGGTGTCAACTGACATTGCGGAGATTCATTCCATGTCGATGGAGCAGTTTGCATACCCCTATGCGGAGCGGTTTTTCGGGGAGCAAGCAGACAAGTTCCGGTTCGCGCATCTTCAGGACGCAGTTACGTTTGTTCCTTTTGGCGTGGCAGTCGACGAGTTCCAGCATATCTGCTATGCCAATCCCGGGCTGACGCCAAAGGAGCGGACGCTGGAATGGAAAAAGCTGGAAGAGAAATATATGCCATGGCGTGTCTATGAGCCGGATGATTTCTTTGACCGCGGCGGCTTCTGGTACCATAAGCTGCACATATTCCTTTATCCGATGTACTATATCAACTACACACTCACGACTATGGGAGCGATGGAGTTCAAGAAAAAGGAGAGGGAAGACCATGACAGGGCATGGGCGGATTACCTCAACCTCTGTAAGTGCGGCGGCAGCATGAGCTATCTTGAGACATTACGATATGCAAATGTATCAAATCCGTTTGAGCAGGGCAGCGTGGAGCGCGCAATCAGCGTGGCGCGCGATGAGCTGATGAATAGTAAGTTTATGGTGTAAATATCATATCTATGGGATCGGAAACAGAGAGATATCCTGTTGAAATAAAAACCACATGTATTTTGGAATATAAATACATGTGGTTTTTTTGTATATTGGTACGTAAGAAATATGCCGCTGAAGCTTTTCAGAAACTATACAGCTTTTAATTATTTAAACGAAACATATATTCTGGTCAATATATATCATTGATTCTAATAATGTAAAATCAATAGGACGTGCCAATCAGTAACATGTCGCTTACGCTCGCTATTCTTAAAAGATGTATTGAGCGTCAGATGGTGCTTTTTTCGTGTACATTTTTACGTACTGGCAGCAGAGTTTTTATAGTATTCCTATCTGTATATAGTAAATTAAGTTCGGTTTGATATTCGGTGTAAAATGTAATGGTATGATATTATATGAAAATAAATATTACAAGTGTAGGATTTAAGATGGGTAATTGATATATGATATTTGAATCAAATACTATTTCATATGCTCAAAAGGCATAGTTCGATGTAGTGGGGGGGTGGAATTGATGTATAGGATGAAAACCTTTATTTTCAAGGGAATTTATTGGCTTATATTCTTACGGATGCAGCATTTAAAATTGAATTATGATATGTTTTATAGGCTGTTCGAATTTATGTTGATTTTACGGGGAAAATTGAAGTTTTTTGAGGGGTGGGTTTGGGTGGTGAATTTTTGTGGTGGAGGGGCTGAAAGGCTTGATTTTGGTGTGCTACCCGTCAAGTAGACAATCGCATAAAGGACATACTGATCCTCTGCTCTGACGGCCTGACGGGGATCAAAGAGGTCATCACGGCTGCGTTCCCGTCAACGGAGCAGCAGAGGTGCATCGTTTTTCCATGATGCACTTTTAAATTGTCCACTATAAATAAGACTTTCCTGTCCGTGTCTTTAACAAGGCGTTCCATAAAGTCTATAAATCTCTGCTGCGTCATGTTCTCCTCATAGCACAGGAAATGGCATCTTCCCTGATTACTGATCGCCGATATCATGTTTATTTTTTCCACATACATATCAAAAAGTTTGGAAATTTAGGACAGGATTCAGGCAGAAAATTTAATTTGATTATTCCAAAATGCTGGATGATATGCTATAATATAAGCTTGTATCAGACTCTTTTTGTTGGATAACAGCAGAAAGGAGTTGATTTTATGGGTAAGGACTTAAAAGGCAGGGAGCTTGGAGTCGGTATCTGTCAAAGAAAGGATGGTTTATACACAGCACGATTTGTAAGCAAAAGAACTGGTAAATCAGTTCAAAAATATTTCCCAAAGCTACAGGAATGCCGTAAGTGGTATGCGGATGCAAAATTTGAAGATGAGCATGGTGGTATCAATGCGTCTGGGGATATGACAGTGACGGCATGGTTTAATTACTGGATAGAAAATATAAAAGGTGACAGCATAAGGAACTGTAGAAAAATAAGTGACACATCTTGCTTGTCTATTTCTCCAATCTTGCAGGATAAAAAGCCTCGCCGTAGCCCGCTACGCCTACGTTTTTTCTCCTACAATTTTGAAGAAATATTCTGCGCAATCTGAGCACTTATTTTCCTACAATTCCTAAGACCAAATACAATAAGAAATTTAGGTATAGTGCGGGTGAATGGCGGATTGGTGAGCCGAAAAGTAAATCCGGCTATCGTGACGTACCTTTGACAGAAGAAGCTGTTGCAATATTGAAAAGGCAGAAAAAGAAAATCAGAGAAATCAAAGTGATCGATATGCAGTTTAAAGAACATGTATTTCTTTGCAGGAAAGGCGAACCGACAAAAAATTCAGCTTATGACACTGCATTATTCAAATTATGTGATAAGGCTGGTATTGAACGTTTCTCGATGCATGTTTTAAGACACACAATGGCGACAAGATGTATTGAGGGTGGTATGCGCCCTAAAATTTTACAGGTAATTTTAGGTCATGCCAATGTAGGTATTACGATGAACTTGTACGTCCATGTGACCGAGGACGAGAAGGTCAAAGAGGTTGAGAGAATCGAAAGCGCCTTGAAAATTGTGTAGTAGATTGTGTAGTAAAAATATAGAGAAAGGCAGAAACCCTTGAAAGTAAAGGATTTCTGGGTAGGTATAACAAGATATGAAACTAGGAATTGTAGGACTCCCAAACGTAGGTAAGAGTACATTGTTTAATTCCCTGACAAAGGCAGGCGCGGAGTCGGCAAACTATCCGTTCTGTACAATTGACCCGAACGTGGGTGTTGTAACGGTGCCGGATGAGAGAATCCGGCTTCTCGGTGAGCTTTATCACACGAAAAAGGTGACGCCTGCAGTGATTGAGTTTGTTGATATTGCAGGGCTGGTAAAGGGCGCATCAAAGGGAGAAGGACTTGGAAACCAGTTTCTTGCCAACATCCGCGAGGTGGATGCGATTGTCCATGTTGTAAGGTGCTTTGAGGACTCCAATATTGTCCATGTGGACGGAAGCATCAATCCGCTGCGGGATATTGAAACGATAAATCTGGAGCTTGTTTTCTCGGATATCGAGATTCTTGAGCGGCGCATCGCAAAGGTTGCAAGGGGCGCTAAAAATGATAAGACGCAGGCAAAGGAGCTTGCGCTCGCAGAGCGCATTAAGGCGCATCTTGAAGAAGGAAAAATGGCAAAAAGCTTTGTGACAGAAGATGATGAGGAAGTTTTGTGGAGAAATGGGTATAATCTATTGACAGACAAGCCTGTTATCTTTGCGGCAAATGTAGCGGAGGATGACCTTGCAAATGACGGCGCTGACAATGCGGGTGTCAAAGCAGTCCGTGAGTATGCGGCAGGTGAAGGATTTGAGGTATTTGTTATCTGTGCCCAGATTGAGCAGGAGATTGCAGAGCTTGACGACGATGAGAAATCAATGTTCCTTGAGGATCTGGGATTAAAGGAATCCGGTCTGGACAAGCTGATATCCGCGAGCTACAGGCTGCTGGGCTTAATCAGCTTCCTCACTGCGGGAGAGGATGAATGCCGCGCGTGGACAATCAAGATCGGCACAAAGGCGCCGCAGGCGGCAGGAAAGATTCATACGGATTTCGAGCGCGGTTTTATCCGCGCAGAGGTTGTGAATTATAAGGATTTACTGGAAAATGGCTCTCTTGCAGCAGCAAGGGACAAGGGACTTGTCGGTCTTGAGGGCAAGGAGTATGTGGTAAAAGACGGGGATGTGATTTTGTTCCGGTTTAATGTTTAGGCTGACAGTATAATGGTTGAGTGAGGTAAAATATATGCCTGATAATATGGGAGTAAATGATATAGCCTTTCCGCATCTTGGAATTTATCTCAGAAATCTTCCCAAGAGTTTTTCGGTGTTTGGCTTTGAGATTGCATTTTACGGATTGATAATCGGCATCGGGGTCATGCTCGGAGTCCTGATGGCAGTTCAGATGGCAAAAAAAGAGGAAATGGATACGGATATTATATGGGATTTTGGTATTTATGCGGTAATTTTTTCCGTCATCGGGGCAAGAATCTACTATGTGGTCTTTTCGTGGGATTTATACAAGGACAATCTTCTTGGTGTCTTTAATCTCAGGCAGGGCGGACTTGCGATATACGGCGCGGTGATTGCGGCATTTCTTACTCTTTTTGTATATAGCAGGCTCAAGAAGATATCTCCATATCAGATTGGGGACTGCGGAGTATACGGGCTTGTTCTGGGTCAGATTATCGGCAGATGGGGAAACTTTTTTAACAGAGAGGTGTTTGGCGGTTATACGGACTCCGTTTTTGCCATGCGGCTTCCCGTCGACGCAGTGCGGCCGTGGGATATCGCACAGTCGCACATTGATGGCATGACCGTGATGGGCGAAGTAAATTTTATACAGGTGCATCCTACCTTTTTGTACGAAGGAGTCTGGAACCTGGGTGTTCTGGCTGTTATGCTTTTCTACCATAAAAGGAAAAAATACCATGGGCAGATGTGTCTGTTTTATCTTGGGGGATATGGAATAGGGCGTTTTGTCATAGAGGGAATTCGGACAGACCGGCTTTTGATTCCCGGAACGCAGATTGCAGTGTCACAGGTGCTTGGACTGGCAATGTTTGTCTTTGCAGTGGGAATGAATGCGTTTGTACGATACCGTTTACTAAAAACATCCAGCAGAACAGAGAAAGGGGACAAGGAATAATGACCAAAGAAAAGATTGAGAAACTGATTGCACAGCTTACCTTGCAGGAAAAAATTGACATGATTCATGGGAGCGGCTGTTTTACCACAAAGGGAGTTGAACGGCTCGGAATTCCTCCTTTTAAGACCTCGGATGGACCAAGAGGAGTGAGAAAGGAATTTGAGACTACTAGATGGAAAGAAATTGGTCTGAGTTTTGATTTTGTGTCATGTCTTCCTTGTAATACAGCCCTTGCGGCGACATGGAACAGGGCGCTTGCGTATTCTATGGGCAGGCTGCTTGGCAAGGAGGCAAGGGGGCGTGGCAAGGATATGATTCTTGCGCCTGGAATCAACATTATGCGGACACCGCTGTGCGGGAGAAGTTTTGAGTATATGGGGGAGGATCCCTATCTTGTTTCAGAGATGGTCGTTCCGGTCGTGCAGGGCATTGAGGAAAATGACGTGTCCTCATGCGTGAAGCATTTTGCTGCCAACAATCAGGAGACCAGACGGCTGGATGTGGATGTGGAAGTCAGTGAACGGGCATTGCGTGAAATCTATCTGCCGGGATTTGAGGCAGCAGTTAAGAAGGGCAAGGCAAAAGGCATTATGGGAGCATATAACAAACTCCGAGGCACGCACTGCTGCCATCACGATTATCTTTTGAATGAAATTCTCCGCAAAGAGTGGGGATTTGAGGGAATCACGGTATCGGACTGGGGCGGCGTGCATGACACGAAGGAGGCGCTGCTGAACGGACTTGACATGGAAATGTCCGTCACGGATAATTTTGACGAATATTATATGGCAGAACCCATTATCCGCATGATTGAAAATGGAGAGGTGGACAAAAAGACTGCATACGCGAAGATAGACGAGAAGGTTCGCCATATATTAAATGTGATGAACAAGCTGCATATGCTTGACGGGGAGCGCAAAGCAGGCGGCTACAATGATTATGAAGACAAGGCTGCATTGAGGCAGACAGCGAGGGAATCTGTCGTGCTTCTGAAAAATGACAAGGAAATCCTCCCGCTTGACAGAAAGAAGATTAAGAAGCTTCTGGTTGTGGGAGAGAATGCCAACAGGCAGCATGCGCCTGGCGGAGGCAGTGCCGAGATTAAGGCTTTGTATGAGATAACGCCGCTTTTGGGGCTGAATATGCTTCTTGGGGGAAATACGGAGATTATTTATAAGCCGGGATATTTCAATGAGGACATCGGCAATATCTGGGCAAATACTGGTGACAATGAGAATGGTCAGGCAGACAGCCTGAATCAGGACAACAACACGACACAGAGCTCACCGGAGCCGGATGTAAAGGTAAAATCTGAGGAAAAGAAGCGGCGGCAGACGGAAATGAATGAGAAATACCGGAGAGAAGCCCTGGAGGCGGCACGGGATGCAGATGCCGTTATCTTTGTGGGCGGTCTGACACATGACTATGATACAGAGGGACAGGACAGGGCAGACATGAAGCTTCCATATGAACAGGACAGGCTGATTTCCGAACTATTACAGGTTAGGCCGGATACGGTCATAACCCTTGTGGCAGGTTCGCCTGTTGACATGAGTGCATGGCTTGAGAATGCTGATACGCTGGTATACAGCTGGTATGCAGGCATGGAGGGCGGAATTGCGCTTGCAGAGGTCTTGTTCGGGGATGTCAATCCGTCAGGGCATCTGCCGGAAACCTTTCCCCTCAGCGAAAAGGACTGTCCGGCAGTGGCGCTTGGCGAATTTCCGGGAGGCGACAAGGTAAGCTATGGGGAGGACATCTTTGTAGGCTACAGGTATTATGACACATATGATGTTGCGACGGCGTTCCCATTTGGCTATGGGCTGTCGTATACGGATTTTGTGATGACAGGAATCCGGGCAGAAGTCCTTGAAGATACGGCGGAGAGCAAAAGTGTGAAAGTGAGCTTTGATGTTTCCAATATAGGAAGCCGTGCCGGTGCTGCGGTTGCCCAGATTTATGTGGCAGACAAGTGCCCGAAGGTCAAAAAGGCTTCTAAGGAGTTAAAGGCATTTGAGAAAATTTATCTTGAGGCAGGCGAGGCGCGGGAGGTGTCGCTGATACTTGAGCGTGAAGCCTTTACGTACTTTGATGAGGAGACACATGGCTTTAAGGTGGATGCGGGCAGCTACATGCTGCTGCTTGCAAAAAATGCAGATGAGATTGTGGATATAACAGAGATAGAGTTCAAGAATTCATAAAGACAGTCCCATGAGGATTCCCCGCTTTTGGCGAGGCGCATATAATATATAAATGCACCTTGCTGAAAGGGGGATTTTTTATGATGACTTATAAGGAGTTAAGGAAAAAAGAAGTAATTTGTATTAAGGATTGCAGAAGACTTGGGCACGTCTGTGACCTGGAGATTGACGAGTGCAAGGGATGCATCTGCAAAATTATTGTGCCAGGCTGCAAGGGATTATGGTCGATGATTACGGATGATTCCGTGATTGCCATACCATACAACTGCATCAGGCAGATTGGACCGGACCTTATTCTGGTAGATATATAACAGTTCAGTCCAGAGATGCCTGTAACAGGAAGCCGAAGGCTGAACTGTTACGTGGATACCTGAAAAGAAAACATGCCTGATTGACATTGACGGAAACATAAATTATACTAAATTTGGATGAAATTTGTGCTGGCGCCTAAATCTTTGGAACGCTGGCAGAATGGAGGGTTAGAATGAAATGTCCGTTTTGCAGTCATGAAAATACCAGGGTAATTGATTCAAGGCCGGCTGAGGATAATAGTTCCATACGCAGGCGGCGTGTGTGCGACGAGTGCAATAAGCGTTTCACCACATATGAAAAAGTGGAGGCGATTCCGCTTATTATTATCAAGAAGGATGATAACAGAGAGGCATATGACCGTTCGAAAATTGAGACAGGAGTATTAAGGGCGTGTCACAAACGTCCTGTCAGCATGGACAGCATTGATGTCCTGGTGGACGAGGTGGAGGCTGATATCCTGAATAGTGAAGAAAAAGAAATCAGCAGCCGTGTCGTCGGGGAGCTTGTCATGAACAAGCTTAAGGATTTGGACGCGGTGGCGTATGTCCGGTTTGCGTCGGTATATCGTGAGTTTAAGGATATTAATACATTTATGGATGAGCTGAAAAAGGTGCTGGATAAATGACCTGAACAGTTGCAGTTCACATCTTTTACCCATGTTCTGACATGGGTAAGGGCAGCGGCTTTGTATAGAATAAAAAACAAGATTGTCTGTAAAATGACTTGCATTTTTAATAATATTTGTATACAATCTAAGGAACTATTAAGAAATAACACACGGCAATGACCTTGTCACAAGTTATTTCTTGACAGTTCCGGACAGAACCAGAAAGATGGTATAATGCCGTCAGACATTAACTGTACTTTTTGGGGCAGAATAACAAATGAATAAAAATGAAAAGGAGTAAAAGACATGGCGAAAAGAAGACAGGGATTGGGGAAGGTTCTTTTGGCAAGTATGTTGCTTACACTGACTGTTGCACTGGGCGGATGCTCAGGTGATAAGCAGGATGGAGACTCTGAAAAGGTATCGGATACCGCTGCTGCATCCCATATCACCATAGGCATTCCACAGGATTTGGACAGTCTGGTGCCGAGTTTGTCGCAGGGTGCAGGCACGCAGGAGATTCTGTATAATATTTACGAGGGCCTGTATAAGCCGGACAGCGAGGGCAACCTGGTTCCGGCAGTAGCAAGTGATTATACAATGTCGGAGGACGGGCTTGTATATACGTTTACGCTGAGAGACGGAATCAAGTTTCACAATGGAAATCCTGTTACTGCTGCGGATGTGAAGTATTCGATTGACACGTGCGCCGGTCTGAACGGGGGGGAACCCGTGATATCGGCGTTTTCTAATATTGTGGGTGTGGAGGCCCCTGATGAAAATACGATTGTCATTACATTGAAGGAGTCAAGCAGCTCCTTTATGGCAATTCTGTCAACGGTTGAGGCAGCCATCGTTCCGGCGGATGTGGCTGATTTGCAGACAAATCCCATTGGAACGGGTCCATATAAGTTTGTGTCGCGCTCACTGCAGGAGAATGTAGTGCTTGAGCGGTTTGACGGATACTGGGGAGAACCGGCACACATCAAGGATGTCACCCTGAAGGTGCTTGCGGATTCGGATTCGATTGTCATGAATCTCGAGGGCGGTGCGGTGGATTTGGTTGCACGAATTTCCGCGGCGCAGGCGGCAGAGCTTGGCGATGACTTCGAGGTGCTTGAGGGAACAATGAACCTGGTTCAGGCGGTGTACCTCAACAATGCCGTGGCACCGTTTGATAACGAGAAGGTGCGGCAGGCGCTGTGCTATGCAGTGAACAGGCAGGAGATTCTCGATTTTGTGTCAGAGGGAAAGGGAACTCTTGTCGGGAGCAGCATGTTCCCGGCATTTGGAAAATACTATATCGAGGAACTGAACGACCTGTATACGACGGATATCGAGAAGGCGAAAGCGCTGCTTGTTGAGGCAGGTTATCCCGACGGATTCAGCTTTACGATGAAGGTGCCTTCCAATTATCAGCAGCATGTCGATACGGCACAGGTTGTCGCTGAACAGTTAAAACAGATTGGCGTCACGGCAGACATTGAGCTGATAGAGTGGGAGACATGGCTGAGCGACGTGTATCAGGGGCGCGATTTTGAAGCGACGCTGGTTGGCGTGGATGCATCGACACTGACCGCGGGGGCGATGCTGAGCAGATTCCGCTCAGATGCGCACAATAATTTTATCAATTACAATAACCAGGAATACGATGCCGCGTATGCGGAAGCGCTTGCTGCGGAGTCCGTGATGGATGACGACAAGGCAACAGAAGCGTACAAAAAATGCGAGACAATCCTTGCCGGGACGGCTGCGAATGTCTACATCCAGGATATGTGCGAACTGGTTGCGGTCAGAAAGGGTTATACAGGATATACGTTCTATCCATTATATATACAGGATTTCTCGAAGCTGGATATACAGTAATCCGGCGGCAATATTTGTAGCGGTTATGAAAAGGAGACGGGGATATGAGATACATTGGTAAAAAGCTGGCAGCAATGATTATCACGCTTTTGTGTATTTCATTCCTCGTCTATCTTGCTTTTGACCTGATACCAGGTGATGCCGCGCTTGCGGCACTGGGAACAGACGCCACGCCGGAAAGCCTGGCAGCGCTGCGTGAGCAGCTCGGCCTGAACAGACCGTTTCTGGAACGGTATCTGGAATGGCTGGTTCATT
The DNA here is from genome assembly GCA_949066965.1 of uncultured Lachnospiraceae bacterium. Classification (GTDB taxonomy): domain Bacteria; phylum Bacillota; class Clostridia; order Lachnospirales; family Lachnospiraceae; genus COE1. Next base: position 203,190 of record CARTDA010000001.1, read on the forward strand.
TTTTGTGTGGCGATTTTGGCACCTCGTACAAGTACCATATGCCAGTCGCGGACATGATCGTGTCCAAGCTGCCAATTACTGTGATAATGGCAGTCATTTCCTTTTTTATGATGGTTGTAATTTCACTGCCAGTCGGTATCTATACGGCAAAGCACAGCGGCAGGCGGATTGACCGTTTCGTTATGGCACTTAATCAGGTTGTGATGTCGGTGCCGCATTTTTTTATGGGAATACTGATTACGTATTTATTTGGAATGCTGTTAAAGTTTTTCACGCCCGGAGGATTTGTGTCCTATAAGACGGATTTCTGGGGATTTCTCTCTTATATCATTTTCCCATGTTTTGCAATTGCGCTGCCAAAAATCGCAATGTCGGTCAAGCTGCTGCGGAGCTCCTGCATTGAGGAATCCAAAAAGGACTATGTGAGGACGGCGTATAGCAAAGGAAACAATACCAACAAGGTTTTGTATAGACATGTCCTTCGAAATGCCATAATTCCTGTAATCACGCTGTGGGGGATGACGCTTGCGGACATGCTTGTGGGGAGCATTGTCATCGAGCAGGTATTTAACATACCGGGAATCGGACGCATTCTGCTGACTTCCATATCATACCGGGATTATCCAGTGGTGGAGGCAGTTATCATGCTGATTGCCTTTGTTGTGATTGTGACAAATTTTGTGGTGGATGTGATTTATCAGTTGGTTGACCCGCGCATCAGCGTGTAAAGGGAAAAGAGTCCTAATAATGGAGGTTTTTGTGAAAAGGAAAAAGACATATTCTCCTAATTTCATCATGGGTCTTGTGATAACGGGCGCGATGCTGCTGCTGGTTCTGGCTGGATTTATATACACGCCGTATGACATCACGAAGATGGACAGTACTGCGAAACTGGCTGCGCCATCGCTGAAGCACCTTATGGGCTGTGACAATTTCGGGCGGGATATTTTTTCAAGGGTGCTCAAAGGCATGGGAAACACGTTTGTGATTGCGGCGGCTACGGTCACAATCGGGACGGTCTGTGGTGTCATCATCGGGGCATTTACTGGATATTTTGGCGGTTTGCTGGATGAGGTGCTGATGCGTGTAAACGACGTGGTGTTTGCCTTTCCGAGTATTCTGCTGGCACTGGTCTTTGTCAGCATTTTTGGCACAGGCAAATACAATGTAATCGGTGCGCTTGGCATTGCGTTCATACCGAGCTTTGCCCGCATTGTCAGGGGAGAGTTTATCAAATACAGGGAGATGGACTATGTAAAGAGTGCAAGGCTTGCCGGCGTGGGGCAGCTGCGCATTATTTTTGTGCATATCCTGCCAAATGCCATGCCGGTGCTGCTGTCCTCCATCATGATTGGATTTAATAATGCCGTGCTTGCCGAGGCAGGCATGAGCTATCTGGGCATTGGTGTCCAGCCGCCGAGTGCAAGCCTTGGGAGCATGTTGTCCGAGTCGCAGACGTATCTTTTTTCGGCACCCTGGTATGCGCTGTTTCCGGGGCTGATGATTATTTTGATGGTGCTGGGGCTGTCGCTTCTGGCAGACGCAGGAAAGTAACTTGGGTATCAGGTTATTTTCCTGTTTTTTTTATGCACATGGGCGTCCAAATGAAATATGTCACTAAAGCTGTTGACAGAAGAAATATTCTGTGCTATCCTAATACTACGATAAGCGTAGCAACGACAGAAATAGCAACGATAAACATAGCACCGACAGGTGGAGCTATGACAGCCGTTGTATTGGCTATCGTAGATTACTTGGCAATTTTTTGGAAGGGAGGTTTTTTATGAGCAGCATCAGCAGCGATATCATACGCGGGTACAATGACACGATGATTCTGTACCTGCTGTGGGATGCGCCTTCGTATGGGTATGAGATTTCAAAAAGAATCCGGAGTCTGTCAGACGAAAAGTATCTGATTAAGGAGACGACGCTCTATTCTGCCTTTACACGGCTGGAAAAAAATGGGTTTGTCGAATCGTTTTCGGAGAATGCCACCATCAGCGGAAAGCGCAGGACATACTATAGAATTACGGACAAGGGCAGGCAGTATTACCGTGAGAAATGTGCGGAGTGGACGTTGACCAAGGAAGTTGTGGAAAAATTTATCAAAGAGGATGGAGGGATATGAGAGTATGGAGACAATCAGGAATTATCTGGAAACAATGTTTGCAAGGCTTCCCATTACATTTGAGGTGCAGAAGGCAAAAAATGAGCTGGGACAGATGATGGAGGACAAATATACGGAGTTAATCAAGGACGGAAAGACGGAGAATGAAGCGGTCGGCATTGTGATTTCCGAGTTCGGCAACCTTGATGAACTGGCAGAGGAGCTCGGCATCAGCAGTTTTGTGATACAGGGAAATCAGAAGGCTGCTGCGGGCATTCGGAGCGTGACACTCGCGGAGGTCAAGGATTACCTGCATGACAGGACGCGCGCTGCCTATACTGTGGCGCTCGGTGTGCTGTTATGCATTATCAGCTGCTGCGGTTATCTGCTGGATGTCAGCTGGAACTGGCGCGGCGCTGTCTATGCCACGTGTTTTATGTTTTTGATGATTGCGGCAGCGATCGGGTTGTTTATGTTTTCGGGGTTTGTCATGGGAAAGTGGAAGTTCCTGAAGCAAAAGGGATGCAGTGTGGATTTTGCGACGGCAGAGTATGTCCATAACCGGCGGGAAAGCTTCCGGGTGACATTTGCAATGATGATTACGATTGGCGTCATTTTGTGCATCCTGAGCGTACTTCCGGTGGTAATCGTCACCAGCCTGTTTTCGTGGAGAAGCGGTCTGGGAGTGGTATTGATGTTTGTGTTTATCGGAATCGGCGTCTTTCTGCTTGTGGCGGCTGGAAATATGAATGCAGGATTTTCGACAATTCTTTCATTGAATAAGAGCGATACGATGGGCGGCAGCTTTGTCCCTTCACAGAAACAGGTTCGTTATAATAATAACATGATATCACAGCTTATGTCCGTCTACTGGCCGACCGTGACCTGCATCTACCTGTGCTGGAGCTTTCTGAGCTTTGACTGGCACATCACATGGATTGTGTGGGTGATTGCCGCCGTGGTGCAGCAGTTAATCCGTGCGATTTGGTAGTGTAAACGGAGAAATGAAACAGGATTCAGTTTTAGGAGGAAAATATGAGTATGAAGAAAAGTATATGGATGACAGGACTGACAATCATTACGGTCTGCTGTGTAGTCGGCGGCACCTTTCACTATTATGGCATCTTTGGTTTCCGGGATGGTTTTCGGTTCGGGGCAGGCAGGATGGCGAGTGCAGATTCTGATTTGGATGCCTTTGATGCCATTCGTGTGGATGCGGATACAATGGATTTGACGATTGAAACAGGGGAGCGCTTTTTCCTCAGCAGCCAGTATACAGACACGCTGAAGCTGGAGTATGAGGTGAAGGATGGAACGCTCAGCGTCAAGGAGAGAACCCCGAAAAGGGCATTGTGGGGAGGCTTGAGAAGTGAGCAGTGCAGCATGACGCTGACCATTCCGGAAGGGACAGAATTGAACTTTATGGATATCAAGATTGCGATGGGAAATATCAGTGCAGAGAAAATCACGTCAAAAGACTGTGACGCGCTGACAAATATGGGGAACTGCATCTTCAAAAAGTGCAGCTTTGACGAGGCGGACATTGACACGAACATGGGCGAGATTACAATAAAAGACACCTATCTCGGGGAGGCTGAGGTCGACAATGATATGGGTGCAATCAAGGTTGAAGACTGTACCTTTCAGAATTTGGATGTAGATAACGCAATGGGGGACACCGTGATTGATGCGGATCAGAACCTGGATGATTATCAGATAGGGCTGGAAGCAGGAATGGGCGAGGTGCGGGTGAACGGCCAGGGTGAGGGCACGAAGTACCGTCAGTCAGGCAGTGCCGGAAAGCTCGAAGCCAGCACCAGCATGGGAAGTGTGCGGCTCAGCTATAGAAATGAAGAATAAAAGATGGATTTTTGGTGTGCACTGTGGTAGAATAAGGAACATATCAGTATGGTGATAGAAAAAAAGTAACAGTTTGGCCCAGGACTGTACAGGAAGCCAAAGGTTGAACTGTTCCAGGAAAAATGAAAGGGACAGATGGACAATATATTGTTAAAGGTCGAAAATCTGAATATCGAGTTTCATGACCACGATGCACCGGAACGTGTTGTAAATCATCTGGACATAGAGCTGGAACAGGGGGGCATCCTTGGGATTGTCGGAGAATCCGGATCGGGAAAGTCCATGACGGCGATGGCGGTCGCAGGGCTTTTGCGCCGTCATGACATGACAGCGGAGGGGAAAATTTTATTTGAAGGAAAAGAGCTTCTCCATGCGAGCCGTAAGACGCTCCGGCAGATTCAGGGAAATGACATCGGCATTGTATTCCAGGAGCCTATGACATCGCTGAATCCGGTCAGGCGCATCGGCTGGCAGGTGGAGGAAAGCCTTCGCATACACAGACCGGAAATGGGAAAAGAGGAGCGCCGCCAGTGTGCGGTGGAAGCACTCTCACAGGTAGAGCTTGTAAATCCACAGCTTGTCTATAATAAATATCCGCATGAACTTTCCGGTGGCATGCGTCAGCGCGTAATGATTGCCTCGGCGATAATCTGTGAGCCAAAACTTCTTATAGCAGATGAGCCGACTACAGCGCTCGATGTGACCATACAGCTACAGATTGTAAAGCTTTTGCAGCGGCTGAACAAAGAGAAAAATATGGCGATCCTTTTTATCTCGCACGACCTAAGTCTGGTGAAACGCCTCTGCGAAAGGGTTGTCGTGATGCATGATGGCAGCATGGTGGAGACTGGCAGGACAGAGGAAATATTTCGCAATCCAAAGGAGGGCTACACAAGGGAGCTTGTCAAAGCCATTCCGAAACTGGAAAAATTAAAGGACATTGAATGATGGAAAATATTCTAAGTGTGAGTCATTTGAATGTATATTATGAGAACAGGGAAAATCTGTTGAAGCGCTTTCGTGCAAGGTCTCAAAAAAAGCTGCAGCATGTGCTGAAGGATGTAAGCTTTGAGATGAAAAGAGGAGAGATACTGGGGCTTGTCGGCGAGAGCGGCTGCGGCAAAACATCGCTTGCAAAGGCAATTCTTGGGATGCAGAGACAATACGAAGGCGAGGTGGCGCTGGGCTGCCCGAATCCGCAGATGGTATTCCAGGATCCGTACAATTCACTGAATCCTGCAAAGAAAATCGGCTGGATACTTGAGGAACCGCTTCGCATGAAGCCCCATTTGACAAGGGAGGAGCGTGTAAGGCGTGCCGACGAAATGCTTGTGCGTGTGGGACTTGATGCAAAGCTGAAGGAACATTATCCCACAGAACTTTCCGGTGGGCAACGGCAGCGCATCGCAATTGCGGCAGCGCTTTTGTGCGACACGGATTTCCTGATTGCTGATGAGCCCGTGTCGGCGCTTGACGTGACCATACAGGCTCAGATTATCAGGCTTTTGTTAAGGCTGCACAGGGAGCTTGGCATTTCCATGCTTTTCATTTCACACGATTTACGTGTTGTGTACCAGATGTGTGACAGGGTGCTGATTATGAAAAACGGCGAGATACTGGAACAGGGAAACGTGCAGGACATTTACGGCAGTCCCAAAACAGACTATACGAAGCTTTTGCTTGAGGCGGCGGGCATTCATACGCACTGACCGCCAGTATAAAATGTCAAACGGAGGGGAAATTTTGATGTTTCGATGCTTTTATCCAAAGGAATATTTGGATTCGACGTACCTGATTGATTTTGAAAAAAAGTACGAACAGGGATATAGGGGCATTATATTTGATATTGACAACACGCTTGTTCCGCATGGGCTTCCGGCAGACGAGCGTGCGATTGCGTTATTTCGGCGGTTAAAAAGTATCGGCTACAAAACCACAATGCTCTCCAATAACAAGGAGCCGCGGGTGAAAATGTTCTGTGATGCCGTCGGGGAACCATATATTTACAAGGCAGGGAAGCCAAATCCTGAGAATTACAGGGTGGCGATGCAGAGAATGGGAACAAATGAGAAAAATACCCTTTTTGTCGGCGACCAGATTTTTACCGATGTGTGGGGGGCAAACAAGGCAGGTATTTATGCAATACTTGTCAAACCGATTCATCCAAAGGAAGAAATACAGATTGTGCTGAAGCGGTATCTGGAGAGGATCGTTCTGTGCTGCTATCTTCGGGAAAAAGGAACAAGCGGGGGAAAAGGATGATGGAAATAGATGGAAAGACAAGGACATGCGGGTTAATTGGCAACCCGGTTGAACATACCCAGTCTCCGGTGATACACAATACGCTTGCGCAGGAGATGGGAATAAATATGACATATGTGCCGTTTTTTGTGGACGGCGGGCAGCTGGAAGCAGCCGTGAAGGGCGCTTTTGGACTGAATTTACTGGGAATGAATGTCACGGTGCCTTACAAAAATGATGTGATTGCATATCTGGATGACATTGACAGCCTTGCGGAAAAAATCGGGGCGGTCAATACACTGGTGCGCACAGACAAAGGCTATAAGGGGTACAATACAGATATTACGGGGCTTTTGCGCGCCATGAAAAGTGATGGTGTGTCAATAAAGGATGAGGATGTCATTATACTTGGCGCTGGCGGCGTAGGGCGCGCCGTTACATATATGTGTGCCGCAAACGGGGCACGCAGTGCATATCTTCTGAATAGAAATGCCACAAAAGCCGGGGCTGTGGCTGCGGAGGTAAACAGGGGGCTTGGAACCGACATTGTAGTGCCGATGGCGCTTTCTGATTACAGGAAACTATTAACCGGACTGGAAAACCGGTATGTTGTCATACAGTGTACAAGCGTAGGCCTTGCGCCTGCAACAGACAATGCAGTTATTGAGGACAGTGACTTTTACCACTATGTAAAATATGGGTATGACCTTATTTATTCGCCATGGGAAACAAAATTTATGGGGCTCGTAAGGGCAAATGGCGGCATGGCATACAATGGGCTGAAAATGCTTTTGTATCAGGGGATTGATGCGTTTGAGCTGTGGAATGGCTGCAAGGTGCCAGATGAGTGTGCGGGCAGGGTATATAAAAAGCTGTGCGGGAAGCTTGGACAGGAGTGACAGATGGAAAATATTATACTGACAGGTTATATGGGCTGTGGAAAGACGACTGTTGGGAAGCATGTTGCAAAGCGTCTGGGATATACCTTTGTTGATACCGACGAGATGATTGTGGAGCAGCAGCACCGGAGCATCAATGAAATATTTGCAGATGACGGCGAGACGGCATTTCGTGTGATGGAGACAGAACTGTTAAAGCAGATGATAGACGCGAAAAGAGACCATATGGTGGTTGCAACAGGGGGCGGAATGCCCATTCGGGAAGAAAACAGACGGCTATTGGCAGTGCTTGGCAGGGTAGTATACCTGAAAGCAGATCCGGAAACGATTTATGGCAGAGTGAAAGAAGACACGGCAAGACCACTTTTGCAGTGCGAGAATCCGATGAAACGGATTGAGGAAATGCTTGCCATCAGGGAGCCATTGTATGAGGCGGGAGCTGCTGTCATTGTGGATGTGGACGGACTTAGACAGGCAGAGACAGCCAGTGAAATCATAGAGAGATGCGGGCTGAAATGAGCTTGCAAAAATAAAAGGCAGTACAAAACCGGAAAGGATATATCGAAAAATGAAACTTTTAGTAATTAACGGACCCAACCTGAATTTCCTTGGAATCAGGGAGAAGGGGATATATGGAACACAGGACTACAATTTCCTCCTTAATATGATACAGAACAAGGCAGAAGAGACAGGATGCGAGATTGAATGCTTTCAGTCCAACCACGAGGGTGCAATCATAGACAGGATACAGGAGTCCTATTTTGACGGCACGGAGGGCATTGTCATCAATCCTGGTGCATACACGCATTATTCCTATGCGATACGGGACGCGCTGGCAAGCATTACGGTTCCCAAGGTGGAAATCCACATTTCAGACATTATGCAGAGGGAGAAGTTCCGGCACGTTTCTGTCACAAGGGAGGTGTGTGACCACCAGATTTACGGACAGGGGCTGGATGGATATTTGATGGCGGTTGACTTTATTCTTGCGAAATGTAAAAAATAATAGTTGAAATATTGCTCATTTTGTTATAAAATGGTTAACGGATTGTAAACGTGAAAAGTGAATATTAGGAGGAATAGTTTTTATGATATCAGCAGGAGATTTCAGAAATGGTATTACGATAGAGTATGAAAACAGCATCTATCAGATTATCGAATTCCAGCATGTGAAGCCAGGTAAGGGAGCGGCTTTTGTCAGGACAAAGCTCAAGAATATTATCAGTGGCGGTGTTGTGGAGAAGACATTCAGGCCGACAGAAAAATGCCCGCAGGCACGTATTGACAGAAAAGAGATGCAGTATTTGTATCAGGATGGCGATTTATTTTATTTTATGGATACAGAGAACTATGAGCAGATCGGGCTTAATGCGGACAAGGTAGGCGATGCGCTTAAGTTTGTGAAAGAGAATGAAATGGTTAAGGTATGCTCTCACAATGGCAATGTATTTGCAATTGAACCGCCCCTGTTTGTGGAGCTTGTCATCACGGACACGGAGCCGGGCTTCAAGGGAGACACAGCCACAGGTGCGACAAAGCCGGCTACGGTCGAGACGGGTGCTACCGTCTATGTCCCTCTGTTTGTCGAGACAAACGACGTCATCAAGATTGACACAAGGACTGGCGAATATCTGTCAAGGGTTTAATGGATAATTGATATCAGGATAGGAAGACAATGAGAAATGATTTTATTTTTTATGTAAAATATTTCTTGTTGTCTTTTTTGCTTGTCTGCACGATGTGCGGCGGACAGGAGGAGAATGTTATCTTTGGTATGTGTGAAAAGACAGCAGGGAAGGGATGAAAAGATGAGGAAAAAGGAGTAGAAAATTAATGGAATTTACAAGTTTTACAACACTGGTAAGGGAAGAAGTCGAGAAAAGAGCAGGGGAAAGCTACAAGGTCAGGATTAATGACGTCAGAAAGAATAACGGGGTCATCCTGCGGGGACTCACGGTAATGCAGGACGACAGCAATATTTCCCCCACGATCTATCTCAATAACTATTATGAAGCATATGAAAACGGCGAGGCAACTTTGGTCAATGTAGTAAATGACGTGATGGATACTTACTACAGAAACAAGGTCAACCAGAGCGTGGACATGAGATACTTTATGAATTATGCCTGCGTCAAGGAACACATTGTTTACAAGCTGGTCAATACGGAGAAAAACAAGGAATTGCTCGAGGACATACCACATGTGGAATTTCTTGACCTGTCAGTTGTTTTTCAGTGCCTGGTGGCAAAGGAGTGCTTTGGTACAGCATCTATACTGATTCACAATGCGCACATAAAGCTGTGGGATATACCGGTTATGGAGCTTTTTCGGGCGGCTAAGGATAACACTCAGAGAATTCTGGGGTATGAGATTAAGGGAATAAATGATGCCATATATGAAATCATGCAGGAAGATGAGCAGGAGGGTTTTTGTTTTGATGGCTGCATAGCGGAATTTGCGGACAGTGTCCCGATGTATGTCCTTAGCAATAAAAGCAGGGTGGAGGGGGCAGCCTGCATGATCTATCCCGATTTGATAAAGGATTTTGCGGAGGCGCTGGGCAGCAGCCTGTATATTATTCCGTCGTCCATACATGAACTGCTGCTGCTTCCTGTCACAAATGCCAATGAAAGCCAGGACATAAAGAACATGATACGGGAAATTAATGATACGCAGGTAAAGATGGAGGAGATATTGTCATATTCCCTGTATTTATTTGACAAAGAAAAAGAGAAAATTGTCAGATTGTAGGACACATGGTATCTGCCTGTAACCTATCAATAGAGAATAATTGGAAAAAAAGGTAAATTTTTTAAAAATTCCTTGATAAATTATTGACAATTACCTATATTATGTTTATCATTTATACATACAATGTGCCATTGGCATCGGATTTTTCGGATGACAGGGGCACCGATGTAAAGTAACCAATCAGTAAAGGAGAAAAACAATGAGTAAAAAGTGGGTATATTCATTCAAAGAAGGCGACATGAGCATGCGCAATCTTCTCGGTGGAAAGGGTGCAAACCTTGCAGAGATGACAAGTATCGGACTTCCTGTACCACAGGGCTTCACAATCACGACAGAAGCCTGCACGCAGTATTATGAAGACGGACGTAAGATTAATGACGAGATCATGGCGCAGGCTATGGCTGGCGTAAAAGAGATGGAAGAAGTAAACGGAAAGAAATTCGGAGATCTGAAGAATCCTTTACTTGTATCTGTACGTTCCGGCGCGCGTGCATCTATGCCTGGTATGATGGATACTATCTTAAATCTTGGTTTAAATGATGAAGTGGTTGATGCGATGATCAAGGGCAATCCAGATCCTGCATTCGAGCGCTTTGTATATGACTCTTACAGACGTTTCATCCAGATGTTCTCAGATGTTGTTATGGAAGTTGGTAAGAAGTATTTCGAGCAGCTGATTGACAAGATGAAAGAGGAGAAAGGCGTTCAGTACGACGTAGACCTCACGGCAGCGGACTTAAAGACACTGGCAGAGCAGTTCAAGGCTGAGTACAAGAACCAGCTCGGCAAGGATTTCCCTTCTGATCCCGTAGAGCAGTTAAAGCTTGCAATTGAGGCTGTATTCCGTTCATGGGACAACCCTCGCGCAAACGTATACCGTCGTGACAATGATATTCCTTATTCATGGGGTACTGCTGTAAACGTAATGCCGATGGTATTTGGTAACTTAAACAATGAGTCTGGTACAGGTGTTGCATTTACACGTGACCCGGCTACAGGCGAGAAGAAGCTCATGGGTGAGTTCTTAAAGAACGCACAGGGCGAGGACGTGGTTGCTGGTGTTCGTACACCGATGCCGATCGCACAGATGGAGCAGGAGTTCCCTGAGGCGTATGCAGAGTTCATCAAGGTTTGCGAGACACTCGAGAACCATTATCATGACATGCAGGATATGGAGTTTACAGTTGAGAACAAGAAGCTCTATATGTTACAGTGCCGCAACGGTAAGAGAACAGCACAGGCTGCTTTGAAGATTGCCTGTGATTTAGTAGATGAGGGGCACAAGACAGAGGCAGAGGCAGTTGCCATGATCGATCCCCGTAACCTTGACACTTTACTGCACCCTCAGTTTGATGCCGCAGCACTGAAGGCTGCTACACCAGCTGGCAAGGGACTTGGCGCTTCTCCGGGTGCTGCATGCGGTAAGATTGTATTTACGGCAGAGGATGCTGAGAACTGGAATGCAAGAGGCGAGAAGGTTGTCCTTGTACGTCTTGAGACATCTCCGGAGGATATCACAGGTATGAAGGCTTCTCAGGGTATCCTTACAGTCCGCGGCGGTATGACATCCCACGCAGCGGTAGTTGCACGTGGTATGGGTACATGCTGTGTATCTGGATGCGGCGACATCGCCATGGACGAGGAGAACAAGAAGTTCACACTGGCAGGAAAAGAGTACCATGAGGGAGATTTCATCTCGATTGACGGTACAACAGGAAATATTTACGATGGTCAGATTCCAACAGTTGATGCACAGATCGCTGGCGAGTTTGGCAGGGTTATGGCATGGGCTGACAAGTATAGGACATTGAAGGTAAGAACAAACGCAGACACACCGGCAGATGCAAAGAAGGCAAGAGAGCTTGGGGCAGAAGGTATCGGTCTCTGCCGTACAGAGCATATGTTCTTTGAAGAGGACAGAATCGCTGCATTCCGTGAGATGATCTGCTCTGATACCGTTGAGGAGAGAGAAGCAGCACTTGAGAAGATTCTTCCTTACCAGCAGAGTGACTTCAAGGCACTGTACGAGGCGCTGGAAGGAAATCCTGTTACAATCAGATTCCTTGATCCGCCTCTTCATGAGTTTGTTCCGACAGAGGAAGCTGACATCGAGAAGCTCGCGAATGCACAGGGCAAATCTGTTGAGGAAATCAAGAACATCATTGCTTCCCTTCACGAGTTTAATCCGATGATGGGTCACAGAGGATGCCGTCTTGCTGTAACGTATCCAGAGATTGCCAAGATGCAGACAAAGGCTGTTATTCGCGCAGCAATTGAGGTAAAGAAAGCTCATGCTGACTGGAACGTGAAGCCTGAGATTATGATTCCTCTTGTATGTGAAGTAAAAGAGCTTAAATTTGTAAAGAAGGTTGTTGTTGAGACAGCAGATGCTGAAATCGCAGCAGCAGGCATTCAGTTAGAGTATGAAGTAGGTACAATGATCGAGATTCCAAGAGCTGCGCTCACAGCAGATGAGATCGCTAAGGAGGCTGATTTCTTCTGCTTCGGTACAAACGATCTGACACAGATGACATTCGGTTTCTCTAGAGACGATGCTGGTAAGTTCTTAAATGCTTACTATGACACAAAGATCTTCGAGAATGATCCGTTCGCAAAGCTTGACCAGACAGGTGTTGGCAAGCTGATGGAGCTGTCCCTGAAGCTCGGCAAGCCGGTAAATCCGAAGCTTCATGTAGGTATCTGTGGCGAGCACGGTGGAGATCCTTCTTCCGTAGAGTTCTGCCATAAGATTGGACTTGATTATGTGTCTTGCTCACCGTTTAGAGTGCCTATTGCTAGATTGGCGGCGGCACAGGCGGCGATAAACAATGTAGGAAAGTAGATTACAAATATATGTACTTTACGGAGTATCTGATAACCAGAGCAGATGTGAATGATTTCATGGCACATCGTCCGGAGTACACAAAGGCGAACCGCTTTGAGGATTTCGTTTGTAAAATCTATCTTTAACGATTAGGGGAAAATTCATTTAAGAGTTTTCCCCTTTTTTCGTGGTTTTTTCAAAGGATTCTATCCCAAACAAAGGATAGAGTCCTTTTTATATACACAAATAAAATAATCAAAGGAGGTTCGTACATGAACAACACAGCGTTAAGAGCAGGGGCGCAGAGCGCCAACAACACACACATGGTTTTTGCAAACGAGGAACATGAGAAATTTTATTTTGAGAAACTGGAAAAGGCGAGGTATCAGGACTGTTACCACAAGGCGTTGATTTACATTCTCGGTATTTCAGAGGACACAAGGAATCATTTCAGCCAGATTTATGACATCAAGTCCGGGTACATCAAAACAGAGTGTCTGCATCAGGGCTGGCAGACCAGCGGAAGTGTACGGGTGGTAAGGCTTGCCTTTAACCTTTACACAGACGGAACGCCAAGCGTTGATGACTATGAGAGCGAGGACGAGCAGATCAGGGAGTGCAGGGAGTATTCGGTAAGCGATATTTTCTGCTGTGGTTATGCGATGTACTTCTGGCAGGGCATAAAGCTCCGTTATCCGGAATACTGCCAAAAGCAGAAGTCCATTGAGGAAATCCTTGCAGAAATGGAGAGGAAACGTGCTGAAAATTCGACTGATGGGAACGAAGAATGATATTAAATGGTTCGAGAAGATTCTGAAAAGACAGCCCAAAGTGGCTGTGACGGAAGTTTCCGAACTGTACCGGAACAAAGGTACAAACAGGTATTACCGGGCTTATGTGGAAGTGCAGAAAGCCAACATCAAAGAAAAATCTGACTGATACGGAGGAATAAAACCATGTGTAAAATTATAGCAATCGCAAACCAAAAAGGCGGTGTCGGCAAGACCACCACCACAAGCAGCTTAGGGATCGGGCTGGCAAAGCAGGGAAAGAAAGTTTTAGTCATAGATGCGGACGCACAGGGCAGTCTGACCGCAAGCCTCGGCTTCACAGAGCCGGACAAGCTGGAAGTCACCCTTGCGAACGTAATGGAAAAGGTTATCAATGACGAGGAAATAGAGCCGGGTTATGGTATCTTAACGCATGACGAGGGCATTGACCTGATGCCGGGGAATATTGAACTGTCCGGCTTGGAAGTTTCCCTTGTGAATGTAATGAGCAGGGAGATTATGATGCGCTCTTATGTGGAAATGGTTAAGGAGCAGTACGATTATATCCTGATTGACTGTATGCCTTCCCTCGGCATGATAACCATAAACGCCTTTGCATGTGCCGACAGCATTTTAATTCCGGTGCAGGCGGCATATCTGCCCGTTAAGGGATTGGAGCAGCTTATTAAGACCATAGGCAAGGTAAAACGGCAGATCAATCCTAAATTGGAGATTGAGGGAATTCTTCTGACAATGGTTGACAGCCGGACAAACTATGCAAGGGATATAACAGCACTTCTTATTGAGAATTACGGAAAGAATGTAAGGATATTTGAGAACAGCATACCGATGTCGGTAAGGGCGGCGGAAACTTCCGCAGAGGGCATCAGCATTTACCAGCATGACCCGAAAGGCAAAGTTGCGGGGGCATACCAGTCCTTGACAAAGGAGGTGCTTGAAAATGGCAGGTAAGGCAGGGAGCGCATCAAAAGTCAGGCTGAACAGTTTTGATGATTTATTTGGAGGTGCGGAAAACCAGACGGGGGAGCAGATTATCCATGCGAAGCTGACCGATTTGCACACTTTCAAAGGACACCCGTTTCGTGTCCTTGATGATGAAAAAATGGAGGAAACCACAGAGAGCATCGGCAAATACGGTGTGCTTGTGCCGGGGCTTGCAAGACCGAGGGAAGGGGGCGGCTATGAAATCATAGCCGGACACCGGAGAAAAAGAGGTTCGGAACTGGCAGGGCTGGACACCATGCCCGTCATAGTCAGGAATTATACGGACGATGAAGCCACAATTATCATGGTGGATTCCAATATCCAGCGTGAGGACATTTTGCCAAGCGAGAAAGCAAAGGCTTATGCCATGAAGTATGAAGCGATGAAGCATCAGGGCAGCAAAGGAGGCAGCACCCTTGATGAAGTGGGGGAAGCTGCCGGGGAAAGCGGAAAGACAGTGCAGAGGTATGTATGGCTCTCCCGGCTGTCGGACGAGCTTCTTGGCATGGTGGACGCAAAGAAGATAGGAATATCGCAGGGAGTGGATATTTCCTTTCTGTCGGAGGAACAGCAGCAGTATGTAACAGTCATTCTTCAGGAAACAGGAGCGTCGGTTTCCAACGCACAGGCGGCAAAGCTGAAAGAGTATGGGAAAAGCGGCGAGCTGACCCTGCCGATGGTGCGGCTGATACTGGCGGAGGAAAAGCCGAAAGAGAGGAAAGTAACAATCAAGGGGGATAAGATCAGCCAGTATTTTTCAGAGGATTATTCCAATGACGATATAGAGGGCATCATTATCCAGCTTTTGGAGGAATGGCAGAGGAAACAGTGAAAGGGGCGGTAACATGGGCGAGCCATTAAAGTTTGATTATTACTATGGCGTTGAAGCGGATCAGTTTTCTTTTTACCGGGTTCCCCGCCTTTTGATAAAGGACGAGCGTTTCAAGGGGCTTAGCAGCGATGCTAAGCTCCTATACGGGCTGATGCTTGACAGAATGGCGTTATCTATGAAAAATGGATGGCTGGACGATGAAAACAGGGCATATATCATCTATACGATTGACAATATGATGGAGGATTTGGGCTGTGCAAGGGGAACCTGCGTGAAGGTCATAAAAGAACTTGACAGCGATAATGGTATCGGGTTAATAGAAAAAAAGCGCCGGGGGCTTGGCAAACCGGATATAATTTATGTGAAAAATTTTGCGACTGTCCTGGATAAAAAAACAGAAGAAACA
Organism: uncultured Lachnospiraceae bacterium; assembly: GCA_949066965.1. Lineage (GTDB taxonomy): Bacteria > Bacillota > Clostridia > Lachnospirales > Lachnospiraceae > COE1. The sequence continues at coordinate 218,885 of CARTDA010000001.1, forward strand.
GCTGCAAATGCTGATAAAACCACAGAAGTCCAAAATTTGAACTTCAAGAAGTCCAATAATTATACTTCTGGAAGTTCAAAAATTGAAACTCAAGAAGTTCAGAATTTAGACTTGCAGAAATCCAAAAAACGGACTTCTGGAAGTCCAGAAATTGAAACTCAAGAAGTTCAAAAATCAGACCCTAATTATACTAACTATAATTATACTGATTTGAGTTATACCAATCCTATCAATCAATCAGGGGGCGGTGTGGATAACGTGCCAGTGCATGAAAATGACGATAGGATTGATGTGATGGATGAAACAAACGCATATATGAAACTGATTCGTGATAATATCGAATATGAGCATCACATGAAATACGACAATTTTAACAACAGGGAGATGTATGAGGAAATCTACGAAACAATCTGCGATGTGGTGTGCGTGAAACGCAGGACAATCCGCATCAATGGGGAAGATTACCCTTACGAGCTTGTCAAATCACGCTTCCTGAAGCTGAAAAGCGGTCATGTGGAGTATGTCATGGGGTGCATGAAAGATACCGTTACAAAGATTACCAACATCAGGGCGTACCTGATCACTGCCCTTTACAATGCCCCCTCAACCATGAGCCATTACTACCAGCAGGAGGTTCAGCATGATATGTATGGCGGAGGGTGGGCGGAAAAAGGAATTACATAACGGACTTCTGGACACAATGTCCAGAGGTGGAAAATAATCCAGGCAGGGTGTATGATACTGCTATGGAACTGGAAACGGAGGAACTTATGGTGAAAGAAACATATATTACAGAGGAAGAACGGAGAAAATGCCGGAAGGTGGCGGATGCCTTTGCGGAGCTTGAAGATGTGGACGTTGTGGTGGTCGATGTCGGCAGATATGGTTTTGTCAAGCTGCAATATTATGTGCCGCAAAAGGGTTTTGAAAATGACGTTACCTTTACAGAGAGCATGGAGCTTTTTGAGGATTTGTGGGAGGAATGGCTGCACACGCAGCTTATCATGCTCGCAAAGGAAATGGGAATATCCAATATAGTGTATGATGATGTGTTTCAGCGCCTGACGGAAGAAAAGCAGAGGGAGCTTATGGGCTGGAAACAGCATTTCGCAGAGATGGCGGGAATAGAGATACCATAAGCAAGACAAAGTGTAGCGGGTGGTACTTTCAAGCCTTGTTGGAAGTGTGATTATCTTTTCAATCACACTTCCGGCAAGGTTTCCAGAGGTACGGAGGTGGAAGACCTCTGTCTTAAAAACAGTATAACAGGAGAACAGCGTGAGGGCAGTTATAAGTCAGTAGAGAGTTGTAGCTGCCCTTTTTTTATTGTTTCCGGTGAGAATACCGGGGAACGGAAAGGAGAATGATATGGAATCGCTGCGTGATGTCAGGAGGGCAATGGAGCGTGAAGTTAAAAAAGGGAGTTGCCCTCTCATGTTTGAAAGGATCGAGTTTGGCGGAGCGCCTTTCCAGCTTATCTTGTCAGAGGAAAAACTGGACGAGGTTCTCGCCTATCTGTTAAGGCTGAAATCTTTCCGGCAGTATGCGGAAAAGACCATAATCAACAACGTGTATATGGACATGGATATGCTCTGCAGGAAACCGCAGTTTAAGCGTACCCATTCCGTCATAGAACGGGAGGGAATCTATGCAAGGGTACAGAGATACAAAAAACGGTTACAGCCGGATTATGACAGCGGGCTTTGCTTGGAAACGGTACAGTGCATCTTCAAACTGCCGGAGGGGGAAGCAGAAAAATACAAGATGACCCATGACGGGCAGGAAACGTATGCTTTTATCATGTCAAACAGATATATCCTCGGTTTATTTACCTGCTGTGAAGCGGCAAGGAAATCTGCTGTTATGGACGGGGTGGAATACAGACACCTTCCAGAATGGCAGCAGGAGATTATGATGCTTGACGGGGTGGGGGATGTGCTGTTTCAGGCATTATTGCTTGATGATGTGGAGTATGGGGGAAACCAGTTGTGCGCCAATCTCCACACAATCTATTGCTTGAATGAAAAATAAAAACTTCTGGACATGATGTCCAGAGGTGGAGGGAGAAACAGAATGTATTTTGCAGTGAAAATTATTTATGACATTATTTGCCGGGGGATTCCCCCTTAGTGCATGGGCTTTGACCGGAATTAACAAGGAGGTGCTTCATGCAGGAGGAAGTAACACAGAAAACAATCGCCCTTGTGATTAAGACCGCAAAATTAGACGCCAACGTGCTGAAAGCCGCAATGAAGATGTATTTGAACCACCGGAAGCAGAAAGCACAGAGAACGCATGGAAAAACTTCTGTGAAAAAGCTCGTTGGCGTTGGCGTGGGAGTATCGTCAATAGAAGTCACTGACGGCAACATCAAATCTTTTGAGCGTGTAGCGAAGAAGTACAATGTTGATTTTGCCATAAAGAAAGACAAAACGTGTGAGCCGCCGAAATACCTGGTCTTTTTCAAGGGCAGGGATGCCGACGCAGTATCGCAGGCATTCAAGGAATTTGTTTATGGTAACGAGAAGAAGAAAGGAAAAGTTTCCGTAAGGGAGAAATTAAAGCATTTGAAGGACGCAGTATCGCAGGACAAGAACCGGGAACGGAGCCGGGAGAAAAACAAGGACAGGGGGCAGAGCCTATGAGCAATATCGTAAACGGCATAGCCAAAGACTTAAAAGCCATTCCGAAGAACCTCAAGGCAAAGACCGGGAATCTGGACAAAAAGAAACTTGTCCTGATGAACCTGCCTTATGTGCTTGCCGGGTATTTCTGTGACAAGATAGCGTGGCTGTGGCGGGTATCGCCGGGGCAGGACGCTTCCGCAAAGATGATGGCGGTCATGGCGGGGATGGAGGATTTATTTTCCAACCCGTTACCAAGTTTTTACCTGAAAGACTTGCTGATTGGGGTGTGCTGTGGAGTGGCGCTGCGGCTTGCAGTGTATTTCAAGGCGAAAAATGCCAAGAAGTTCCGGCAGGGCGTGGAATACGGTTCGGCACGTTGGGGAAATGCAAAGGACATTGAGCCATATATGGATTCGGAGTTTGAGAACAATATCCTCTTAACGCAGACGGAGCGGCTGATGATGTCAGGCAGACCGAAACAGCCGAAGTACGCAAGGAATAAAAATATCCTTGTGATCGGCGGCTCTGGTTCGGGCAAAACGAGGTTTTTTGTAAAACCGAACCTGATGCAGATGCACAGCTCATTTGTGGTTACAGACCCGAAAGGCACTGTGTTGATCGAATGCGGAAAGATGCTGAAGAAGGGCAAATATAAGATAAAAGTCCTCAATACCATAAACTTTGCGAAGTCCATGCACTACAATCCTTTCGCCTATCTTCGGAGCGAAAAGGACATTTTGAAACTCGTAAACACGATTATTGTCAATACCAAAGGGGAGGGGCAGCAATCCGGGGAAGATTTTTGGGTGAAAGCGGAAAAATTGTATTACACAGCGCTTATTGCCTACATCTGGTACGAAGCCCCGGAGGAAGAACAGAATTTCGCAATGCTGATTGATATGATTGACGCAAGCGAAGCAAGGGAAGATGATGAGAATTTTAAGAACGCCGTTGACCTTCTGTTTGACGAACTGGAGGAAAAAGACCCGAATCATTTCGCTGTCCGCCAGTATAAAAAATACAAACTTGCGGCGGGCAAGACAGCTAAAAGCATATTGATTAGCTGCGGCGCAAGGTTAGCGCCATTCGACATAAAAGAGTTGCGTGACCTGATGGAGTATGACGATCTGGAACTTGACACGCTCGGAGAGCAGAAAACAGCATTGTTTGTCATTATTTCAGATACAGACGCCACCTTTAATTTCGTGGTGTCAATTATGTATTCACAGCTCTTTAACCTGCTCTGCGACAAGGCAGATGATGTTTATAACGGGAGGCTCCCGGTTCATGTCAGGATGTTACTTGATGAGTTTGCGAACATTGGGCAGATTCCGCAGTTTGAAAAGCTGATTGCCACAATCCGGAGCAGGGAAATATCAGCATCTATTATTTTGCAGTCTAAATCTCAGTTAAAGGCAATCTATAAGGATAACGCTGACACAATCGAAGGAAATTGTGACACTACCTTATTCCTCGGCGGCAAGGAGAAAACCACTCTGAAAGAGCTGGCGGAGGTTTTAGGCAAGGAAACGATAGACCTTTACAATACCTCGGACACAAGGGGTACGTCGCAGTCCTACGGTCTGAATTACCAAAAGACCGGAAAAGAATTGATGAGCCAAGATGAGATTGCGGTCATGGATGGCGGGAAATGTATCATGCAGCTTAGAGGTGTCAGACCATTCTTCTCGGATAAATTCGATATAACGAAGCATAGCAGGTACAAGGAGCTGTCCGATTATGACCAGAAAAATGCCTTTGACATTGAGGACTATGTGAAGCATCTGCACCACATGAAAGTCACTCCGAGTACAGAGGTAGACGAAGCCTTTGACTGTGGGGAAGTCAGTGGGCAGGAGAATGATTCCCCAGACAACTGAATAGCGACTTCTGGACATGATGTCCAGAAGTGCAGAAAAGACAACTGAATATGGAACTGTAAACCAGCCACGGATTTCCGGATAAAAGACCGGAAGTCAGGAAACGGAGTTTTGATTGTATTTGGGAAAGCACAAAAATAAGACACCCGGCACAGCCTATCGCCAAACAGAATGTACCGGATGCCCGCAAGGGTTCTCCCAAAGGATTTCCCTGCCCTTATTTTACCATAAAGGGCGGGGAATTTACATATCAAAGCTCTTTCTTTATCAAAAAATCAAATTTAAGGAAAGAAAGAGGTAGCAAAATGGCATTTTTTACAACAGCGGTAACAGGTGTGAATTGTGAGTAAAGTGAAAAATGGGAAGAATAAGCAAAGTGAAAATCTGGTGTATGTAGATAGCCCTCATAAAGTAAACATGGTAAAATCTTAGAAGAAACGAGGTAAATCAATATGGAAAAACAGGTTTATATCACAGAGGAAGAACGGGCAAAATGCAAAAAGGTGGCTGAAGCGTTTACGGAGCTGTACGAAATGGCGGACATTGTAGTGGTTGATGTTGGTAGATACGGTTTTGTGATGCTGAAATATTATATGCCGCCGCATGGATTTGAAGAAGATGCAACTTTTACGGATAGTAAAGCATTGTTTGAGGGATTATGGCAGGAATGGCTTGATATGAAGCTGTATTTTATGGCAAAAGGCACTTCTTTGATGGAAACAGGGTATAAAGGCATATTTGAGAGCCTTTCAAAAGAAAAACAGTCGGAACTTATCGGGCGGAAAACTTACTTCGCAAGAATGGCGGGGATAGATATGTAAAAAGGTGTCTTTGGATAAGTGATAGATAGAGAGATGGATTCCGTAGGCGCAGGCATTGTGGAAATGTCGTATAACTGGCTGCGTTCATGGAACTGTGGGAAACCCTGTTTGCAGGATGTGGGAAAGCTGTTTTTGCTTTTCCACAGGCTGTGAATGGGGTTTTCCATAGTTTCATAGCCAGTTATGCACATTTCCATGATGCGTCTTTAGATACTTGCTATTGTCTGAATCTGTACTTATAATTGTAGATGTGTTTAGGAAATTCTTAATAAATTTTTATGCGGTATTTTGAGATTTCAAAGCTAAAAGCAAGTATACTTTAAGTGAGAAATTGTCGTTTCTTAGAAAGAAAGGGATATATGTATGTCTGAAAAAATATTAGTTGTTGATGATGAACATGATATCGCAGATTTGCTTGAGGTTTATCTGCGGAATGAAAACTATACGATTTATAAATACTATTCTGCCAAAGAAGCGTTGGCTTGTATTGAAAGCAAAGAAATTGACCTTGCCATTCTCGATATTATGCTGCCGGATATTAACGGGTTTTCTATTTGCCAAAAAATCCGTGAAAAACATACTTATCCGATCATAATGCTGACAGCGAAGGATGAAGAAACGGATAAGATTACAGGCTTGACTTTGGGGGCGGACGATTATGTGACAAAGCCGTTTCGCCCGCTTGAACTGATTGCCAGAGTGAAAGCGCAGTTAAGGAGATATAATAAATACTCTCCAACGCAAAAACAGGATGTGCCGGCTACAGTGTTGACTTATAAGAAACTATCGCTCAATACACAGACTTATGAATGTGTGCTGGATGGGGAGATAGTACCTCTGACACCTACAGAATTTTCTATTTTGCGTATTCTGTTGGAAAAACAGGGCGTGGTGGTAAGCCTTGAGGACTTGTTTCATTCTGTATGGAAAGATGAGTATTACAGTAAAAACAGCAGCACAATTACTGTGCATATCCGGCATCTGCGGGAAAAGTTGAAAGATACGGCGGAAAAGCCAAAATATATAAAAACAATATGGGGAGTAGGTTATAAGATTTAGCCTTTGCTCCCAGACAAGGAGATAGTATGAAGAAAAATGAAAAAACGGGTTTGCTTGTACCATTATTATTCGCTGTTTACCTGCTACTTTTAATATGGATTATTTTATTTAAGCTTGAATTTTCAATTAGTGTATTAAAAACAAGCCGAAGCATAAACTTGATACCGTTTTATTATGAAAATGAGATTGGAATGGGATTCCATTTAAAAGAAGTTTTAGAAAACGCAGTGATATTTATTCCACTTGGCATTTATTTGTGCATGTTAAAGCATGATTTCAGTGTAAAAGTAAAATTCATTTTTATTTTGATGACAAGTTTGATACTGGAAATATCCCAATATATTTTGGCAGTTGGACGGACGGATGTGACGGATCTGATAACAAATACTTGTGGCGGAATGGCTGGTGTTGGTCTGTACTGGCTGTCTGTAAAGGCATTTCACAATAAAAAAAGATTAGATTTCATCATTACGGTTCTTGCTGCTGTTGCTACAATAGTAGTGATAGGTCTTTTGGCAATTCTGTTAATTGTAAATTGACGGGGGTGATTTCTTTGAAAGAACAGAGTTTTCCAATCAGAAAGAAACTGGAATTTCGTCTTTTGGTTATTTTGCCTGCATATGTAATCGCTGGCATTATTATATTGATGTTGTATCAGGTTATTTTTTCCAGCTTTAAAAATCCAATTATGGAATGGATATACTGGCGGTTGGATGTCATATATTTCTTTTATCTCTGTATTGGTTTGTCTGGCATTTTTTGCCATTATTGGAGAAAACCGTGGGATTATCTGGATGAAGTGATTGCTGCCACACAGACAGTATATGAGCAGAACAGTCATACCATTGAATTGTCGGAACCACTCCGGGAACTGGAACAGCAGATGAATCAGATTAAAATGTCCATATTGCTTAGCCAGAAAGCGGTAAAAGAAGCAGAGGACAGAAAAAATGAACTGGTTATGTATCTGGCTCATGACATTCGGACACCTCTGACAGCAGTGATTGGTTATTTAAGCCTGCTTGACGAAGCACATGATATGCCTGAAACTCAAAAAGCAAAGTATGTGGGCATTGCGCTTGATAAAGCGGAACGACTGGAAACATTGATAAACGAATTATTTGAGATTACAAGATACCATACGGAAACAGTACAGATAAAGAAAACACCGGTTGACTTATATGCTCTTTTGGCACAGGTAATAGAGGAATTCTATCCTTCCCTTTCAGCAAGGGGGAATCGTGTCAATGTTTCTATTGAGGATAATCTGAATATAACCGGTGATCCTGAAAAGCTGGCAAGAGTATTCAATAATCTTTTAAAAAATGCAGCCGCTTACAGTTATCCTGATACGGAAATCAGTATATCTTCAGAGAGAAAAGGGAAGAATGTTGTAATTATTTTCCGAAATCATGGACAAACAATTGCGGCAGAGCAGTTATCGGGCATCTTTGAAAAATTCAACCGCTTAGATGAAGCCCGGCTGTCTGATACAGGAGGGGCAGGTCTTGGCCTTTCTATCGCAAGAGAGATTATCAACCTGCATGGCGGTGAAATCATAGCGCAGAGCGAAAACGAAACAGTTACTTTTACCATTACTCTTCCTGCTGCTTCTTAGGAAAATTTATGTTTGATATTAGGAAGTTCTTAGGATTATTCCAGTTTAAAATTTGAGAATGCAATGCCCCTGTTTGGTACAATCATTACTGAACAGGGGCATTTGCCTTTGGAAACAGGCTTGGAAAAGGAGTGACGTAATGGAACTGAAAATTGAACATTTAAGTAAACAGTTTAAAGACAAAAAGGCTGTTGATGATGCCTGCATTACTCTGACACCGGGAGTGTGGGGATTGCTTGGCGCTAATGGGGCAGGAAAAACTACCCTTATGCGTATGATTGCTGACATTATGATGCCTACCAGCGGAGCAATTTATTATGATGGCGCTGATATCCGCAAAATGGGAGAGTCTTATCGGAACATATTTGGTTTTTTACCGCAGGATTTTGGATATTCCCGTGATTTCTCGGTAAAAGATTACCTTGAGTATGTAGCGGCGCTTAAAGATGTTCCGGCAAGGGAAACTACAAAGAAAATCAATTACCTTTTGGACATACTTACGCTTTCTGATGTAAAAAGGAAAAAAATTGCAAAGCTGTCCGGAGGAATGAAGCGGCGTGTCGGTATTGCACAGGCAATGTTAAATGATCCGAAAATCCTTGTTATGGACGAACCAACGGCAGGGCTTGATCCCGGAGAGAGGGTACGCTTCCGTAACTTTATTTCGGAATTTTCACATGACAGAATTGTGCTGATTTCTACCCATATTGTTTCTGACATTGAGTATATTGCGACAAGAAACGCCATTATGAAGGCAGGAAAAATTGTGGATATAGGAACAACAGATGAACTTGTGAAAGAGATTGAAGGGAAAGTCTGGACGTGTTCCGTACCAGCCGGGGATTTGAGCAGTTATGAGATGCGGCTTAGAGTTATCAATCAACGTGGTGAAGATAACGGGCAGGTATCCATTCGGTATTTATCCGAAACGCCTGAAATTTCCGGAGCAGTTGCTGTATCGCCCCGGCTTGAGGACTTATATCTTTGGTATTTTCCGCAGGAAAATCTGGAAGGGGAGGGAAAATAATATGCGCTTATTTTGTTTAGAAGTAAAACGGATTATAATGTCACGCCGTACTTTGGTATTGATTGCTGTTGCCATTTTGATGTCTGTTATATCGGCGTATCTGCCGATTAGTTTTGAATCTATTAACCGTCCGGGAGAAAATGGCGAAGTCATTGAGTTAGATGGCTTGCCTGCAATTAAGTTTAAGAGAGATTACTATGCAAAAACAGCAGGGGATATTACATCGGAGAAGCTGGCGGAAGCCCTGCGGGTATATCAGTCGTGCGTAAAGGAATATGGCACACTGGATGATGTGCCGCTGGACGTTTATATTGAAAATATTATGGCAATACGCCCTATGCTGAAAGGATTAAGCGAAGCCTTTGCTGATCCGAAAACAGGCATCGGGGCAGAACTTATGGATATTGCCCCGGATGAAGTGGAACAGTATTTTTATGAGAGGTGCGCTTCTCATCTGGATCATGTTATGAACCTTGAGCAGAAAGAATATCCGACAGCCGGGCAGTTTGCCGCAGATGAGTATGCAAAGCTGAAACAGCCATTCTATCTGTTTCCCGGTATGAGCAGGGATGCTTTTGACTATACAACATTGTATATCTTAGTTTTGTCAATCCTCTGTACCGCTATTGCAGCCCCGATTTTTGCGAATGAATATCAAACCGGGAGTGACAGTATTTTACGTTGTACCAAATACGGGCGCATGAAATTAGCTGTCACAAGGATTTTAGCAGCCAGCAGCATATTCATAGTAATTTTTGTTTTGGGAATGTCAATTCATTTGTTAATCCTGAACCTTGCGTTTGGCACAGATTGTCTGGAAACTTCTTTCCAAATGTTGTTTTCCGTCATCAACCTGCCAGATATGAACCTGGGGCAGCTCCAGATTGTTTTGGTACTGGTTGGATTGATTTCAGTATTGGCAGTCATCAGCTGTACATTTTTCCTGTCTGCCAAATGTAAGGATTCATTAACAGTGCTATTGATTTCTATGGTGGTATTGTTGTTGCCTATATTCGCTTATGGAGCTTTAGGTGATACATGGATTGGGAGTATTCTGCCGTCCGCAGGCATTGGCATGAAAAATAATTTTCTTTATCAGCTCTGCGATTTTAATTTTCTGCATATTGGGGGAATGAGTTTTTGGACACCATATGTCATTCTCATATCGGCAGTGGTTGAAATTCCTATTTTTATGTTTTTGGCAGTTAGATTTTATTGCAGGCATCAAGTGGTGTAGTGAGAGAAAAATTCAGTTAAAGACAGCGGAGTGGAAAAGAACATTTTTTAAAGGAAAACACAATTTAATCTGCCGTATGACAATTTATATTGTTGTACGGCAGAGGTGCTTTTATTGAATGTTTAGAGGTGAAAATAGAGGAATAGGATAATGATGAAAATAAAATCCCAAATATATAAGAACAGGTTAAGGACACTCATAAAAATAAAAGGTATGTTACACACATCAAGGTGTACTGTGAATCAGATTAAAACTGAATTACAGCACACCTTTTTTAATGTCGAATTTTGACCATTTTTGGATTTAATAGAGGTTTTACTTTTGTAAATTTTCCTGAAAAATTGATTGCTGTTGTGCTACATAGATATGTTTTTACTGTTTTATGGAGGGCTGTTTTTTCAGCATGGCTAATTGTGTATCCCATACTTGTTTCATCAGCTTTTTCACTTCCTCCACATCGGCTTTATACACATTTCCTGTGGCATTCATTCGCTTTGCAATCTGGTTCAGGTTGCCGCTGATTTTTCCGAGTGTAGCGTTGTATTCCCGTAAATCCGAATAGTCAATGTCATAGACAAAGCCGTATAAAATCAGGCGGCGCAGGAAGGTGGATTTGCTTTTCATGCCGGAGATTTTTACTTTCTGTTCCAGTATGTATTGCTCCTTGTCGCTTAGATATATTTTCAGCTCATTTTTGCGCTCACGGTTTGCCATTTTTGGTTTTTCTCCTTATCAGTTTTTTAATGGGATTTTACAAAAATAAATGCCCTCATACATGGGGCATTCGTGCAAAAAAATCAAAAAACTCCGGCAGGGCAGTTTGTGATTTTTTGAGCGCAAAGGGGGTTAGGGGGATATGCCCCCTACAAGCCAATTTTTTCAAGTTCCCGCTTCGGGGGAATTTGAAAAATTGGAGCCTGTGAGGGAACACAGGCAGTGCTTGCTATTCTTGTCCGGAAAGGGTTTTACCTTTCCGGCTTTTAGAGAAAAACTTGGAAATTTTTTTAGCAATGCCCCCATAGAGGGAGCATTACTTTATCTACAATTAACATCAGAAACAGCGGAGAAAGGGGGTGAAAAAGTGTTAGACCATGCATTCCAGCGGCGGCGTGAAATTGAGCGTATGCTGCTGTCAGGAAAGAGGCTGACGGTATCGGAACTTATGGGCAGATACTGCGTGGGCAGGAAGTCAATCAGCAGGGATTTTGAAGTCATAGGCGAGGAACTTCCGGTCATTTCAAAAAAAGGATATAACGGCGGCTATTTCCTGATGGACGGCGTTGGGAAAAACCAGAATACGCTTTCGCATGAACAACTGGAATGCCTGGAAAAACTTGCTGTTGGATGTACGGGGAAAGACAGGGAAACTGTCCTGTCAATCATACATGAATTTGGGCCGTACTGTGAAAGGAATACATAAAAAACCAGATGGTTTTCAAGCCAAAAAATGAAGGGAGGCGCAGCATGAACACGGCACACCGGAGAATGGAAATCATCAGTATTTTGTCCGTCAAAGGGCATATAACGGCAAGGGAGCTTGCGTGGGAATTGGGCGTTACGATACGCACGATACACCATGATATTTTCACATTGACTTTTGATTACCCGATTTATACAAAGCCGGGTTGTGGCGGCGGGGTTTTTATCACGGATAATTACAAGCCCTATACCAATACCCTCACAGAAACAGAACTTGAAACACTGTGCAGGCTGTACGGGAAAGCGGAGGGGAAAGAGAAAGAAATCCTGTTCCGGATTATCCATAAATACGGGGCGGACAAGCTGGAAATTTAACTAGAAAAACCGATACGTTTTATTGCTGGTGCGGTTTTGAAAAGCATCATTTGCTGACAACTGAATATGGACAATCCTGCAAGACGTATGAAACAGCCGAGCTGTGCCAAAGCACGCCATGACTGCCTGTACTGGACAGGCAAGAGCGAGAGATGTTTTAAAGCAAACAAGGTGTGGGAACCTTGCGCCATGACACTGTTTCCTGATAATGATACTTCCGTAAAACGGTCACAAAGATGATGGTGAGATTCCAATGTGGGCTTCCCTCCCAGAAGCTACTTGCAGGATATAAAATTTTGTAAAAACGGGGATTTATATTGGCGGATGATACAAGAGGAAATGTTTCCCATACAGAAGGGAAAATCTATTATTTTGAACGGGCAGAGGATAAAGGCGTATGACATCAGGACAATCACCCTTGAACAGTTCCGTATGCTGATTGCCTGCGGGAATGACAGGCACAACAACCAGATAAGGGTGACAAAAAGCGGCATGGTCTATCTCTCGGAGGATATCGTCGGTTCGGAGCAGCTTGATGATGTTGCGTTAAGTTTTGAAACATTCAGTGCGCATAACGGGTATGTCGGCGTGAAGGCTGCGGAGGACGACAGCCATGTTATCCCATTATACTATGCGCTGATCGGCAGCTGGGCGGATGGGTGCAGGCATACATATATAGACAGTTTTTAATTAAGGTAACACACAGCGGCAGGGCAGTTATGAACCTATTGGACATAGGTTTGTAGCTGCCTTTTTTGCGTTGCGGGGATTTTGGATGGAGGGCTGCATGAATATATTTGAAGCGATAAGGGAGAACGGCATTACCGCAAGGCAGGCGGCGGAGCATTGCGGGATAAAGATAAACCGTAACGGCATGGCGGTCTGCCCGTTCCATAAGGACAAAAATCCGAGCATGAAGATGGATAACCGTTATTACTGTTTCGGGTGCGGGGAAAAGGGCGATGCCATTGATTTTGTGGCGAAGTATTACGGGCTTGGGAAGAAGGAAGCGGCATTGCAGATAGCGTCGGATTTCGGTATCAGTTTTGAGGATAACAGGGGCAGGAAGCCGCCGCCAAAACGTAAGCGGAGATTATCACCGGAGCAGAGGTTTGAGAAGGCGGAAAAGAGGTGCTTCCGTGTGATTTCCGATTACCTGTGCTGTTTAAGGCAGTGGAAAGAACAGTATGCGCCGCAGGAGCCGGATGGGGAATGGAACCCGTTATTCTGTGAAGCGTTGGAAAAGAAAGACTATATTGAGTATCTGCTTGATGTGTTATTGTACGCTCCGCTATCGGAGCGTGTGCAGTTAGTAGCGGATTATGGAGAGGAAGTGTTGAAAATTGAAAGAAGACTGGAACAGTGTGCCGCCGGAGCAGAGGGCGGCATTGGAAAAGACAATGGAGAAAATGGAGCAGGCGTCAAAGCCGGAAACATGGTTTGACGGGAGCAAAGTCAATGACGTGCTTTTCTGTGAGGATTTCCTTGCAGGGCACCCTATGAAGTGCATACACGGCACTTTTTTTGACATAAACGGGGCAGTCGGTGATGCGGAGCAGATTAAGGCGGAGATATATTACAAGATTGCGCCTTATGTCACATCAGGCATCGCAAAAAAGGCTACATCACTCCTTGATGCGCTGCGGATCAGGAGCTACTCGCCGCCGCTGCCGTTCCAGACAGACCGTATCCATGTGGCAAACGGCACATACTTTTTATCAAAGGGCTTCTCTGCGCAGAAAGAATTCTGCATGAACAGGCTTCCCGTAAGGTATGCGCCTGATGCGCCGGAACCGTCACGCTGGCTTGCCTTTCTTGGGCAGCTATTAGTGCCGGAGGATATTACCACGTTGCAGGAGTTTATGGGATATGTTCTGTTACCTACGACAAAAGGGCAGAAAATGATGATTGTCATAGGCAAAGGCGGGGAGGGCAAGTCACGCATCGGCAGGGTGCTTCGTGCTTTGCTCGGTGACAGCATGAACACAGGCAGCATACAGAAGGTGGAGGTTGACCGCTTCGCACGGGCAGACCTTGAGTGGAAACTTTTGATGCTTGATGACGACATGAAGCTGGAAGCACTGCCGCAGACGAACAACATCAAGTCCATAGTGACGCTGGAAGATAAAACGGATTTGGAACGCAAGGGAAAGCAGAGTGAACAGGGGTATTTATGCGTGAGGTTTATCTGTTTCGGGAATGGAAACCTCGGTTCACTGTATGACCGTTCCTACGGCTTTTTCCGCAGGCAGATAGTCCTCACCGTAAAGGAGCGGGAGCCGGACAGGAAAGATGACCCGTTCCTCGGCGAAAAATTGATTGCTGAAGCGGAGGGCATTTTCTTATGGTGTCTTGAGGGGCTGCGCCGACTGATTGATAACGGATACCGTTTCACCATAAGCCAGAGGGCGGAGGACAACCTGACAAAAGCCATGCAGGACGGGAACAACATCATTGTATTCATGCAGTCGGAAGGGTATATCAGGCTTGAGAAAGGCACACACGCCACGTCAAAGCAGCTTTACGGCGCATACAGCCAGTGGTGTGAGGACAACCTCGAAAAGCCGCTGGGGGAGCGCAGTTTTTCCAATTACCTGCGGCAGAACGAGAAGCAGTACGGGCTTGACTATACCCATAATATCGCACTCGGCTCCGGCAAGACCGCAAGGGGATTTAAAGGTATCCATGTAAAGGTGAGGACAGGGGAGAACGGGCATTAAGACGCAAAAGACGCAAAGACGGGCAAAATCCGAAATCCTTTTTTATATATACATACGCCTGTGCCAGCCCTATTTTATCTGTATAAATATTTTTTAAATTTAAACTTGGAAAATAAGTGTCTTAGCGTCTAAAGATAGGAAATACAAGGCTTTGGGGGCATTTTAGAAGCGTCTTTATTGCGTCCTTTTAAAGCGTCTGATACCCGGCAGGGGGAATTTAACACCTTGCCGGGCTTTTATTTCGCAGGGCAGGACGCAGAGAGCGTCTGATATTGGATTGATTGGAGGGAATATATTTGAATAAAGCGAAACTGATAGTGACGAGGGTATTTGACAGTGAGCGCACACCGCAGGATGCGTTTGTGAGGGCGATATTAAATTCAGATAAATACGAAAAAACCTTGCAGGTTCCGGGCAGTGAAAGTATAATAGAGGACAGAGGGCTTATCTATATTCAACCGGATTCAGACGAAGAAGGGAGAACAGGATGAGCAGGACAACATACAGAGGAACACCAAAGGCGGGGCTTTATACCCGGTTATCGGTTGACGATGGCTACGTTGACCGTGAGAGCAATTCCATAACAAGCCAGAAGCAGATGCTGACACAGTTTGCGGAATACCACGGCATAGAGATTGTCGAAACCTACGTTGATGACGGATGGAGCGGTACGAATTTTGAAAGACCGGATTTTAAACGCATGATTGCGGATATTGAAAGCGGGAAAATCAACACGGTCATCACAAAAGACCTTTCACGCCTGGGGCGTGACTATTTGCAGACAGGGTATTACACAGATATGTATTTCCCCAGCAAGAGGGTACGCTACATAGCGATCAGCGACGGAATCGACACAAGCACAGGATATAACGAGATGGCGCCTTTCAAGAATCTGTTCAATGATTTTTATGCCCGTGACATATCCAAGAAAATCCGCAGCACCCTTACTACAAAGGCAAGGGCGGGCATCTACCACAGCACAGTGCCGCCGTTCGGTTATAAGAAATCGCCTGCCGACA
>CARTDA010000002.1:0-211368 GCA_949066965.1 uncultured Lachnospiraceae bacterium
TTTAATTGTCTGAAATATTCTGACACTATGTGTTTTTCTCGCACCGTTCATCATACTTGTTCTCCTATTCTCCATCAATGTACCTGATTCCCTGCCCTTTATGTGACATGGCAGCCTACTGATACTCTCTTATTGTATAAAAAAAAAGAAGCGCCTGAACCCGCCAAATTAAATAATATACCCCCATTTTTTATGAGTATTTTCTAATTCTCGGATTAGCGCTTCATTCGCCTGCAATGTCCCCAGTCCTGTCAGGTTATGTATATGGCGACAGCCGCAGCCGCAAAGCGGCAAATTTCCATATGCGGCTGTGTGCATCATGTTATGCTGAGTGGCAGATTTATCTGACGCTCAGTATAACTGATTTCTGAACAGTTCCTAAAAACAGCACCTAAACCTTTCGGCTTAGATGCCGCCATCTTGAAAAACATTTATTCTATATATTCGGTGATTAAAAATCGCCGAATATATAGCCCTCCGGGGGATGCGCACTCGCACGAAAATGTAGATGCCGCAGAGCGGTCGTGCTCGGCGCAGTTGGCGGTAATTAATCGCCAACTATATATACTTACGCAAACGGATTCTCTGTCGGATATGGCAGTGACTTCGGCTGATTGTAATTTAAGTCCTCAACCGGCACGCCGATATACTTAAATACCTCAAACAATGCCTTTCCGAAATGCCCGAATGCAACCGCTCCATGATGCGGATAATTCTTTTCGATTAATACATGTCTGTAAAAACGCTGCATCTCGGGAATCGCAAATACGCCAATGCTTCCGAATGACTTTGTCGCAACCGGAAGAACCTCACCCTGTGCAATATATGCGCGCAGCTTGCAGTCCGCTGTCGACTGTAAACGGTAGAACGTGATATCACCCGGAACGATATCGCCCTCAAGCGTACCCTGTGTAACCTCCTCGGGAAGCGTCCTTGCCATAATCATCTGGTATTTCATGCTGCAGAAGCTGAGCTTTTTGGTATTCGTATTGCCACAGTGGAATCCCATAAATGTATCATTGTGTGTATAGTTGAACTTATCCTTGATGGACTCGCTGTACATATCTGCCGGAACGGTGTTGTTGATATCGAGCAGTGTTACGGCATCCTGGCTTACACATGTACCGATGAACTCACTCAGGCAGCCATAGATGTCAACCTCACACGATACAGGAATGCCCATGCCTGTCAGCCGGCTGTTTACATAACAGGGAACAAAGCCAAACTGTGTCTGGAATGCAGGCCAGCACTTTCCGGCAATTGCAACATACTTGCGGTAGCCTCTGTGCGCCTCAACCCAGTCAAGCAGTGTCAGCTCATACTGTGCAAGCTTCGGGAGCACCTCCGGCTTCATGTTGCCCTCGCCAAGCTCCGCCTCCATCTCCTTCACCTTTGCAGGAATTCTCTCGTCGCCGTCATGCTTTTTGAATGCCTCAAAGAGGTCAAGCTCCGAGTTTTCCTCAATCTCGACACCGATATTGTAGAGCTGCTTGATTGGCGCGTTGCATGCAAGGAAGTTGAGTGGTCTGGGGCCAAACGAAATAATCTTCAGATCAGAGAGTCCGACAATCGCCCTGGCAATCGGCAGAAACTCGTGAACCATGTCAGCGCATTCCTCTGCCGTCCCTACCGGATATTCCGGAATATATGCCTTGATATTGCGAAGCTTCAGATTATAGCTTGCATTCAGCATACCACAGTATGCATCCCCGCGTCCGCCAACAAGGTCATTCTGTGTCTCCTCTGCTGCCGCGATAAACATGGCAGGCCCGTCAAAATGCTTTGCAAGAAGTGTCTCTGAAATCTCAGGTCCGAAGTTTCCAAGATATACACAGAGTGCATTGCAGCCTGCCTTCTTGATATCCTCAAGCGCCTGTACCATATGTATCTCGCTCTCCACGATGCAGACCGGACACTCATAGATACCATCCATGCCGTACTTATCCGCATATGCCTTGACCAGTGCCTTTCTCCTGTTCACGGACAAACTCTCCGGAAAACAGTCACGGCTCACCGCCACGATACCTACTTTTACCTGTGGTAAATTGTTCATTTTGAAATCCTCCTTTATTATCATACAACATCCAATGCCATTTTGAATACGATGGCAGCCAAATCAGCCGCCAAAGATGTGCTCGTGCACGTTCCAACAACTGACTTTATCATAGTAGGTATCACCCAAAAAATCAAGTGGAAATTTTATAATAATTTATTTTCGTCAAAATACATCAAACACCCATTTATTTTCTAGTGAAAATTTACAGTAACAGTTCATCTCGGGACTTTGCACTACAGGATGCCGCGCAGATCTTACATGGATTTTTACCGGAACACTCCGGATTGTGCTCGTGCAACATTCCGCTTGCTTTTTCGGCATAATGACGCTATACTTATATCAATTCATTTCCAAAAACACTTTATAACCGGAGGACGCTATGGCAACAATAAAAGAAATTGCTGCACTGGCTGGCGTTTCCCGCGGAACCGTCGACCGGGTACTCAACAACCGGGGTTCCGTCAATCCCGCCACTGCCGAAAAAATCAATGAAATCGCAAAAGCGCTCGACTATAAGCCAAACAAGGCCGGGCTGGCACTTGCCGCACAAAAAAAGAAGATAAAGCTCGGTGTTATCCTGTTCTCCACGGACAACCCCTTTTTTGCCGACGTGCTGAAAGGTGTCAACGAAAAAGCAAGCGACCTCGCCGGGTATAACTGTACCGTCCTCGTAAAGCAAATCCCAATCAATGTGGATGCCCAGCTGGGCGCCATCGATGAACTGCTCCGGGAGGATGTGAACGGCATTGCCCTTGCGCCTCAGAATGACGACCGCATCCGCATCCGCATCAATGAACTTTCCGAACAGGGAATTCCTGTCGTAACCTTAAATACAGACATTGAAAATTCCATGCGCATTGCCTATGTCGGCAGCAACTATACCAGGAGCGGCAGGACTGCCGCAGGGCTGTTACGCCTCATGACTCACGGCGATGTCCGGATTGGAATTATCACTGGCTCATCGGACATCCTCTGCCACACGGAACGCATCGCAGGATTTACGGATGCCCTGAAGCCCTATCAGGAACATATGCATATCATTTCCATTAAAGAAACGCAGGACGATGAGATTGCAAGCTACGAACAGACCGCCCGCCTTTTGAATGAACACCCCGAAATCAATGCGCTGTTTTTCGCCGCCGGCGGCGTATATGGCGGCTGCCGTGCCATAGCATCCCTCGGGCTTGCGGGGAAACTTTGCGTGGTCGCCTTTGACAAGGCTGAGACGACGCAACAGTTCCTGCGGGATGGCGTCCTGTCCGCCGTCATCTGTCAGCAGCCGCGCATACAGGGCAAAAAGCCGCTTGATCTGCTCTTTCACTACCTCACTTCCGGCGAACTTCCTGACCGGGAGTACCATTATACCGCAGTCGATATTCGGATATTGGAAAATATATAATCAAAATTCCACCATATTCGGACGGAAACGCAGTGGCAGCATGTTCATCTGCAATTTTGGATTGATGCGCGCCTCAATTGCAATGCTGTCACAAAAACGGCGGAACAGGTTCTGATAGACTTCCTCAACCTCGGAGTACACGATACTGTCCTCGTCAAATGCCGCCCCCTGTATGAGATACCATTTTTTAAAGCTTGCATGCAGCCCGAATGTCTGCGTCTCCTCATCATAGATTACAAAATTGTCGGCAGGCAGCCGGTCAGCGAAGTGTGGCATCAGAAATGGAAGGACATGGTGCTTCGCATCAATCTTTGCATACAGCATGCCATTCTGGAGCTCCGAAAATCGCAAAAACTGTTTCAGATGGCACAGCTCGTTATCCGCTGCCCGCGCACACTTGAATGTGCGCTGCACACAGTCTTCCTGCAGCCGGTCCGTTATATTCCTGTCCCTTTGCCTCAGTCCCAAAACAATTGTGTGATATACCGCGTCCGCCTTGTCCTCAAAGCAGGACACCATCGCCATGCTGATTCTGTACCATGTCTCATTTCCCAGCTGCCTGACCATGGTATCCGTCACTTTGCCCGCTTTTTCATGGTCTGTCTGCACATAGGCGTACTGTGTGAACAGACGCTGCATATCCGGTTCCCTGACTGCGAGATGAATCCTGTCATGGCTTTCTATCCCATTCTCTTTCTTGAACTGATATGCCTCATAAACTCCTGTAAGGATTCCCTCCATGCTGTCCTCGCATATTAAAATATATTCTTCCACCTGATTCCTCCATTCGCCTAGAGCGTGTTTGAAAAATGCTTTCTGCCAGATGTGCGTCACAATTTGTGGGAGATTTGTGCCAAATGAAGGCGGCGTAGCGGGCTACGTCAACTGAATTTGGTGCAAATATCACGCAAAGTGGGGCGTGCAGATGGCAGGAATGATTTTTCAAACATGTTCTAGAGCGCCATCACCTGGCTTTTACCAAACAAATCAGCATTTTCCTGCGCGTCATCGAACAGTGACAGCTGCCTGTAAGTCATTCCGTCCTTATCAAAAGGCAGCTTCTCGTGGCTGGCAAGCAGGTTTCTTGTAATGTAGTCCTCCTCTATCTTTGTGTTGTACATCATTCTGCCATTGCAGGTAATGAAATACAGTGCACGCTTCAGCACCACGCCGATTTTCTTAAGGTTGTCAAAATTCAGCGCACCGCTTCTCCTCGCCTTGCAGATACGCTGTGCACTTTTTACCCCGATGCCCGGCACCCGCAGCAGCACCTGATAGTCTGCCCTGTTAATCTCCACAGGAAACTGCTCCAGATGCTGAAGCGCCCAGTCGCACTTCGGGTCTAGCAACACATTAAAATTCTGATGCTTTTCGTTCAGCAGCTCCTCTACACGGAACTGATAAAACCGCAGCAGCCAGTCCGCCTGATATAACCTGTGCTCACGCAGAAGCGGTGATGCCGCCCGTACTGACGGAAGTGCCTTATCCTCGTTCACCCCTACGTAGGCAGAGTAAAATACGCGCTTCATGCCAAACTTGTCATAGAGTCCCTCTGCCACCGACATAATCTGATAATCACTCTCCGGCGTCGCACCGATAATCATCTGTGTGGACTGCCCTGCCGGCACAAACGCCGGTGCACTGCGGTACAGGGCAAGCTCCTGTTTTCCCTGTGCGATACCGTTCTGTATCTGGCGCATCGGTGTGAGAATTGTCTTTCTGTGCTTGCTCGGCGCAAGCTTCTCCAGTCCCTCCGCCGTGGGAAGCTCCAGATTTACACTCATCCTGTCCGTCAGATACCCTATCTGCTGTATCAGCATGGGATCCGTGCCCGGTATTCCCTTGACATGGACATATCCGCGGAAACGGTAGACATTCCGGAGCTTGTATAGCGTCTGGTAAATCAACTCCATAGTATAGCTTGGATTGTGGATGATTCCGGAGCTCAGAAACAAGCCTTCAATATAATTTCTCCTATAAAAATTCATGGTCAGCTCGCAGATTTCGTCAGGGGTAAACGTCGCCCGCGGCACATCGTTGCTCCTGCGGTTTACACAGTACTTGCAGTCGTAGGCGCACTCATTTGACATTAATATTTTTAAGAGCGAAATGCACCTGCCATCCGCTGAGAAGCTGTGGCAGATACCCGCTGACACACAGTTTCCCATATCACGCCCGTTTCCCTTCCGGTCAACGCCTGAGCTGGTGCACGCCACATCATACTTGGCGGCATCCGTCAGAATCGCAAGCTTATCCATAATGGTCTGTGCCGATGACGCACACAATTCTATTGTTTGTTTCCTGCTGTTCTGTATGTTATCAACAATTTCATCCATATCCTGCATTCCCCTGATAATATCCTATCTTCACAATCAAGCTTTTCCCTACTCCCGCGCACCCCATGCGCCGCTTCTGCGGCATACTTCCTCTGCATGGGGCTGCACATAAAAACGATAAGAACGAACAAAGTTTTGGAATCTTTGTTCGTTCTTATCGTATCATACATTTGTTCTGATTGCAACATTTTTTTAAAATTTCCAAAAATTGTAAAAGTTCCTAATCAATTTCCTGCTCCAAGTCCCGAAACACTTCGCAGCAGAAAAATTCCTCCAAGGAAATATTGAGCCCGTCACATATCATTTTAATTGTGACAATCCCCGTATTCTTGCTGTTTCCCTGCATGACATTTTTCAGTGTCGAGGGCGGCATGCCCGATGCATATGCGAGCTGCGATATTCTCATATTTTTCTCATCACATAAACCTTTAATCCGCATCACTACAGCTTCCTGTGTCTTCACTCCAATTCCCCCAATATCATTTTTGTAACCATATTACATAATTTGTATCTGCACTTAGGTCCTTATATAGTCTTTTTTGCAACAATTCAGCACTGTTACCTTTTTTCACTATTCAGGCGTCCGGCAAACAGATTGTCTCCGGACATTGCAACACCACTGTCTTTCCTGATAACCGGATTTTTCAGGGTCATTATTATCAACGGAATCACCATCAAAAACCAGATGACCGGCTCTGTCCAGATGATTCCCCAGTACCCAAACAGCCGCACAAACACAAAAGTAAACACCAGCTTTCCCACCAGCTCAATAAAACTGGACAAAACCGGTGTCCTGTAATCGCCAAATCCCTGCATACAGTTCCGCAGAATCACGATAAACAGACAAACCAGCAAAAATGACATGTCCACCCTGAGGTAAAGCGTTCCCCAGTAAATAATCTCCTCATTTTCCGAGCTTGTGATAAAACGAATCAAATACGGTGAAACGGTCTGCGCAAGGACAAATACAATTCCGTCCCACACTGCGCCCAAAATCAACACACTTTTCATTCCCTGGCGAATCCTGTCATACCTGCCTGCACCGTAATTCTGTCCGCAGTACGTTGCCATGGAGGAGCCGAGCACGCTCACAGGCAGTCCCCAGATTTCAAAGACCTTGCGCGCCGCAGTATGTGCCACGATGATATTTGTCCCAAGCTGGTTGATGCCGCTCTGAAGCACCAGCGAACCGAAATTCACAAGGCTTGACATCAGTCCCATGGACAGGCCGCTCTCATATAAGGAAAGAACCTGCTCTTTTGAAAGCACAAAATGCTCCCTTGCAAGGTGCAGCATCGGAAATCCCCGCCGGATGCGAAGCAGGCAGAGCACAACCGACAGCATCTGCGAAACAAGTGTCGCCACCGCGGCCCCCCGCACGCCCATGTGAAAGACAAGGATGAACAAGTAATCCAGCACAACGTTTGCCACCGCCGCAATCACCAGAAAAATAAGCGGCGTAATCGAATCCCCAATTGCGCGCAGGGTATTGGCACAAAGGTTGTACGCCAGCGTGACAAACATCCCCCACACCAGCAGCGTGATGTATGACAATGCCATATCAAGCTGCTGTGGCGGCACATTCAAGAGCATCAGAATCGGCCGGATAAAGATGGCGGTCCCGGTGATGAGAACCCCTGCTGTCAGAAATCCCAGCACGATGGCGCCCGCCACATTTTCCTTTAGCTTCCGCTCCTCTCCGCTCCCGAAAAACCGCGCCGTCAGCACACTGAACCCGAGACTCAGCCCATTAAAAAATCCGGTGAGCAGTGTGTACAAAACAGACACACTGCCTACCGCCGCCAGCGCTGTCTCCCCCAGAATCCTGCCTACAATTTTCGTATCGACCAGGCTGTAGCAAATCTGAAACAGATTGCCCAGAAACACCGGAATGGCAAACAGCAGAATCAGCTTCACCGGTCTGCCCTCGGTGAGATTTAATGCAGTTTTTGAAGTTTTCATTGATTTCACACTTTCCTAAGCCCTTTCGGGTAATGGTTCTTCATGACCTGCCCGGCAAGCTTTCCCCAGCCAATGCTGTACCCTTTATACGTCATCAGGTACCAGCCCTTTTCCCCATCATGACTGAGTGTCATTCCACTCAGATAAGCCCTTGCATTTTCTTCGGTTCCAATCTCCATCGAACGCCTTACTTCATCTTGTTTTAATGCAAGCGCCAGCGCATGGGACGGCTCGAAACGATTTTTTTTCAGCGTGCCAAGGTGGAGGCCTGCGCGAAGTACCTTCAGTCCTTTGATGGATGGCATATCCTCTGGCATCAGATAGAGCTGTTCGCCAAATTTCAGCAGACAGTCCTGTTTGTTTTCCAGCAAATCCACTTGCAGGGATTCCTGACCGAACTGCAAAAATTCCTTGACATCTTTTGCAGCGATACCCTTTTGCAGGCCGTTTACCGGAACTGCCTGATATCCGTCCGGCACTTCCCCCTGCTTCTGCAATACGGCGAGATAATGTCCCTCTCCCTGAACCAGATGCGGGAACAGCCGTATCGTATGCCTTAATCCATCACAGTACCCGCCAAAATGCGCCCACTCCGGAACGCCCTCTGACATGCCCTCATACTTTTTCACTTCCAAAATCCGGTAATCCGGATGGCGTCCCAGAAACCGCGCAATGCTCCCCTCATTCTCGGCTGGCGCAAACGTACAGGTCGCGTACACCAGTCGTCCGCCGGGGCGAAGCATCCTGTCCGCACAGTCAAGAATCTCATCCTGCCTGTCCGCGCAGAGCTGCACACTCGCAAGGCTCCACTCGCCGCACGCCTCCTCATTTTTCCGAAACATCCCCTCGCCGGAGCAGGGCGCATCCACTAAAATGCGGTCAAAATAGCCGTCAAACATTTCCGCCAGACGCTGTGGCGCCTCATTGGTGACAAGGGCATTGCGGATTCCCATACGCTCCACATTTTCCGAAAGTATTTTTGCCCGTGCCGGATGGATTTCATTGCAGACAAGAATGCCCCGATTCTGCATATAGGAGGCAGTCTGCGTCGTCTTTCCGCCCGGCGCCGCACACAGGTCAAGGACACGTTCCCCCGGTGCCGCACACAGATACGCCGCAGGCGCCATTGCGCTCGGCTCCTGTATATAATACACACCCGCTTCATGAAATGGGTGCTTTCCGGGCGTACAGCCGGCAGCCCCATCATAATAAAATCCGTTTTTCTCCCACGGAATCCCCCTTAAACCGGAAAATGATTCCTTTTCCAAAAACGTCTCCCTCGTGCCCTTCAGCGCATTCACGCGGAGCGCCTGGAACCGGTCTTCCTCATAACTACGCAGGAAAGCAGGATACGCATCCCCTAGCATATCCTGCATCCTAATCATAAAATCCTGCGGTAACTGTGCCATACGCCCTCTTTCCCTCCATGCCGTCAAACAGCCGCCATCCATACAGTCCCCTATGTCGTCTGCTGTCACAATACCAGTCCCTTGCTTTCATCACAGCCAAGGATAATATTCAGACACTGCACTGCCGCACCTGACGCCCCTTTTCCGAGGTTGTCAAAACGCGTGCTGACGAGCAGCCTATCCTCATTTCCCGTCACATAAATCTCAATGCCGTCCCAGCCGGAACAGGTATTCCCAGCCAGAAAACCGTTGTAGTCCGCTTCCTTTCCAAACGGCATCACCTTCACAAACGGCTCCCCCTCAAAATAATCTGTAAACATCGCGTGCACCTTGTCCGGCGCCGGTTTGCCCTTTAACAATTCCGTGTAAAATTGCAGCGTCACTACCATGCCGCTGTAATAGTCACAGATAAGCGGCGAGAACAGCGGCACCTTCTCAAGCCCCGTAACCGCCTGCATTTCTTTTAAATGCTTATGGTTCTGGTCCAGCGCATACTCACGCGGCGCATCAAACTCCTTGTCACGCCCATCCGCCTCGTAGACCGCAATCGCCTTCTTGCCTGCCCCGCTGTAGCCCGACATGGCAAATGCCGCGACCGGATAGTCTTTTGGCAGGATTCCCTCTGCTGCCATCGGATATGCCGCCGTGATAAAACCTGTCGCATAACAGCCCGGAACCGCGATGCGCTTTCCTGTCCTGATGGCGTCGCGGTGTGCCCTGGAAAGCTCCGGATAACCGTATGCCCAGCCCGGCTCCGTCCGGTGTGCCGTCGAGGTGTCAATTATGATGGTATTGTCATTCTCGACCATCGCCACTGCCTCCCGCGCCGCCGCATCCGGCAGGCAGAGGAATGTAATGTCCGACGCATTGATATATTTTTTGATTTCTGCCGGATCCTTGCGCAGCTCGGAAGGAATCTTCAAGATTTCAATGTCATCCCTTCCCTCAAACCGCTCAAATATGCGCAGCCCCGTCGTCCCTTCACTTCCGTCAATAAAAACTTTTTTCATCTGGATGCTCCTCTTTCCGAACCCCTGACAGGTTCCTGTATTCGTCATAAACTATCATAAGGCGATTGGCGGGAAATGTCAAATATTATCCATATCTATTCCAGCCGAAACGTCACTTTCCAGTCCCCTTTCACCAGTTTCCCGGAATTATGAAAGATGCCGTACATGGAATAATCCGAGATTGCATCCATCTCCTCGATATACCAAAACTCATAGAACTGATAGCTCGTGTCCCCGACATCCTCATGCCAGCCCACGCTGTGGTCACTGTACCGATCATTTCCGTCTGCATCCCTTAAAAACAGCTCTACATGCCGGTCCGACTCCCAGTTGTCGCCCATGCACATCTGGACGCGCAGCACGCCATCAATATATGCGATGGCGGTCACTGTAAAATCATCCGCCGCGCAGTCTGCTGCTTTTGTCCCATCCAAAACATACGCGCTGGGTCTTGGATCCGCTTCCGTGCCGGAAACGCACCGCAGTGCGTCGGGCAGCTCCTCCTCAGGCACTCTGCCGCCGCTGCCGCTGAGCGCTTCCAGCTTTGTCCCCATGGAACGGACAGTCCCTGACAAGTCAACATCCCTGTTGTCCTTGGATTTATCGCACAGGACAGCGTTCACCTGAAACTGGAGCTTATCGGGCTGATACGCGTTGTCGGACTGGACATTCACCTGAAAATACGCCTTGTCCTCCGCCGCGTCATAGGTCAGGAAATGGCACCCGCCGACAATGCTGTCACTGGCATAGTCCGACAGGTGATAGCTGTCAAACAAATCCATCTCGCCGCGTACCAAATCCTGTGTGCTGCCGTCCGCATCCCGCATCGAGATGATGATTTCCGCCTCGTTTCCCGCTAAATGGATGGCTTCCACCTGCATTGTGATTCCCTGGCTGGTGCTGCTCTTCTCTATCGGGACAAGACGGTCTGCCAGCGCCCGTCGAAGCCTTTGCCCCTGTGAGCTTTCCGATTTCCTCGACGGACAAATCCTCATAATAAAACAGGTGGATGACAACACGGTACTTCGCCGGCAGGCGTTTCACGGCATCAATCAGAGCCGCACTGCTGTCATCCATCCCATATATTGAAGCTTCTTTTTTTGCCGCGGCATCCGCCATCTTCCCGCTTTCCATCGGCACCCTCCTTAGCATCCATGGCGATTTCCAAAAGTTTTTGCAGCAATTGATTGTCACTCGCAGAAACCATGCCTTCTCATGCTCGGCACCCTGAAATGCCGGCTCCTTCTGCACATACCGCAGAAAAACCTCCTGATAAATGTCGTCCGCGTCGGAGCTGGTCCTGACAAGGGAGAACGCCAGCCTGTACACCATGTCCGAATTTCTCCTGATAACCTCCTCATATGGGGAATCTGTATTTTTCCTTGTTTTTTCTTTGCGCATTGAAATCATTTTGTACCTCCTTGTAATAGGAATACAAAGCAGAATGGGAAAAAGCTACAAAAAATGAAAATAAATGCAGCCTAAAGTTATCCTAAAGACTGCATTTACAAAAACACAATTTTACAAAAACACTTGAAAAGTCAGTCATTTTCCTGTAAGATTGATTCATATGGAGACGTACCGAAGAGGCCATAACGGGACTGACTCGAAATCAGTTTACCGGCGTTTTGCCGGTACGAGGGTTCGAATCCCTCCGTCTCCGTTTTTTTATGCACACGGGCGTCCAAATGAAATATGTCAGCAAGCTGACGGACGCCCGGCGCACGAGTAGGGGAAGATGAATCTTCCCTACTCGATTTGCATTTTATTTCAATATCACTCCACCCGCACGCTGCTGCTCACGCCGTCCCTGTCGCGGTTCTTTGTGACAATCAGCTTCCGTTCAATCTGATCCTTTAATTCCGAGACATGGGAAATCACGCCGACCAGGCGGTTGCCCTCGGTCAGGTGCACCAGCGCTTTCATCGCCTGCGCGAGCGCCTCCTCATCCAGCGAGCCAAACCCCTCGTCCACAAACATGGAATCCATCTGGATGCCCCCCGCATAGGACTGGATTTCGTCCGAAAGGCCAAGGGCAAGCGACAGGGACGCCTCGAACGTCTCCCCGCCGGACAGTGTCTTGACACTGCGCTCTGTTGCGTTGTAATGGTCGATGACGCTCAGCTCCAGGCCGGCCTTTTCCCTGCGGTTTTCGCCGTCCTCCTCGCGCTTTAGCTCATACTGCCCGCTGCTCATCGTCATAAGCCGCAGATTTGCCCGCCGCAGGATGCGGTCAAAGTAGGTCATCTGGATATAGGTCTCAAGCTCCACCTTCTGTTTGCCGCTCAGCATTCCGTTTGCAGTGTCTGACAGCGCTTTCATCCAGACATACTTCTTTTCGACGGCAAGAATGTCTTCCTGCCTGGACGTTACTTTTCCATAAATGTCCCTGTTGGTGGAGACGGCATTATTCTTCTGGTCACGTCGGATGCTGCACTCCTTCTTATCCTGCTGCCACTTCTCCCGGCGCGCAAGCACTTCCTCCTCCTTTAGCTTCGCTGCCTCACCAGCCTCTTCAAGCTGTTTTTTCAGGGTATCGACTGCCGCTTCCAGATTCCCCTTGCGGGTCCTGTATTCCTCGTACTGTTCCTTTGCTTTCTGGAACGCCGTTTCCAGCGCCTTTTTTCGGTCAGACAGTGTCTGAATACACTGTTCAACCGCCTCCTTTGTCTCTGCGCCCAGCTGTTCCCGCAGATTGTCAATCTCATTTGCCAGATTCCCACATGCTGTCTCCTGCCTTGCCAGCGACACCTCCGCTTTCTGGATATCCTGGGCAAGCGCCTTGATTTCTTCCTCAGTCTTTGGGAGTTTTTGTTCCAGCGTCTGCTTCCGCACCAGTTTTTCACGGTTTTGTTCCAGCTCTTCCAGCAGCGTGTCCTGTTGCTGTTCCAGCCCGGACACAACGCGTTCAAACAAACCGCACAGTTCCTCCACAGGCATCCTTGCAGGGTCAGGCTGCGTCCCTGCAAGCCCGGGTTCCTGCTCGCCAAGGCTTACAAAAAGCTGTCCTGCCTTCTCGTTTTTCAGGCTCCTGGCTGCTTCCAGTTCTTTTTCCAGCCTTGCAATTGTGTCATTACTATCAGAGACAGAATCCTCTGTCTGTTTCTGCTGCACTTCCAGCTGCCTGCGGTGTGTGATGGATTTTGACAATAGCCCGGCGCATTCGGCGAGCATTTTCTGATAGTTTTTCATCACGGAATCTGCTGTCTTATCTGTCATGGTGATGTCAGTCCCATCATCTGTCTCCTTGTCCGTCCCGGCTTCTTTTGCTTCCAGCGATTGTACCTGTCTGATATGTGCTGCCGCTTCGGCGCACAGCTTTTCTGCCTTGTCCTGTTCTGCTGCTGCCTGTTTTGCGAGCGTCCGCGACTGCCCTGTCAGCTCTGCCTGCTGTGTTGTCTGGCTGCCAAGCTGCTCCTGCAGTTTCCGCTTCTGTTCCTCCCCCTGTTCTGCCTCGCGCATCAGCTCCCCCTGACGCGCCTTTGCCGCCGCAGCCTGTTGTAGCTGTTTGCTGCACTTGTCCAGATTCTGCACCAGATATGCCGCAATCGCATTTTCTTCCCTTTCTGCCATATCGGATAAGGGAAGCCCCGCAAAAATCTGCTCCCACTGGCGGCGCTTCTCGTCAAGCTTGCCCTGCGCCGCTGCAAAAGCCTGGTTTTCCTTTTGCAGCAGTGCATCCAGCTCATTCTGGTCAATCTCTCCTTTTTTCATCAGACTGTCCAGCTCTGTCTTCCGGCTCAGTTCTTTTTCCGTGTTTTTCACAGCCGCACCAAGTTCTTTTTCCCTGGTCTTAAGCTGCTGCTCTTTCTGCGTAATTTTCTCTTTTCGCATTGGAATGGAAGCAGTATCTTCACCGCCAAAAATACTTTCTTCTAATATATGGATATCCTGCTCCTGTTCCACAAGCCGCTCATTCAAGTTTCCTGCCGTGACACTGAGCCTTTCTGCCTTTTTCTCCGCGTCCGTGAGCAGCGCCTTCTTCCGCTCGACCTCCGCTTTCTCCGGCGTCTTTTCCGGCATCCGGGCAAGCTTCTCATGATGCGTGGCGCCGCAGACAGGACATGCCATTCCCTCTTCTAATCCGCGCGCAAGCATGCCCGCCTGCGCGTCCAGAAAGCGCTGCTCTGTCTCCCTGTAGTCGGCTCCTATGCGCTCTTTTTCCGCGGCGGCATGCTGGTACGCTTCCTGCGCGGCACGCAGTTCCTCTTCCAGTTTTTCCCGGTTTTTAATTTCCTCTGTCAGCTTCCTGCAAGCCTGCTTCTGCTCCGACAGCTCTTTTTGTTCCTGCGTAAGTTTCAATATGCGCGTGTCCGCATCTTTCACGTTCTCCCACTCGTCGCGCCATAACACCTGCTGATTCCGGTGCGCCTCTGCCTGCTCCTGCGCGGCATGATACGCCTTTTCCCGCTCTGCCGCTTCCTTTGCAAGCGCATTCAGGCTGTCCCGCTGGTTCTCGAACGCCGCAAGCTGTTCCTGTGCCGTGTCAGACTTATGCCGCCACTGGATTTCCTGTTCGCCTGCATTTTTCAGCTGTTCCAGCTCTGTCCTGCGCTGGTTTTCCGCTTCATTCATCGCCGCTTCCTGCCCGCGCAGCGTCTCGATGGCATCGGCTGTCTGCCGCAGGCGGGCTTCATAGTCCCTGCGTTCCTGTTCCGACTGCCGCAGCAGCTGTTCCTGCTCCGCCATCCTGCCTTGCAGCTCCTCTGTCACAGCCAATACTGCTTCCCTGTCGGAAAGCTGTGCCGTCTGTTCCTCAAGCTGTGCCAGCTGTCCTGTCAACGCCTGCGCGCGCTCCTGCGCCTTTCTGATGTTCTTCTCAATCTCCTGCTGGCGCGTCCGTTCCTGCTCCCAGCTGCTTTTTTGCCGCCGCAGCATTTTTAGCTGCTGCTGTGTTTTGTCCCTGTCATTATCCAGGCGCGCTTTTTCCTCTCCTGTGAGGGCAAGCGCCCGCAGTGCCTGCGAATCTGCCTGGAACGATGTCTCCAATGCCTGCCGCTGTTCTGCCAGTGCCTGCTTTTGCTCCGTGTCCTGTCTGACTGACTGGCGGGCTGCCGCGAGCGCCTTCTCGGTCTGCCCTAATTTTTCAAATAAACCAAGGCTTTTCTGCCGTTCTTTGATTTCCAGCGCAAGCTGCCCGCACACTGCGGCGTTTTGCTCCGCTTCGTGATAGCGCTCCTCCATCTGCTGCATTTCAGGTGCAAGCTGCTCCAGTAATTCCTGATTTTTGGCAAGCGCGTCCTGCTGCTGCCGGATTTTGTGGATATTTCCGATGAGCTGGTTCTCACCCTCTATCTGCTTGTCCAGTGCACTGATTTCCTGTTCCAGCGCATCAAGCGCCTCCTCGTCCGCAAGGCACAGCTCGTTTAACAGCGCCAGCCCCTCGCCGACCCTGCCGTCAAATTTTTCCCTGCGCAGCTGGCGCATTTTCTCCGCGGCAGGCGTGTCCTGCGTGCACACGATGCTTTCCATATACTGGCTGATGCTCCGTTTCAGTTCTGTATATTCCACCCACTGCGCCTTCGTCGCATCCTTAAGCTTTGCCTGCAAGGTCTGGTACAGCCCTGTCTTGAAAATCTGCCGGAAAATTGCCCCGCGCTCCTCCGTGCCGGCAAGCAGCAGTTTCTGAAAATCTCCCTGCGCAATCATCGCAATCTGCGTAAACTGCCTGCGGTCAAGCCCGATCAGTTCCGTCACTGCCCTCGTCACCTCCTTGGACTTGGTGACTGGCGCCCTGTCATCAGGATAGATAAGCTCTGCCTCTGCCTTCTGCGTCGTGTAGCCCGTCCCCCTTCCCTTGGGGCGCTGGTACTCCGGATTGCGCCTTACCTGATAATGCCTGCCCCGGTACGCAAACGTAAACGCGACAAAGGTCGGCACGTCCTCCTTCGCATACTTGCTGCGGAACATGTCCGCCTTACGCACATCGCCGCTCGCCTCCCCATACAGGGCAAACACAATCGCGTCAAAAATCGTCGTTTTCCCCGCGCCGGTATCCCCGGTAATCAGGTACAGCCCCTGACTGCCCAGACGCTCAAAATCAATCTCCGTATTGCCCGCGTATGGTCCGAATGCACTCATAATCAGCTTCACTGGCTTCATTTTACGCTTTCTCCCTTCGTCTCTTGATTCTATGATGCGCACAGCCGCATTCCGCTATCTGCACTCCGCTATCAGCCGTGACACAAACGCAGTCTGCTCCCCGCTCATCGGCTGGTTGTTCTGCATCTCGTAAAACTCCGAAAACAGTTCCAGCTCTGATTTCTGCTCAATCTCCTCCGCGCGCTCAATCACGCGGCTCTGCCGCGTCCTGCTGTTGTCATATTCCAGCCGCATCAGGTTGGGATAAATAATGCGCAGCTTCTGTAATCCGTCCGGGATATCCTCCTCGTCGGTCAGCGTAATCTGCACATAGTCTTCCGTGTCGGTGTCCTGATAAAAGGATTTCGCCGTCACTTCCAGATAGGTTCCGCGGATTTTGCGCAGGTCGTGGAGCGGAACCAGCGGCACGGTCGAAAGCGCAATGTTTCCTTTTTCCCGAAGCTCCACCACGGTGACGGATTTTTCCTGCCCTGCCTCCGAAAAGGAATATTTTAACGGCGTCCCGCAATAGCGCACCGTCTCCCGCTTCAAGGACTGCGGGCTGTGGATGTGCCCAAGCGCCACATAGTCAAACGCGTCAAAGACATCCGCGTCGACATTGTCCAGACCGCCGACGGACACCTCCTCGGAATCACAGCGCCCCGCGCCTGTCACAAACTGGTGCGCAATCAGGATGTTGCGCCTGCTGCCATCCACACCCATTCGCTCCACCGCAAGCTTCACAGCGTCATGATAGCTCTCCGGCATTGGTACCCCCTCCATGTCCGGCGCACCTTCCAGGGCATGGCGCACCACTGCCGGCTTGATAAACGGCAGCAGGTAAATACACAGCTCCCCATAGGCATCCTTCACGGTAAACCGCGCCGTGTCACCGCGGTAGACAGGCGATACAAACACGCCCCTGCCGCTCATAAGCTGCGCCCCGAACGCAATGCGCTCCGCGGAATCATGGTTGCCGCTGACCGCGTAGACCTGTCTGCCACGTTCTGCCAGCTCCGTCAGAAACCAGTCAAATACCTGTACCGCCTCGGCGGACGGTACAGGCTTGTCATAGATATCCCCCGCAATCATGACGCCGTCCGCCCGCTGGGCGTCCGCAGCCGCGAGGATTTGCCTCAATATATATTTTTGGTCTTCCAGCATGGAGAACTCATTGACGCGTTTTCCGATGTGGAGATCCGATATATGCAATAATTTCATGCCATACCTCCTCTACACAATATCAGATATTGTAAATTTCCGGAAGCTTCCTTATTTTTTCCACTGCTCTATCACGCAGCTGTGCGGTTTGTCCGCATTGTCCTTATTGTAGCTTATCCCGACAAGCAGTATTTCACCGGTATATTTTTCCAATGCCTGTGTGTAGTTCCTGTCCTTAATCTGGCGTATCGCGGAGTCCACGGTTTTATCGTATTTGAGCTCGACCACCAGCGCGGGCTTATCCGTGTGCGGCAGCGGCAGAAATACAATATCCGCAAAACCCTTTCCTGTGGGAAGCTCGCGTATCAGTGTATAATCCTTTCTTGCACTGTAATAGGCAAGCCCGATTGCGCAGCTCAATGAATTTTCATCATTGTACGTCAGTACGGATGCGACTTCCATATGTGCCCTGTCGAGCGCTTCCGCAACACTTTCCTCATGACCGTTTAAGGTATCGTTTAAAAGCTTTTCCGACGCCTTTAAGACATTCATGACCTCTTTCCAGCCACCCACGCTCATCGCATTCTCGAATTCCTCTATGATTTCTTTGTTTGGAATAAATGCTTCCCTTTTTCCCATGTCATACGCGAGATAACCCAAATGGATTAACAGCGTAAGCACATCATCCTTCACTTCAAATGTACGCATATCATTCCTGAAGCTGCGCGTGTTAACCCTCACACGTCCGCCGCCAAGCATATGCACAATGTCAGACCGAAGTCCGTCAAAATCCATGTCCATATAGATTTTCAGCGCATCATAAACTTCCGTCGATGTCCAGTAATTGGAGAGCCTGTGACGGCGCATTGCCTCCACCACGGATTTCGGATTATAAATATGCCGGAAATTCGTAAGCATATATCCGTCATACCAGCTTCCTGTTTCTGAAAAATCCATATTATACCGCTCACACAACTCCTTTACTTCATCTTCTGTAAATCCCGTGTACTCCTCAAAGACATCCTGATCCGTCATTGAATATTCTGTAAACATATTCAGTGCCGAATGCTCCCCATATTTTTTTACAGGCAGAATCCCAGTCATGTATGCAAGCGCGACATACGGCTGGTCCTTTATCAAGTCCCTCAGGAAATTAAGATACACCCGCTGCATTTCCTCGTATTCCTGCCGCTCACGCATCACACAGTCCCACTCGTCGATTAAAAAGACAAACTTCCTGCCTGTCTCGCTGTAAATCTGTTCCAGTGCTGCTGCAAGGATTGTCTCATCCTCCGCAAACAGTCCGCCATATACTTTGCGGATATCTGCAATGACTACATGTTCCAGGTATTCTGTCACTTCCTGTTTCCTCGCGCGAATCAGAAACTGCTGCATGTTGAGGTAAATCACGTCGTATTGATTCAGATGTTCCTCAAAACTGTCGTTTTTTTCTATTTTCCGCCCTCTGAATAATTCCCTTGAATCGCATCCGCAGCTGTAGTAAGCCGCAAGCATTTTAAGCGCCATGGACTTTCCGAAACGGCGCGGCCTGCTGACACAGATACATTTTTGCTGTGTATTCATCACCTTGTTCGTATACGCAATCAGTCCGGTCTTATCCACATAAATTTCAGAATGAACAGATTCCTTAAAACCCTCATTATCCGGATTCAAATAAATTCCCATAAAGCCACCTCCCTGCCCGATTTTCCCTCCTACACAACCGCCTCCACAATCGTCTTTCTGCCAATGCTGATTTCCTTCACGCCTGTCTCCTTTTTCTGGTTAAAATTAAAGCTGAGCAGATAGCCCTTATCCTTATGGTAATAGTCAAGATATTCCGCGAGCTGTTTTTCCCCTCTTTCATTGTACTCGTTTCCACGCCAGATTTTCAGCTCAATGATAAACTGCTCCCCGAGATAATCAACAATGATATCCGTGCGCTTCTCGTCCCTTGTCCGTGCCTCGATATAATAATTCCCTGTCCCATTGATAATCGGTTTGAGGTATAACAGGAAAAATTTGCGTCCGTTATCTTCTATAAAACTTTCACCATTCTGCCCATAAATATCTTCAAAAGCCGTCACAAACCTGCGCATGACAGTTTCCATGTCGAGCCTTCCGTCATGGATAAAATAACTCTTATCCCGCTTCGCCGCCTGGATGATTGTGTTGGAAAGCTCTTCCTCCGAATAAAAATAATCGTAAAGGCGCGTCTCAAAAATACGGTTTGCTATCTGCACTTTTCCGTTTTTTTCAGTGGCATAGCCAAACATGCATGCAAGATTAATCTCCTTTACATCCGGATTATACGTAAATTCGCTTCCCTGAAACAGGATTGCCTGAAACATCTTTTTCATCACCGGATAGTCATCAAGATGGCGAATCATGCTTTCAAACAACGGTATGTTCTCAACCTGTATGTTCTTGACAGCCTGAACAATTCCAATCTCTGACCATGGCTGTTTTTGACTGTCAGATGCATCATCATGTGAGATATCCTCGTCAATATATTTGCATATGGCGGATACAAGAACCGGATACCCTGATGTATATGCATATATTTCCCTTGCCACGGACTGTATGTCCATGCCGGTATGATAATCATCCTCGTACTCCTGCAGCATACCGGCAATCTGTGTCTCTGAAAAACTCATATCAATCTTAAAGGAAGCCGCGATATTCCACGGACTGTTGTACTGATGCTCTGACTCAGGGCGCAGCTTCAATTTCAAATTTTTGATGCTGTAAACCCCTGCAAGGATTACCGAATGGAAAATCGGCATATCATCCCGTGCCAGATAGTATCCCCGCAGCTGCGCCAGAAAATCTACAAAAACCTGATTGTTTGAGGCGCTGTCAACCTCGTCAATCATAAGCACGACTGGCTGTGTGCTGTTTTTGCACATTCTGCTGAGACGCACAAACAAATCCTTAAGGCTGTTACCGTCCCTGTCCAGAATCTCTGTCAGGGGCTCTATCAATTCTTTCCTGTCACCCAGTCCATTAATTTCAAGCGCCTCGAGCATTACATTTGCAAATGCATGCGTAAATGTCGGCGCATCCGCAAAATCCTCTGTTCCCATTTGCTGAAAATCAAGTGACAGCACAATATAGTCTCCTGCCAGATATTTTGCCAGCGCTTTTAACGTCGTCGTCTTCCCATACTGTCTGCCTCTGTTGATGACAAAATATTTTTTGCGGTCTACCAATGTATTTTTAATGCAGGACAGTCTGTCGTCAAGAGATACCATATAGTGTTCATCCGGTCTGCATATTCCCTCAGTATTAAAATATCTCATGTCTTCCACCTCCGTTTTGCTTTTATAAATACTATACACGACTTTTACTTTTATCTCAATACAAAAAGCACTCATTCCATTGTGATATGTGATGATATGAGTGCTTTTCTGCTTATTTCAATTTTACTTTTTTGGATACTTCTGACCCTGCAAAATCACCAAGACCGGTTATCTTAATCTTGACTTTATTGCCCTTTGCAACGGATGCGTCCGGCGTTACCGTGTAGTGCACACCCTCTTTTAATGTTGTCTTCCCATAGCTGACTGTCAGTTTTTCCTTTGTGCCTTTCACTATCGCTTTTGAAATCTTCTGCGGCTTGATGGTAAATTTAGCTTCCGCGGTTATGCCTGCATAATTTCCTTTTCCTGTGATTATCACTTTTGCTTTTCTACTGTCTGTCGACGCATGAAGGTTTCCAGTGTAGGAAACGGTATAGTCCTTATTTTTTACCAGTTTTTTCTTTCCGTTCTTCACGGTTACCGACGGTTTCTGGAGTTTCCCGTTGTATGTTTTGTCAGGTATTCTGGATATGGTCAGCATTGTGTCGGCTGCATCGCGCGGCGTGATTTCAAACGTCACTACTGTCTTTCCCTGATACTGTCCTTTCCCTGTCACAATCACATACGCGGTTCCGGCATTGACATTGTTCCGGTACTGGACTTTGTAGTCTTTATTCAGGCGCAGCTCCCCGGTTCCAAGTTCCGGGGATATCACTGTCACCCCGGGTTTAATCGCTTTTCCTGTGTAGGCAAACTGTGTCTGAGCCAGACTGGCGCTTATAAAATGCTTTGATTCGGAACTTTTATACACTGCCAGCTTTACTGTCTTGCTGTCCTTGTAGTTGCCCTTTGCGACAATCTCTACCTGGGCAGATTTTTTCGCACTGCCGGTCATGCCGCGGTCATACTTAAGCGTGTAGTCCGTCCCTTTTGTCAGACGTTTTGCACCGTCAAAAATATACACTGCCGGCTCACTCTTACTGCCCACTGTCATATCGTCCGCATATGCTTTAAGGCTTTTCACGGACTTTGGATTAATTGTAAAAGAGGCTTTCAACTGCCCTTTATATATGCCGTTTCCGCGGACAATGACAGTACCTGTTCCGGCATTGACATTGTTTTTGTATTCCACGCTGTAATCTGCGCCTTCGGTCAGCGTTACGCTCTTCCCACTGCCTGCCACCGTGACCTTAACGGCGGGTGTGTATGCGCTTCCGTCATAAGTTTTTGCTTTAATGGGGGCGATTTTACCGTCTGACTTCCGCAAGTCTGTTCTTTCCTTGTCGGTGTAGGGCGATGTTTCTTTCTCGCTGCTGCTTTCCTCTGTTGACGAACTCTCCTCTACTTTACTGCTTTCTTCTGTTGACGAACTTTCTTCTATTGAAGAACTCTCTTCTGTTGAAGAAGAGCTTTCCTCTACTTCGCTGCTCTCCTCCGTTGACGAGCTTTCCTCTACCTCACTGCTTTCCTCACTTGATGAGCTTTCTTCTACCCCGCTGCTCTCCTCTGTTGAGGAGCTTTCCTCTACCTCGCTGCTCTCCTCCGTTGACGAGCTTTCCTCTACCTCACTGCTTTCCTCACTTGATGAGCTTTCTTCTACCCCGCTGCTCTCCTCTGTTGAGGAGCTTTCCTCACTTGACGAACTTTCCTCGCTTGACGAGCTCTCTTCACTTGATGAACTTTCCTCTTCCGGTATCTCATCTCTTGTCAACAGAATGCTTGTGCTCTTATTCTTAGGAAGCGATGTATAAACGTTCCCATCCTTATC
Source organism: uncultured Lachnospiraceae bacterium (assembly GCA_949066965.1). Classification (GTDB taxonomy): domain Bacteria; phylum Bacillota; class Clostridia; order Lachnospirales; family Lachnospiraceae; genus COE1. The sequence goes on from CARTDA010000002.1 coordinate 22,485, forward strand.
ATGCCAATAAGTCCCTTTCACTTCCGGAAGCGCAACGTCAACTTTTAAATTCTTCGGAGTGCGCAGTGATGTAAGGGAACTGCAGCCGGAAAACATATAGTCTGCGTCTGTAACATTTGAGGTGTCAAATCCACTCATATCAAGGCTTGTAAGACTTTTACAGTAATAAAACAGTTGATCCATGTCTGTGATATTTGAGATGTCAAACCCGCTTAGGTTGACACTTTTCAGCTTATAACATTCCCGGAACATTTCAATTATAGAGTTTGCCTCGCTTGCATCAAGCCCGCTTAAGTCAGCGCTTTCAAGGTTGCGGCATTTGTAAAAAACCGAATAGAGACCTGCTACATCGCTCATAATCATTTTTACAGTCTTTACCGAATTGCGGTCGCATCCGTCCGCCCACCACCACTGATTAGAAGAACCGATTTGACAGTTTCCGATTCCGACGATGGTCAGATTTCCGTTTTTATCAAGCCTGTATGCAAGCGTATTCATTTTGCCATGTTTGATATCATCATCACGGAATTTATCAATAACAAAAATATCTGTATCTGCTTCCAGCTTAAAATTTGACAAATCATTTATTGTAATATGAAGCGTTTTCTTTCCCGGCGTTGACATGTCAATTTGATCGATATTTGTCTTATAGTTTGACGCGACAAAAGAGCCGCCCGTACTATAACGAAAACCCAACCTCATATTACTGAAATCCGGTTTTTCTCCGACTTCATATACATGTCTGAAATTTTCGTATCCCTCCTCAATTTCAACAGTAAGCGGAGGCTCTACGGTAATTTGCGTAGACACCGAAAGACCTTGATAGTATATCGTCAATGTCTTTGTGCCGGGCGTGTTCATGCCAATTTTATCAATGTTTGTCGTATAATCCGTAACCGTTACGGTTTCATTCCTGATGGAATTTCTGCGGTTTACGGTCACTGTTAATTTGGAACGGTCAAATACTTCATTGGCATAATAGGTTGTTAAATCCAAAGACTCTACCCCAATGCCTTGAAACATCATTTCCATATCCGTGACTTTATCTGTTTTAAACTTTGTGCCAAATGTGAGCTGTTTTAAACTGCGGCATTCGCGAAACATGTCACCCATATCGGTGACGTTTGACGTGTCAAAGCCGCTAATGTCAATCTTTTCTAAGCTGTAGCAGTTCATGAACATTCCATTCATATTAACTGCACTACTGGTATCCGTTTTGCCCAAATCCACGCTTGTCAGATTTTTGCAGTTGTAAAGGCAGTTTGAAAAATCCTTTGTACCCGTTAGGGATATGACTGCCGTTTTAATCTGGTCCCGATACTCCGCCCAAGGAACGGGTCCGTAACGGGAATTAAATTCTCCCTTACCTTTTACAGTCAGCGTTCCGTTTTCGCTGTCAAACGACCACACGCCTCCTCCTCCCGGCAGAAAGCATTCCATAAGCCACGGCTTAAGAGGTTTAGACGAATAAGTATAGGAAGCAGCGTATTCCTGCTCTTCCACGCAGTCCGTTTCTTCCATTTTCAATATGCGCAATACCTTTTTTGGAATTTTTTTCAACTTTTGTTTATTTTCCCAATCGTGTTAATAATCCGGATTTTACGTTTTAATATCTTGCACGACCATCTCCACAATGGCCTTTCCACCAATGCAAAAATAATTTGTGCAGCCTGCGCAAATCCGTTCCAAGCCCTATTTCCACTTAAACAGCACAAATCCCCCGATGGCAACCAGTGCGCCAATGGCTTTCCGCCAGCTAAACGGCTGCTTTTCCACGCCGAACATCCCAAAAAGCTCTATCAGATACGCGATGATAAGCTGCGCGATGACAATCAGCATCACCGCCTTTGCCGGTCCTAATGCATCCATGCTCTTAATGACGGTCAGCGTGATAAACGCCCCCATTGCCCCGCCAAGCAGGAAATACTTCGGCTCCACGGCAAGCACGTCCCGAAATGACGTCCTGTCCGCAAACAGCCATGCCACGATGCACACGAGAAATGCCGTGAACTGCACAAACGCGTTTGCCGCCCACATGCTTGACGCTTCTGTCACCTTTGTATTAAACACACCCTGCACGCTCATCAGCGCACCTGATATCATTGCAATCAAAAATCCAATCATAAGACGTAAACCTCCTCAATACAACTATCCGTTTACGCTTATCATTGGATTTTTTGGTAAATTTTATACTTCTATTGTGACGGTTCCTGCTGTGTTTCCGGCGTCACATCCAGCTCGCCGGTTCCTTCCTCGTATTCCACCGCCGGCAGCAGCTCCACCTGCGGATCCTCTATGGGTTCTTCCGTCACCGGCTCCCCTGCAAGCTGGGTTTTTATCTGTTCGGAAAGCTGCCTGATCTGCGTGTTCGCATCTGCCCCTGCCCAGACCTTTGCAAAACAGATTTCCAGTTCAACCCAGAAATTCCCGGTTTCAAGCATCTTCGGCATCGGAACCGACTCCTTATAGTTTTCCATAAACGCCGCCACATGCTCGTTCTCATAGGTTTCCCTTGTCACCGACGAAAGCTTTCCTGTCATGTCATACAAATCGGCGCTGGCGTTTTTAATCAGGTAATCCATAAGGCGCAGTGCCGACTCCTTATGCTCGGAATAACCGTTAATGACAAGTGCGTTTGTCACTGACATTCCCCTTGTCGTAAGCTCCTGGTTAATATCAGGGAGCTTGGCTATTCCGTATTCAAAGCCAAATGCACCGTTTGCCGCAGCCTCATCAAGTTTTCTGATACAGTCGCTCGTGGCGATGGTATAAATCGTCTTTCCCTCCTGAAATTCCTGCATGATTGTATCGTAGTTGGTCTCCTTGGTATCAATGGAAAAGAACTGGTTGAGTTCCTGGTAAACCTTCAGGCTGGAAACAGACTCTGTATTATAAATGTCAATCTGTGACTTGTCATCTCCTGCCGCCCCGCCTACTGATATATAGTTACCCATAAAAAAGTAATTATAAAAGATGTCCGACACATCCCACCTGAAGAAATACTCCACATTTTCCGGTGTGGAATACTGGTCTGCAAACGTCAGGATGTCCACAATGGAGGCGGGAACAAGCTGTTCTGCCGTCACCATTTCCTCTGCGCCCTGCACGCTCTCTGTGTTTTCCGAACCGTCTTCCCCGTTTCCTACTCCGTTTGCGTCATCGGCAATCTGCTGTAGATACGTCTTGTTGTATAGCAGTGCGCTTGTCTCAAAGTACATCGGGCATGCCACAAATTTTCCGTTGTAGCTTACTGCATTCCGCGCTGCCTGGTGAAACAGCGGTTCCTCATAGACTGGTGCAGTTTCAGGAAGCTGTGTCGCAAGTCCTGCCAGATATGCTTTCTCAAGGGTGTCGTTACTCATAATATAGATATCCGGTGTATCCGTCTGTTCATCCAGGCTCGCCGTGTTGATGGCTTCCAGGTATTCCAGCCCCGACACCAGCTGCGCATCCACCCGGATATCCGTACTGTCATAAAATTCAAGCACCTTGCTGTTGAGATAATCCGTCAGCGCATCGTCCGTGTACCACAAATGTATGGTTTCCTTTCTGCCGCCCAAATCCGATAAGGAATCCCCTTTTTCAGGCAGTGCCTGAAACAGAAAAGCGGCGGTCAGGATGACCAGTGCAGCCGCAAGGACGGCAGCAACGCCAATCAGTCTCTTTTTAATTTTCTCGTGTTTCATCTAACTTCCTCATTCTGTTTCATTTCGGAAAAGCACGCATCCACAATTCCTATCATGTTATCCACATCTGTCTTTGTCACAATCAGCGGCGGGATAAACCGGATGATGTTCGTGCCGGCATTAATCAGCAAAAGTCCCTTTTCTATCGCCCTGTTGATAATTTCGCTCACCGGCATGTCACATTCCAGTCCCTGCATCAGGCCGACACCCCTATGTGCCTTGATATGGTCATGCTTCGCTGCCAGTTCATCTAATTTTTCATACAAGTAAGCGCCCGTCTCATTCACATTCGCTAAAATGTCCTGTTCGTCAAACAAGTCAATCACTTTTGAAATCGCCGCACACGCAAGCGGGTTGCCGCCGTAAGTCGTCCCATGGTCCCCGCTCGTCAGCGACTGCTGCGCCACCCTTTCCGTCATCATGAACGCCCCGACCGGGACACCGCACCCAATCGCCTTGGCGCTTGTCATGATATCGGGCTTTATGCCGTAGCGCTGCCATGCGAACATCGTACCCGTCCGCCCCATGCCGCACTGAATCTCGTCCAGAACCAGCAGGATATCCCTCTCGTCGCAAAGTGCCCGCACCTGCCGCAGAAACGTCTCCTCTGCCGGATAAATGCCACCCTCTCCCTGAACCGTCTCAAAGATAACCGCACACGTCTTATCCGTCATCTGTGCCCTGACACTTTCAAAGTCATTGAAATCGGCAAATTTAATGCTGCCAATCAGCGGCTCAAACGCCTCCCTGTAATGCGGATTTCCCGTCACGGCAAGCGCACCCATCGTCCTTCCGTGAAAGGAATGGTTCATCGCAATAATCTCATGGTCTGTGTGTCCGTCCCGCAGAAACGCATATTTTCTTGCCGCCTTGAGTGCACCCTCGACCGCCTCCGCACCGCTGTTGGTAAAAAAGACTCTGTCCATGCCCGAAACAGCTTTCAGCTTCTTCGCCGCCTCGATTGCCGGGATATTGTAATAGTAATTTGAGGTGTGAATCACCTTGTCAATCTGTGCCTTCAGTGCATCGTTGTACGCCTTGTTGTTATAACCGAGCGCAAAAACTGCGATGCCTGCCACAAAATCAAGGTACTTTTTTCCTTCGATATCGTACATGTACATCCCGTCGCCCTTCTCCCACACAATCTGATAACGGTTGTAGGTGTGAAGCAGCGCCGCCTCCGCCTCGTCAATATATTCCTTCATATTCATGATACTTCATCCTCCGATTACTCAATATCCATGTGGTCCAGATCCTCGTCCTTGACTATCGCCGTACCAATACCATTTCTGGTAAAGACCTCCAGCAGCAGGCAGTGCGGAATCCGTCCGTCAAGAATATGCACGCGGTTCACGCCGTTTTTGATTGCACTGGTGCAGTTGCCAAGCTTGGGCAGCATGCCGCCGCCGATAAAGCCGTCCTCAATCAGCTTCTCCGCCTGCGTCGCCGTGATTCTTGAAATAAACGAAGATTTGTCGTTGATATCCTTGTACAGACCCTCGATGTCCGTCAAAAAGGCAAGCTTCTCCGCGCCGACTGCCTTCGCAATCGCACACGCCGCATCGTCCGCATTGATGTTGTAGGTCTGAAAATGCTCGTCGAGACCGATTGGCGCCACGATGGGCAGAAAATCCTTTTCAATCAGGTCAAACAGCACCTTGGGATCGACTTCCTTGATATCGCCCACAAAGCCAATGTCCTGTCCGTCTGCATACTTTTTTTCCACCTTCAGCAGTCCGCCGTCCTTTCCGCTGACACCGACTGCCTTCACGCCAAGCTCCTGCACCATGGTCACAAGGCTCTTGTTGACCTTGTTCAGCACCATCTCCGCAATCTCCATCGTGGCATCGTCCGTGACACGCAGGCCGTTTACAAACTGCGCCTCCATGCCGACCTTCTCCACCCAGCGGCTGATTTCCTTGCCGCCGCCATGCACAATAATCGGCTTAAAGCCCACCAGCTTTAAGAGTGTCACATCCTTGATGACATTCTTTTGCAGCTCCTCGTTGCTCATGGCGCTTCCGCCGTATTTTACGACAATGTATTTCCTGTTAAATTTCTGTATGTAGGGAAGCGCCTCAATCAGCACTTCTGCCTTTGACAGAACCTTGTTCATATCCTGTTCGTTCATTCGATTTCTCTGCTCCTTTTCCCATACTCCGTTAAACCGTAACCGTCTCCTGTTATAGGCGTCAGGTCATACAAAACTTAACTCCTATAATCCGCATTAATTTTCACATAGTCATATGTCAAATCACAGCCCCACGCCGTCGCCGTCTCCGTTCCCATCTTCATGTCAGCCAGCACGGTCACCTCCGGCTCCGACAAAATCCTTGTCGCTTCCTCCTCGCTGTAGTCCGTCGCCGCGCCGTCTTTGTAAATCAGCAGCCTTCCGGCCTTACTCTCAAAAGAAAGCGCCACCTTCCCCGGGTCGAATTTCACACCGGAATAGCCAAGCGCACATAAGAATCTTCCAAAATTCGCATCATGCCCATAGATTGCCGCCTTGCAGAGACTCGAGCCAATCACCGACTTTGCCAGAATACGCGCCTCCTGCTTTGTCGCGGCATTGATGACCGTCGTCTCGAACAGTGCCGTCGCGCCCTCGCCGTCCCCTGCCATCTTTCTTGCAAGGTATGTATTGACAAAATCAAGCGCCTCACAGAATGCATCATAGTCGGCACCCTTTTCTGTAATTTCTGCATTTCCGGCAAGACCGTTTGCCAGCACAAGGCAGGTGTCGTTTGTCGAAGTATCGCCATCGACGGATATCATGTTATAGGAGTCGACGATACTGCTGCTTAACGCCTCCTGCAGAAGCGGCTTGCTGATTGCCGCATCGGTTGTGATGTACGCAAGCATGGTGCACATATTGGGATGAATCATGCCGGAACCCTTGCTCATGCCGCCGATGGTCACTGTCTTTCCGCCAAGCTCAATGGTTACGGCGATTTCCTTGTTGACGGTATCCGTCGTCATGATTGCCCTGGAAGCCATTGTCCCAGCCTCGGCAGTACTGTCCTTTGCTGCCGCAAGCTTTCTGATCCCCTCATTGATGCGCTCCATCGGAAGCTGCATGCCTATCACGCCTGTCGAGCCGACAAGAACCGCATTTTCAGGAATCTGCAAAAGACCGGATGCGGTTCGTGCCTCCTCGCGGCAGTAGTCCATTCCCTGCTTTCCCGTACATGCATTCGCAATTCCGGCATTGACAATGACAGCCTGCGCATAGGGGCTGTTCTCCACAATTTCCTTGTCCCACATGACAGGCGCTGCCTTGACCACATTGGTCGTGAACGTTCCAGCCGCCCTACATGGCGCAGTACTGTAAATCAGCGCCATGTCCATCCTGTCCTTATATTTAATGTTTGCCGCAGTGCCTGCTGCCTCAAATCCCTTTGCAGCGGTCACACCGCCCTGTATCTGTTTCATATCCATATCCTCCACTATTTGTTGAACGCCTCAATGTTTTCATCATTCAGCACAAAGTCGTAATAATTCAAATCCTCACGCTGTTTCCAGCCGACACTGTGCCAGAACGCATTCCCGACGTCATTCCTGGTAAATGCAATCAGGCTCACTTTGTTTATTTTTTCTCTTTTCAGGGCATCCATGCAGAACACCACCATCGCCTTGCCGATGCCGCGTCTGCGGTATGCCGGATTAACACATACATGGTACAGACAGCCGCGCCTGCCGTCATGCCCGCAGAGGATTGCCCCCACTACCGTGCCATCCTCCACTGCCACCACGCTTGACGTCGGGTTCCTTTGCAGGAAACGCTCCACGCCCTCCCGCGAATCATCTATACTCCTGATGGCAAATCCCTTGATTGTCATCCACAATGCCCGTACCTGTTCGTAATCCTCAATTGTCATCAGCCTAACCATATCGAAATGCCATCCTCTCTATCATATGTCCCCGCCCCATTCAGGCCGCATGGCCACCTTAGAGCGTGTTAAGAAATAACTTTTAAATAGTGCGAAAAAGACAGGCAGTATGAAAAGTTATTTTTGGACAGTTCCTTACCATAATAATTTATTATAAGAAGAAATACAACCATTTTCGCCAAAATATTCTAACTTTAACGCTCAGTCGCCCATCGCCTCGACATACAGAATCGTTCCTGCCTCATTGATGTAGACTTCCGTGCACATCTTCCTCGTATCCTTAATCCCTGTCTGAAATGCAAATGCTGCGTTCTTGACATGTCTCCACTTTTGTCCCTTCACCTCATCCGGAGCATAGTACAGCGCGATTTTTGCAGCCTCGTCTTCTATCTCCATCTCTCCTAACTGACTACTGACATCCTTGTCATAAAAAGCAAATATGTAGAGGGGCGTCGTCACCAGCCCGACTCCTCCTGATGACTTGCTGCACCATTTCATCTCCGATGTCTCTGGGAAATCGGGAAAATGATTGTAAATGGGGGCAGCTTCCGTACTTGTCATTACGGAAGCCTTTCCTTTGGCGCCAAGCGCCGCAAAAAACAGTGCCGCAAGGAATGCTCCCCCGACTGCCAGCGCCAGCAAGACCATGGAACTCTTTTTCATCCTTATACCTCTTGCGTGCTTCGGCACGCATACCAATCAATAGTTTGAAAGTGCACTTCTTTCAAACTTTTCTCCTATCCCGGGGCGTGTCCGAATCATACTCCCGGACATCCATTTCCTAATCCATACCTTGAACCTGCCTGCTCTGCCGTCCTTGTTGCGGCAGGCATCAGGTTTTGAATTTTTATTCGCTAATGTGCGAATATTATTCATTCTTTTTTCTATATTTTACACCTTTATCCATTTTTGTCAACACAAAACTGTATAATTTTACACTTGATTTATACCTTACAATGATGTATAGTAGCAGTAGAGTATTTAAAGTCTCTAACTTTTTATGCTATGCTGGGGGCGAAAAACGACCGCCCAGTATAAAGTCATGCACACAGCCGCATAAGGAACTGTGCCGCTTTGCGGCTGGTGCGGTACTTACAATAGATTTCATCTGTCGTGAGTATAATTTATACAAAAAGGAGAATATAAGATTATGAAAGAAAAAGTAGTACTTGCCTATTCCGGAGGCCTGGACACCACTGCAATCATTCCGTGGCTGAAGGAGAACTTTGACTATGAGGTCATCTGTGTCTGCGTTGACTGCGGACAGGAAGAGGAGCTTGACGGACTTGAGGAGCGCGCAAAATCCTGCGGAGCGGAGAAGCTTTACATCGAGAATGTCATCGACGAATTCTGCGACGAGTATATCGTCCCCTGCGTGCAGGCATATGCCATCTATGAAAATAAATACCTTCTGGGCACTTCCATGGCAAGACCCCTTATCGCAAAAAAGCTGGTCGAAATCGCCAGAAAGGAAGGCGCCACTGCCATCTGCCACGGCGCTACCGGCAAGGGCAATGACCAGATCCGTTTCGAGCTTGGCATCAAGGCGCTCGCTCCTGACGTCAAGATTATCGCCGCATGGAGAAATGACAAGTGGACAATGGATTCCCGCGAGTCCGAGATTGCATACTGCAATGCACACGGCATCCATCTTCCATTCTCGGCAGACAGCTCCTACAGCCGTGACAGGAACATCTGGCACATCAGCCATGAGGGACTTGAACTGGAGGATCCTGCAAACGAGCCGAACTACGACCATCTGCTCGTACTCGGCACCACACCCGAGAAGGCTCCCGAGGAAGGCGAGTATGTAACCATGACGTTTGAGAAAGGCGTTCCTAAGTCCGTAAACGGCAAGGAAATGAAGGTTTCCGACATTATCCGGGAACTGAACAGGCTCGGCGGAAAACATGGCATCGGCATTGTGGACATCGTGGAGAACCGCGTTGTCGGCATGAAATCCCGCGGCGTCTACGAGACACCGGGCGGAACAATCCTGATGGAGGCACACCAGCAGCTCGAGGAGCTGATTCTCGACCGCGATACATACACCCTAAAGAAAGAGATGGGTAACAAGCTTGCCGACACCGTCTATGAAGGAAAGTGGTTCACACCAAAGCGCGAGGCAATTCAGGCGTTTATCGAAAAGACGCAGGAATATGTGACTGGCGAAGTAAAGTTCAAGCTCTACAAGGGCAACATCATCAAGGCTGGCGAGACAAGCCCATATTCTTTATATAATGAAAGCATTGCTTCCTTCACAACCGGCGATTTGTATGACCACCATGACGCTGAGGGCTTCATCAACCTCTTTGGCCTGTCATGCAAGGTTCGTGCGATGAAAATGCAGGAAGCGGATAAGTGATAAATAAGGGAGTTTTTTCATTACGGAAAAGGATAAAATTATGACTGTATATGGTATCATCACGCTTTATCTTGCCGTGATGAACCTGACCGGCTTTGCCATGATGGGCATTGACAAGAGAAAGGCTGTCAAGCGGCTCTGGCGCATTCCGGAGTCCACGCTCTTTGTCATTGCCATCATTGGCGGAAGCGTTGGTTCCATCATTGGCATGCGGGTATTCCACCACAAAACCAGACACTGGTATTTTGTGCTTGGCATGCCCCTGATACTGATTCTGCAGGTTTTACTGGTATATGCAATTGCAAAATCCCCACTACAAATTTCCATCATGTAGTGGGGATTTTTTTCTTTTTTTCTGTTCAACCGATAATTTTTGTGATAAAATGGCAATATGTATAGCATTTCATGGCGAAATGCAATTTTGATATACAAAATACACGGAACAGAAAGAGGTGCAGACAGACTATGCATATTGCGATATGTGACGACAATGTAGCTGACCGGAAGCATCTGGAGCGGCTGCTTTCAAGGGAATCCGACAAGCGTGCAGGTACCCCGAATATCCTTTATGTCGATTCCTACGGCGAAAAAACGCACTTTCTCGCCAATCCTTTAAAATACAATCTCATATTTATGGATATGACATCAGAACCGGGAATTGTGGAATATATTCTCGAACACCTTGATGCGATGGGCTACAATGCCCCCCTGATACTATATTCGTCCCAGATTGACTATACCGCCATTCCCAATCTTCCGAGCTATGTCATACATGCCAAAAAACCCTACATTCCAGAACCGCTGCCTGAATATCTTGCCCTTGGCGATGCCAATGTGACAGGGCATGTCATCTCTGTCAAGGTGCACCGGAACAAGATTGACCGGAATGTCCCCAAAAATTCTATAATGTACATTCTCGAGGAGGACGGCCACTGTATCCTCCACACAACGGAAGGGGAAATCTTTGACGTGGACGAAAACATCAGTGAGATGCGCAAAATAATGGAGCCTTTTGAGGAATTTGAGCGCGTCAATAAAAGGGACATCGTTAACTTTAAATATGTCTCTGCCGTCATGCCTGCATCCATCGTCATGCAGGACTATGCCCAAGTCAGGATATCCCCGCTGCGCTACCGCAGCTACAAATACTTAAAAGAGGAAATGGATGAACTGTCGTAGTTCATCCATTTCCTCCTTTGGGCTATATTGTCAGTATCACGCCGCCCTCATTTGCATACATGCTGCTCACGCCTGCTGTATCGAGAACCAGCGTCTCCATAAATTTCAGCTTTTCCTCAATATGTTCCCGCACAAACTCAGCGGCCTTCAGATTGTTGCAATGCGTAATCATAAGCCTTTTCTTCTCCGACCCTGCTGCCTGCTCTATCGCTGTATCCGCCATCTTTGCAAGCGCCTTTTTCATGCCAATGCCCTGGCCAAGCTGGATAATGCTGCCGTCATCGGCCCCCATCACCGGTTTGATGTTGAGCGTGGATGCCACAAACGCCTTGACGCCGGAAAGCCTTCCGTTTTTCCGGAGTGTATCCAGATTCTCCAGGACAAAGTAAGTGTTCATTCCCCTGACAAATTCGTCAATGCGCGCTGTAATCTCGTCAAACGGCACCCCCTGCTCCTCAAGCTCCACAATCTTATACGCAATCTGCGTCTCCCCGCAGGATGCCGACTTGGAATCAACTACCAGAATGTCCTTATCGCCATACTTTTCATGGTAAAGATTTTTTCCGAGCAGCGCACTGTTATAGCTCCCGCTAAGCTTTGATGACAATGTGACCGCATAAACATGCTCGGCCTCGGTGCGGTAGGCATCCATATAGCGTTCCGGTGAGGGGCACGCTGATTTGGGGCACTCCGGACAGGATGCCACGGCATCCAGGAACTCCCGCTGGTTAAAACTCCCGTCATCTTCCTTCTCATATGTCTCACCTACCATCAGTGTAAGTGGCACAACCTCAAATCTATCATCCTGCTTCAAGTCCTGCGGAAGCTCACAGCAACTGTCAACTACTATTTTGTATCTCATCCGTATCTACCTTTCCACAATTTTATAACCATTTCATATAGTTTCAATAACTATGTATCATCATATCATATAATATGCATTTTGAAAAGGACTTTTACTTGAAGTTTTTATGAATTCCCATTATACTTAATTTGACAGAGAAACGGAGGATTATATGACGGCATTAGAACTTAAGGTTACAAAAAGCATTATGAATTCCCTGCTGGCATCTGAGCAGTTTGATTCCTTTCTGGTTGAGGAAGCCACTATCACCACATACAACACCTTTCATATTGACGGACACCTTATCAGGGATTTTTACACCAGTGAAGAACTCGAAGAAATCGAACAGAAAAAGAAATCTACCCTCTTTTCATACTGGAGTGACATCCGCCCCATATGCTTCCAGCTGATAAAAGGAAAAAAAACACCTGTTTCTTTTAAGGTTGTGCTCCATGCCGCCCCTGAACTGACGGAAAAAATAGCTGCAACTCCCGAATGCCAAGTTGCAGCAAATCTCATACGCTCCCTTGCCCTCAGCATACGCTATGACAAGGGCAAAGTTACATGTATTACAGGCACTGCGTTTACAACGTTTATCATGGACAAGAGTGTTGATACGTTATGGGATGCTTACATCCGGCAGCTCCTGTCCGGTTTCGGGCTGGACTTTGAAGAATCCAGCTGATACGCTATGCCTTTGTCACCTTGGAGCGGAACACAAGGCTTGCCAGGTATCCAAATATCAGCGCCGCACTGCACCCTATCGCCCCGTTTGTAAAACCGCCCTTGAAAAGCCCGATAAACCCATCCTTCTCGACGGCCTCCTTCACGCCTTTCATCAGAATGTTGCCATATCCCAGAAGCGGCACGTTTGCCCCTGCCCCGGCGTATTCCGCGAAAGCATCATACCAGCCAAAAAAGCTTATCACTGCCCCGGTGCAGACCAGAAGCACCATCACACGTCCGGGTAGCATCTTCGTGCGGTCCAAAAATATCTGTGCGAGGGCGCAAATTGCTCCTCCCACCCAGAATGCATTGATATAATCCATCATACAAAAAACACATACCTTTCCTTTTTTAGGATAGTATGTGGATTTTTTGCGCGCTTATTCATTTTCATGTGATATTATTTCAGTCTCTTTGCCAGCTCCGTAACAATCTCACGAATATTTTTATTTTCACAGTCCACGGTAAGATTGGCATATTTTTCATACAGGGGGACACGCTCCTCATACAGTTCCTGCAGCGTCTCCCCTTCCCGAAGGACGACGCCGCGCTCCGTCAAATCCCCGAGTCTTTCTTTAATGCTTTCATAAGAAAGCTTAAGGTAGCATATTGTCGCAATACTATTCAGGTGCTCCATGGCACGCTCACAGTACACCGCGCTTCCGCCAGTTGCTATCACGGCAGTTTTTGGCTTCAGCGAGGCATTGACACGTCCTTCAATATCAAGGAATCCCCCCATACCATACGCTTCTATCAGTTCGTGAAGCTTCCTGCCTTCCTGTTCCTGTATTACAATATCAGAATCCACAAACGAGATTCCCAGATTTTTTGCCAGAACAACGCCAATTGTACTTTTTCCGACTCCCGGCATGCCAATCAGGACAACATTTTTTACCCTCAAATTAACCAACTCCCAGCCATCATTTACCAAGGTACGCGACGACCTCGACCTCACAAAGCACTGCCTTGGGCAGGTCTTTTACAGCCACGCAGCTTCTTGCGGGATTCTGGGTAAAATACTTTGCATAAACCTCATTAAACGCGCCAAAGTCTGCGATATCTGCCAGAAAACAAGTTGTTTTCACCACGTTGTCATACGTCGCGCCTGCTGCCTTTAATATCTCGCCAACATTCGCCATCGCCTGCTGCGCCTGTGCGGTAATTCCCTCCGCCTCCACATTGCCCGTCGCCGGGTTGATCGGAATCTGACCTGACGCATACAAAAAATCCCCTGCCACGACAGCCTGTGAATAGGGTCCGATTGCCGCTGGCGCCTTGTCCGTACTTATTTTTCTCATATCTTGCTTCCTCCTGTTTTTGCTTTCTGCTATATTCTAAAGCGAACTCCCATTCGCTCGCTTTGCAAACTTGATATCCGCGCGGAAAATGCCCGCCTTCTGGGCATTCCCTTAATGTTTTCCTACTTCCGGCTCGTCAAATTCAACAGTAACATAGTACCCCCTTGTGTTCTCCTCCACGGAAATCACAGTCCCTTCTTTTGACTTAAGCCTGTCCCGAAACGGAATATTTCCTGACATGGCAACCGCCGGGTGAATGGTATAATAATAGTTGCTTGGCAGGACACCCTCTGTAACAGTGACGGAATCCCCCTCCTTGACCTGTCCCGGCCGCTCCATTTTAAAATCCATCCTGCGCATGCTGCTCCATCCTCCCTGCCGCTTTGTCTCCTTTTCATGATGTGCCAATATGCAGAAAATGTCAAGTAAAAAAGATGAGCGCCAGCGCGCTCATCTTGCAAAAAGCTTCGCTTTTTGTTTAATTGGTCTACGCTGTCGCATTTTCCTATAAGGATTAGGGTAAAAAAGAGCAGGCGAACGTCATATCGCCTACTCAATGGTATTGGATTTTAAAGGACTATGTCAAGTCTTGTGTTCATCGTTTTTGCATGCTGCCTGGAGTTAACCATAAAAATGCTCCGCGCGCTGTTACGGTAAACTGCCGCATTGCTGATTGTCCTGGTCAGGTCAGAAATCCTCTGGGATATCTGATTGCAGTTCTCCTTTGTGACCAGGGAGCTGCCGCTCAGCCTGCCAAGCTCAGTTGTCAGCTTTTCAATTTCACGATTGAAATTCAGTCTGTCGGTTATCGAAAAATTACCGTTAATGACCTGGCTGGAAAGTCCTTCCATCTTTTTTATCATGTCCTCAATTTCTGCCTCTCCGGAGAAAGCTTCCTCCCCGCCGTCCTCACTTTCTTCCTTCTCTGCCTGCCTTTCCAGTGACAAACTCCTTTTCAGGCCTGCTGCTGATATTGAGAGCATAACTGACTGGTCATCCAGCTCCTGGTTCTCGTCCGGAACAACGCTGGCTACCTTCATTGCCTGCTGCTGTTCCCTGCTGTTGGAACCGGAGTTGTCAATTGCCGCTGCCGCCCTGTTTGTAAGGGCAATATTTGCACTTCTTACCTCCATATATGCTCCTTTCCCTTATATATGATTGTGCAGTCCCCTTTCCTGCACAACCATTCTTAAGATAATGATAAGTGTACATTTTATGGTATATACTTATGGCATTTACATATGTCAACTTATCTTTCACATAATATATCGAAAGAATTGCAAAATAATTTAGCTTATTTTCTAAATTTTTTAAATTTTTCACACATTTCAAACAATTATGTCAAATCCATCCGGTCTATTCATTTTTCAGTGCCTCAATCACGATGCCATGTGCAATTCCGGGAACATTTTGTCCCTCGTTAAAGGATGTCTTATTCAGCAGTGCCCCTGTCGGCACGAATAACACTCGTTTCCATTCACCCTTTGCGAGCTTTGGCAGAATATGCGCCGACAGGACAACTGCCGAACACCCGCATCCGCTTCCCCCTGCATGCACATCCTGTTTTTCGGTGTCATAAATAATCAGCCCGCAGTCATAATGCCTGTCACTGATATCAATATGCTGGTCAGAAAGCAGGCTAAACAGCGCCTGTTGTCCTACACTTCCTAAATCCCCCGTGAAAATGGCATCGTAATCCTGCGCTTTTCTGCCAAAGTCCTTGAAGTTTGTCGCTATTGTCCACGCTGCTGCCGGCGCCATTGCGCATCCCATGTTAAAGGAATCCTTAATCCCAAAGTCTTCTATCTTCCCGGCAGTAACACCTGTTATTCCTACTTTGTACTGATATTTTCCTTCATATTCGTTTTTCACGGTCTGGCCAGAAACGGATTTTCCCGGGGCGCTGACATTCTGCAGCAGAAAAGCGGCGCTGCCCGTCACTGTCCATGATGCGTACAGCGGTCTCTGCCCCCCATACTCAAGAGGATAGCGGAACTCCTTCTGTGCACTGGCAAAATGGCTTGACGTGAGGCTTATCACCCTGTCAGCATAGCCGGCAGCCACACTCATGCTTCCCAGTGCAAGTGACTCGCCACAGGTAGAGCATGCACCATAGAGTCCAAACAGCGGGATATTGTAATCCACCAGTCCAAATGAGCTTGCTATGTTCTGCCCTAGCAGGTCGCCTGCGTACAAAAAGCGAATGTCTGCTGTCTGGGCACACGTTTTTGATAAAGTAAGTGCGACTGCCTCTTTCTGGAGTGCGCTTTCTGCCTTCTCCCATGAATCCTCGCCGAACATGTCATTCTTATCATCACTCACTTTATCAAAACTGCCGGAAAGCGGACCCTCGTTTTCCATCTGCCCCACTACCGAGCCGCTTCCCATGATGAGTACCGGCTGTCCATATGCAATGCTTGACGTGCCAAGCGCCTTATTTTTTGAAGTATTGTTTTCCACCTCATGCCCTCCTGTTCTGTTTTCATTATCCGTACATATTTTTTCCAAAAAGCCATGCGATTATTCCAGTACATAAAAAAATCCCCCATCCTCCACGGTATGCGGAGAACAGGGGAAAGCATTATGCCTTTTTACTTTCTTTTACCTTGGCAAATATCGCCTGCAGCAGAATGAAGAAGCACAACAGTATCGCCGTAATAATATTCGCCCACGAACTGACAAGTTTTCCGTTTGATTTCACAAGCGTTGAAATCGTACCGTTAATCAGCACGCCGACCAGCGACCCGAGTACATTGCCCACACCGCCTGTCAGGAGCGTTCCGCCGATGACGGAGGAAGATATCGCATCCATCTCGAGACCGGTTGCCTGTGTGGTGGTGCCGCACATGGTATTGAGGCAGTAGCAGATGCCGCCGATGGACGTCAGCAGGCTGCACAACGTGTATGTCAAAAGCTTTGTTTTCTTGACATTGAGTCCCATCAGCGTCGCCGACACCTGGTTGCCGCCCACCGCATAGATGCTTCGCCCGAACTTTGTATACTTGAGCATCAGGAATACGAGAATCACTACCAGCAGCGCCACAATAACGGTCGGACGGATAAACGGCGTCTGATAGATGCCTTTTTTGTTGACATATCCGCCAAACGGAATGCTAATCTTTGTGTTGGAGATCGCCGTAAACAGTTTATCCGAAACAATGCTCACCTGATCCTTGCAGATGACTGCTGTCATGCCCCGGGCAAAGAACATGCCTGCCATGGTGACGATAAACGGCTGAATCTCGAGATACGCCACGCAGTACCCCTGCACCAGTCCAAAGACTGCGCCTATCACCAGTACCAGTATCATCAGCACCGGACTGCTCATGCCCCAGTGTTCCATGCCGACTGCAAGAAACATGCAGTCCATGGCAATCAGGGAGCCGACCGAGATATCGATGCCGCCCGTCAGCATCACGCAGGTCATGCCGGCTGCGACGGCAATCAGTCCTGCATTGTTAATCAGCACGTTCAAAAATGTCTGAAGGTGCGTGAATCCTTTGTCCGCATAAATGATGCAGCCGCCCGCATACATGACAACAAACAGGATTACGGTGATTGCCAGTAAGATATTATTGCCTCCAAGCTTTAATTTTTTCATCCTTATGCCGCCTCCTTTGCTCCTGCCTTCTTAGCGGACAGTTTTTTGAAATAATCCTTTACCGGCTGCGACTGGATAACCACAATCAGGATAACCACAATTGCCTTAAACACTGGTGCCTGCGCAGAGGAAACACCCAGCGCGTACAGTGTCGTCGTAATTGCCTGAATCGTGTAGGCGCCTATGATGGAGCCTGCCAGGTTGAATTTGCCGCCGCCAAGGCTGTTGCCGCCCAGCGCCACTGCAAGGATTGCGTCAAGTTCCATGTTCAGTCCGATATTGTTCGTGTCTGCGGAGTAAATCCTGCAGGTTGCAACCAGTCCGGCAATACCCGCGCAAAGACCGCAGATGACGTAGCACAGCAGGATAATCTTTGCCGAATTGAAACCGGAAATCCTGGAAGCCTTCTTGTTGATGCCGACACTCTGTATGTAAGTCCCAAGCGCTGTCGATTTCAATACAATCGAGGCAACCGCGACACAGACTGCCGCAATCAGAATCGGTGTCGGGATGATGCCGCAGTACGCGCCAAAAAACTGGAATGAGGGAACACGCACATACACGATGTTGCTGTTGCACAGAAGCAGTCCGATTGCCCTGCCCGCAGACCATAGAATCAGCGTGGCAACCATCGGCTGGATGTTCATGTAAGCCACCAGAAAACCATTGAACAGGCCGCATACGCAGGCAATTGCAATCCCCGCAAGCATGCCGACCCAGAGCGGAACCGCATACTCGCTCACGTTGGTCACACCATAGCCTGCAAGCAGCATACAGCACAGACCGCCGGAGAGACTCATCACGGAACCGACGGAAATATCCGTGCCTGCCGACGCTGATACCACCAGCGTCATGCCGATTGCCAGAATCGCCACCTCGCTGCCGCGGTTTAACACGTCAATCAGACGCCCATATAAAATACCATTGTTGATGCTAATCGAAAAGAAGCCAAATGGCGGGTTCCCGCTTGCGATATCGTAAATCACGTTAATCATCATGACGAGAATCATACTGAAAATCGGCAGGAACAGCTTCATTTTTGTAATTTTCTTGACCTTATCCATTATTTTCCACCTCCCGCAATTGCTTTCATGACGCCTTCCTGTGTCAGGTCATCGCCGCTGATTTCCCCGACCTTGGCGCCATCCCTGAGCACCGCCATGCGGTTGCAGGTCCGGAGCATCTCCTCTATCTCGGAGGAAATAAACATCACGCTCTTTCCCTCGTCCGCAAGCTTGAGCACCAGCTTCTGGATCTCGGTCTTGGTTCCGATATCAATACCGCGTGTGGGCTCATCCAGAATCAGGAAATCAGGATTTGTCGCAAGCCATCTTGCCAGAATCGCCTTCTGCTGGTTGCCGCCGGAAAGCTGTTTAATCAGTGTCTCCCTGCTCGCTGTCTTGATTTGCAGCATCTCGATAAATTTGTCTGCAATCTCAATCTGCTTTGCCATCGGGATTTTCTTGAAAATGCCCTGTTTTGCCTGCATGGCAAGAATGATATTTTCACGGACAGACAAATCCCCGATAATGCCCTCCGCCTTTCTGTCATCCGGCAGGAGTCCCATGCCAAGGTTCATGGCATCAATCGGATTTTTGATGGATACCTCTTTTCCTTTTACTTTCAGTGTCCCCGTCTGTGCCCTGTCTGCGCCATAGATTGCGCGCGCCAGCTCACTCCTGCCGCTTCCGAGCAGACCGGTCAGTCCGATGACCTCACCCTTGTGTATCTCCAGGTCAAACGGCTTGATGGTTCCGGCATGGCTCAGACCCTTTGCGTCAATGACAAGCGGCTCCTTTGATTTGTCACCGCTTCCCTCCTGCTTGATGCTGGCAAGGTCGTCAAAGTCCTTGCCCATCATGGCGGCAACCAGTTTGACGCGCGGTAATTCATCAATGGTGTACTCTCCTACCAGCGTGCCATTGCGGAGCACGGTAATGCCGTCACAGACCTCGTAAACCTGCTCGAGAAAGTGCGTCACAAACATGATGCCGACACCTTTTTCACGCAGCCTTCTCATCATGACAAAGAGCTTTGCAACCTCATTGTCGTCCAGCGAGGAGGTCGGCTCGTCGAGAATCAGAACCTTGCAGTCCATATCCACCGCGCGGGCAATGGCAATCATCTGCTGTAACGCAAGCGAGTACTCTTCCAGATTCTGCGTCACGTCAACATCCAGGTCCAGATCCTTCATCAGCTTTGCAGCCATTTCGTTCATTTTCCTTCTGTTTACCGTGTGGAACTTCGTCATTGGCTCCCTGCCGATAAACAGGTTCTCCGCCACGGACAGGTTCGGGCACAGGTTGACTTCCTGATACACCGTGGAAATCCCCTTGCGCTGCGCGTCCAGCGTGTCCCTGTTCACGACCGGACCATCGATACCATCAAGATGAATTTCCCCGGCCTCAAACTTGTTGACCCCGGTAAGGCACTTGATTAATGTGGATTTCCCCGCGCCATTCTCCCCCATGAGCGCGCGAATCTCGCCTTTTCGCAGATTGAAATCCACATTCTGCAATGCTTTTACACCAGGGAAGGTCATACAGATACCTTTTGCACTCAAAACAATATTACTATCCATATCGCCATCTCCTCTCCAGAGTTTTCTGTAACATATACTCACGACAGATGAAATCTGCCGTGAGTATCGCGCCAACCGCAGCCTCCGTACCCCCGCAAGAGCGCGCATGACGGTACGGGCGTTTAAAAAATGTGTGAGGGGAGAAAGCCAAGTCCTCCCCTCTGCCACTACATTTTTTCAATACGAATTAATATGCACGGCCATCCAGTACTTCCTGGCTCATTGTTACTGCATATTTGCTTGTGATGCCCGGTGCCACGAACGCTTCATCGACAACGAGTGTCCATGCATCAACTGCCTCGCCTGCCTGTAATTTCTTGATAACGTCCTCTGCGAAGCCTGCCTGGAGAGGATTACACTCTACGTTACAGGTAATCTTTCCGTCAAGTGTATACTGAAGTCCGTCATGTGTTGCGTCGAAGGAAATAATCGTCACATCACCGTCAACGCCATACGTAATACCAGCTGCATCCATCGCATCCATTGCACCGTATGCCTCGTTGTCGTTCTGGCACACTACAACGTTGAAATCACTGTAAGACTTAATGAATGACTCCATAACTTCCTGTCCGCCTGCCTGTGTGAAGTCACCGGACTGGGAATCAAGAACCTTCCAGTTCGAATTCTGTGAAACGATATTGTTAAAGCCCTCTGTACGTCCAAGTGTCGCAGATGCGCCTACGGATCCCTCGATTACGAGGATGTTTGCGTCCTCGCCGTTTAAGTACTCAGCAAGCCAGTTTCCTGCTGCCTCGCCCTCGGCTACCATGTCACAGCCAAGCGCTGTCGTGTAGAGTGAAGGGTCTGCATCCACTGCACGGTCTACGATAAGTACCGGAATGCCTGCATCCTTTGCTTCCTGAAGAACGGTATCCCATCCTGCGGACTGAATCGGTGCGATACAGATGTAATCCAGTTCCTGCTCGATAAATCCACGGACGGTTTCAATCTGGACTGCATGGTCATTATCGCAGTCTACAAAAGATAATTCATAGCCGTTTGCCGCGCTGAAGGTATCCTGATAATTCTTAGTGTTTGCTGCACGCCAGTCAGACTCATGACCAACCTGTGCAAATCCCACACTGATGGTTCCGCCGTCTGCTGCCGGAGCGGGCGCCTCTGCCTGACTTTCTGCCGGTGCCTCTGCCTGGCTCTCCGCCGGTGCAGGCTCTGCCTCCTGCTTCTCTGCCGGTGCCGGTTCCTGATTTGCCGCCGGGGCATCAGAGCCTGAGTTTCCGCAAGCTGTAAGGCTGGCAACTGTCATTGCTGCAACGAGTAACGATACGACTTTTTTCTTCATTTTTGTTTCCTCCCTAAATCTTGATTTTGTCAGAAGCTTTCCTGTTTCTGTAAAATAATTTTAACGCTTTTTAATTTGTTAATCAACCGCATTTTGTGCACCTTATATAATTTTGTGCAAGTAAACAATACAAATTTATACACTTTTCTTATATATCAGGAATGAATTTTATATATAGTGGTGAATATTTTACGATTTTGTTCAATATTCTATGATTTTCAGAAAAAAAAGAGGTATTTTTGACAATATTTGGATGCCTGACTCACCATAAGCTATTATAAATTTGAACAAATTATAAATAAACCTTGAATATTTTAAGCAATATGTGAATGAAATGGGAAGATTTTTACTTTTCTGATGTCTTCCAGTCGAAAAATAGATGCACAAACAAGACCTGCAAAGAGAAAAAGTCAAAGGATTGCTGTATGACACACATTATGATAAAATAAGGAATGATTTACGGAAATTTTTATCCGGAAAATAACCAGAAAAGGAATCCTGCCCATGTCTGCAAAATACATACAGCTCGCAAACCAGCTCAGAAGCTTAATTGAACAAAACCTGGAATCCGGTGCTGCTTACCGGCTTCCGACAGAGACGGCGCTCTGCCAGACGTACCATGTCAGCCGCCAGACGGTCAGAAAGGCGCTCTCCGTGCTCGAGGCGGAGCATTTGATAAAAAAGCGCCAGGGCAGCGGCTCATACGCTGTCGGAAATCTGCGGCGCGATGGTGCCAGCCAGATTGCCATTCTGGTTCATTCCAATACAGAGTACATTTATCCGAGGCTTCTTGCGGACTTATGTGGCACCTTGCAGAAGCACGGATTTTCGTGGACGGTCTATGTCACGGAGAACCAAATCGCCAGGGAACGGGAAATTCTTGCGTTTTTGTTGGAAAATCGGGACAATCCTGTGCGCGGAATTGTAAGTGAGGGCTGCAAGACCAGCTTTCCGACGCCGAACCATGACCTGTACAGTCGTCTGGCGCAAAGCGGGATCCCCATCCTGTTTTTCCGGGGAAGCTATCAAAACCTGCCCGACTTTCCTTTTGTAAAAGACCCAGACTGCGAAGGGGGCTATGCGCTGGGGCAGCATCTTGTCTCCCTTGGACACCAGGCAATTGGCGGTATCTTCAGGACTGATGATGCACAGTGTGTTGAGCAGCGCACCGGTCTGCTCTTGGCCCTGCGGGACGCGCAGCTTTTGTCCTGCGAGGATGGCATCTGCGGCTTTGACACATACCAGCTCACAGCGTTGCGGAAAGAGCAGGACACCGGCTTCCTGTCCGGGTTCCTTGACAGACAGCTGAAGAATATGACTGCCATTGTCTGCTGCGACGACGAGATTGCCTACTGGCTGATGAAGGAGCTGACCCGCAGGAAAGTGAGTGTCCCCGATGATGTCAGCGTGGTCTGTTTCGACTGCTCTTATCTTGGCGATTTGTCCTCCGTACCGATTACATCCTACACTCAGGCAGAGCACGATATCGGCACGGCCGCCGCCGAGTCAATCCTGAAATTAATCAGCGGAAAAACTATTACCCCCAAAAGACTGCCGTGGCAGCTTGTGATGAAACGCAGCGCCGGTTCGCCGCCCGCATGAATTCATGCAATTCTCATTTTCCATTCCGGTACTCCCTCGGCGTACAGCCTACGGTCTTTTTGAATACAAAACTAAAATAGTGCGGGTCTTTATACCCTACCTCCCCCGCAATCTCACTGGAATGCAGCTGCGTCTGGACGAGGAGCTTCTTTGCCTTCTCCATACGCTTTTTGGTGACATACTCGATAAAGGTCATCTGCATTTCCTGACTGAATATACTGCTGAAATAATTGCCGCTGACACCGATGGCACCCGCCACGCTGTTCAGTGAAAGCGACTCATCACTGAAATTTTCCTCAATGTATTTCAAGCCCTTTTTGAGCACGCGCTTCCCCTGGTTATCACTCTCCCTGTCGCGCAGTGCAAGCGCACATTCCAGAAGCTCCTGCATATATGCGTCAATACTGCCGCCGCTGCCGGATGCCCCGCGCACCTTGGCATCATCATCCTCCGGCAGAAAATCCTGCTGGCTCACGCCGAGCATTTCCACATAGTGAATGACCGTAAACCGTATGTTTAGCAGCAGATAGTCGCGGAACAGGCGCGATTCCAGCGCATCCTTTACACCCGCGAGGTAGCCGTTCACAAAGTCCATGATTTCTTCCTGTTTGCCTTCCCGCAAAAATCCATGAATGATATCCGGACTGACCTTCGCGCTGTCCACCGACGCAAAACTTTTCAAATCCTTTCCCGGCAGCAGCTCCTCCGCATCCTTTTGTGTAAGAATATGGCGCTGCGGGCTGAAAAAACGGTACGCAAGGATGTGGCTCACTTTCGTATAGCATTCCGGCAGCAGCGAAAGCCGCTCCACCGGCTCCCCCACTGCCACATACCACTCCATGGAACACGCTTCCTGCAGGCAGATTTTTTCAATACTGCGGACACACGCCTCCCGCAGCTCCTCCATCTGATCGGATTCGCCCTTGATCAGGACACCGTATAAACTGATGTTCCACTGGAAAATCAGATACGCCGGAAATCGCATAAAGTACCGGAACAATGCCTCTCGCACCTGTTCCATGCCTTCCGGCTCCTGCATCGCGTGTTCCGGATTTTGCCGCTTTACCTGTAAGCTCAGCAGTACGAGATTATAGCAGGGTCCGTCCAAATCCAGCGAGATCTTTGCAGCCTCCTCATAAATCTGCTGGACGGAAAACACACCGCCAAACACTTTTTCAAGGAAGCTCCTCCGGGCGTAATTTTCATACTCCTTCATCTCATTCTGGAATGTTTCCAGATAGTTCTTCTGCTCCTGTTCCGTCTCAATCTTTTCCCGAATCTCGAGAAGCACCTTGCGCAGCGTGCCTTTTGTGATGGGCTTGAGGAGGTACTGCTCCACGCCGACACGGATTGCCTGCTGTGCATACTCAAACTCGTCATATCCGCTGATAATGACAATCTTCATCTCCGGGATTTCCTGTGTCACAATCCTGCTGAGCGCAAGCCCGTCCATAAACGGCATCTTGATATCCGTGATGAGGACATCCGGACGAATTTTCCGAATCATCGGCAGCGCCATCTCCCCGTCACTCGCCTCTCCTGTAAACTGATATCCGTACTCCTGCCATGGAATATTGTTTTTCAGTCCTTCCCTGACAATGCTTTCATCCTCCACCAAAAATACTTTTAACATTTGTTTTCCCTCTTTTGATATCCGTTCATCCGATTAATATTTCCTGTCTTCCAGAAATGCCGTGGCGTTTTCCTTCGTAAATACCACTTCCTCCACGACATAGTACTTCTCCACCGTCTCTCCGTTTTCAAGCTTTTGTATGATTTCATCGACATAAGCGCCCTGCACCGGATTGCACTCCACATCGACATTGATTCGCCCCTCTTTGACCAGCTCCAGCGCGTCCCGTGTCGCATCAAACGAAATGACCGTCACGTCACCGCCTTCCCCAAAGCTGACACCGGCTTCCTGCATCGCCTCGATGGCACCCATCGTCATGTCGTCATTCTGCGAGATGAGCACATCCATCTCAGGGTAGCGCCGCAGCACACTGCGCATCACTTCCTTTGCCTTGTTCGCCGTAAATTCTGCCGTGACGGATTCAAGGATATGCCAGTTCCCATGCTGTGCTGCAATCTCGCCAAGCCCTTTTGTCCTGCCAATTTCTGCCGTGGAACCGACGGTTCCCCTCAGGACGACAATATTGACTTCCTCCGACTGTCGCTGCTCCTGTTCCAGATACGTTTCCAGCCATCTGCCTGCCTTTCTTCCCTCCTCCCTTGCATCCGTTCCAATCCATGCCGTGTAGAGCGAGTCATCCTGCACATTGACCATACGGTCCGTGACAATCACTGGAATTCCCGCACTTTTTGCCTCCTGCAGCACTGTGTCCCAGCCGTCCTCGATCACCGGTGCAAACACGATATAGTCAACCCGCTGGGAGATAAAGCTGCGGATTGCCTTGATCTGGTTTTCCTGCATCTGTCTGGCATTGTTAAAAATCAGGAAATAGCCTGCATCTTTCGTGAGCGCCTGCTGTATGGACGCAGTGTGCGCCGTGCGCCAGCCCGATTCACTGCCCAGCTGGGAAAAGCCAACCACAGTCAAATCCTCCTCCGTGCGGACAGGAATCTGTTCTATTTTTATGTCAAATCCCCGAAAAAGGCTGTATCCGATAAACAAAAGCGGAACGATGCAGAGCAGCATGATGCATATGCCCACATGTCCAAAAATCATCTCTTTCCCTATTTCTGATGCCTTTTTCATACACACTCCCCTTTTCCATCCTCCGCACTGTCAGCCTGCCTGCTCTCCCGCAGCAATTCTTTCGCCTGCGGCTCACTGAATTTCACGGCAGGGATGACAATACTGACCTTTGTGCCTGCACCTTTTTCCGACTCAATCGTCATACCATACTCCATGCCAAAATTCATGCGAATCCGCTCATTCACATTCGCCAGTCCGAATCCCTTTTCCGTCTCCTTGCATGGTTTCGCAATCTCTGCCCGCAGCCGTTTTAACTCGTCTGCATCCATTCCGGCTCCGTTGTCCCGCACACAGAGCAGAATCGTGTCCTCCCCCGGCGAAGCGCCACGCTGCAGCACGCCGGTGACCCATATTTTTCCTTTTGCGCGTTTGTACTTAATCCCATGGTACAAGGAATTTTCGACAATCGGCTGCAAGGTCAGCTTCAATATCTTATACGCATACAGCTCTGGCGGAATAGCGATTTCATAGTCCAGGATGTCCTGGTAACGCACCTGCTGGATTTCAAGATAGCCGCGGATGTGCTCCTTTTCCTCCCGTATCGAGATGGTTTCCTTTCCCTTGCTCAGCACCAGCCGGAAAAACTCCGAGAGCGCCACGACGACATCCACTGCCTTGTCGGGGTCGTCGCCCTCAATCAGCCATACAATGGTGTCAAGCGTATTGTACAGGAAATGCGGGTTAATCTGCTCCTGCAAAAGACGCAGCTCCGCATGGCGCATCTTGCGCTCATCCTCCTTAATCTGTTTCACCATCACCTCCAGATTTTCCGACATGTCATTCACACTGTCCGAGAGCACCTCCAGCTCATCCTCTGTCTGCACCCGCGCACGGTCCGAGAAATTGCCCTCCGCAATCCTGCTCGTAATGCCGCACAGCTCCTGAATCGGCCTGGTGATGCTGTTGAGTATCGCGCTGGTTATCAGAATCACCGCGGCCACAATGCAGCCCCCGAGCAGAATGCTGACGATGATAACGCGCTCCACTTCTTTGTTTAACTGTATTTTTAACTGCTCAATGCTTTTCGTCTGATAATAAATATAGTACTGGATATCGTCCTGTATCAGCTCTGTCAGGATATAAATGTCATTGTACAGCATGTCGATATTTTTCTCATACTGCCCCTGTGCCTCCTGGTTTGCCTTGATATCATCCACGCGGTCCCTCAGTGTATCGACATTGCGCAGAAGGCTTTGCAGCCAGACACGGCTTTCCCGGTCAGTTGTCATGGCAAGCAGATTATTGCTCTCCGTGCGCAGTTCGTCAATGAGCTTGTAGGGATCCTTAAGCGTCCCATCCTCCTCTATTGTGCCAAAAGTAATGTTGTTGCTGACGACCAGCTTGTATAGGCTCTCGTCCATCTCCTCCTTGAAGTTGATGTTGTAGGCATTGGCAAGCAGCATGCTGTTCACAATCTGGTCGTAGGCACGGCTGTAGTTTACGAGCGCCAGAATCAGATAGATTGCCACATAAAGTATCGGCACCATAGCAACCAGCACCAGGACAATCAGTTTATTTTTCAGGGGATATTTTATCTTTTCCGTTTTCATGCTTGATTCCTTCTCAATGAAAATAGCCATGTTGCATCTTACAGCTATGATTATATCATAATATAACTTTTCCTGACAACATTCGCATTCTTCCTCTGCATGGGGCTATATATGAAAAACCTTGATTTTTCCGCAAAATCAAGGTTTTTCATATGCATCCCAATTTAGGACTTCCTATTTGCAGGCGCTATATCGCCCGCACCTTTTCCCGCACCTTCAGTACCATGGGCGGCGCCACGGACAATTCGTCCACACCCATATTCACAAAGGTTTCCGTAAGCGCCATATCCGCGCCGAGCTCACCGCAGATTCCTGCCCATTTCCCGCACTTGTGCGCGTTGTCGACCACCATCTGGATCATGCGCAGGACTGCCCTGTGGTGCGGATTGTAAAAATCCTCGAGCCGCCGGTTCTGCCTGTCAATCGCAAGCGTGTACTGTGTCAGGTCGTTCGTTCCAATGCTGAAGAAATCAACCAGCTGTGCAAGCTCATCACTGATCATCACCGCCGCCGGCGTCTCAATCATGATGCCCTGCTCCGGTATGCGGTACGGTATCCGTACCTGCTTGAGCTCCTCCTCCACTTCCGCGACAATCGCATAAATCTGCCGCACTTCCTCAGCCGAGATTATCATCGGATACATGATGGAAAGGTTCCCATACACTGCCGCCCGCAGCAGCGCCCGCAGCTGCGTCTTGAAAATATCCGGCTGTTTTATGCAGATGCGGATTGCCCGATACCCCAGCGCCGGATTGTCCTCCTTTCCCAGCCCGAAATAGTCTGCCTGTTTATCGGCGCCAATGTCGAGTGTCCTGATGATGACTTTTTTCTGTCCCATCATCTGCACGACCTGTTTATACGCCTGGAACTGTTCCTCCTCCGATGGGAAATCCTCCCGCCCCAGATACAGGAACTCACTGCGGAAGAGTCCGATTCCGCCAGCGTCATTTTCCAGCACGTACCCGACATCACTGACGCTGCCGATATTGGCATAGATATTGATTGTCCTGCCGTCATGCGTCTCGTTCTTCTTTCCCTTTAATTCCTGTAACAGACGCAGTTTTTCCTGCTCACCTGCAATCTTTTTTTCCGCCTCGCTGTACTGGAATTCTGTCGGCTCGAAAATCACTTCCCCTGCTGTCCCGTCCACTATCGCAGTCATTCCTGTACTGATTTCATTTAAATCCATCTGCACGCCAATCAGCGCCGGGATGTTCATCATGCGGGCAAGGATTGCCGTGTGGGAATTGGTGGAGCCATGTACGGTCACAAAAGCCAGTATCTTTTTCTTATTCATCTGTACCGTCTCGCTTGGACTTAAATCATCCGCCACAATAACAGAAGGCTCCATGGCAGAGAAGTCCGCACTACCCTGACCAGACAGGTTTCGAACCAGACGTGCGGAAATGTCCTTCACGTCCGCTGCGCGCGCCTGCATATACTCATCCTCCATGCCTGCAAACATGGCTGCAAAATTATCTCCCGTGATTGCAGCCGCGTACTCTGCATTCACCATTTCCGTCCGTATCACATGGCAGATGGCATCCAGATAATCCTCATCCTCCAGCACCATCTGGTGCACCTCGAAAATGGCGGCGCTGGACTCGCCAACCTCCTTTACAGCCTTGTCATAGAGCGCCGCGAGCTGTTGTTTTGATGCCTCAGCCGCCCTCTGCATCCGCTCTATTTCAGACTCCGGATTTTCCACCCTTTTCCTTCTAATCTGCTCCTGATCCTTGCGCAGAACCAGCACTTTTCCCATCGTTATGCCATTGTACACTGTTTTCCCCGAAAATTTTTTCCCTGAAAATTCCTCTGCCATATCCTACCTCCCAGTACCGCACAGATTTTCTATAAATTCTCCTTTAAAAATGCCTCCAATGCCGCTGCCGCAGCATCTTCATTGTCTCGCTCTACCTGTACAGTGATTTCCATTCCCTGCTTCACGCCAAGTCCCATCAGCCCGAATACCTTTTATGCATCCGCTTTCTTACCCTCTTTGATGACGGACGCTGATGATGTATAGGACTTTGCCAGTTTTACCAGTTCTCCCGCCGGACGCGCGTGGATTCCTTCCTTATCGGTGATGACATATGCAAAAT
Source organism: uncultured Lachnospiraceae bacterium (assembly GCA_949066965.1). Lineage (GTDB taxonomy): Bacteria > Bacillota > Clostridia > Lachnospirales > Lachnospiraceae > COE1. The sequence goes on from CARTDA010000002.1 coordinate 51,928, forward strand.
CCTTCATATTTATTCTTTCCTTTCTTATCTTTATTATAAACCTTTTGGATTTCCTAACTGTTTTTTAATGCCGCATATATCTGCTCAATCTCCTGCCTTGTCGCCAGAAGCTCCGAGAATGCACTCGCGCTTCCTGCCGAAATTCCCATGCGGAATGCATGGCCATAATCCTTCTTCTCCGTCCATCCTGCAAGGAATCCGGCGACCATGGAATCCCCCGCACCCACTGCGTTGACAAGATTTCCCTCCGGCGCTGCAAGCATATGGACAGCGCCAAGTGCATCCACAAGGACGGCCCCCTGCCCCGCCATGGAGACCAGCACATTCTGCGCGCCCTTTTCCTGCAGCCTTTTTGCATATGGGACAACCGCTTCCCGCGTGTCCAGTGTTACCTGAAAGATTTCGCCCAGCTCGTGATTATTTGGCTTGATGAGAAATGGTTTGTACTGTAGTACATTCAGCAGCAAATCCTTTGTGGCATCCACGACGAACAGGACGCCTTTTGTTTGCAGCCGTGCCAGAATATCGCTGTAAATGGAATCCGGCAGACTTTTCGGGATACTGCCCGCCAGCACCAGGACATCATCCGTCTCAAGCCGTTCCAGCTTCTGGTACAGTGCATTCACATGAGCCTGCCCAATCTCAGGCCCCATACCGTTGATTTCCGTGCCGTCATAATCCTTCAGCTTGACATTGATGCGGGAAAGTCCCCTGTCGATGCGGATAAAGTCGGTGAGCAGTCCCATCCGCTGCACCTCGCGCTCAATCTGTTCCCCCGTAAATCCCGCGGTAAATCCCAGTGCGGTATTTTCGATGCCCAGATTGCCCAGCACGATAGAAACATTGATTCCCTTGCCGCCGGGGAACATCTGCTCCCCGGTCGTGCGGTTGGTTCTGCCCATCTCAAAACCATCCATCGATACGATATAATCCAGTGAAGGATTAAAGGTTACTGTATAAATCATGCCTGTGTCCCTCCAAAATGTTCAAACAGCATATCTTCCGCCTTTCCGCCTGCCTCTGCCGCCTGCGCCGTGGCAATCGGCGTAAAGATGCCGTGATTAATCGCATTATTCAGAAACAGCACCTTTGCCGGTTCGATAAACACGGCAATCAGGGGCAGCATACCGTTTGCCATCAATATGTTGACCCCGGCGGTCAGTATCGCCTTTCTGATTTTCATGTCACACATTTCCTTTCATTTTACCATTTTTCACAGCTTCTTCAACCATAACTTTTATTTCAACAATTTTCCTTTTATTTGTAAAAGGGAAACATCCTGTACAATCGAGAGAAAAATTTATCTTATTTCATTTGTACGCCCGTGTGCATAAAAAGCGATAGGACAGGAAAACAGTCTGATAACCAGATGTTTCCTGTCCTATCGCTTTTTATAAACCTTATTTTTCTCCGTTTGTATACCGTGCGCTCTGTGCGCTGATCAGCTCTGTGTCCTCAAAGTAGTCAATTTTCATGGCATGCTTTACCTCCGAAAGGGTCTGGGCCGCCACCTCCCTTGCTGCGTCAGAACCCTTTTTGAGAATATTGTAAATCTCAGGAATGTCCTTCTCAAATTCCGCACGGCGTTTCCGAATCGGTTCCAGCTCCTCCTGCACGACATTGTTCAAAAACTTCTTGACCTTGACATCGCCAAGCCCGCCCTTCGTGTAATGTGCCTTCATCTCGTCAAGATTTGCATAATCCGGACAGTACCGCGCGAAGTGCTCGTCACGCGCAAATGCATCCAGATATGTAAATACCGTATTTCCCTCAAGATGACCGGGGTCACTTACCTGTAAGTGCAGCGGGTCCGTGTACATACTCATGATTTTTGTGCGCACCTCGTCCGCGCTGTCTGCCAGATAAATACAGTTACCGAGTGACTTGCTCATCTTCGCCTTTCCGTCTGTCCCCGGAAGCCGCTTGCATGCTTCTGCTTCCGGTATCAGCGCCTTTGGCTCCACCAGAACGGGATTATCCGGCGCATATACGGCGTTAAACTTATGCACAATTTCCTTGGTCTGCTCTATCATCGGAAGCTGGTCCTCCCCTACGGGAACCACGTTTGCCTTGCAGAACGTGATATCTGCCGCCTGGCTGATTGGATAGGTATAGAATCCAACCGGAATGCTCGCCTCGAAGTTCCGAAGCTGTATCTCGCTTTTGACCGTCGGATTTCGCTGAAGCCGCGCAACCGTAACCAGGTTCATGTAGTAGAATGTAAGCTCCGTCAGCTCTGATATCTGGGACTGGATAAAGAGTGTGGATTTGGCGGGATCAAGTCCCGCAGACAGATAGTCCAGCGCCACCTCGATGACATTCTGCCTGACCTTCTCGGGATTGTCAATATTGTCCGTGAGCGCCTGGGCATCTGCCACCATGATATATATCTTGTCATACTCCCCGGAATTCTGCAGTTCCACCCTTCTTCTGAGCGACCCTACATAATGGCCGATGTGCAGTCTTCCCGTCGGTCTGTCACCTGTTAAAATTATCTTACTCATCTATGCTATTCCCCATTTCCATCTTAATTTTTCGCACAGCGCTACAGACTGCCATGCTGGTTTGCCGTCTCAAGATCCTTATAACCGTAAAACCGCACTGTATTTTTCATAATCTCATATGTCACATTTTTGCCGTTCTGTGCAAACTCGACTATATAACGGCCATACATCTCCAGCATCCTGTCAGAGTACGTACCAAGCTCGCCCCTCAGATAGGTCTCATATGATGTATCATATGGCAAATCCTCCGATGTGTGTATGGCGCGGGCATTGCCTGCAAGGTTCGGGTACGCTGTGGCAAACTCCTCCATCCATTTTACCTGAAATCCGATAATCTGCTCCATGACCGTCTTCTTGTCCTCCGATACTGGCGGGAGCTTGTCCGCAAAACGTGCATACGCGTCCGGTGCCGTGGATTCCATCATGCGGGCGTATTTCTCCTGTATCATATTCCTGCCGTTTTCATAGTTTGTCTTAAATTCATACAGATACTGAAGCAGCATGTCCTCTGTCCATGTCATATATTGGCTCATGCGCATGATTTTGAATGTCGGCCAGTTATTCTGGCAGCTTGCCCTTCCGCCCTCGTTCTGCACCTTGTCAAACGCCTCGAACTCTGCTTTTGCTATGGAAAGCGAAAGCGCTGTTATAATCGGCGTATCGGCGACAATGGCAGTCAGCAGGGCATCACTCTTGGCCGTCAGTTCCTTCGTGGATGCATCCAGATAGACGTCGCACGCGCCAATCATATTCTGGCGCTCAAGCTCATTTGCAAAAATAACGGCAAGCGACTCGATTGCCACAGTGAGTTCTGCCGCATGCGCATCATCCATGGGAAGCAGGCATACTTTTTCCACAAGCTCGGATACCTGCATGCGTTTTCCGTCTTCGCCGGTGACTGACATCGCCGGATTCCTGGGCATCCCCTTAAAGAGCCATTTGTCATGCGGCGCATACGTTTTATTGAGCAGATAGTAAAGCTTCATCGCCTGTCTCGCACACTCAGCCTTGGCAAGCTCTGCCGCCACGAGCTGTCCGCGTCCGCGCATACGCGGAAGATTATACTGGCCGCTCTGCGAAAACAGTGCACAGGTCTGTGCAATTTTCCGGTACCACACAGCCTTGGGATAATATGCCTTCAATTTGTCGCGGTACCGCGTAAATATCCCTTCATCATCCCGGAAAACAGCGCCGTTGACGGCCGCGGCAAGCGCATAATCATGTACCGCCAGCCAGCTTTTTATGGTTGCAAGGCTCTCTTTTCCCAGCGTGTCATTCCCGCTCCCCTGCATCAAAGCGCCTATCAAATCATATCCCAGCGTACTCTTGTAAAAGTCTTCGATGACCATAACGCCGCTGCGGTCCCTGCCGTGGAATGTCTCTATGCGTTCTACGCCCATGAAACTCCTCGGAAGCCTCTCATATGCCGCCTGTAGTTCCTCGCCAATTTCACCGTATACCTTTTTGGTTACCCACATGACAAAGCGCGGTCCAAAGTCATGATCCCGCGACTGGATATCATCAAAGCCAAAGCAGTCCGACCCCTTCCCGACAAGCCCGACCGCAATGAGGTGCTCATATGCCTGAAATTTTTCGGCAATCATCGGTTTTCCGTACTCCTCATAATAACGCCTGCACAATTCAAGCCCTGTGATTTCCGGTGTACTTTCCGGGACGGCAGCTGCTTCTCCAGTCTCTGATTTGTTCTCCGTTCCAGCCTGAATACCTGTCGTATCTGCCGCCCCTTCCTCTTTTGCCTTGGTGGAAGGCTCCTCCGAATGCGGTGTTTCCACTGCTGACTCTTCCCTTATTTCCGGAACGGACTCCTCCGAATCTGGCATTTCAGCTGCTGACTCTTCCCTTATCTCCAGGACGGACTCCTCCAAATCTGGCATTTCAGCTGCTGACTCTTCCCTTATCTCCGGGACGGACTCCTCCGAATCTGGCATTTCCACTGCTGACTCTTGCCTTATCTCCGGGACGGACTCCTCCGAATCTGGCATTTCAGCTGCTGACTCTTCCCTTATCTCCGGATTTTCCGAGGGTGTCAGTTCCTCGGCAGCTTCTCCAGCCGCATCTGCTGTAACAGACTCCTCCAAATATGCAGCTTTTTCCACTGCCTCCGCAGCAGGCATGTCATTCGCCGATGTACCATCCGCTGTTTCCTCACCTGTCCCTGCAGCCGAATCCTCAAAAGAATCCTCCGTATACTCAAGATTCCGCAGTGCCTCTGCCTCTTCTTTTGCATCTGCTGCCTCGCGGATTTTGCGTTTTATAATTTTAATGTTCTCGCTGAGTCTCTCATACTGAATATTTTCACTTCCAAGATACTTCGCCACACAGTCCCTTGCCTTTTCCATGACGCCAAGTGCGTTCTCGTAATCCTTATCCATATAATAAAGGCTGCCCAGCGCAGACAATGCCGCACTGTAATGCGAATCGTCCACGCCAATTTCCTCGAAAATGCGGATTGCCTCCTCTGCCCGCGCCTTCGCCTCTTCATCCTGCTCAAGCTCTATGCACGTGTTGGCAAGGTTTGCCTGCGTGACAGCAACCTCAAACTGCTTATCCTCTTTATGATTCACGATACACAGCGCATTCACAAGCTGCTCCTTTGCCGCCGCAAAGTCCCCCATCTCCTGGTAAAGCAGGCTCAGGTTATTGTAAAAGCTGGCAAAATACATATCGTCCTCGTTGAGCAGCGCCTCATAGACCGGGCGCACCTGGTTGTAAAATGCGAGGGAATCCTGGAGACGCCCTGCCGCGCGGTATGCATTTGCAATATTTAACAGCGTTGTCGCGTAGGGAATCGAATTCTGAATCCCCATCTCGTCCATAAGCGCCAGCGCTTTCTGGCAGTTTTCGACCGAAAGCTCATACTGCCCGGTTTCCCTGTAAAAACCAATGGTCTCATTGTAGAGGTTCAGCACGATATCCTGTGCGCCTTCTTCCAGTGCCTGCGCAATATGTGATTCCAGAAATTGTGGTATTTCATTTATTTTTTCCTGTGCAAAAAGCTCGTCAAGCTCACTCGTTACCTGATTTATGTCCATACTAATCCCCCATGCCGCCTTGGGCGGCTCAAATAGATATAAAAAACGCTGCCTTTTGCGTTTTTCCTGTGTGAAATTTTAATACTTCTTAGGTAGCGCCTTTTGCTGCCTTAGAAGTATTTTTCACACCAATCTCCATGATTCCGTTTTGCGGAATCCCAAATCAATGCAGATGTTTCCTTAAAATATCAACCGTATGCGCCCCCGCCCCAATCAAGTCAGACCGCTCACAGACTGCCATCTGATACCGGACAAACGCCTCAAACTCCTGGTCATCCAGCTGGTTTAAAAATGGTCTCATATAGTTTGCCGGTCCGTCAGGCGATATGATTTTGATGCGCGCAAGCCCCACGGACTGATTCAGGGCATCGATGTCCTCCAGGCGCATATAGTCATAAATTTTGTCGGGCGATGATATCGTCTTGAAATCCTCGGTAAAACGCCCCTGTGCAATGCATTCAAGAATATGCCTTTCCTTAACCCCATACGTAATGACACCATATTCATTCATGCAGTATGCCACCAGAATCACACCGCCCGGCCTTGTCACGCGCGCCGCCTCGGCAAGCGCCTTTCTTTTGTCGTCAAATCCAAACAGGTGGTACATTGGTCCGAACAGAAGCGTCACATCAAAGCTGTCGTCCTCAAGCCTCTTTAAATGCATCGCATTCCCCTGCATTGCCTTGACACCAGCCGCCTTTTTTTTCAATATCCCCAGATTATGCCTTACAAGCTCCACTGCCGTGACATCATAGCCTTCCTCCGCAAGCGCCACACTGTAGCGTCCTGTTCCTGCGCCGATATCAAGGAGCTTTACCATTCCTTTTATAGCGGTTTCCTCACCGTCGGCAAAAACAGCCTCACGTCTCTTCCCCGCCACTGCCTCATCAAGGTACGCGTGGATATATTTCATTGACACGCGGTACTCCACCTGCCCATGCCGGGAATTCAGACGCTTTTCCTCATTAAATTTATTGTAATATTCTTCCAGCTCTGTCATTTATATAATAACGACCTCCAGTTTTTTCTGTACCCATGTGATAATCGGTCCTAGGAAAAAGGCGACAAGAACCGTAACAATCCCGACATCCCCGCCAAGCAGAAAGCCTGCAGCCATAAAGCTGATGTACCAAATCATGCGCACAGCCTTGAAAGAAATCTTTTTCACATGTCCGGAGATAATAAACGGAAGCGCGTCGTATGGCGATGAACCAAGCCCTGCACACATATATGCCGCAGCCCGCAGCAGAAAGACACAACAGCACCATTACCATCCGGTTTTGAAACTTCGGCGGACGTGCAAAGCACTTCATATCCTTGAGATTAAAACTCATAAAAATTGTGCTCCTCCACCTTCTCAGGCTCACTCCTGACAGTTTTTTCCTCAGCGTTTTCCTCTGTCGCCGGCTTTGCGTGCACATGGTCTGTCCGGATGTCAATGACTGGTCCGCCAGTGCCATTGATATAATCGCCCGTGATTGTGACTTCGCCGATATTGTCGTCCTTTGGAATCTCGTACATGATATCCAGCATAAAATCCTCGATGATTGCGCGCAGCGCACGTGCACCCGTATCACGCTCCATCGCCTTTTCGGCAATGGCTTCCAGTGCACTGTCATCAAAGTTGAGTTTCACCTCGTCAAGCTCAAGAAGCTTCTGATACTGCTTGAGAATTGCATTCTTGGGCTCCTTTAAAATCTTGATGTAGCTCTCCTTTGTCAGGCTGTCCATCGGGCAGATAATCGGAAGACGCCCGATAAACTCCGGAATCATGCCAAATTTCTTGATATCCTCAACGGTTACCTTTTTCAGGATGTTTTTCTCCTTGTCGAAAGCATCCTTTAATTCCGCATTAAACCCGATGGAGGACTGCTTGGTCAGTCTCTGCTTGATAATCTCCTCCAGATCCGGAAACGCCCCGCCGCAGATAAACAAGATATTCCTTGTGTTGATTGTTGTCAGCGGAACCATCGCATTTTTGCTGTTCGCCCCGACAGGCACTTCCACGTCCGAGCCCTCCAGTAGCTTCAGCATCCCCTGCTGCACCGACTCACCGCTCACGTCGCGCGATGTCGTGTTCTTCTTCTTGGCAATCTTGTCAATCTCATCGATAAACACAATTCCCTGCTCTGCCTTTTCCACATCATTGTCAGCCGCCGCCAGAAGCTTTGAAATCACGGACTCAATATCATCCCCGATATACCCTGCCTCAGTCAGCGATGTGGCGTCCGCTATGGCAAGCGGCACGTCAAGAAGCCGCGCCAGCGTCTTGACCATATACGTCTTGCCGCACCCTGTCGGTCCAAGCAGCAGGATATTGGATTTCTCGATTTCAATATCATCCATCGTCCCAGTCGTCACACGCTTGTAATGATTGTAGACGGCAACCGATATCACTTTCTTGGCATAATCCTGCCCGACCACAAAATCGTCAAGCTGTGCCTTAATTTTGTGGGGTGCCGGCAGATGGTTGATGTTAAACACTGCCTTGTCCTTCTTTTCCTTCGGCTTTTTCTTCTTGAGCTTCTGGCGATTGGGAATTCCCCCGTCTCCCTGTAAGTCTGCAATGTTGACAAAGCTAATATTCGGAAAATGTTTCCTGCCGTCCTTGCCATTGTCCTTGTCAAAATTAAAATTTGTATTGTTCAGCATTCCCTGGTAGTCAAACTGGCTGACCGTATCCATTGTCTTATGCATACAGTCGGAACATACGGAGATATGGTTGGGCAGCTTGAACATTTTTCCGGTTTTGCTCTCCGGGCGCCTGCATATGAAGCACACATCCTCATACTCGCTTTCCTTCTCCTCATCCAATCCGTCCACAGTTGCCTTATCCTTTTTCTTCGTATCCTTTTCGTCCTCCGTGCCAGATCCCTCATCCGCCACATCCACGATTTCCATATCCTCATTATTGTCTAAAAAATTATCTAACATGATGTCCTCCGTTTGCTGTAATCTTGTCCGCCTTAATCTTCCTTCGCGCCGAGCGTCACATCAATTGTCTGCTGCCTGTACTCTCCGTCCCTCTGCCGCATAATGACCATCTCAACCTCTGTTCCAGCTGCATAATATTCAAGCATGCCCTGCAGCTGGTCCATCTGCGTCAGTTTTTCTCCGTCTATGTAGGTAATAATATCCCCTTTTAAGATTCCTGCCTTGTCTGCCGCCGTATTTTCTAATACATTAGAGACATACACACCCTCCGGCATTTCGTACCGCGCATTCGCGTCCTCCGTCACATCTGTGCCGGCAATGCCGAGAAACGCGCGCTCCTCCAGGGGAACCTTCTTTTTTGTCTCTTTCTGCATCAGGTCATCGATAATCGGTTTTGCCGTCGATATCGGTATGGCATACCCCATTCCCTCTATTACATAATCTGCAATTTTGCTGGAATTAATACCGATTACCTCACCCCTTACGTTCAGCAGTGCACCGCCGGAATTGCCCGGATTGATTGCCGCATCCGTCTGTATCAGGTATCCTGGATTTACTTCCGGGTCATCCGCAAAAATATCCCTGTTCAGGGCGCTTATGACTCCTGTCGTGACCGACTGTCCATAGCCAAGCGAATCCCCTATCGCAATAGCAGGCTCTCCCACCTGAAGGCTGTCCGAGTCGCCAAGCGCAGCAATGGCAATGTTCTCCAGGGTATCGTCCGACACATCCTCCAAAAAGACGGTGATGACAGCAAGGTCATTTTCCGGGGACTGCCCTTTCACATAAGCCACTGCCTCCTTGTCATCATTAAACTGTACAAAGAGATTATTGTTGTCCTCTACCACATGGTAATTCGTCACAATCAGAAGCTCATCGTCACTCTGTGCAACGATAATGCCGGAACCGTTTGCTTCCTCGTCGTACTCCTCATCATACCAGTAATCATATGCCGTATATTCGTTTGTGATGGACACGACACATGGCATTGCCACTTTCACCACTGCCGTCACATCCGCAGCAACCGCGCTGGACAATTCTTCAGGCTGAATTGTCTGCACATGGTCTACCTCCACCGGCTTGCGTCTGCTGTCCTTTTTGTCTTCTTTGTCATTTTTATCCTTATTGTCAATCTTATCGTTTTCACGTTCTTCTGTCTCTGTCGTATTTTCTGTCTCTGATTCCGACTCCGTTTCTGTCTGCTGCTTTGTCTCCGTGACGGATTCTGTCTCTATCTCTGTTTCCGTCTCGGTCTCCGCATCCTCATCATCCCTGAACCGCGGCTCCTGCGGGACATTGTCCAAATCGGGGTCCGGCTTGCCGTCCCCTCCGATATCGGATCCTTTTCCGGCATAATTTCCGTCTGCGAAGACATCTGCATGCTCCGCACCGGAATTACTTTTCTCAATGGTATCTGTATGAAGCTTTCCGTCTGCGGACGCGGACGCCGCATTTTGCTCGTTCACGCGGATTTCCACCTTGTCAAGCCATGCAGGCCTTAAATCGGTGCCGTCTGCGCAGGAGCTTGCTATGTATCCTCCTCCCATGACAACCACACCTGCAAATGCGCCACATCCCAGCGTCACCATAACGTTTTTAAATGTTGAATTCTTCTTTCCCATGCCCGAAGACCTCCTATCTACTCCACTGTGACAGATTTTGCCAAATTTCGCGGCTTATCAACGTCACAGCCTTTCCCGACTGCCACATAATATCCAAAAAGCTGTAACGGAATAATTGCCAGTGAGTTGGTGAAATACGGATTTGTTCTCGGAATATAAATGACATAGTCCGCCGCCTTCTCAATTTCCGTATTTCCCTCATTTGTGACTGCGAGTACAAATGCCCCCCTCGCCTTAACTTCCACCATATTGCTCAGCACCTTTTTGAACAGCGCATCCTGTGTCGCCACTGCCGCGACCAGTGTTCCCTCCTCAATCAGTGATATCGTTCCGTGCTTTAGCTCTCCTGCGGCATACGCCTCGGAGTGAATGTAGGATATCTCCTTGAGCTTGAGCGAGCCTTCCATGGAAATCGCATAGTCGATTCCCCGTCCGATAAAGAAGACATCCTTGGCGCCCACATAACGGTTTGCAAAGCGCTGGATTCTCTGCTTGTTGGCAAGCAGCATCTCAATCTGTGCCGGCAGCTTTTTCAGGTCTTCCAGCATATGGAAGAATTCCGTGCCGCCAAGATTGCCACGCACCTTTCCGAATTTCATCGCAAGGAGGTAAAGCGCTATCAGCTGTGCACTGTATGCCTTCGTGGTGGCAACCGCAATCTCTGGCCCCGCCCAGGTATACATGACATTGTCCGCCTCCCTGGCTATCGAGCTTCCGACCACGTTTACAATCCCAAGCACCTTGTGCCCGAGCTTCTGTGATTCCCGCAGCGCAGCAAGCGTATCTGCCGTCTCACCGGACTGGCTGATGACGACAACCATCGTACCCTCCTCAAGAATCGGGTTGCGGTAGCGGAACTCACTTGCCACATCAACCTCCACAGGTATGCGCGCAATGCCCTCAATAATGTATTTTCCTGTCATTCCGGTGTGGTAGGCAGAGCCGCAGGCGACAATGAATATCTTTCTGACTGCCCTGATTTCATCGTCTGTCATCCCCAGCTCCTCTATCACAATGTCATCGTCCTTAATGCGCGGCATCAGGGTATCCGTCACGGTCTTTGGCTGCTCATACATTTCCTTTAACATAAAATGTTCATAGCCGCCCTTTTCTGCCGCATTCGCATCCCACTCAATCGTGACAGGCTCTTTCGTAATCTCCTCCTCATCAACAGTGTAGAAATGCATATGGTCCGCACGCAGACGGACAACCTCCTGATTCTCAATAAAATAAACCTTTCTCGTGTATTTCAGAATCGCAGGCACATCCGATGCAATAAAGCACCCATCCTCGTTCTGACCGACAATCAGCGGACTGTCCTTGCGGACCGCAAACACCTGGTCCGGATGGTCTGCAAACAGAATGCCCAGCGCATAGGAACCCTGCACACGATGCATAACCTTTGTAATCGCCTCGAGCGGATTCCCCTTATAATAATAGTCAATCAGGTGCGCCAGAACTTCCGTGTCGGTGTCCGATGCAAACTCGTACCCTTTTGACAACAGCTTCTCCTTTAATGGCAGATAATTCTCTATAATACCGTTATGAACGACAGCAATCGTCTCCTCCGCATTGTAGTGCGGGTGCGCGTTGACATCGCTTGGTGCGCCGTGTGTCGCCCACCTCGTATGTCCGATTCCCACCATCCCCGGCATTGTCGCACCACCGTGCGTAAGTTCCTCAAGTACCTTCAGTCTGCCGACAGACTTTTTTATCTGAATGCGCTCCCCATCATACACTGCCATTCCTGCCGAGTCATATCCCCTGTACTCCAGCCTTGAAAGGCCTTCAAGTATTACCGGTGCTGCCGGATATTTTCCAATATAACCTACGATTCCACACATCTATGTTCTCTCCTTCATTTCACAATTTTTTTGTCATCTTTATTGCCAGTACAGTTTATTGGAACTGCACCACTTTACCATTCTGTCCGGCAGGCTTTCATAATGTTTCCCCAGCTGGTAGCCGATGAACTTATATGCGCTTGACACTATCAGGAACGGTATCAGTCTTTTGTGTTTCGTCCTGCCCAGATATTTTATCGTGTCCTTTATAAGCCTTATGCCCTCGCTTTCCGAGGATACAATGTCAAATACCTCCGGATGCTCTGCCTGCGACACGCCCAAATCAAAGTTCCTGCGGAACTGCTGCATACAGGTATAATTGTGGGAATGCCGGACGCGCGCATCCGCCGCATAGGCGATACGGTAGCCTGCGCTGACTGCGTGCCCCGCATATATCATGTCCTCGTTAAAAATCGCTTTTTTCACAAACCCGCCCATATGCTCATAGATTTCCCTGTTATATGCCGCACATACATTCGAGCAAAAAAATGTCTTGATGCCAAGCCGCTCCATATCATCCGCTGCTTTCACGGAGGACTGTTCCGGATAATTAAAGCTTCTGGTATACTTCTCGATTTCCCTGCAGTCCGGCAGCGGAAGCTGTCTTGCATACGCAGCTGCGATATCATCCTGCTGCGTCAGCGCATCCACCAGCTTTTGTATCAGCTGGTTATTCTCCGGAACTGCGTCCTGTGTCATGCACACGAAAATATCCGCCTTGGAATACTGCACCGCCTTTGCCCTTGTCCTGCCATGGTCAAATTCCTTCTCTGAAAGATGATGCACTTCGATATTTTTATATTTTTCAAGAAACCGCGTCCCATAAAACAGCTTTTCAAAATACCGCTCCTCCGTGTTCATGATAATCATTTTCCGTATGGGATACGTCTGCTCCTCCACCGCCTTAATCAGCTCCTTGACTCTGCTGTCCGGCTTGTGCGTCAGCAATATGACATCTACACTGTACTGCACCCTTCTCCCCCCTTGTGTACATACATGGCAAAAAGGGACCGACTTTCCGGCCCCTCATTGGTTCCTTTATTCTCCATTATAGCTTACGCCGGAGTCTGCCGCTATCTTTTTGCTGCACTTTTTAACCGATTCTGACGGTTCATAGTCCTCCTTGTCGAACAAAAATTTATGAAGCTCTTTCACGTTTTTGTTCAGGTCAACCGGTATTACAACAGAAGCTCCCTTGATGCGTCCTGTCTGGCGGTACTCCTCAAACGGGAATCCTGACTGTTCCCCTATCTTATAGCTTGCAATGCCTGACAGCAGTGACAATATCTCCGACATGTCAAGTGATGTAGCCATCTCCCCTGCTATCGACTCCGCTATTTTATTCAGTGTTCCGACATTCATCGTCATCGCTTTTTTTGCCACCAGTGTCAGAACCGTTCTCTGGCGCTCGGTACGCTGGAAATCGTCGCCGACATACCGGATACGGCAGTATGCAGTCGCCTGAAGTCCGTTCAGTGTCTGCAGTCCCGCATGTGCCACAGGCGTGTATGTGCCCGGTTCCGCGTAATATTCATCATCACCGTTCGCATTTTTTCCAACCACTTTTCCGACCATTGAAATCTGGTAATTGTTCAGGTGAACAACCTCCGCCTCTTTCACGTCAATTTCCACGCCGCCGACAGCATCAATCACGTCAATCAGCGCATCAAAACCGACCGTGACAAAATCCGTGATATCCAGGTCAAGGTTCATGTTGAGCATGCTGATTGCCTGTGCGGGGCCTCCCTTTGCATATGCCGCATTCGCCTTGTTGTAGGCGTCCGTGCTCAGGTTCAGCCATGTGTCCCGATAGACAGATATCAGCCGGACCTCATTGGTGTCCAGATTAATGGATGCAATCATAATCACATCCGTGCGTGTACTCTTGTCAAGCTGCTTGTTGCGCGAGTCAACGCCAAACAGCGCAATATTCCTGTAGCCTTTTTGGCTGCTGCTTCCTTCCTTTATTTCCGTTGTGCCCACACCTTCATTTACAATGACGTCATTCTCGTCTATCTTTACAAGCTGAACCTTCTGCGCCTTGGTCACTGCCCACAGTACGCCTGCCAGTATCAGCAGCAAAAATATTTCAGACACAAACAGCACAATCTTTCTTCTCTTTTTCTTTGCGGCATGCTGCGGCGGCGCGCTGTTCCTCGGTTTTTTCCTTACATTTGCATTCCTGTTTGGGGCTCCCGCTGCGCTGCGCGGCATACGGTCTTCATAGCCTCCTGGTCTTGTCTGTCCCTGCGGTCTTCTCGGCGCCCCCTGCTGTGGTGCCCTCCTCATCTGTTGTCCCCCCTGCGCGGCACGCTGTCCCTGCACTGGTCTCCTCGGCTGGCCGCCCGGCGTATCATACTGTCCCTGCGCCGGCCTCCTTTGCTGACCGGACGGTCTTGGCTGTGACACTGCCTGCTGTCCCCGCACCGGTCTTCTCGGCTGTTCGGCTGACCTTGGCTGTCCTGCTGGTCTTGGCTGCTGCCTTCTCGGCTGTCCTCCCTCCATGGATGATGCCCTTGCACCGGAAGGCCTCGCGTTTGGCGTCCTGCTGCCATTTCCACCGTTCGACGTCCTGCCGCCCTGGCTTCTCCTTATATTTTTGTCTTGGTTATTATCATTATAATCCTGCATTTTGTTTTCTCTCCTATTTTTTAATAGGCATTTTTATTGATAAAGCCCTTAAAGAATGTAAGGAATAAGATTTTAAAATCAAATGCCATTGACCAGTTTTCAATATAGTAGAGATCATACTCTATCCGTTTCTTGATGGAGGTATCTCCCCTGTATCCGTTTACCTGCGCCCATCCGGTTATGCCCGGCCGCACCTGATGCTTTATCATATACCTTGGTATTTCCTCTTTAAACTTCTCCACAAAAAGAGGTCTTTCCGGACGTGGGCCTATCAGACTCATATCGCCCTTCAACACATTAAAAAACTGTGGAAGCTCGTCGATACTTGTGCTTCTCAGCAGCCTGCCGACCTTTGTGACCCGCGGGTCATTCTTGGTCGTCCAGCCTTTTTTCTCATCTGCATCACTCTGCACTTCCATGCTGCGGAATTTGTACATCTGGAATGGCTTATTGTGCAGCCCGACCCGTTCCTGTTTGAAAATCAGCGGTCCCCTGCTCGTCGTCTTAATCCCAATCGCAGCGGCAAGCATCAATGGGGAAGACAGCACAATCGCAACAATGGCGCCCAAAATATCCACCAGGCGCTTTATCAGCATATTAGCCATATTGGTAAGCGGAACCCGCCTGATATTCACCACCGCAAGCCCATCCAGATCCTCCAGATACGGACGACTTGGAATCACACTGTTATAATCCGGTATAAATTTTGTGTGCACGCCTGATTTCTCACATATATTTACGATATCTTCCAGCCTGTCATAGTCCGACAGGGAAAGTGTTATGCCAATTTCATCCAGTTCATTCCCGGGCAGAATCCTGTGCAGGCTGTCAATCTCACCAACAACCTCGACTCCCTTGTAGACTGCCCCGCGCGGAACATGGTCATCCAGGATGCCGCACACCTCGTACCCCCATTCGGGATTTGCCTTTATCTTATTGATGTACTCCTCTGCTGCACGGGAATAGCCTACCAGCAGGATGTGCTTGACATTGTAGCCTTTCCTGCGCAGACGGCGCAGCCCATACCTGACGGACTTGCGCATCAGCGTCTCCGCTATGATATTAATTCCGTAGAAAACGCCGACCATTCCTCGCGAAAAATCCGGAATATTGATGGCAAACAGCACCACCATCACTGCCAGAAGCCCGATTGTATTGGCTTTTATAATATTAAAAACCTCATAAACCGTCTTCGCCGTCCGCTTAGACGAATACAGGTCAGATGCATTGTACAAAATCAGATATCCTGGCACAATCGCCAGAAACGCGGTAAAGTATATCTCCACCGACAAGATACCGGTGCCGGGTTCGTTCTCCCTGACATACCCGCTGAGCCACAGAAACCATGACAGCCAGTAGGCAGCCCCTATAACCAGTGCATCGAGCAGAACCAGCAGTCTGTTAAAATACTTCTGATTATCTCTTATCAATTATCTCACCTTATTCATTGGAATGAAAAATTTAACTCTATTCATTCTACAATATTTGCGCAAAAAGTACAACTTTTTTTTTCTTATACCCCTTCTTATTCGAAAAGCCGCAGTAAATTTCTCCAGAGCGCCAGCTGTATGGAGACATAATTTCCGATTTTCGCCGCGTCAAATTTCTGCCTGTGGCTCCTTCCCACGGCGCTCATGGAAAGCCCGATCCCGCTGACAAGTCCTGCCACATAGTCCCTGCCCATTCCTTTTTGTGCAAAAAACAGCGTCTTAACCAAAAATCCCGCCATGAGAAACGGCAGATTCATCAGTACCTGCAGGAATGGCATATTCTTGTAAACCACATAGACGCTGTTTCTTGACGCCAGTTTTGTCTTAAAGCGGTTGTACCTGGAACCGCTTGTGGCGCTTCCCGCATGATATACTATAGAGTTTGCCGCAAATCTGTTTCTATATCCATATATTTTTGCGCGGTATCCGATATCAATGTCCTCAAAATACGCGAAATGTTCCTCGTCAAACAGTCCCACCTGGTTTTCTTCCAGCAATTCCCTGCGGTAAATTGCAGCCCCCGCGCAGGATGCAAATATGTCACAGTCCCTGCGATACCGGTCAGGCGTCTTCCCCTTCCCCCTTGCAAATGCCCATCCAAGGGCACAGTAAAAATCTCCCGCATCATCCGTGGCATTCCTGTCATACAGTGACACAAGCTTCGCCGATGCAGAAAATATCCGCCTGTCCTTGTCGTCATCCATGACTTTTTCCAACTCGTGCACAAAGGAAATGTCTGCCTGCGTGTCGTTGTTCAGCAAAATAACATATGGTGTCGCACTCTGCTTTATCCCCTGGTTGACCGCATGGCTGAATCCCGTATTTTTCTGGTTGACAATCAGCTGAACCTGCGGAAATTTATCCCGCACAAGCTCCATGCTTCCGTCTGTCGAGGCATTGTCCACCACTATGACCCTGATGTCCTTTGTCGTCCCGCAGTACAGGCTTTCCAGGCATGCCTGTATATAATTGATTCCGTTGTAATTTGGTATCACAATCGTCGATTTTGCCATGCTTAGCCGCTTTCCTTTTCTATTTCTATATTTTCCGCACGCATACCGGATCCAGCAGAAGCCTTGCACCGTCTTTTGTCAGCGCCGCGCTGAGCTTCGCACTCAGTTCCTCAAGCTGCCCGTTTCCCTCTTCCGTTATCCACTGCGGCAGCTCCCTTTTCTCCGTGTACAGCGTGCTTTCATAGGGATGGCCTGTCACTTCCTCATAGATTCCCTGATATGCCTTGTTCACCGCCAGGTTCCTGATATCCAGAAACGCTGTATTCTGAAACAAATCCATCCTGTTCATATAGCCGGCGTACAGCACTGGCTGCCCCTCATAAATTCCGGATGCAACCTTTCCGTGCCTTGCAACAAGCCCGCCTGCCGCCGCAAGGTCCGGCCGGTGCGCAAGCACACTGTCACCATATTCTATGCGGTAAAAACCCAGATGTTTATTGTGCCGGACATCCACCTTCCAGCCCATGCGCGACGCAAAGTCAATCAAAGCCTTCTTTCCCGCCTCATACGCGTACATCTTACTCTGCGGATTTTCCGCCGTGGAGTTCTCATGGCAGCGCCAGTGATAAAGCACCTTCGGCACATGCACAACTGCCTCCTCAACAGGCCTTGCATCCTTGTTTTCCTTTTCTTTCAGCAATAACCCGCCCACAATCCGCAGGATAATGTCATAGTCCTGTGAGCCGTCAAATTCTTTCCGGATCCGGAGCTTGCGGAGCACGTCCGCCCTGACAACCATCAGGTGGCAGATGTAATTGTTGGTCAGTATCAAATCCAGGTTAAACGCAAGCTTAAAATGCGGGTCATAGAAGCGTTTTCCCGAGGCATCGCACTTGTCCTCGTCGGAATAAGCGATAATCGGTCTGCTGTCCCATATTGCATGTGTCATCTCATACAGGGCATCCACGGTGAGCATGTCATCGTGGTCCAGCAGAGCGCAATAGTCACCTGTGGCGTAGTCAATCGCCTGGTTTGTATTCTCGGCTATGCCGTTATTTTCCGCAAGCTTTATATATTTGATACGCTTGTCCGTATACTTGTCGGCCGTATTTTTTACGATATCACTGGCGCTGCCGTCCGCGATAATCAGTTCCCAGCTGTCGTAAGTCTGTTCGATACAGCTGTCTATCAGCGCGCGCATATACACCTCCTGTGTCTCAAATGCAGGCACCAGTATCGAGAATTTGATGTCGGACACGCTCCTGTCATTGCGCTGTGCCTCCAGAACCGCCTCATCGGGTGCATGGTAATCATAGTCCGCGCAATACTTCTCGGTCACGCGCTCCCACGCTGCAAAAAACGCCTCCCCATAGCCGTTTTTTTTGCTATAATTGATTGTCTTTTTGATATTTTGTACCAGCGACATCGCAATCCTCCATCATCACGTTTCGTTCTTTTTTTCCAGAAATATTTTCCTGGTAATAAAATTGTACACCATAACAATCGCTGTCGCAATGACTTTCGCGCCTGTATAGGCAAGATTGTAGTTCAAAAGCCTGCGCAGCAGCGCTACGTTGTTGTATATCGGTCCTACGCACACCCAGATAATCAGCTGGTTGAGTCCCAGGCCGATGACGCTCAGCACGATAAAAGCCACAAACTCCGCCTTGCGGTTCAAATCCTCCTTGCGCTCAAAAACAAACCGAAAACTCAGTATATAATTTATGATTACTGAAACTGTGAAGCCCAGCGCCGAGCCTGCCATGGACGCAAACTCAAAATACTGGTTCCCACCCAGCTTCAAAATGATATTCAACACTGCAATTCCAATCAGGTAGTCAATCACAAAGCATATGACGCCCACCATGCCAAATTTCATAATCTGAGCAAAAAGCTTTTTCATTCTTGATTCTCCGCACTCTTGAAAAGGAAACCGGACATCCGCCTTTGTAATGTCCGGTCTCCTGATTTTATATTCCACTATTTTTTCGCAAATTATTCTTCGATAACCGCCTTGACCTCGTTTGTCAGGTTCTCCACTTTCTTCTGGGCATCTTCCAGGCTTGTTCCTTTTACACCCATGTAGAACTTAATCTTCGGCTCTGTGCCGGATGGTCTTGCACAGCACCAGGAATCATTTGTAAGGTCGAAATAAAGGACATTCGACTTCGGAAGCCCTGTCGGATATGTCTTTCCTGTCTCAAGCTCGGTGATGACATCATTCTCATAGTCCCTTACGCGCACAACGTCCAGCTCGCCAAACTTTTTCGGCGGGTTATTCCGAAATTTATCCATCAGCGCCGCTATCTGCTTCGAGCCGTCAATGCCCTTCATCGTGATGGCATACTGGGTTTCCTTATAATAACCATACTTCTCGTAAATTTCAAGCATCATGTCATACAGGGTCTTGCCATTCTTCTTGCACCATGCCGCAACCTCACACAGGCACATCACCGCAACAACTGCGTCCTTGTCCCTTGCATGTGTTCCGGCAAGACATCCATAGCTCTCCTCAAGGCCAAACACATAATTGTTGGAGCCTGTCTGCTCAAACAGCTTAATCTGCTCGCCAATAAACTTGAAGCCCGTGAGCACTTCGATCAGCTTCACATCATATGCCTTCGTAATCGGGGCTGTCATGTTTGTCGTGACAATGGTTGTGACAAGCGCCGGATTTTCCGGCATCGTGCCAGTCGCCTTACGCTCCCTTAAAATGTACTCTGCAATCAGCATGCCTGACATGTTTCCTGTAAATGCCTTGTACTCCCCGCTCTTTGTGTCAAGCGCATAGATGCCAAGCCTGTCCGCATCCGGATCCGTTGCAAGCACGATGTCCGCGTTCTTTTCTTTTGCAAGCTTTAAGGCATATGTAAATGCCTTGGGATCCTCGGGATTCGGATAATCCAGTGTTGTGAACTTCGGATCCGGATTCTCCTGCTCGGGAACAACATATACGTTCTTGAAGCCCAGCTCGGAAAGAATCCTTCTGACCGGCTTGTTTCCCGTACCGCACAGCGGTGTGTAGACAATCTTGATGTCATCGGCAACTGCCTGAATCACATCGGGATGAATAATCTGTTTCTTTAACTCTACCATGTAAGCGTCGTCAATTTCCTTGCCGATAACCTGGTATAATCCGGCATTGACTGCCTCCTGCTTGTCCATGGTCTTTACAGTGTGGTAATCCGTCACAGCCTTTACTTCATTGATAATGTCCTTATCCTTGGGCGCCGTAATCTGTGCGCCGTCCTCCCAGTATACCTTATATCCGTTGTATTCTGGCGGATTATGGCTTGCCGTGATGACAATTCCGGAGATGCAGCCAAGCGTCCTAAGCGCAAAGGAAAGCTCCGGTGTCGGTCTCAGGGACTCAAACACATACGCCTTGATACCGTTTGCAGCCATGCAAAGTGCAGCCTCGTCCGCAAACTCGGGCGACATGAAACGGGAATCATATGCGATGGCAATGCCCTTTTTCTGTCCGTTTGCCTTGATAATGTAGTTTGCCAGACCCTGTGATGCCTTTCTGACGGTATAGATGTTCATGCGGTTTGTGCCTGCACCGATGACGCCCCTGAGTCCGCCCGTACCAAACTCAAGCTCTTTGTAAAAACGTTCCTCAATCTCGCCCTCATTGTCCTTAATCTTTAAGAGCTCGTCCTTTGTTGCCTGGTCAAAGTAATCATCATTGAGCCAGAAATTAAATTCATCCATAAAACTCATACTGCTACCTCCACTTAAATACTTTAAATTCAGTGCCCTCTCAACACAATTTCAGGTTTCGGTAAGATTGCACCACACCACGCGTTAAATCCCCACACAATATTTGCCATGCATACGGATTTTCACATACTTCCATTAAATCAAATATTTGGAAATATTTCAAGATTATAAGCAAATTTAGCTATATTTAATCTTTTTATTTTTAATCTGCCGATACTTTCAGCGCATAGTCACTGTGGTCAAGCGAGAAATTCGGATTGTAATACGGATCCCCCTTTGCAAGCAGTTCTTTCCAGCGCGCGCGGAACAGCGCACACTCCTCCTCATAGCGCCTTGCCTTCTCCTCGTCCACAACGTCAACGCCGCGTGACGCCGACTCATAGTGGTACAGCTCCGCAAACGGCGTGAACACGTTCAGATATCCCTTTTCCCTGACACGCAGGCAGAAATCCACATCGTTGAGCGCGACCCGGAACGACTCGTCAAGCCCGCCAAGCGCCTCATAAATGCTCTTTTTCACCATCAGGCAGGCACCGGTGACCGCCGAGACATTCTGCGCGTAACACAGTTTTCCCATATATCCCAGGTTGTCATAGTTAATCTTGTAATGGGTGTGCCCCGCCGTCCTGTGCGCGCCAAGCCCGACGACAATCCCCGCATGCTGTATTGTCTTGTCACCGTAATAAAGCTTTGCCCCGACTGCGCCCACATCAGGACGCTGCGCGTACATCAGCATCGCCTCAAGCCAGTTCATGGAAATCACCTGTGTGTCATTGTTCAGCAGCAGCAGATATTCCCCTTTCGCAAACCCTGCGCCAAAATTGTTAATCCCGGAATAGTTGAACGCCCCTGTGTAGGTGACAACCGTGATATTTTCCTGCTGCGACAGGGTCTGGTAATAATCGAAGGTTTCCTTTTCCGTACTGTTGTTCTCTATCACGATAATCTCATAGTTTTCGTAGGTGCTGCGCTCCTTTATCGAGTCGATGCAGCGCCGCAGGTCGCTGACGTGGTCTTTGTTCGGTATGAGTATGGATATCTTATCCTCGCTTTTTATCTCATACTTTATCTCAAATATCGTATCGAACGCGCGCGTGCTCTTAATCTCAAAATTGTGGAACCCGCACCTTGTAAGGTGGTCTGCCACTGCGCCCTTTGCCGCCGCAATGGCATATGGCTTCGCGCTGATGTCGCTCGCCACGCTCGCTTTGTGCGAACGCCAGTAATATAATAGTTTCGGGACATGTACGACTTTTTTGGCATTTGTGGTCAGCCTTAGAATCATATCGTGGTCCTGGCTCCCGTCAAACCCGCTGCGGAAAAGCTCTGTCCCCTCGAGAAGCTCCCGCGCAAACACGCTGAAATGGCAGATGTAATTGTTCGCCCTGAGATTATCCGGCGCATAGTCGGGCTTAAAGTGCAGGGTAATCATATTGTTGATGCTGTCGCCCTTAAATGTGGTCTCGTCACAGTAGATATAGTCTGCCCCCTGCTCATTAATCACCCGGGCATACTCGTACAGGGCGGACGGGTGCAGCACATCATCATGGTCAAACAGCCCGATGTACTCCCCCGTCGCCATGGAATAGCATTCATTTGTGTTTCCCGCGATTCCCTCGTTCTTTTCCAGCTTTTTATATACAATCCGCTTATCCCTGGCAATGTACTCCTGGCATCGTGCGCCCACATTGTCATGCGCACTGTCCGAGCCATCCGCCAGGCAAAGCTCCCAGTTCTGGTAAGTCTGGTTCTGTACTGATGCAATCATCTCGTCAAGGAATGACAGTGGTGTATTATACAATGGGACCAGTATGCTGATTTTTACCATGCGGTCAAACCTTGTGCTGCGCTGGATTTCTGCCTGCTCCGGCGTTGGAAAGCTCGCCGTGCCGTGCAGCTTTTTCGCCTCTGCCTCTATTTTTTTCTGTTTCAGTTTCCGGACGATGCCCTTTGGCCCGCCCAGGTTGCGCAGGCGCCTGTAATTCCGGATGCCCCAGTGCATCGTCTGCCGGAGCGGCTTTGATGCTTTCCACACCGGATTGTTCTTGATGCGATCCAGCTGGAACTGCAGGCTGTCCGCCTCGTTCTTTGCATCCGCAAGCCTGCCGGCAAGGGATGCTGCGCGCATTTTCTCCTGCTCATACGCCTGTCTGTAGAATTCCACGCCCCGCTCATCATTATTCTGCAGGCTGTCCATATTATCCTTTGCCATTTTCTGTCTCACCTCTCTGTTTTCATACTACCTTTATATATACCGGACATCCGTCGGAATGCGCGGTATATAACAGCTGTTTTTTATCTGTCAGTATGCCAACCCGGTAATTTCCTGGCTGTAATCCGTCCTTATTAAACCGCAGCTGTATTCCCGAAAGCGCCGCATTTTTCGTCCCTCCCCGCAAGACGCTGTTTCCATCGCCCGCAAACAGCGCTGCCACGTCCTCGCGAAGCTTCGGCAGCATGTCAAATGCATATACCACCGGTAAATCTTCCCTGTCATTTATCAGCCAGATTTTCGCAGTCCCCCGCGCATTGTCCTGATTTCTGCGCACAAACCAGCCGTTTATCGTCACAATGCCTTCCTCTTCCTCGATGCTGTCTATCCTTGCCATGAGCAGATGATACCCAGTCAGCCTGTCGTACAGCTTTCCAGCCATACGCCACTTTTGATTCAGGCGGCTGCGGAGACCATATTTTTGAAAAACCGCGTCCCTGTCCGCATCACTTGGACACTGCGGCTGTACGGCCTTGTCGCACGCATACTGGTACTCTGTATAGTATGCCGCATCCTTTTTCCATTGTACCAGATTGGGACTGTAAAAAGGATCCTTTGCCCGCAATGCGGGATACCGTTCATACAAACGCCGTTTCTCGTTGTTCAGCCGCCTGGCCTTCTCAGGTGAAGTGTCCTGCCCGCGGCTGAGCGATTCATGGTGTATCAGCACGGCATCGTTGACCTGCACGTTAAAATACCCCTTCTGATACAGGGAAAAGCAAAGCGCCACATCATTGTATGCCACCGGAAATGCCGGGTCAAAGCCGCCAGCCTCCTCGAACACGCTGCGCCGGATTAACATACACGCAGCGGTAACCGCCAGCATATCATAGGTTTCCGTATTGTGCCCATGGTACAGACAGCCCTCGTCCGCCATGCCGCCCAGCTTATGCGCCGGTCCGATTCCCATGTTCGTGATTCCCGCATGCTGTATCCTATAACATCCGCTATTTTTCTCATCCGGCGGATAATACAGCTTTGCCCCGACTGCGCCAACATGGCTTTTTTCGGCATACTGCATCATATAACCGAGCCACTTTCCGCCCTCCCTGTCCATCACCTCTATGTCATCATTCAGAAAAAGGAGATACCTGCCGTTGGCAATATGCGCCCCCATGTTGCACATCGCAGAAAAATTAAATTCCATTTCCTGATAGAAATACTGGATGACCAGCCCGTCCTTTTCCTTTTTCAGCGACTCAATTACATCTGTTATCCACATTTTTTGTTCGGGAATGCTCCCATTATCCACAACAATGACTTCATAACTGGGATAACACGTGTATTTTATGAGGGACACAAGACATTTTTCGAGCACCCTGGCATTATCCTTGCTCGGAATAATAACCGACACCAAATCGCCGGACGGTGCTGACGCATTCCATGTCCTTATTTTATCCGAGTGCCATGTCTGATACGCACTGTCAAGCTTGTCATTTGTGTACAGGACTTTCGGAATATGCACGACACTGCCCCTTTTATCCCGCAGCGCATCCATGAAAACATGGTATACCAGCTCATAAATGTCAGGCGGCTCCCTGTCTTTGTCACGGTATGCCCCAATCAGCTCCCAGACCACGTCCGCCCTGACCGCAAAGATACTGCCGACATAGAAAAACGATGCAAGTGTATCCGGCGAGAACTCCGGCTTAAACCACGGAGCCCCCCTGTAGTCCGCCGCCCCGGTGCACGGATGGCCTATGCTGGCGAACGTGTCGTCCGCAATGCCGTAAAGTGTTTCCAGACTGCCCCTGTAATCCTCGTCCGCATAGACAAGAACGACATCATCCTTTCGTGAAAACACCTCGGATACCATCTGCTCCGCATATGCCGACAGTGTACCGCCCTCCTTCACAAACAGGCAGACCGACTCAGCCGAATGCTCCCCGGCATATGCCACGCTGTCCGTACACGAAGAAAAGGGAATCCTGAAAATCCGCTTCCCATACTGCCCGTCAAGTTCCGTCTCCTGCTGTTCCAGCCATTGCAGGTACGGTGTCTTCTGTGCAAAAAGTTCCTGTAAATACTGCATCCTGTCCCCCAAATGATACTCATGACAGATGAATTCTGCCGTGAGTATTGTGCCAGCCGCAGCCGCGAAGCGGCATATTTCCTATCTGAAAAATTATCTTATAAGATTTTTCAGATTGTGTCCTGTGTACATCATATAATACTGAGCGGTCAGTCTTTTCGACTGTCAGTATATTCTATCACAAGCTGCTTCTCCATGCTCCGGTACAGCCGCTGCCGCGAGCATCCATCCTTCGCGGTCATCCACAGATCATAGGTGCCGGCAGGAAGCGTCCCCTCGAATATCCAGCTGCAGAATCCTGTCAGCTCCACATTGGTCTCGTCGGGAAGTATCGCTGCCACATCCTTGCGGTAACGCTTCTGCACCGGCAGCTCCCACACGCGGCCGCTGCCGTTTACCAGAAGAATCTTGAACTGGTAACGCGCATTGTCTGCACCGGGCACATATGCCCAGCCTTTCATCAGGTAATATGCCTTTTTCTTCTGTCCGTTTTTCGTCACTGCCTTGGCAAAATTTTCCCTGCCGCAGTCCTCCACGACAATCTTAATCGCCTGGTTCATGGACTCCAGCTCCGGCAGTTTCTTTGCCTCCGTAAGGATATTGTCACTGTCAAATATATTGACAAGCTCATACCCCTCAAGCCAGCGGCAGCTGTAATCCGGCTCCCCGCTGTTTAACAGCGTGCCGAGAAACGGATCCTTCCGGTAAAACTTCGGATGCCGTTTATAAAGCACGTTTTTCTCTGCCATCAGGCGCCGCAGCTTGCCCTCGTCCTGCAAGTCGTCACCTCGGCTGAGCGACTCATGGTGGTACAGCACGACATCATTGCGCAGGACATTGTACAGTCCCTTGCCGCACAGGCGGAAGCACAGGTCCACATCATTGTATGCCACGGCAAGCCCCTCGTACAGTCCTCCCATGGCAAGGTAGTAATCCCTGCGCATCAAAAGGCATGCAGCCGTGACGCCAATCATGTCATAGATAAAGCGGTTTCTGCCGTAGTAGTATGACACACTGTCATCAAACTGTTTAAGCTTATGTCCTGGTCCCGATACCGTATTATTGACCCCTGCATGCTGTATGAGGCTGGAATTAGGGTACAGCAGTTTGGCGCCGACCGCACCGACATGCTTCAGCGATGCCTGCCCTGCCATCCTGGTCAGCCAGGAATCCTCCACTGCCTCCATGTCATCATTGAGCAGCAGGACATACTCGCCTTTCGCCTCCTTCACGCCAATGTTGCACATATGGGAAAAATTAAACTCCATCGGCATGTAAAGATATTGGAACGGAAAATCCTGCCGGAAGTTTTCCAGCCCGATACGCACCCTTGCCGTGCTTCCGTTGTCCACTACCACAATCTCAAAACTGGGGTAGTCCGTATGTTCATAGATTGAGCGGATACACTGCCTGAGCACTTCCAGATTGTCCTTGGAAGGAATCACAATGCTCACAAGCGGCTTATCCGCAAGGTCATATACCGGATAAGAAATCCCTGTCTTCTCATCCAGAACCATTCTGGCATGCAGGCCGCGCCTTGCAAACGCACGCTCACGGATAAAATCATAGGCACGCCCGACTCCGATAAAATCCGTTTCGTGCATCAGCGATTCCTCGATTGCGCTCCTGCTGTCCCCTGTTTTGTAGGCATGAAACAATATTTTTTCGATATGGCCGGGACGTTTCCCATGTTCTGTCGCCTTGAGTACAAAGTCGTAGATATTTTTCCGGTAGTCCTCGTCGCCAAGCCATTCCAGTCCCATGTATGCTGATTTGCGCACCGCAAAGATACTGCCAAAATAGAAAAAGGAAAACAGCGTGTCCGGAGACCACATCGGTTTCGTCCATGGAAAAATGCGGTGTGCGCTCTCGTCACCTTTTCCCACAGCCGCATCCTGCCCAAGCATCCACACATCCTCATCCGCATAGACAATGTTTACGTCCTTATGGGTATCAAAATACTGCATGATCTCCCGAAAGGCACGCTCCGCCACCCTGCCCTCCGCAGAGACAAACACGATATATTCCTTGTCAGGATTCACTCCGGCAAGCGAAAAATTGCTGCCGCAGTTCTCCATATACACAACCTCAAGCGAGGGATAGGATTCCTCTTTTGTACCTGACGCACTGCCCTGCTCGTTCTCCTTTATCCATAAAAGATAGGGGTCTGTCTGATAGCGCAGTTCTCTCTGATATTCCTCGATACAGTTCTTATATAATCTGCCCTGTATGGCGTCCTTTATCTTTCCAAACATACTCATCCCCACATTACCCGTCCTAGCCGTGACTGTGCGCACCAGCTACTGACGGCCTTTCATCCTAGCTTTTATAAAACCTTTGGTTTTTGTAACAAAGTCCTCTTTTGCAGCCGCCCCTGCAAGCTGGGCAGCAAGTGCCTGCGGCAGCTCCATAACCTCCAGATCGGCAGTGAGTCTCCTTCCGCCTGCCACGTCAATGGCAAGGTTCGAATCCTCGGTGTCAAACACCAGCGTGCCGCATTCCTGCCAAACGCCATTCGTCTCAATCACGTCCGCCGTGTAAATCCTGTCACCGACACACAGCTCCCGGATATTTACGGCACACCGGTACGAGCACGGGTCAATCCGGATACGCACGGCATCGTCTGGTATGTCATACGAAAGCCGCAGATACCGCTCGGCAAAGAAACAGTCCATCAGCTTTACAGAATGCTCCTCGCTGAACCCTGCGCCATAATCCACATAAATCTGTGCCACAAATTTTTTATCTGCATAATTGTAGTACGTAAGCATGCCTTCCAGCGCATATGCCCTGTTCCCAATCAGTTCCCGCATATTTTCCGCCGAGGAATGGTTTCCTGTTATCTCCATCTGAAACCTGCGTTCCTGCGCGATGCCTTCCTGAAGCTGCTCATCCGTAAGCCCCAGGATATCCCGCATCAGCAGGTCCTCACATGCCTTGCGCATGCCGCCCCCGAGCGTGTAATTATAGAATGCGCGGAATATGATGTCGCGTGACGGAACATGCCTGTCCAATGTCCACTCATAGTCAATGACATGCCACTGCTCCTCATCTCCCTGCCTGTCAACAAGGATATTCGGAAAAATAAAATCAATATTGCTCGCCTCGACGGCATCCTCGTTGTAGCCCGCCCAGTACATATACTCGTCAATCAGCGCCTTAAAACCCTGTACGTCAGCCCGCGCAAGGCATTCATCCAGCAGCGTCTCAAGCGTCCTGCCGTTGCAGAACGAAAAGGAAAGCCCCTGACTGGCATCCTCCCCGACCTCCCTGCACGCATTGATGGCAATTTTCGTGCCCTCATAGCGGCTTGACAGGCAGTCATAGGCACGTCTCGTATGCATCAGGTGCCCGCACGCTGACTCTGTGTCCGGCAGCTTCTCCACATGGAGCTTTCCCGGCGCGTCCCGCACAATCAAGGTGCGCACCGCCCACTCGGCGGCCCTGTCGTTAGAAAACTTCGCATAGACCACATTCGGCGCACCGCCGACCACAAGCAGATACGAGTTGGAGAACAGCGGAAATTCGTTCTCCTCAAGAACCTCGTCAAACACCTGTTTCTCATCAAACAAAAGCACACGCTCCCTGTCAAAATTCCTGAGGTTGTTGCAAAGCTCCCCTTTTTTGGGAAGATAGCGGTCAGAATAGATTGTCGTCATAAACTTGTAATCCGGATACGGATAATAGAATGCATATTCATGAATGCCGGTCTTTTCCAGAATCTGTTCCAGTCCATGACGCGTAAAGGTACGCGCCGTGCCCCCTGTATGATATCCTTCCAGTCCGGAAAAATAGGTTCCCAGGTGATCCTCCCTGCATCCTGCCCAGTACTTTAGCCCGAACTTGTTCTCGATGGCAATGACAAGACGGCCGTCCAGCTTCCTGTGGCGGCTGCATATCTGCATAAAATCCTCATAAGGCGTACTGCCGCCAATATATGCCTGCCCGTACTCAAACACGCCGACAAGCAGCACATAGTCGTAATCCGTGTCAAGGTGCGGCTCAATATCCTTGAAATTTCCGACCATAATCGTGATATTGTCCGCATCACGGTTGCGGTATGCATTCACCATGCTGCGCTTTTTGGACAAGTCGACACAGGTGACGCTGCCTGCCCGTTTCGCCAGCGCTCCTGTAATCGCCCCGCACCCTGCGCCAATCTCGAGCACCTTGTCCGTCTTTTTGAACGGAATCCAGTCAATGATATTGGCACGCAGCGGGGAAAAATGGTAAAAAATCGGCCAGCTTTTTTTCTCCTCGATAATCTCCGGAAAGCGTTCTGCCGGATAGTTCCTTGCAATATCGAGCATCTCATCCTCGATGTCGCCGTCCGAATAAACATCCTGTCCCGAATAGTACGTTAGATTCAGCATAACACTGCCTATCTTCTCCTGTTTTATCCCATCCTCTGACATCTTAATCCCCCATTCTGCCATCACACGCTCCAGGAACTGTTCACAAATTACCTGCCATGAGTAATTTATTAACAGTTCCTTACTGTCACCCTGGAATCCATATCATAATATCCCACTGTATTTTTGTCTGAAACGACTGTCACATCCAGTGCGTCATAGAGCCGGTGGTATACCTTGAAATCATTTCCCTCATAGCCTGTCACGCCGAAGGATATCAGGTATTCGCCTCCCTGTAATGACATTTTCTGTGTAAATGCTATTTCTTTCCTGTCGCCTGCCTTGACCGGTTCCAGAAACGCCTTTTCAAACATGGTGTTTGTACCCGTTATCTCCGTCCCCTTTGCCGTCTTTATGGAAAAGGCAAAAATTGGCGCCGGCAGGTCACTGTGAAAAGTGACTTTCATGTGAATCGTAAATTCCATTCCCTTGATGATGGAGTTTGTCCGCGTTCCACGGTCATCCTCAATATAAATCTCCTCTATCGCGGCTTCCCTTGTCCCATACTCAAGCGTATTCATGCTCAGCCCATTCACGGTACTGTCCGTCCGCGCCTTCTTCTGCGCCGCGGCTTTCGCCTGCACTGCCTCCTGAACCTCCGCATCGTTCAAAAGACTCTGCTCCGATTTCGACTCCGGCAGCTCATACTGGCCGACAAGTACGCGCTTAAAGTCGTCAATCATGTCCTTTGGCAGCCCTTCCCCAAGCTTAATGCCCTGGTTTAAAAGCACCACCCTGTCACAGTACTTCGCGATACTGCTCAGGTCATGGCTCACAATCATGATGGTCTTGCCCATCCTCTTAAATTCCTCAAATTTGTGGTAGCATTTTGCCTGAAAAAAAACATCCCCCACCGAAAGCGCCTCATCCACAATCAAAATCTCGGGGTCAATATTAATCGCCACAGAAAAGGCAAGGCGGACAAACATACCGCTCGAGTAGGTTTTTACCGGCTGGTGCACGTAATCTCCGATATCCGCAAAGTCAAGGATATCGGGGAGCCGTCTGTCAATCTCCTCCTCGGAAAAACCGTTCATCGTGCCGTTGAGATAAATATTTTCAAGGCCGGAATACTCCATGTTAAAGCCCGCGCCAAGCTCGAGCAGCGCCGAGATTCTCCCTGTGACCCTGACCTCACCGCTTGTTGGGTTTAAGACGCCTGTAATAATCTTTAATATGGTGGATTTCCCGGAACCATTTGTCCCGATAATCCCGACACACTCCCCCTGCCTGACATCAAAGCTGACTCCTGACAGGGCGAAATGCTCATGGTATTTCTTTTTTTTCGTGAGACCAAGCGCTTCCTTTAAGCGGTCTGTCGGCTTGTCATACAATCGGTACACCTTGCTCACATTGTCTACCGCAATCGCGGACTGTGTATTCTTATCGCTCATATCCTCATCTCCCAAAACATCCGTACTACATAACAGTTCAGCCTTTGGCTTCCTGTTACAGGCATCAAGCCATGCAAAACCACTTCGTTGGTGTCAAAGCCACGTTCCGTGGCTTGATGCATCTCAGCTACTACGCATTCTTACGGACTTTGCAGCGCAGTGCAAAGTCCTGGGCTGAACTGTTACCGCATTACAGCACATCCGCAAAATGAACCTTGAGTCTCCGGAATATCAGTGCACCGATGCCAAAGAACACAACTGTTACAATCCAGAAGTACGAAGTCGAATAAAAATCCTGCCAGAACCACTTTTTGGCAAACAGCGTGTCGCGATATCCATTTACAATATAAAACACAGGATTGATTTTGAGTATTTTTTGTAACACCGGACTTTTATCCAGCATGGAAATATTCCATAAAATTGGGGTTGCCCACATGCCGACCTGCAGCATGATATTGATAATCTGCGTCAGGTCCCTGAAAAAGACGACAATCGCACATGTTGTGTAGCTTAACGCAAGCACAAACATAAACATGCAGAACGTATAGTAAAGAAGCTGCAGCAGATGAATCCCCGGTACATATCCGTAAGCAAAATATACCACAAGCATAAAAGCAACAAAAAACAGGTGGACAAACGATGCCGCTATCAGTTTTACAATGGGGATGATACTAATCTTAAACACGACCTTTTTCACAAGATAGCTGTACTCAAGAAGTGAGGTCGTGCCATTGTTAATCGTCTCGCTAAAATAGAACCACGGCACCAGTCCCGCAGTCAGCCAGAGCACATAGGGCGCCTCCACGCCGACAGCCAGTATCTCCTTCTTGTCCTGCCCCATCACATGTCCAAACACAAACCAATATAACAATACCGTCACGACGGGCTGTGTAAACGCCCACACGCGCCCGAGATAAGAGCCGGCATAACGGTTCTTGAAATCATTTTTGGAGAGCTTCCATATCAGTTTTCTTGACTGCCAGAGTTCCACCGGAAGCGTCACCAGCCTGTCATAAAACCTGTGGAAAATCGCAAGCGCGCCCACAATGATAAAGCAGGCAATCGCCTTTTTAATCCACTCCTCATCCGGGTCGGCAAGCGGATTGTGATGGATTAGGATAACTGCCGCAAGTATGATGGACGCAAGCGTCACCAGCAGCTTGACTGTCTTTTTGGATAAACCCTTTTTCATCGTCTAAATTCCTTTATTCCGCCCCACAGCTTATCTTTGTCAGAAAAAATCAGCTCCATTCCGTCCGGTACCGGCCATTTTACCCCGATATCCGGGTCGCTCCACAACAGACCGCCCTCGTCATTCGGATGGTAAAAATCTGTACATTTATAGCAGAATTCCGCATACTCCGAAAGAACCAGAAAACCATGGGCAAAATTCTTGGGAACAAAAAACTGTTTCTTGTTTTCCTCAGACAAAAGCACCCCATACCATTTTCCAAATGTCTTTGAACCTTCCCGCAGGTCGACCGCAACGTCAAACACCTCGCCCCTCACGGCGCGGACAAGCTTATCCTGTGGAAATTCTTTCTGAAAGTGGAGTCCCCGCAGCACACCCCTTTTTGACGCGGACTGGTTGTCCTGGACAAATACCTGGTCAATGCCTGCCTCCTTGAAATCATTGTAGTTGTATGTTTCCATAAAATAACCCCTGTTATCACCGAACACTGCCGGCGTAATCACTTTCAGTCCCTCTATGACCATCCCGTCAGCCACACATTCCTCTACTGTAATCTTTCCCATAATTTCATGATTCCTTTCCAAAATTGCATTTTCTATATTTCATCTGGCACCCCATCCGGTCAGGATGGGGTGCCGGGGAACTGTTAATCAATTCCGAGATAACTGATATTCAAGTCCACACGTCCTTCGATACCGGCAACGGAACCGCTTGACGTGTACTGCCACATATCATAGCGCCCCTCGTACTCCGGTGTCTGCCTGTACTCTGCCAGCCATATCTTCATGTCGCCAAGCTCGTCGAGATTGAGCTGGTTCAAGTACCAGTTTCGGCTTGCATATACGCCTGCCGTAAACCCTGCATTCTGGATTGTGCGGCAAAACGCGTTGACCACCGCCGTCCGTGTCCCCGGGTCGAGGTTGTCCGCCCTGCCGTTTCCGCCTGCGCCCTCCGTATCGATAAAGACAGGATACTCGATTCCCCTGTCGCCAAGCAGGGATACAACCATACTTGCCTCCTCGACTGCCTCGACAAGGTCTGTCGCCTGCGTAAAGAAATAGATGCCAACTTTGATGCCTGCCTTCTTCGCGCCCTCAAGATTCTCGTAAAAATATGGATCCTCTATCAGCCAGCCTGAGGAAGAACCACGGTAACCACATCGTATGATTGCAAAGTCAACCCCTTCGGCTTTCACGATTTCCCAGTCAATCTTACCGTTCCACTTGGATACGTCAATGCCCAGCTGCACGGCGTTTTCGCGCTCCTCCTCCATGTCAAGCAGCGCCGTATACTGCGTATCGTCCTCATCCTCGCTGTCAATCTGTTCGGATGCCGTATCCTCCTTAAGGATATCCACCTCAGACTCCGCATGCACGAAATAGTCAATGTCATCAATCACCGTGTAGGACACAATGGATTTCACACGGACGTTCACGGGTGATTCCGGCACTTTGAATCCAGGCTGTCTGTCGAGGGAAACACTGTACTCGCCCGGCTTGATGTCCGGTATCAGGATGACGCCGTCCTTATCGTCATCCACATACACGCCCGTATCCGCAACCTCGACGACAAATTCCTGCCCCGATACCGTGTCTCCCTTGTCATCGATAATCTTCACCCTGATGTCGCGCTCCACGGAGCTTGCAAGCACAGTCAGGCTGCGCACCTTCTCCCCATTTTCGTCTACTTCCTCATATGTAGTCTGGCTGGAACCATTCGGCACATCCGCGTCAAAAAATTCACTGTCTTTCATAAATGCCGACAAATCGGCTCCATGTACCTTCCCATCCGCTTCTATCAGCTGGGTGGAAATACTTTCCGTGCTGCCTGCCGCCGATGTCTTCTTATCCTTCCCCATAAGGCGGTTATAATTCACCGCCACAACTGCCGCCATAATCACCAGCATGGTACACAGCACAATCAGTATTCCGATTCTTTTTCCCTTAGAGTCCATTGGCTACCTCTACCAGATATTTTCCGTACTCGGTCTTCATAAGCGGCCCGGCGAGCTTCAGGAGCTGCTCCTTCGTGATAAACCCTCTCTTGTACGCGATTTCCTCGATGCATGATATATAAAGTCCCTGCCGCTTCTGGAATGCACAGACAAAATCCGAGGCGTCAAGCAGCGAATCATGGTTTCCTGTGTCAAGCCACGCAAAACCGCGCCCCATCGTCTCGACTGTCAGCGTTCCGCGCCGCAGGTATTCATTGTTAATGCTTGTAATTTCAATTTCCCCCCTTGCGGACGGCTTCACATTTCTTGCAATTTCCACAACATCATTGTCATAAAAGTACAATCCCGGCACCGCATAGTTACTCTTTGGATTCTCCGGCTTCTCCTCGATGGAGATTGCCTTTCCATCCTTGTCAAATTCCACCACGCCGTACTCCCGCGGGTCTCTCACATAATACCCGAATATCGTGGCGCCGCTCTCCTTTGCCGCAACCTTCTGCAAGAGCTTTGAAAAGCTCTGCCCATAAAAAATATTGTCGCCCAGCACAAGCGCCACGGGATCCCTCCCGATAAAGTCCGCGCCAATGATAAACGCATCGGCAAGCCCCCTCGGCTGTTCCTGTACCGCATACTCCATGTGAAGCCCAAGCTGTTCCCCGGTTCCGAACAGCTCCTCAAAAACCGGAAGGTCCCTCGGTGTCGAAATAATCAAAATATCCCTGATTCCCGCCAGCATCAGCGTTGACAGCGGATAATAAATCATCGGTTTGTCATAAACCGGCATAATCTGTTTCGAGATTGCCTTTGTGAGCGGATAAAGCCTGGTACCTGAACCGCCTGCCAGTATAATTCCTTTCATCCTGTCCTTCTTCCCCTTTCTCCAAAGCATGGCAGCACCATGCCAAATGGGGAACGCCCCGCCCCTTCCGGCAATGACGTTCCCTGTCATGAAAATACTATGCTTATTTGTACATTTCCTCGTAATACTTCTGGTAATCGCCGCTTGTGACGTTCTTCATCCAGTCCTCATGCTCGAAATACCACTTTATTGTCTGCCGGATGCCGTCCTTGAACATCGTCTCCGGCTCCCAGCCAATCTCTGCCTTAATCTTGTCCGGTGCAATGGCATACCGTCTGTCGTGTCCTTTCCTGTCCTCGACATACGTAATTAAATCCTTTGAGACAAGCTTCTTGCGCGGGTCGTCATCCGCAAGCTGTTCCTGAAGCGTCTCGATAATAATATTGATAATCTCGATGTTCTGCTTTTCGTTGTGTCCACCTACATTGTAAGTCTCAAACAGCCTGCCATTTTCCTGCACCATGTCAATCGCCTTTGCATGGTCCGCAACATAAAGCCAGTCGCGCACATTCTTGCCGTCACCGTACACCGGCAGCTGCTTTCCCTGTAAGGCATTGTTAATAATCAGCGGAATAAGCTTCTCCGGAAACTGGTACGGACCATAATTGTTGGAGCAGTTCGTAATGTTTGCCGGAAAATGATACGTGTCCATATATGCCTTTACAAGCATGTCCGAGGATGCCTTGCTCGCAGAATACGGGCTGTGCGGGGCATACGGCGTCGTCTCATAGAAATATCCGCCGTCCTCCTCCAGGGAACCATACACCTCGTCTGTCGACACGTGAAGAAATTTCTTTCCCTCCCGGAAGCTGCCGTCCGCAAGCTCCCATGCCGCCTTGGCACAGTTTAACATAACCGCCGTCCCGAGCACATTTGTCTGCACAAAGACCTCCGGATTCCTGATGCTTCTGTCCACGTGGCTCTCCGCCGCAAAATGGACAACCCTGTCGATGTCATTCTCCGCAAAAATTTTGGAGATTGCATCCTTGTCCGTGATGTCTGCCTTTACAAATGTATAGTTTTCCCTGTCCTCCACGTCCTTGAGATTTTCGAGATTTCCGGCGTAGGTCAGCGCATCCACATTGATAATCCTGATCTCATTATCATACTTCCGGAACATATAAAGAATATAGTTTGACCCGATAAAGCCAGCGCCCCCGGTCACCAAATAAGTTCTCATGCAAAGCATACCTCCGTATTCATTTTATAGATTTTTACGCTTTCTTGCAACATTTTATCCTAAAATCCTAAATTATGCAACACCAATGTACCTTTAATATCCCAAATAACTGTAATTCAGGTCTACTTTCGTGCTGATGCCGCTGATTTTTCCCTTGCTCGAATACTGCCACATATCATACCTTCCCTTGTATGTCGGCGCCGCGGAATACTGGGCAAGCCAGATTTTGTAGCTGCCGTTGACCGCGCCCATATTCAGTTTGTCCTCGAACCATGTTTTTGATGCATAAATTCCCGGCTTATATCCGGCGCTTGCCACAGTCTGGCAGAATGCATTGACAACTGCCGTGCGCGTCGCCTTGTCAATCCTGTCCGCCCTTCCGCCGCTTGACTCCGTGTCAATAAAAATCGGATATGTAAGGTTGTAACCTTTCACAAGGCTCACCGCAAGGGATGCCTCCTTGACTGCCTCCACCTCATTAATCGCCTGTGAGAACACATACACGCCTACCTTTAAGCCAGCTGCCGTGGCGCCCTTAATGTTCGTCCGAAACGTCTGATCCTCAATCAGTACCCCCGTCGCAGAACCCCTGTAGCCGCAGCGGATAATGACATAGTCCACACCGGAAGCCTTGACGGCATTCCAGTCGATATTTCCGTTATGCCTTGAAATGTCTATGCCAAAGGTGGAACCGTTGGTAGTCGTCGCAATGGCTCCGTCCGAACCAAAATTATACGTAACACCCTGTATAATCTGTGTTCCGGTCACCACGTTGCCGTTCTTGTCATAAAAGTAAGTCTTGCCGTCTATTGTCTGCCAGCCTGTGTAGCGGTACTGGGGCTGTGCGATGATGTAAAACTCGGCATTGCCGAAATAATCCGCATAGACCGCCTCCCTGTAGGAACCGTCCGCATTTTTGATATAAATCTGGTTTCCGTTCTTGTCTTTCAGCTTCGTAGTCGTATCCGAGGATGCGTTGGAGTTTATCGTCACGACACACTCTGCCTTGATCTGGTTTCCCTGCGCGTTCTTCTCCTTTGTGACAGCCGTGATTGTGACACTTCCCGGAGCCACGCCGGTCACAACGCCCTTTTCACTGACGGTCGCGACTTTCTTGTCCGAAGACTCCCATGTCACCCCGGCATCTGACTGATAGCCTGCCACCGTTGCGACAAGCGTCGTGGAACCGCCCACTGCCAGGTACACGTCCTTCGTGCGGTCAAGCGTCAGTGTAAGCTCTGTATTTCCGGTTATGGTAACCTCCACGCTGCACCGAATGTCCAGTTCCTTTCCGTCCGCTCCCTTGATTCCTGCAATTTTGCCGGTAATATGCACTTTTCCGGCTTTCACGCCTGTTACGACACCCTTGTCATCAACCGATGCTATCGCCTTGTCCGCACTCTCCCATGTCACGGATGGGAAATTTTCCGTAATGGTCTCCTTGCTTCCATCCTGCTTTGTATAGACAAGCTTTGCAGGCTTTACGGTAAGTGTCGCCCCGGCAGCGCAGCTGTCCGCACTCTTTGAAAGCTCAAGCACGGCTGACGAAATCTTTACCGCCTCGACCGTAACCACACACTCCGCGCTGGCCGTGTCTGTCGTCTCACTCGTCTTCTTTTCCGGCTCCGTGACCTTTTTGTATGTGTAACCGATTGTCTGTCCGGCATCGTCCTTAACCGGCGTGCACCGCTCCTTTTCCTTGTCAGACAGCCCTTCGTACTCCTCCACGGATATCTCGAGCGTCTCCTCCACCGGATCCTTCGGCTCATAAGTGGTCGTAATCATCTTTCTTGTGACCGTGTAGGTGATTGTCGCC
This sequence comes from uncultured Lachnospiraceae bacterium, assembly GCA_949066965.1. GTDB lineage: Bacteria > Bacillota > Clostridia > Lachnospirales > Lachnospiraceae > COE1. Next base: position 89,793 of record CARTDA010000002.1, read on the forward strand.
GTCCCTTCCTCCTTTGCCGTCACTTTTCCGCCGCTCACGGACGCAACGCTGTCATTGGAGCTTTTCCACTCTGTCGTATACTGATACTCGATATCGCCGTTCTTGGAATCGGAAAATTCCGTCCCCTTTAAATCCATGCTCGCCCCCACATTCAATGTGGCTTCGGATTTGTCAAGCGATACATTTAACGTGTCAAAAAGCATTCTTGCCGCCGCCTTCGACACCTGGGACGGGTCGGCAATGGTATTTTTGTCCACAAGCAGATAGCTCTCCGTTCCGTTTATGGGCGTCTTGGTTGACTCCACCCACTCAACGGTGTCCTTGAGCACCTCCGCCTCGGCAGCCGCGTCATTTTTCTGTGTGTCCTCCTGCGCGACATTTACCTGTTTCTCTGTCTTTACCTCGTCCTGCACGTTGATTACCACATATTCGACCTTATCCTTTACGGTAACCTGCTGGCTCATTGTCGGGAACTTGTATTTGTCAGTCGATGTCACAATGGCGTCAAACACGCCCGCATTAACGTTCTGCGCATAAATGATGCCGTCCATGTCATCATCGGTCAGGACCAGTTTTTTCCCCTTGGAGCTGGTCAGTGTGACCTCAAAGGCAGTCCCGGTAATCAGCTCCCCGGTATTCGCATCCGTAAACCGTATCTTTAAATCCTTTTCCACGGACACAAAACTAACATTCACCTTGCTTGACTCGGCGGTGTCCGTCACTTCCAGCGATGAGGTTTCCTCCGTGGATGCGGCATCTGCAAAATTACCCGAGAGGGCGGCGTTGGACATGGCAAGAAGCCCGTCGCTCCCGGCGCCCATACCCTCCAGCTCCTTGCCCATGGGGGCTATTGCCGCTATCTGTTTGTCAATCTGCCCTTTCTGCAGGAACATGCTCAGAATCACAATCGCCGCCACAACAACCACAACACCGGTGGTTGCAAGTATCGCATCAAACGCTGTCATATGATGCATCCAGTGTTTCATTCTTTGCAGGAAATCTTCAGGCTCATATGCCGTGTCAGCACCGAATGCGGTAATATCATTTTCATAGGTGTCATCAAACGCACCATACGATGTATCAAACGAATCCTCGTCATAGTACTCGTCGTCATAGTATTCATCCGACTCGTAGTACTCTTCGCTTTCCCCATCGTACTCTTCGTCAGCGTCATCATAGTAGCTTCCTGTGTCTTCCGCATAATCATCCGGTTCATATGTGTCAATATGAATCTCTTTTGTGTTATATATCTCTTCTGTATTATATATCTCTTCTGTGTTATATATCTCTTCTGTTTTACTTTCCTCAGCCCTGTATTCCTCCGGCTCATATACGGCCGAGTCATATTTGTCCGAATTATACCCCTCAGTCTCATATTCTTCCGGCTCGTACTCCTCGGTTTCATATTCCTCAGCCCCATACTCCTCTGGCTCGTATTCCTCCGGCTCATATGCAGCCGAATCGTACTCCTCCGCTTCATATCCTTCCGATTCATATCCTTCCGGCTCATACACGGTCGAATCATACTCTCCGGACTCATATTCTTCCGGCTCGTACTCCTCCGCTTCATACACTTCGGTCTCATATTCCTCCGATTCATATGCGTAATCCCCGGATTCATATTCTTCCGGCTCATACTCCTCTGACGCATATTCTTCCAGTGATTCCTCACCGTCTTCATTTATGTAATCGACAATGTATGCGTCCTCTTCATCCATGTCCTCAGCCGTCTCTGCCTGGTTCCCATACTCCTCGTCATAAAAATCTTCTGTATTATAATCAGTGCGCTCCACTGCCTTTTTTCTGTCTGTGTTATGAAATCCTAATGTCTTACCCTTATTCTTTTTCATTTTCACCTACGCCGTCCGGCTGTTACCTCCTTCTCCAAACGTGTACCGTCCTGACAGATGGCACAAGTATATTATGTTAACATTTCCGTAACAATTATAGCAAAACATAGTAAATCGCTCAACATTTTTTTGCATTTTCAAAAATGTAATTTTTACCTATGCAGTCGCTCAAAGGTTAAAAATCACAATCCCTGCCATAATGCATGCAATACCCAGGATTTTTCGAAACGAAATCCTCTCCCGGAAAACAAAATAGCCAAGCACCAGCACAAAGACGTTTCCAAGCGACTCAATGACCGGCCCGTTTTTGTAATCCATGCCGCTGTACGCATAAACCGTCAGGAGCATGGAGCCAAACAGCAGGCCATACCCGCCTATCACATATGGATTGAGGTACTCTTTTATCACATTGTCATACTTCTTAAGCGCACTTTTTTTCAAAAGAACCTGTGACACCGACGCAACTACCACCGACAGGAACATCGAAACCATAAACCTGCTAATCATCTGCCTGCTCCTCCTTGTCCGTATTGATGATGACTGTCCCTGCCACGACAAGAAGCACGCCGATAACATTGCGCAGCGTTATCGTGTCGTGGAAGAATACCACCGCCCAGACCATCGACCAGACGACCGCCATGGAGCGGTTCGCATACGCAACCGACAGCTCAAAGCGTTTTATCATCTGCTGCCATAGAAGGGCATAGACACCGAGCAGTACAAACTCCATCCCAAAGAAAAACAAAAATCTGCGCAGATTCCCCCCTGACGCGGATGCCTCCTTCGACATCACGCTTGAAATCGTATATATCACAATGACGCCCTGCAGCAGCGCCACATTCTTTATCTTCACGAAGCCTTTCATTCTTATACCCCTTGCGTGCTTCGGCACGCATACCAATCAAACGTTTGAAAGTGAACTTCTTTCAAACTTCCAGACATGCCGCCTACGGCGGCACAAACAATCGATGAAGAATGCGTGCTTTTCGCATTCTTCGGTGTGAAGCTTGAAATCACTTAGCGAGGTATTTTCGAGCTTAGTGATTTCCTTCACACTTTTCCCCAAAAATTCTGTTACGGTGTACCCATGCGCCCGTCCCCGACATCAATCAAGTCCTGGTCCAGCAGCCCCTGTTCCTTGTATACCCAGTAATAGTTATAGTCCATATAGACAAAATATCCCTCCACAAACCGGTACAGAAAATATCCCTCCTCCTCCATGCTGCCTTTCATCTGCTTGATACAGGACAGCACCACAAAGGCACACCGCTCATTGCGGGCACATCTTGCCACCTCTGCCACATCATACACTGCACTGTCGCCCTCCATCGCATCGTACAGCTCATTGTGGAACGTCCACGCCGGTTCCAGGATATTTCTCCCATAGGGCGTATAAATGTCTGCCGTGTACTGCCGCAGAAACGGCAGCAGCTCTGCCGGAAACACCGCCACCGGCTTATAATTCTCCTGCCTTACCGCATCCGCGACCGCAATGACCTGCTGCGGTATATGGTACGCATTGACAGACTTGATATGAAACGAATTCGTGTAAACCAGGTCGCCATTGATGACAATCACCAGAATTGCCAGAAAAAAAACAAGCGCCCTTGACACAGCATGCCGGAAACGCATCATCAGCCTCACAGTGCTGTAGCATACCAGAATACCAATTGGCAGTGTCCAGAACACACGGTAATAAATCTCCTCGTCAATCTGCATTCCAATCCATGCGTACAGCGGACACAAAAAGATTACTGCAATCGCAGCCACAAGGTACAACAGTACGGCGCGCAGCTTCCTGTCCGTCTCCGTCACCCACAAAAAAAGCAGCGCAATCAGAAAAAGGGGCATCAAAAAACTCTTGTTATTATATAAGATAATATCCTCGATTATCGTTTTCATAACAGCCGTCATATAAATCCTCCCCCTTTCCAACTTCTTACTTTACTATCATATAACACACCGCAAGCAGCAGACATGGCATACAGCACAAAAACAATTCTGCCGCAAAGCGCAGGCTTTTCTTTTTGATACCAATCAGCACCGCTGCCACTCCGGCAACGGTCGGCACAATCATGAACGAGACGCTCGTGGCAAGCACGGCAGACAGGCAGACACAGATAAACAGCATCCACATGCCCTGGCTGACTGTCTCCTGTGCCAGATAGATCAGGCACAGAAACAATGCCGGGATAACCATGCCCGCCATCATGCCCTTTCCCTGCCATGTCCTTGTCATGGCAAACGTCTCGGAGGTGTACAGGGAGATATTACCGTACATCATCCAGACTGCGGTCAAAATCATGAAAACCGGGCGGTACGTCTTTTTATTCCACAGCAGCCGGTCTCCAATCTGTCCGTAAATACAGTACAGAAACATCAGCCAGACCGGCGCAAGCACACTGTGCGCCACGACAGCCGGCGCAATTCCGCTGAGCCGTGACAGCCATGCCTGGTAAACCGGTGTCGGGGAAAAAGCGTGTCTTACATCCAGCGGATAAAGATAGCCTGTGTAGGCATCCCGGAGGTACATGGAATCAAACTCACATGTAGTCACCGCTGTCGCTACATAATAGGCATCGTCCCCGTCATAATACTCATAAAAGACGGCATATGCCATCTGAAAAAGCACCAGCAGGAAAAAAAACAACCATCCAGCCTTCACGATTGCCGGAAGCTCCCGGATTCCCTTTATGTTTTCCCAGTACGCCTTCCATACGTCCCTCCCCTGCCACAGCGACACGGGCACCAGTATCGCGATAATGACCGTGTATACCGCCACCAGCAGTGTAAAACTTTTTTCCAGCAGAATCAGCGGAACTGCCACAAGCTCAAATATAAAAAAGCTCACAAACCACCCGCAGACATAAGTCATCGCGGGTGTTTTCTGCAAGCTATTCATATGCTTCACAGGTATAAATCCTAGAATAAACGGCACTGGCAAAACCAGAACCAGCAAGATTGTCCATCTGATAATCTCCACCTGATGTATCTCCCATTCTTAAGTTTTCTCTGTCAGTATTCCCATTTTTATCTCTTCAATGCGCGCCGCCGGTTCCTACTTCTGTCCAAAGTAGAGGGACAGCTCCGCCGCAATGTGCTCGCCCAGCACAATGTTTCCATTGTCCTTCGGGTGCAGCCCGTCACGCAGGTAAAAGTCAGCCGACTCCTTATCCGTACAGTCCATAAAGCCAGTATTGTAGAGCTCGATGACATGGAATCCATACTCCTTGGCGAGCTTTCTCTGTACCTCCATATAGTCGTTGAGCGTGGGCTGCCCTTTCACGTCAGAATATGTGCATTCCACTTTCTTGTTTGTATTGTACATCGTGACGAAAAAGATTTCATTGTCGCTGTAGTATTCCTGCAGCTGTTTCATGAAATACCGCACGGAACCGCAGTAGCCTGCCGTGCTAAGTTTGTCATTGATATCGCCGAACCGCTTATTGGGCGGCGTGCTCAGGTAATCGTTCACCCCGGCAAACACCACAATGATATCGGAATCCACATTGGTTACATTGCCAAAATTCAGGGCAAGGGACAGGCTTTCATCCCCATATACAGAAAACATCCTGCCGCCCATGCCATGATTGAGCACGCGGTTAAAATGGAGATAGGAATCCGCATATGTAACATAACTGATACGGTTGCCGTTTACATCCAACGCACTCGTAATGCCCTCCGTGATGCTGTCGCCGATAAACACAATATTTTTCTTGCTAAAGTCATAGGCATTGTTCGCCAGAATCTGTCTGTCCATCTGGTTAATCTTTGAAGTCTTATCCTTTGAATTCTTTAGTCCGTACAGCGTTGCCCGCGCCTCCTCAAAGTTCGCCTGCTGCTCCTTACGCGCCTCAATCTCCCCCTCGGAGAGCCTTTCTATCTCGCTAAGCCCGGATGTGTCCGGCTCCTCCTGCGCTGTTGTCTGCTCCTGTGCCGGTGTCTGCTCCTGTCCGCCGGCCTCAGGGCTTCCGGTTTCTGATGCCTGTTCTGTCTCGGGAACGGTACTTTCCTCCCGCACAGTCTCCGACTCTGTTTCCGTCTCCGCTGCCGGCACATTATTCGCCATGCCGTCATTCCCGCAGCAGATACACCCTGTGCAGGTACAGCCCGCTGCACATACAAAGCCAGTTGACGGCGTTTCGCTTTCCCTTACGATGACACTGTCCGTCCGCTCCCCGCAGCCGGACAGCGCTGTGCTCATTGCCACAGCTGCTGCCAGTACTGCTGTCGCTGCCTTCTTGTTGCAATTCAATTTTTTCATAATTACTCCAATCTGTCCGTGTTCCGGACAATGGCGGAATGTTTGATTCCCTTTAAGCATTCTGCCTCATAATATCTATTGTCAGACATATAAAAGTCCGCAAGCTGCCTGCTCCGCTCATCCAAAAGCTCATGCGGCGCAGTGAGGTTTCCCGGGTGGAACATAAGCTCCAGCTCCTCGCCCCGCCTGTCGGCATAGTGCCGGTACGCCGGAAGCAGCGCCTCCACGACTTCCCTCTTCATCTCGCAGGTGTAAAACATGCCAAAGAACACTGGTGTCTCTATCCCCCTGCTTTTCAGTAATTTGTGATTCCGCTTCTGGAATATTTTCAGGATGCCCCACTTCACCCAGTTCATGGCAGGCACTCCCCTGCGCATCCGCGCGTTATGCATCAGGGGCACCGCCGGGTCAACCGGAATGCGGATGTGGCGTATGCCAAGATGCCCAAACTCCTCACTGGACAATACCTCCATCAGGCTGTCAAACACAATGGGAATCATGTGGTAATGCTGGTGGGAATCTATTGCTGTAATGTGATAGTCATTCTCCGCCGTGACTGCCCTAAGCTGTGCCGCTATCTCCTGTCTGAGCTGCCCTGCCAGCCGCTGCCGCGCAGCCCCTCTTTTCAAATAGTTCCAGAGAAACATGCGGATAAACGATTTGTCAAAACGCCCGGTACTGTCCACCAGCGCCGGCACGTTCCTGGCACCCGCAAGCGGCTTCCCCTCCACAAAATTTATGTGGAGCACCCGCCTTATCCTGCCGTGGTCAGGGTCAGCCTGATCAAGAAGCCGCAGGGATTCCTTCAGCGCCCCGGTGTTTGGCAGTACACTGATGCTGTTCAGCACGCCATTATCGTAGCATTCCAGTATTCTTGCGGACTGTTCCCTTGTCACCCCGAAATCATCTGCATGAAACCAAATCCTGTTGTTCATACCTTGTCCCTTCTGGCTTTCTTTTTCCGTTTCATCAGCCGTCTCTCCCTGAGTAAGTACCAGAAAAATTTTGCATTGGTCGTCACATACCGCTTCCACATCCGTTTCGGATCCTGCACCAGTCGATAGAGCCATTCCAAATAAAGCCTCTGCATCATACGCGGTGCCCGCCTGATAGTGCCCGCAAGGTAATCAAACCCAGCCCCTACTCCGACTGCCATGGCATCAAGCTTCCCCCTGTGGGCATACATCCACTCCTCCTGTTTCGGCGCCCCGAGCCCTACCCAGATAAAATCCGGTTTTGCGCTGTTAATCCGTGCGATAACCGCGCTGTCCTCCTCGGGTGTAAGCGGACGGAACGGCGGCGCGTACATGCCCGCAACCACCATCCCCGGATAGTCCTTTTGAATCACGCCTTTCATCGCATCAAGCGTCTCCTGTGTCGAGCCGTAGAAAAAATGCCGGTAGCCTTTTTGCGGGGAAATCCTGAACAGCTCTGTCATCAGGTCGGGTCCCGTGACTCGCTGCGCATCCCGAAATCCCGCAATGCGGCTGTAACCAGACAAAGGCGCCCCGTCCGGCAGCGCCATCGCCGCACTATTCTGTATGGTGCGGTACTCCTTCCTTTCATACGCCATAACCGTAGTGTGAACATTGGACACGCAGATGTACTGCCCCCTGAGCCCGTCGATATGTGCATTGATATAGGCAAGCGTCCCTGCCATGCTTGTCACATTAATATTTGTCCTTAAAATCTTACAATATTGCAACTCTGCCATCTTTTATTCTGCAAGGCTACTTTGAGCCTTTCCCTCCTAAAACTGCAAACACTGTCATAAACAATATCTTGATGTCGAGCCCAAGAGACCAATTGTCTATGTACTCCAGGTCCAGTTTTACAATCTCCTCAAAATCCTGTATATCACTTCTGCCGCTCACCTGCCACATTCCCGTAAGACCAGGGGTAATGCTCATGCGCCTTCTGTAATATCCGTTATATTTTTCAAACTCATCCTCTGTCGGCGGGCGCGTGCCCACCAGGCTCATGTCCCCCACCAGAATATTCAGAAACTGCGGTGTCTCGTCAATACTTGTCCGCCGAATAAACTTGCCTACCTTTGTAATACGCGGGTCGTCCTCCATCTTGAACATCAGGCCCTTAATCTCATTTTGTGCCTCAAGCTCCTTTTTCCGCTCCTCCGCGTCAATATACATGGAACGGAACTTCCATATCCGAAAACGGCGTCCGTTTTTTCCGATTCGCGTCTGTGAAAAAAACACAGGTCCTGGGGAGTCCAGCTTGATTGCCAGTGCGACAAACGGCGTTATCACGGCAGTGACAGCCAGTCCCACGAGCGCGCCCAGCACATCCATGCAGCGCTTGACCAGCAGCCGCCTCGAATCCATTGTCTTGAGCGCAAAGGATATGACACTGTATCCGGCAAGCTGCTGCACATATGTGTTGGGATTCGCCCGGCTGAACAGGTCGACATTGTAATGGCACGTAAGCCCCATCTCCTCAAACCGCAGAACCATATCCCGTATCTCCATCACGGACACGCCCGGCAGGCAGATAAACACCTCATCCACCGTCATCTGCACCACCGTCTCGTACAAATCCTCCCGCGAGGCGACAACCGGCACCTCCTTCACCGCGCTGCCCTTCCTGTCCGTGTCGTAGATGGCAGCCGCCGTGATGTCATAATACCACTCTTTTCCCTTTATCAGGTTGCCGATTACCTCCTCCGCCATGATGTCCATGGTAATGACAAGCATCTTTTCCGCCTTTGTGCTCCTCCTGTAGTATTTCCAGATAGCCTTTTTAAATCCCATGTGCACGGAATACGTTATCAACGTATTTAAAATTGCAAAAAAAACGTATACGGAGCGCGAGAACTCATAGGACTGCTGCGTGAGGTACAGCACGACCACCAGCCCCACCACAATGATGACCGTGTACCGGAACGTGTAGTAAAACTCCTGGTAATATCCCCTTGTAAAAAAGTTTCTGTTTCCGTCCAGGAACATGTTGTAGAGCAGGCACAGCACCACGATGTACGCCCCGACCATCAGGTGGAACTGCTTTGGGTAATTCTCATAGTGAATGACACGGAACCGAATAAACAGCGCCAGCGCATACGCGACGACGGCGCTTACGATATCAATCAAAAGAATACTGTATGTCTCCATCATTTTGTTCTTTCTTCTAATATTCTCCATCCCTACACCCTCAGTTTTTTAATTGATATATACTCACGACAGATGAAATCTGCCGTGAGTATAGCGCCAGCCGCAGCCGCGAAGCGGCATATTTCCTATCTGAAAAATTATCATATAAGATTTTTCAGATTGTGGCTTGTGTGCATAACTTTATACTGGGCGGTCAGTCTTTTCGACCGCCAGTATGTTTCGGCTGGTACGCCCCGCGCATGTTTTTGAACAGTATTTTCATCAGCTCGCCGTTGCCCCTGACAAAGCTAATCTTTGTCGGCGTCTTACCTTTTTTTGGATATGCGCGCGTGACTGGTATCTCACACGCGCGGTAGCCAAGCTGTGTCGCCCTGACAGACAGATATGCGAGGAGCTCATAGGTCATGAACACGTCGCGCAGCGGTGCAACCCTGTCGTCTGCAAGGTATCTTGCCGAATACGCCCTGTATGCATTGGTTGTATCCGTAAAACGCTGTCCGGCGGTAAGCGATATCACCGGCGCGTGAATCAGGCGCACAGCCAGGTTCCTGATCGGCGGTGTGTTGACTGCCCTTCCGCCCTTTACATAGCGGGAGCCCTGGACAAAATCATATCCCTCCTCGAGCTTTTTGATAAAGCGCGGGATATCCTCTATGCTGTCCTTATAGTTCCCGTCTATCGTGATGACCCCCCTGTAGCCCCGCTGAAGCGCCCAGTAAATTCCCATGCGCAGCTGGGCGCCCTGCCTGCCCTTGTCCTTCTTGACAAGCAGCGTGTTGACCTGAAGCTTTCGAAGCCTGCGTTCCTCCATGCTGCCGTCCGTCGAACCGCCGTCACAGATGACAATATCCGCATAATCCGAAATGTTGTGCTTATATGCGCGGTACAATTCCTTTAAAATGCGCTCCCCCTCATTAATGACAGGTATCAGCACCACATAATCCTTTGTCTTCCCCGCATATTCATCATACGCAAAAGCCGGAACACCGATTCTTCCGCCATATATCATCCAAACATCTCCTTTCCATATGCCAGTATTTCATCCAGCATGGAAATCCTGCCGGCGCTGTCCTGCGTCTTTCCCATCTCCACGGACACATAGCCCTGATAACCGTTTTCCCGCAAAAATGCTGCCAGCTCGCCGTGAAATGCCCTTCTTCCGCTGTCCGTGGATACTGGCTTTAAAAACGGCTCGCTGATATGGACATGGTTTATCAGCCTTGCACTGCCTGTAAGCGATTCCACCGGCTCCCTGTTCTCAATCATGGCTCCGGCGTCAAGGTTCAGCAGAAAGCCCGCCGAACCAACTTCCCTTATCAGCGAGACCGCCTCCTGTGTCGTATTGATATAGTTTGTATCGTAAATCGCCGGATTTGCCTCCATGCCAACCGCAGTATTTTTTTCACGGGCATAGCTTCCAAGTTCCCTGAAAAAGTCAATCCCCTGCTCCCACAGCGAACGGTCAGACACGTCGGGCAGCGCCCTGTTTTTCGGGCTGCCGAACACAAGGTTCGCACACCCGGCCGCGGACGCAAAGTCAACCGCCTTTTTGGTATACGCAAGCAGTATCTGTCTCTGCCGTGCATCGGCAAAAAGCTTTTCCGTCCTTCCGAACCAGATGGACTGCATCGACGGAATGTCAAATCCGGTCGATGCGGCAAATTCCGCGCGCCAGTCCGCCACCCGCCTCAGGTCTTCATATGGGTCAGTCGCAAAAAAACGTGTCGGCGCAATTTCCAGCCCGGTATACCCATACTGTCTCATCATGGCATATACCGCCTCATCCTCCTGTGCCGTCCATGCGATATTTGATATTGCAAGTTTCATTCCACACCTCCGGGCTACCCGCGTTCCCCCTCCGTAATGCTGTGCTCCACAAACCGTTTGATATCTGTCAGTATCTCTTCCTTACTACAGATATACCCTGCCTTCCCGCCAAATTTCGCCGCATATGTAGTCCGGAAATCATACTTTGACGGCGTCCCCTTCAGCTCGTTTTTAAACACCTCACCTGTCAGTACCTTGTAGAGCTCGGCAGCCGAGACAGGCTCCGTGGCAAGGTTCAGAAGCGTAATGTCCGCGTTTAATGCCGTCTGGATGTCCTCCCACAGGCGGCTCAGCGGATAAAACTGGAATATGCTGCGGCTGTCCGTGAAATTGAGCGCCGTAAAGCCAAGCTTCTTAAACTTTTTCTTCAGCAGCTCCTGCCTGCCCTTATCCAGCTTGACACAGCAGTAAAAACCATTGTCTGCCGGCTCATAGCAGTCGTCAAGCATGATTTCATCCTCTGATTTTTCCAGGGTCTTGAGCGTCTGGTATTTCTCCTTTTTCAGCATATATGGTATCACATTGATAAAGTCATATATGAAGTTCTTTTTGATGTTGTACCCATAAAGTCCCGGAAGGCGGATAATCAGGGCATCAGGGTAATGCTTTCTCACCCACGCCTCCAGATAATACCGGTTAAGCCCATATGGCTGGATTCCGTTTCCTGTGCCGCCCTTTCCTTCGTCCAGCACCGAACCTGTCTCGTCTACCCCGACCGGATTCCGGTACACGTCAATCGTGGAAATCAGGACAAGCCGCTGCGGATTGATTGCCTTGATGTTCTTCTCCGCCTCAAGGATCTGTTCCAGATCGCGTTCCGGCGCGCTGTTTGCAAGATATTTTTCCGCGCGCAGGCCTGCGTAAATCAGCACCTCCGGCTCAAGCCCATATGCCTTCTCGACATTCTGCGAGTTGTAAACGCCCTTGATGCGGTTGCGCGCCCGCGAATAAAGATTGCTCCCGACGAACCCAGTATAGCCCACTAATGCTACCATAGTAATTCCCCCTCTTATTCTCTCAATTCCTGTTATCTATATAATATATCACAATTTTTCAATACTTTCAAAGCTGTATTTCTTGCGCCGGAATACCAAATCCACAAGTATCTGGAGATATTTTATGATAATCGTGAGAATCCCGAACAGTCCGAAAAAGGCAAACGACATAAAAAAAATTGTCGTCGTCCAGCCTGCAACAGGCGTGCTGAACAGATATACAAACGCCGAGTACGCAGCGACAAACACGGCAACCAGCATCATAATCACGGTCATCGTGACAGAAAAACGGTACCCCAGCTGTGTAAACAGTATCATGCTGTTGACCGCAAGCTCCGTTCGGTACTTACGCTCTGCCTTATCTTCTTTTCCCTGCCCTCCGCCCATGGCAGGATATTTTACGTTCATCGTCTTTAGCCCGCAGTTGGCATACACTGCCTTGCGGTACGGCACGGACTTGTTCATACTGCTGATGCGGTTTATCACCCTGCGGCTGAGCACGCGGAACCGCTCCGAATACAGCTTGTAGGAGTAATCCGTAAACCGGTTAAACACATTATAAAATATGTTGGAGGTAAGGCGCTGTTTCTTATCGGGCGATGCGCTCACAATGTCATACCCTGTCAGGGATTTCCGGTATACGTTCATTATCTCCTGCGGTGCAAAATCGAGCACGCAGGAATCAAATTCCAGCACAAAATCCCCTATCGCCAGATCCACACCCGCGTTCATGGATGTCTCCACCCCATGGAAATAGCTCATATTCAGGACGGTGACCGTGGTGTGGCGTGCCTGGCTGCCAGTGCGCCGCACCGCCTGCACACTGCAATCACTGGAAAAATCATTGACGCAGATAATCTCCGAATGCTCAAAGTTGTCCTCAAGCACACGGATTACTGTCTGCAAAAAAACGCCAATCACGGACTCGTCATTGTGTACATAAATAACCGCGGAAATGAAATTTTTTTCTTTATTTGCCATATGTCACCATCCTCATTCCATTAGTGTGTCATCAAGGTCGTATACCGTGTTAATCTTTCCTGACAAAACACCCACAAACGTCGGATTCTGCGTGTATGTCCGCACCACCGTCGGTCTTGAGTCGTCAATCTCCGAGCTCATGAGAATCGGCTTCATGGAAAACAGGGAACTTTTGTACGCAAACCCATACTCGTCGCGCAGGTACTTGTGCGCAAGGCTTGCCATATACGGAAATGCCGTCTCCGGCTTTGCCCTGCATTCATTGCAGTTTCCAAGATGCCTGCCGCTGCAACAGCCGCCGCTTTCCGCCTGGCAAGCAAACCGCGGAACCGGGTCATAGCTTGTCGCATGCGGCGTGAACGTGACGGAGGTCAGGGAATGCAGCCCTGTCTTTCCAAACGGCATAATGGAAAAAAACGGTCCGTCCATCACTGTAAAGCCGTATTCCCTTAACTTCTCATTGACATCACAGAGTATAATCTCGCAAAGCTCGTACTTGATGGCAAACTTCTCATACCCGAGCATGTCAAGTATCTGGTTGGTGGACGCGTAGGTCGCATTCAGAAGAAAGGCCGTGCTGTATTTTTGCAGGCTGCCCTTTTCGTCCACATAGAGCTCATATGCGTCCTGTGTCTTTTCAATCCGCTCGATACCGCACGCATAGTGTATCTCTGCCCGGTCTCCTGTCTCCTTGAGCTTTTCCACAAAATAGTCCCTTAAAATCATGGCATCATAGGTGTACTCCCTTGTCAGGAACGCGCCGTCACACATACCCTTTTTAAAAAACTGCTCCGGATGCAGCTCCTCACACGGAATCCGTGCCGCCTCGCAGAACTTTTTAAACTGCGTCCCGTCCGACCACGAGTACTCGCTCGATGTAGCATACACTTTCCGGAACGCGCGGTTGACGCAGAATCCATAATCCTCATTAAACCGTGCAAAATACCCTGCCGACTTCATCGCCGTGGACAGGGAACGCGGATAATGGTATCCCTGGTGCACCCGCGCCTGATTGATGTAGGTTGCCCTTTGAAACGGCGCATTGTCACACTCCAGCACAAGCACATGCTGCCCGCGCCTTGCGCAGAAATATGCGGCATACATCCCATACAGCCCTGCGCCGATAATGATTTTGTCATACTTCATGATTGTCTGAACCCTCATCCCTTGAAAGAATCTCCCAGAAGTAATACCGCGGTCTCTGTTTCGTTTCCAGGTAATTTCTTCCCACATACTCCCCTATTATGCCAAGTGACAGAAGGATGGCGCCGCCTATCACCCAGATGGACATCAGGATGGACGACCATCCGCTGACCGTATACCCAAAGTAATGCTCATAAACAATGTGTATAATCATGCCAAATCCGACCAGAAGCGCCAGTATGCCCATGCCAAACACCATCCGGATTGGCTTGATGCTAAAGGACGTAATCCCGTCTGCCGCCAGTGTGAACATTTTTGACAGCGAGTACTTCGACTCGCCCTGCATACGCGGAAACACGTCAAAATGCACAACCGAGGACTTTAACCCGATATCCGGTATGATACCCCGCAAAAACAGGTTGACCTCACCATACTCCGACAAAGCCTCCAGCGCCTTTGCGCTCATCAGTCTGTAATCCGCCGAATTTTCATAGATGTCGCATCCCATGACACGCATGGTCTTATAGAAAACCGTCGCCGAAAACTTCTTGAAAAATCCGTCGGTATCCCTCGAGTTTCGCACACCGTACACAATCTCGCTGCCATCAGCATACGCGCGGATAAAATCCTCCATGGCGCCGATGTCCTGCTGCAGGTCGGCATCTATCGTAATCGTAAAGTCACAGTACGTCCGCGCATACATCATCCCTGCAAGGATGGCATTCTGGTGCCCCCTGTTGTGCGCGAACCGCAGTCCCTTTATCTCCTCATTTCCGGCATACCATCTCTGTATGATTTCCCATGTACCGTCCCTCGAACCGTCGTCCACAAACACAATCCTGCTTTTATCCGATATGCTGCCCTTTTTCATCAGCTCGCGCAGCCTGTCCAGAAGTGTCTGCGCTGACGTGTCCAGGGCTTCCTCCTCATTGTAGCATGGAACCACAATATAGAGTGTGCCCCTTTGTCTATTGTTATCCACTTTTCGTTATGTCCTTTCGTATTGATTATTACGGCATATTTCCTTATGCGGCTGTGTGCATCACATTATACTCATGGCACAACACGGTACTCGTATGTCCCTGCCCCTAGCTCCATGCCCTGGTACTGCGCGTCCGGAAGGGATACTGTCGCAGTCGTGCCGGGCGGAATCACAAAACGAAATACCAGTTCGTTTCCCTCCACGCGCCAGCTGCTCTCTATCGTTCCGTGCACACTTTCATAGCTTCCCGACGCATATGTCAGTCCGCCGCCCACCTGAGGCTCAATATAGAAATGCCGATACCCCGGACTGTCCTCGTCCCTGCGGATTCCGAGAATGTCGCTGTACAGCCACTGTCCCACCGTTCCAAGACCAAAATGGTTCAGCGAGCCATTCACTGCATATGTCCCGCCGTCCGTGTCATAACATGTGTACCATGATTCCGTAATCGTCGTCTGGCCGTATGAAAGCATATGGTTCCATGACGGATACGTATCCTGCTGCAAAATGCGGTATGCCGTGTCGGTATATCCGTACTTGCAGAGCACCGGCAGCAGAAACTGTGTCGCAACATATCCCGTATTCAAATGACCGTCATATTCCAGAACCGCATTGTTCAGGCACCGGGCGCCCTGCTGTGCAAGCTCCTCCGGATACAGCCCATAAGCCAGGCCAAGCGTGTAGGCTGACTGGAGCCAGCAGTCAATCGAGCCGTCCGCATTGATATAGTTGTCCTGCCATGCCTTTTTATATTGATTGTAAACCATCCCATATTTCTTGGCAATGTCATTTTCACCAATATCTGCACTCATTTTTGACAAAAGTTGTGCAACATATGCACATTGTGCCGTATTTGCAATCTCGTCGTCCAGCACGGAGACCGCGTTATGGTCGCTGTAATTGTGCTGCCTGCGCACATAATTTTCGCTTGTATCCACCAGATAGTCCATGTATCTGCACATTGCATCCAGGTTTTCCCTGATGATTTCCGGGTTTCCATACTGCTGATACAGCTCCCACACGAGGATTATCCCCGCGTCACTCCAGCCGTTTGCCCCGCTGTCCATGTTGTCGCTCGGCGCAATCTCCGGGAAAGCGCCGTTTTCGCACTGCCCGCCTATCAGCATTTCCGTGTAGTGCTTCAGATAATTATATGCATCGAAATTGTACATCGCCGTATTGGCAAACACCTGTGCGTCGCCCGCCCACCCGAAGCGTTCGTCCCGCTGGGGACAGTCCGTCGGCACATCCAGGTAATTGCTCACCTGCGTCCAGCAAATGCTGTCATACAGCCTGTTTACCTTGTCGTCCGAACAGGTAAAAGTGCCTGTCCGCCTGATGTCCGCACTAATCACAAGCCCGCTCACATCCGACAGCGGCAGCGGTTTTCCAAGCCCCGATATCTGCACATAGCGAAAGCCCCTGCACACAAGGGACGGCGTGTAAGTCTCCTCCCCGGTGCCGCCCACGACATAATAGTCCGTGTTGTCCGCGGCATACAGGTTCTGTGTCCAGACCGTCCCGACCACGTCATCGCGGCACGACATCCGCTCGTCGTTTAACGCCTCCGCATACCGTATCGTTATCACATTTCCTTTCATGCCCTGCGTATCCTTCAGGACAATCCTGCAGTTTCCGTTAAAGTTCTGCCCAAAGTCATACACATACTCCCCGGGGACAGGTTCCGATACTGCCACCGGCGCCACCGTGCCGACACAGGTTACCGGCGCTGCCTCCGTTGCCTTTTTATCCAGTCCGCTGTACTCCGCAAACACATCCGCCTGTTTCCACCCGTCCGCTGCATAATCCGCGCTGCACCAGCCTGCCTGCTCCCTTGTGGCATCATAAAACTCCCCGAGAAACATATCGTCATTCCTGACAGGCCCGTCCTCATATGCCTGCCAGTCATCCCCTGTGACAACCGTCTGGCGGCTGCCGTCCTCATACGCAATCACCAGCTTTGCCTGGAACGCGATGTCCGCCCCCCACCAGGCATTTGACTTGTTGTACCTCCCATGCCCAATCACCGCGCCAATCACATTCGTTCCATCCAGAAATTCCGTGACATCATATGTCCGGTAATAAGTCTCCCGGCTGTATATTGACCGCCCCGGCGTCAGATATTCGCCGCAGATGTCCTTTCCGTTCAGGTAAATCCTGTAATCCCCAAGCGCCGTGGCATAGAGCCGCGCAGCCGAAATCCGTTTATCCCTTTCGCACGAAAAGGCATGCCGGAGCATCGGCGCCGGCTCCTGCACACCCGCAGGAAGAAGAAAGCCGGAGGAAGCCTCACACCAGCCATCCACAATCTTCGCATAGTACGGTGAAAAAATATGGTTCGTGCCATCGTCAAAGCTTTCCTCGCAAACCACGGTTCCCATGTCGCCGTCCGTTACGACAACATTGTCATAATACGCGTAATATGCCCCTCTCGCCGTCCAGAACCCGATATTTGCCAGTTCTTTTCCCGCCGGGAATCCTGCCAGCTCCGCCACAAGAACCGCAATGCCGTCCACCGAGGCACTGACCACGCCGCCCCTGACATCCAGCTCCACATGGTGCTGCGTGCCGCCAAACGCCTCCGCGCTGGCAAAGCTGTCGGAAAACGCCTCGTTAAGCACGACGGCAGTCCTGTCCTCGTCCGCGCCAGAGCATTCGACAACAGCACATTCCACTGATTCGCCCAGCGTATTGATGTCAAAGCGCAGATAGCTGCCATACTGGTTCGTGTCCATCCCCCACACAAAGCCGGAGTGTGTCTTGCCAAGGCGCACATCATACGCAATGCGATATGACTGTGGCGTATTCCGTTTTTGCCCATCCTTCCGGATGCCAATCCATGCGGCGCCACCCCAGTCGCCGTCAGTGAGTCCCATCTCAAAAAAAGCCGTGTCAGTACTCTGCATCCGGTTTCCGCCCTCGTCCCACGCGCACACGCGCCATGCATACTGCTTTCCCGCTTCCAGCGTCCCGCCGCCATATGGCACCGCCACCGAAATCCCGGACTCGGTTCTGCCGCTGTCCCACACATATTCCTGCCGTTTTAGCTGTTCGGGTGACTCTGCCACCCAGATCTGATATGCCGTCTGCCGGCCTGTCCCATCCTGCATCCGCCACCCGAACACAGGAACATCCTCTATTCCTATGGGATTTTCCTCGTAGTTTACTGTGAGGCATGTCAGACTGCCGGATATCACATCATCAGCCCCCGGTCTGCCACTGCATCCTCCGCTTATCATTCCCATTATCAGCACAGCAATCCACACTGCCATTCTCCGAAATCCCTGCATCATCTGCCCTTCACCCCGTCTTTTACTCGCACATTTTCACAACCCATATTTCATTAATCTTCTGCACGCACCCCTCTTCCGGATAAACCGGCATCTTCTTATAGATGTCCGTCTGCATGAGTTCCTCTTTCTTTTCAAAACGCAGATCTGCCATGTCATACCCGATAAACATTTTAATAAAATTGTCCCGCACGCTCATCGTAATCAGTCCGTTTTCAAGCGCCACGCCGTCAAGCTCCCGGAGGTCCTCCGCATCGAGCACGTCAACCTCCACGCTGCTCGGATTGTCCCGGTAATAAAACTCCCCAAGGATCTCGATACTGTCACCCTCCGCAAAACCGGGTGTCGTCTCCACCATCGCAATCACCCTGTTAAAATACTGCTGGACACGCTCCGTTGCAAAATGTGTCCTTAAATAAGCACGGTTTGTGAGGAGATAATCTGTGTAGGCGCTCACAAATATTGTAACCACGGTAACGACAACAGCCCCATAGCGCAGCACATTTTTCCACCTTACGGACACCGGCTTCTCATGCCAGTCCTCCATGCAGTACTCAAGGAGCGCCAGCACCAGCACGTAAATCAGTGCATACGCGTACAGCATCAGCATGGAATAACTCACTTCAGGCGCCATAAAATAAATAAACGCCGCTGCCAGGGGGACAAAAAAACAGAGCACAATCAGCATCAGGAATGTCAGCACGTCCCTGTACATTTTTCTCTCAACTGCGAGGTACACAAAAAGCACAACCGCAAGGACGCAGGTAATGATATTGGCTGTCTGTGCAGTCCTGCTCACAAACGCAAATGGCTTCCAGAGGAAATATTCCAGAAACCGTTTATAACATCTTCCTATTAAAACCGGCATCTCGCGGATGGCAATCTGTCCCATACTGCCGACACCGCCGTATGTCTCATTGTCAATGTTCGGATAGATGATATGCGACAGCCGCATGTACAAAAACACGCCCACTCCTAACACCGCCACGCAGAGGATTCCCATCCGCAGTATCTCCGGAAATTTTTTGCCGTGATAGATGTCGGATATCATGCCAAACAGCATCAGCGTTATCGCAAAGCTGACATAGCTCTGATATGTCCCGAGCGAACAGATGAGCAACGCCACGGACGGCAGCCACCCAAAACGGTATTTCCGCAGGAGGTACACGGAAAGCGTCGCCATCAGGATGCCGATACCCGAAGTATGCGCCATAAACATAAATGTCATCGTGCTGACCACACTGGGAAATGTCTCAAGCACCACCGCGGAAAGAACCGCCCCCGTGGTGCTTCTAATCTGCAAAATTTCCAGAATCAGGCACGCAGAAACCGCAATGCACAGTATCAGCAAAAAACCATGTACCGCAGGCACACTGTACTTCCCGCCAAGCGGATGGATATATTTTAAAAACCATCTCCCGAGATAGTCGCCGCTGCCATACGTCCCCATGCTGTTTGCATCATCCCAGTTGAGCAGCTTGTGGGTCAGCATATAAAAATGGGTCAGCCATCCTGCAAGAACCGCAGTTACAAAGCATATCCTCGTGTGCCTGGGAATCCTTTTATTTATCTGTGCCAACAAGTCAAACTGCATCAAAATATCCATGCTCCTTTCATACTATCTCCCTGTTCCAGCTCAAATGTTGTCCCTACAACATATCCGTCCGCCGCATAGAAATGGAGCCCGCAGTCCGCGTATTCCTGTACCTCATCCGGCACAAACACAAAAAGGTATGTGTCGTCGGGATTGCGCAGGCTGTTCTGTGTGTCTTCCATCACGCCAATCCCCCGCGCAAAATAGTAATTGTTCATCGTAAGCTGGTTGTCGTACGCCCACTTTGCAAGCTCAAGTATTTCCTTGTTCTCAAAGCTGTTTGAAACCCAAACCAGATGACGCAGGCTTTCCTTCTGCGCAAGCTCCGTCCATACATCGTCCTGAAACGGGGACACGTAAGTTGTTTTCTTTGCAAACTGAACCCTCTGCTCTGCCAGCTTGCCGCCAATGTCAACAATCTGTAATATGCAGCACGCCGCTACCACCACGGTTCCGGCTACTGCCGCCATATTCTTGTATCGCCGGCTGTTTTTTTCAAAGATGATTTCCCACAGTTTTGCATTGCATGCAATCGCAGCCAGGTAAATCATATAGTCGACCGGCCATATGATTCTCCCGGTTGAGCGGAAAATACTCCAATAATGCGTCAGTGTACTGCTGTCTGTCAGCACAAAAAGCAGCCTGTCATTCCATGTCACGACAGGCGAAGCCGCAAATACCACAAGCCCGGCCGCCATCAGCCCCGCTGTCAATATCTCCATTCGTTTTCCTTTGATACAGCTGCCGCCGTTCTTTGTCAAATCCATTACGACAAAGACTGCCACTGTGGTAAGCAGCACAAAAATACCAAGCCCCAGATAGGCAAACCCTTCGTATTGCAGCTCATGGTACATCGGAAGGGCATCAAAAAAACGCGAATACCCTTTTGCGTTAAAAAAACCGTTTAAATTAAAGCTGCACTCGCCAAGCCCGCTGTCACTCGAAACCGCGCGTGTCGAAAACCCGCCAAACAGGTATGTGCTGATAAAAAGCATGCCGCCAAACGATATTCCCGGAAGCAGATACTTCCACCCAAACCGTCTCTCCCGCCAAAAGCTGCACAGCAGATATCCGCACAAAAAAGCGCCGCACATCGGAAGAAAATACAGGTGCACTGCCGCCGTCAGCGCCCCAAGGATTCCCCAGCACACCACTGCCTTTTTCGTATTGCGGTAATCCTTCCCATGCCTGACAAACAGGTAGAGCGCCGCAAGAATCATCCAGTGCCCGCCAAGCGCGGTATGTTTAAACATCCGCTCGATGACAAGGGGCGATAAGACAAAAAAAATGCTGCCAATAAGCGCCTGCATTCTCCCCACCGAAAGCTCCCGTAGTATTTTCGCCGAAAAAAAGCCATGCAGGGCAAAGCTGACGATTCCCCACCATCCAAAATACTGGAATGTCTCTGGAAGAATGGGTGAAAGCAGCTTAAAAAAAACAGCCAGAACCGGAATCGAATCGGTAAAAATGACCGATGTGAAAGATGGGTACGCCAGATTATCTGTAAGACCAACAGGAAAGAACCAGTCACTGCGCCTGTAAAAGCACCAGCCCAGATAATGCTGTGTCAGATCCCCCTGCCCCAGCAGCCAGTCGTCATAGACCGGATTTAATACATGCAGTCCGTATATCGCCATAAATGCCACGATGCCAATCATGGCAGACAATCCGTACACCACGCTGTCACTATTTAATTTTCCGCGCATGTTCCTTCTCCATTCCTGCAAAATTTATACCAGTACTCACGTCATGTCGTGAGTATATAAAATAAGCGTATTTGCCATCAAGTAACGATTTAGATTTATTCTACCCATTATTTAAGCAAAATGCAAGAAATTATTAATACGATTTTAATTTTTCCGTTCTATAATATACATATGCAATGCCTTCTTAATCTCATAGGCATGTATATTCAATACTTACAGGCACAGACTACAGTATATCACTTTCCATGTATAATGACTCTTTAACATGGCAGAAACGGAGGATTGCTATGATATCGGTATTATTCAACTGGCTCTACATTTTTATTATCACCTTTCTAATCGGACTGGGTTTTTTCAGGCTGCTGTCCGTCTTCCTGAAAAGGCAGCTGTCATTTTCCTTTTTTTCGCTGATACTGTGCGGTGTCGCTGTCACAACCGTCTACACGCAGTTTCTCAGCCTCTTCTGTAAAATTGGCGCGCTTGCAAACCTGCTTCTGATTCTGCTGTGCATTGCCGCGTTTATCGCTTATCCGCGTTCCTTTTATCTACAGTACCTGAAAAAACTGAAAAACACCTTTTTTTGCTGGAACGGTCTGCTCTATATCGGACTGATCCTTTTCATCGCATTGTGTACCTCACGCGGAACGATTCACACAGACACAAGCCTTTACCATGCACAGGCAGTCAGATGGTATGAGGAATACGGCGTTGTAAAAGGTCTCGGGAACCTGCAGTGGCACTTTGCGTACAACAGCTCCTATTTTGCGTTCGCCGCACTGTTTAGCCTAAAGTTCCTGTGCGGCCAGTCGCTTCACTGTACCACTGGCTTTATCGCAATTGTCCTAATCTTGTGGTCTATGCACCGCCTGCGCGGATTTTTTACACGCACACGCCATATGACAGATATGTGCTGTGTCGGCATACTTTTCTATGCCCTTGTCAACCTGACGGGATGCATCTCCCCCGCATCCGACTACGCGACAATGTACATGGCGCTTTACCTGATTGCACGCTGGTGTGAGACAATCGAGCATGACCCCGGAAACGTTGACACCTTTGCTCTTTTAAGCGTCTTTTCCGTATACGTGATGACACTCAAGCTGTCCACCGGACTGCTTGTACTGCTCGTAATCTTCCCCCTTGTCTGTCTCATCAGGTCAGGACGGACAAAGGATACTTTTATCTACCTTGCCCTCGGTCTGCTGACAGCAGCGCCTTTCCTGACCCGGAATGTCATCATATCGGGCTGGCTGCTCTATCCGTTTGCCGCAATTGACCTATTCCAGTTTGACTGGAAAATGCCTGTGCGCTATGTCAATATTGACTCTTCCACCATCAAAGTATGGGCAAGGTGCCTGTACGACCCCAATCTAATTGACATGCCTTTTTGCGAATGGCTCCCTGTATGGTGGGAAGCGCAGGAGCGCTATTCCCAGATGCTTATCCTCACGAATATCCTGGCATTTATCCTGGATGGTGCCTTGCTGCTGCACAGAATCGCTGCAAAGGCAAAACTCTGCTGGAACACCATACTGCTGAACCTGTGCACTTTTATGTGTCTTGCCGCATGGCTGCTTCTGGCGCCTTTTATCCGGTATGGGCTTGCCTTTCTCCTTGCCGCACCGATGATTTCTGTTGGAATGTGGCTGGAAACATGGCACAAAGAGCGTGGGACTGACAGCTTTTACAAATTATTTTCAGGCTGTGTCGTATTTGTCATGTTTTTTGTCCTCACGCCATACTGGGATCACTATTTCGTGGATGATGTTGTGTTTATCAAGCAAAATCTGACACAGCCTTACTATATCTGTCAAAAGAATTACGATACTTCCCCGATGGAAGAATATGACATGAATGGAACCACCATATATTGTCCGAAAGAGGGGCAGATTACAGGATACGACTACTTTCCCGCCTCATCATATGATTATATGATTCACACCACCGAACTGAGGGGAAATTCCTTAAAAGACGGATTCCGGTCACTGGAACGGGAATAGTACCTTTTTGTAGAGGTCCCCTGTCTTATCCCATGAAAAACGCTTTACATTTTCCAGTCCCTTCTGGCGAAGCGCACTGCGCCTGTCATCGTCTGCCAGTATACCGGCAAGTTCACGCGCCACTTTACCATATTCTTCCGGATTGACATACACGGCAGCATCTCCTGCCACCTCCGGAAGCGAACTTGTATCCGAGCAGACCACGACAGTTCCGAGCTGCATCGCCTCTATCGGCGGAAAGCCAAAGCCCTCTATCAGGGACAGGAACAAAAAAACACTTGCACCGTATATCAGCTGGTGAAAATCCTCATTCTTTTCCACATACCTGATACAGGTAATGTTCTTCATGGTCAGGGAATCCGAAGTAAATGCGCTACAGTCATCAATTCCGACAATTGCAAGCGGCAGCGGGCTGTCGGTCATGTGACAGTACTTCTCATAGCTTTTCACAATCCCCTCGGCATTCTTGTGCGGAAGCGCCGATGTGACCGCCATGATATAAGCCGCATCCGGCTTGGCGAATTCTTTTTTCGCAACGGCATTGTATCCGTTCGGGATGACAATAATGTCATCACCCGAAACATGCGCGTATTTCATGATGTCCTGCTTCGATGCCTCGGATATTGTAATCACGTCGTCTGCCTTGCGCGCGGAAGCCTTCAGACGCCGCATGATATAAAAATTCTCAAGCTTATTCAAATAATCGGGAAAATGTTCGTGATAGTAAAACGGTATCATGTCATGGATGATAACGCTTTCCCTGGTCAGATGGAGCATGGATGCATAACCCCTCGGGAACAGCACCTTGTCCGCCTTTTGCTTTTTCGCGCGGATGCTCACCTCAAAAAGTTCCCACAGAATACAGGTCAGTTTATTCAGGGGATTTTTGTCAATCTCCATAAATTCTACATTCGGTATGTCAAAATCTTTTCGATTGTATGAATTGCCAAAAACGACAAGCTCATTGCCGTCATCATACGCGGCAAGCGCCCGTACAAGATTCAGCGCAAGATTATAGATTCCGATGCTTTTTCCTGCACCCTTTACAAGTTTAAAACAGTCAATAACCAGCCTCATACCGCACTGCCCCCCATTTCTATTTTTCTATCCCATAAAGGCAAGCTGCCATGCGGTTCGAAACGGTTCCGGCGCCGCATGATGTCCAGTCCCCGACAATAGTATATATCAGTCTGTGTCTGCACGTCAACACACGGCATCCTGTCAGAAGGTCACTTCGCCGTCATGGTCAATGATGGACACATACGCAACACCCTCAATTCCGCTTATTTTCTGGACAAGGCTGCCCCCGTCCTTTACCCGAAGCTCCATGACAATGCTTGTCCGCTCAGGCGTGATATTCCTTGACTTTACCTTGTAAAACTTTGTGTATTCCGAGACAATCCGGCAGATATCCTCCTCCAAATCACAATATACACCCTGGATCATCAGTATCATGGGACCCTGTGCCACAGGCAGCCTGTCCAGCACAAATATCATGACGGTCACCATTATGGATAATATCCCGGCAATGTCAAACAATCCTACACCGCATATAATGCCGACAGCAAGCGCCCAGAACATGAATACGAGGTCGAGCGGATCCTTCACCGCAGTACGAAACCTCACAATTGACAGCGCGCCTACCATACCAAGGGAAACCACGACGCTCGACTGGATGGTGATGATGATGGCTGCCGTAATCATCGTTGTGGCGGCAAGCGCCACATTAAAGCTTTTATTATAAAAATTTTTTCTGCAAAAGATTCTGTAGATAAAGAAAATGTACAGCGCCAACAGCAACGTGATGCCAAATATGACCAAAATCTGCTGTACCGAAAAATCAGCCATGCTGATATTGTTTAAAAATGATTTCTTGAAGACATCGTTAAAGCTCATACGTTTATTCCCCCCGGGTTGTATTTTCTACAGATATAGTACTTTGAGTATGTTGTCTGGCGCAGCTTTTCGGTCTGTACCGCGGCGTATAAAAAATCTGGAATCAGCTCGTCAAACTTTACTTCCAGAACATGCTGGTTTACCGGCATAGCAGGACGTGTTACAAGCATATCGTCCAAAAAACCTTCGATATCGTTTCCCGACCTTATATTCATGTCAAACGTTACCCGCACATTGCCGTCCCTGTACACATAGGGTCTCCTGTCATATTCCACAATGACCTTGGGCTGCAGGAGCCTCTCATTCTGCCACAGGCAGAACTTCCTGTAAATGACGGCATCAATGGCATCCATCCTGAGCGGCCTGCCCTGCATCATTTCCCTGCAGAGTGTCTCGTCTATCCGGCACGAATGTTTTCTGGTCTTTCCCTTTTCCTTCCGCTTTAATTCCAGGCGGATATAGGACTTGTCCGCATTATAAATCCTGACCCGGAATTTCTCCCTCGGGTCATTTCCGTTGATATTGTCATATAGACAGCCGTCCTGAAAATCGTCAAAATAAAGGCTCCTTACCACATATCCTTTCCCATTTCCCGCATATTTATCGGGCTGCATCAGTCCGTCAATATTATTCCCAATCAGCGCAAGCTGCTGTTCCGAACAGATATACTTGTACTCATGCCTGTACTCACTCATCCCGCAGATACCCCCACTCTTTTTCCAGGAAATCAAGACGCCTTCCGATAAAATCAACCAGCTCCGCTACCTTGGCATCGTTGAGCGCCTGTTTTTCCCCAAGTCCTTCCGCCTGCGGAAACGTATTCCACCGTATCATATTGCAGTCATTGGAAGTGTCAATCTGTTCACTGAACCCATATACCAGCTCTGCCGCTCCCTGCCTGAGCTGCGGCTCAAGTTCCGAAAAAAATATTGTGGCTGTCTCTTTCCTGAAATCTTCATGCTGGTACAGCGCGTACCAGATATCAGAATCCTTTTCCTGCACGGCGGCATACAGTCCGTCCGGGTCATGCAGATCAATCCCGTCCTCCGTGATGCCCGACGCAGCAATTGACTTGTCGTAGTCCCAGCATGGCCCGGCATAAAATTTCGTACTGATATCGTCATCATATTTATAAATATACTGGCTTGTAAACGACGCATCCAGATTCTTTACAAGCTCCTCCACAAGATATTTCCGCGCAAAGGAATCCATGTCAATGTATTCGCTGTAACGCCTTCCTGTATACGGGCTGTAACCGTCCGCCGAAAACATTGCATCCTCAAAATCCTGGTACAGCCCTGCCACATAGGAAACCTGGTCATAGGATGCATACCGGGGGCTTGCAAATACGACCGGCTGCATCCGCGAAGTCAGGAAGCCGCTGGCTTCCAGCCCGTACCGGTCACTTGTCTCAAGCTCCAGCAGATATCCGCCGGATATATCTTCCGGCTCCTGCGCAATCCGGTAACCCTTCGTGCTAAAAAGCCTCCCCTGCTGCTCCATGAAAAACTCCATGTCTTCCAGGCTTTCCCCCTGGTTCAAGGCTTTGACCTCATCTTCAAGGTTCCTGATGTTGACGCGGTTTTTCCCGACCTCTATTTTCTCGGACAACAGATAGTTGCCCATAAAATCGCCGTTCATATACACATCCACAAAGCAGACCTCCGGTGTAAAGTCCAGCCCGAGCATATGCGCAATCGAGAAGGCTGTCGCATTTCGCAGCAGTGTGTCGTCAAAGGCATTTGCCGTCAGAATCCATTTCTTCGCCGAACCCATCCCGAACAAGTCCGCTTTCTTTTCCAGCTTTATCATGTATGACTTCTTTTCTGTATCCTCAAACGAGGAATTGCCGCGGCAGTGGATGCTTTCCATATCCCCCTCGAAATAATTCCGCCCCCGGCCGTCCATAATCATCATTCTGCCAGGTTCCGAAACATCCTTTGACGCGTGTATCTGCTCCGTACTCCCTGACTCTGTTTCCACGAACAGAACCGGGATATCCGACGTATACCACACATGCAAGTCCTGTCCCGCGCCTTCTGCTCCCTCCATCCGGAGCGTATGCTGTCCCGCTGAAAGCACGTACCCCTTGCCATTTTTCATTTTTTTCCCATCCACAAAAATGGAGTCTGCACCGCCATACGTCACGTTCAGCTTCCGTCCCTTCACTGCCCCAGGAAGAAAGACGTGATACGAATTATCCGCATCCCTTTTCCACCACCTGATGCCGAGGCTGTCACCAATCCAGACCGTGGGTTCAAACGCACCGCCGCCATCCTGTACGGACTCCGCGCCGCTGCTTATGGCAGAGGCCTTCCCTGCATGGTTCCACGACACAATACATGCCGTGAGAAGCATCATCATAAACAGCACTGCAACGCGCGCATAAAATCTATTTTTTCTTCTCATGTTACCAACTTTTCCCAACTAAGTTTACACTGTAAATTCAGCTTAAAATTATAAGATATTCACTATCGTAAATCAATAATCTGAACCCTTTTTTCCTACTTTTAAGTCAATCTTTATTTTATCCATTTATTTTTTTATAATTCTTTTATATTTTTTTAATAATTTGGGTCTTTTTTTCCTGCACGGAGCTGCTAATTTCCTTACGCACCCCTGCGCATAAAAAACACCTGGTATCATTTCCAGGTGTTAACCGCTTTCCATATGAAGGAAAAAAGTGCCTATCTATTATACAATCTCCTCATCCAGTTTCTTAAAGAGTGCGCACCGGAAAAAATCATCCAGTGAGACACCAAGCCCATCACAAATTATTTTGATGGTCACTATTCCAGTATTATTGCTGTTGCCATTCATAATATTTTTCAAAGTCGATGGCGGCATCCCCGCCTCGTACGCCAGCTGCGATATTTTCATATTTTTCTCTTTACATAAATCCCTGATTCTCACTATTACTGCTTCTTGTACTTTCAATGATTTCCACCCCAATGCATATTTTGTAAAATTTCGTTATGATGATACGTACACTTCCATTTTATAAAATATGACTTCATATTCAAGACTTTGTGTGGTCTTTTAGATGTATTTATACAATTTCTATGACAATTTTCCCTCTTTTCCATGCCCTGCCGATGCATTTAGCTGCTTTTGTCCCCTTCCGAAGCGCATTCTGTCTCCTTTTCCTCTTCCCTTTCAATGTTCGTCTCCCGCTCGATATAGATGGGACGGTTCTTCACCTCCATATAGATCCGCGCAAGGTACTCGCCAATCACACCCAGTGTCGTGATAATCACGCCCCCCAGGAACAGCAGCACAATCATGATGCTGTTATATCCGGTTCTGGGCGCAAGCGGGTTACGCAATGCCGCAATTCCGATTGACGCAGCATACCAGAAAGAGGCAATCGTGATGACAATTCCCAGATAAACGACACCGCGCAGGGGTGTTGTCGCAAACGCAATAAAGCCGTTATACGCATAGCGCAGCAGCCCCAGAAAGCTCCATTTCGTATGCCCGGCGGCGCGCTCGACATTCTCGTATTCTATCCACTTATTCCTGAACCCTACCCATGAGTAGATTCCCTTTGTAAAGCGCTCCTTCTCGGACATTGACACAATCGAATCCACCACTGTCCGCTTCATGAGACAGTAATCCGTGCTCCCGGAAATCAGGTCAAGGACGGTGACGTGGTTGATAATCGAATAAAACGCTTTTGAAAACGCACTGCGAATCAGGGGCTCCCCCTTTCGCGATACCCGCCTTGCGGTCGCCCTGTCATACCCCTCCTTCTCGATTGCATCGATCATTTGGACCAGCAGTTCGGGCGGATGCTGTAAATCCGCATCGATCAGTGCCACATAATCACCCTTGCTCTTGCTTAATCCGGCATAGATTGCCGATTCCTTTCCAAAGTTTCTTGAAAGCGCAATGTACTGTACGGTTCCTTCCACCGCGGCGGACGCCGTCCGTTTCATTTCATTTAAAGTGTCGTCCCTGCTTCCGTCATCGACATATGTGATAATGAAATCAAAATCAGGGAGCTTTGCAAAAACCTCCCTGACAGCATTATAAAAAAGCCCGATGCACTTTTCCTCATTATAACATGGAACGATTAATTCTATTGTTTTCATGGTTTGTCCTTCAATAAATTCGATTTTACTGCATCAATTATAACCTATTACCCCAAAAAAATCCACAATATTATTTCCATGAATTTTATGCACCAATAAATTACAGCAACTATACTGAATAAATGATGGGAGAATGGTGAAAATTATGTTGTAAATGATATGAAATTGGTGTAAACTTGTATCATTGATGAAAAAATAAAACTTACAAAAAGTATACATATATGTATTTTTGTTTCTTTTCAATAAGACACATAATTAAGGAAGGAAAACATCATGCCCTCAAACAGTAAAGCATATTTTACCTACAAAATCAAAATAATTGGAATCCTTCTGGTAATCAGCGGCATTAATTTCACAATTTTACAGCTATCCTCGCAGACATTCTGGCAGCTGCTATCCCTAAAGCCTGCCTATGCCCTAATAAATCTCGGAATCATTTTTGCATTCACAGGCATTTTATATGTTTTCACAAACAGTTTTTGGATTTCGCAAATGATACTTTGCGCGATCTGTACGCTCTATGCGGCAGTCAATATATATGTCGTTGAATTTCATGGAACACCGCTGACAATTCCAGAGTTTGCAAATACACGGACAGCGATGAATGTTCTAGGCGGATATTCCTTCACAGCGCTAAAACCACTAATTTTATTGGCTGTCATCTGCGTTTTATCTCTTGCAAATTTCCTGTTTGTAAAGAAGCTAAAAAAAATCCAGCATTTACCAAATATTTACTGGTGGAAAAAAATTCTTATTTTTCTATGCGGATGTGTATATATCATCGGAATACTGCATTTGGACAGTCTGACTGCCCCTTTACGTGGAACATGGCATTTCAAGGAAGCGGTAGGCAAATATGGATATCCATTATATTTTTTAGCAAGCGGACTTGAGTATGAGATTACAGCACCATACGGATTCTCTGAGGAAAATTTGGCATCAATCCCAGTAAATGACTACCTTGATATCTCTGCTGATAATATGCAGACTCCGGATATCATCCTTATCCTGAACGAAACATTTTATGACATCTCCCTCGTGTCGAACATCAAAACAGATACTGATTACATGAGTTCATTCTATAATATGGATAATACCATATCAGGTCATGTCATCGTACCCAGAGTCGGAGGTGGAACAAACAGTTCAGAATACGAACTATTAACAGCTAATTCGACCTATCTGATACAGGGCATTACCCCTTTTCAGGTATTGGACATGCAGGATACTGCCAGTATGGTATCCAACCTGAAAGAACTGGATTACCATACAATAGCCATGCATCCGGCATTTCCCGAAAATTATGTAAGAAATGTGCAATATCCTAAAATGGGGTTTGATGAAATATATTTTCTGGATAATTTTACAGACAAGGAATACTACGGAAAACGATCACACATTACAGACAGCTCCGCATACGATAACCTGATTCGATGGTATGAAGATGCATTGTCAGAAGAAAAGCCGATATTTTGTTATCTGCTCACCATACAGAATCACGGTGACTGGGACTCCAATCCATCCGAAAACGATATCGTGCATGTCATTGATTATGACGGCAATAAAGCGCAGGAAGAAAAATTGAATGAGTATTTATCCTGTATTTCGCTGTCAACAAATGCATTAAATGATCTGATTACGTATTTCAAGAACAGCGACAGACCCGTTGTTTTGTGTATGGCTGGAGACCATGCCCCATCGTTTGTTGAGGAAATCACGGACAAGGCCATAGACAATAAAGCAATTCTGCAGCGGGCTGTTCCTTTTGTCATATGGGCAAATTTTCCAATCGCCGGGCAGCAGGATGTCATGATAAGCATGAATGAGTTAGGTGTACTGCTTTTACAGACCTCCGGCGTAAAAATGCTGCCATATTACAATTATCTGTTGGAATTGTCGCAAACAGTTCCCATCCTGACAGGCTACGGAAATTATATCGACAAGGACGGAATTACCGGTTCCTATACAAATGAAGACACATATAACGCAGAAATACAAAAATATTTCTGGCTGGAATATGACAATTTACGAAAGACCAGCTCCGACAAATGGTTTACACTACAGACAGCCGTAAAAACTGAATGAAAGTGAGGTTTGTGCAACAATGCCGCAGCCCTTTTTTTCCATTATCATAGCTTCATACAACTCAGAACGCACACTCGGATTCACATTAAAGTCAATCCGGCGCCAGTCCATTGATCAAAACGAACTGGAAATCCTTGTTATAGACGGCGGTTCGACTGATTCGACCAGGAAGATTGCCGCCAAGTATGGTGCAGATGTATACGATAATCCAAAACGCCTGCCAGAATATGCAAAAGCGATAGGAACCAGCCACGCCTCCGGACATTACATTCTCCGGATGGATTCGGATGAGGAATTTTCCTATCACACACAGCTTCAGGAAAAAATGGATTTTCTCAAAAAACACCCTGAATTAAAAATGCTCCTGCCCAACAGATATGTTCGCGGGCGAAAGTCAATCTGTGGTATTTGTGCAGACTATATGAATACATTGGGTGATCCGTTTTCTTACTTTATATACAATACTAAAAGGGATAAATACGAGACATATCAAAAAAACATCATTCGTGAAAATGGAAAATTTGCAATTATGAAATTTGAGCCTGATGACATTTATCCACTGGCTGACAGCTGCACATCTGTACTTTCGCTTGACTATATGCGTGAAAAATATCCGGATACGTATGATACCATCGAATTTATCTGTAGTGCCTATGACACCATAATATCAGATACCCGGCTCTGTGGATGTATCAAGGGCGATGATGTCAGACATAATTGCAGTTCATCTCTCCGGACATACTTTGCAAAGCTTAGATTCCGGGTAGTCAATAACCTCTTCCATAAGGGAGAAAGCGGATTTTCATCCAAGGAAAAATATAATCAAAATTTAAAATACAAAAAGATATTATTTTGCATTTATGCGTTGATTATTCCTCTTCCTGTGCTAGATAGTGTGCGGTTATCGATTATATATAAAAATCCGACATACCTGCTTCACTTTGTCTACCTGTATTATATTTGCTTCCAGATTGCACTGTTGGGATTTATTAAAATAACAGGAGGAGAACGCAGAAATAACACATATGGAAAATCGGTATGATTTACAAAAATTTAAAGATGTGAGGATAACATAGTGAAAAAATGTGAACTGAGTATAATTATTCCAATATACAATGGCAGCCGCTTTCTAAAAGAAACTTTGGACAGTGTACTAAACCAGTCCTTTAAGGATTATGAACTGATACTTGTTGACGACGGTTCTACAGATGATACCGCCCATATCTGTGAGCAGTATGCAGCAAAAGATCCCCGAATCAGGGTACGCCATCAGCAAAACGGAGGAATGTCAAACGCCAGGGACAATGGCTACAAAATGGCACAGGAAAATACATGGATTGCTTTTTTGGACGCGGATGATATTTTTTATCCTGACATGTTCAAGGATATGATGAAATACAAAGATTCAGATTTTGTGATTGTATGTTATCAAAATGTCTTAAGCAGTAAAATATCCAACTGCCCATTTGATATTCAGAATAAACGTATTGAACATATTTGTGGACGCGAAATGCTCAACAGATTATTTGAACCGGAAAAGAATAATGGAAATTTCAGTATTGTAGGCATGCTTATTAAAAGGGATTTTTATACAAAAATGCTAAGATTCATTTATAATGCCAAAACTGTTCTTCCGCAAAACTATTTGAATGACGTATATTGTGTACCGCGTTTATTTTTTTATGCGAAAAAAATAACTTTACTCAACAATGCATACATCCATCGCAGAATATCAAAATACACGGACAGCCGGCTGATTCAGCCAAACGCCCTGCATTATGAACTGGCTCTGGCAAATAAACTGAATCTGGATTTTTATAAAAAACATGGTTGTACTTCTGCCTATGAAAAGCATCTGATTGGATTTTATCTCGTAATACTAAAACTATGGTATCAGGTTGTCACAAGCGAGACAGACCATCGTAAGCAAAAAAAATATATAAAACTGATTCAAAAATATTACAAAACATATTATAAGGAATTGAAAAAAGTAAAATGCAGGACATTCAGGGAACATGTCGTTAAATGGACAATCCTGCTATGGGGCTTCAGCAAGACACTTTGGAAATTAACCGTAGGAACAATCCGCTATGGAGTCCTATACAGAATTCAGTCTTAATAGGAAGGAAAATGCCACAGCGTGTGGCACAGAGGTTGAAAATGAAGAATATTTTAGTAATCAGCTGGCATTTTGCACCACGAAATACAATCGGGGCAATCCGATTTACAAAAATGGTAAAATATCTGGCAAGGACAGGCGAATATCATTTCTGGGTCATCTGCAGTTCTCTGAATGAAGAGGACATCCGGGATGAATTACTACAGCGGGACATGGACGGAGTATCCCGGTATGTTACAATTCTGCCCGTCCCCCTAAACAGGATACGCCTGATTGAGACGTTCAAGAACCATACCGGAAAAAGACTGGTCAGCCCGCAGGAAAGCAATGATGCGAACAGAGCCACGCTTTCCGCTGTCAACAGTATCGTTTCAGCAAAAGAAAAAAGCATCACAGGAAAAGTGAAGAGCTTTTTCGGAAAATCATTGATAGCCCTGAATGATCTATATATTTTTGTATGCGATGACCTTTCATTTGCCAGGAAAGGAATCAAACTTTCCAAAAAACTTCCCATGGATAAGATGGACACTATGCTCACCACCTGGGGACCTACAGGAAGCCTGCTTCTCGGACTGAAATATAAAAAGCTCAACAAAAGCTTAAAATGGATTGTTGATTACAGGGATCCATGCACTACATCAGGCAGATTTCTGAAATGGTATCTTAGTTATGTGGCTTACAAAGCAGATAAAAATGCTGCATATATTACAGGCGCCGGCAGGACACATATTGGTTCGGGAAAATATATGGAAAAATTCCACATGATCCGCAACGGTTTTGACAAGGAGGACATTTCGGGTCTGTCAAATTGCGAACACCACAACAAACTCTGGATCACATATACGGGAACAATATATGACGGCAAGGACAATATGAAACCTTTGTTTAAAATTTTACATGAACTGGAACTTGAAAAACAGATAAGCAAAGAACATATCTCTGTTATATATGCAGGGACGGACTACCACATCATGCAAAAACAGGCAAAGGAATGCGGTATGGAAAGCATATTGGTCAACAAGGGGAAGCTTTCCAGAAAAAAGGCGCTGGAGCTTCAATACCAGTCGGACATTCTCTGTGTGCTGGCATGGAATACAAAAAAAGAGCGGGATGTCATGAAAGGAAAATTCATAGAGTATTTTATGATGCAAAAACCTGTTTTTTCAATTATATCCGGAACCGCCGTTGGAAGCGCCGTTAAGAAAATAACGCAGAGAGCCCGGCTGGGATGCACCCTGGAAGAAGCCGGCGGCATGAAAGACTACGCAGAAGCCAAGCAGTGGATCTTGTCAAGATATCAGGAATTTATGAAAAACGGGCATCTTGAATGCCATTCTGATGGAGAGTTCTTAAACAAATACAGCAGCGCAATGATGGCGCAGCGTTTTAAAAAACTTATTGACGCATAGCAAAAAGGACAGTCTTAAAAGGAAAGTATATCTGCCAATGAACTTAGCAAGAACGCAAAACGCAAAAAGAAATATTTATTCAGGAATCGTGAACAAGGCGACAAAAATTTTTCTTCCTTTTTTTATCCGGGCATTCCTGATACAAAAATTAGGAATTGAATATCTGGGTCTGGACAGCCTGTTCAGTTCTGTGCTACAGGTCTTAAACCTTGCAGAACTGGGATTTGGAAGTGCGATTGTATACAATATGTATCAGCCCATTGCCGAAAATGATGAGGAGACAATATGCGCCCTGCTGAAATTTTACAGAAATATTTATCGGATAATGGGTACACTTATTTTCATTATCGGGCTGATACTTATACCGTTTATTCCCCACCTGATAAACGGAGACTATCCCAGCAGCTTAAACATCTATGCGCTGTACTTCATTTACTTAGTCAATACATCCCTGACTTATTGGATGTACGCATACAAAACGGCACTTTTAAATGCCTATCAGAGAGTTGATCTGTTAAATAACGTGAGTACGTTTACATCTGTGATCCTGAACATCTCACAGATTGCGATTCTCTATGGATTTAATAATTATTACTTGTTTTTACTGGCAACGCCTGCCTGCACCTGCCTCAACAATGTCATAAATGCCTTTATCGTAAAAAAAATGTATCCCAGGCTTGTCTGCAAGGGACTGCTGTCTCCTGAAATCAAGGCACAAATCAAGGAAAAGGTTTTTGGTCTGGCTGTCTATCAGTTGTGTTCTGCATCCAGAAACACATTTGACAGCATATTCATATCCAGATTCCTGAACATTTCCCTGACTGCAATATATGCCAATTACCTGTATGTGACAGTGGCATTGCTTTCCTTTCTGTCTATTATAAAAGACTCCATACTTGCCGGAGTGGGAAACAGCATTGTTCAGGAAACTGTAGAAAAAAATTATAATGATATGAAAAAGCTAAACTTTATTTTCATGTGGATTAGCGGATGGTGTACTGTCTGTCTGTTGTGCCTGTTCCAGCCATTTATGGAACTATGGATGGGCGCACAGCTCATGTTTGATTACTCCGTTGTAGTTTTATTAAGCATATATTTCTATGCGCAGACTATGGGGACAATCAGGGCACTGTACTCTGATGCAAAGGGGTTATGGTACGAAAACCGCATCCGGACAATTGCAGAGAGCATTTCCAACCTGATTTTAAACTATATTTTTGTCCAGGTTATGGGAATACATGGCATTATCCTCGCCTCCCTCCTTTCACTGATTATTATTGGATTTGGATTTGGCGCTAAAATTGTATTTCAGTTTTACTTTAAAAATGGGAAGCTTGGCGAGTTTTTTCTCGCCCATCTGCGGTATGCCTCAGTCACTGCTTTTATCAGCATAGTCATGATTATAATATGCCATCATATAACACTGGGTGGAATTATAGGCTTAATTTTAAAATTCATGCTGTGCTGCATAATACCCAATACAGGATATTTTCTGATTTACTACCATACCTATGACTACAAAGAGTCCATTCCATGGCTGTTAAAAACCTTTGGTCTTGACAAACGGCTTTCGGTGTTCATGCCACGTTAATTTTTGCTTTTTAAAGAAAGGTGATGTATTTATATGTTGTTAAATTTAATAATGAATTTTAGGGGAACTGTGAGGGAAATATACTGGTCAAATATATGGCATGACACTATACGGGGAATTCCCTGGCTTGAAAATATGCCAAGCATTTCCCCTGGAAGGTGGGCAGTTGGCTATAATTATCTTTATGTAATGACCAGAATTTTAAATGATAAGAATCCGAAATCAGTCCTTGAATTAGGATTGGGTGCTTCTTCCACACTGATCTCGCAATACTTTAATTATATAGAAAAAAATATGATGGACACTCAGTCTCCCTCTCAGTATAATTATTTAATTGCCGAACATAATGATGACTGGATTAACTTTTACACCCTAAGTCATCCGCTGCCATCAAATTGTATAATAGCAAAACAAAATATGATTAAAAAAATTTATAAAGGAACTCAATATAATGCATATGAAAACCTTGCTAAAGATATAAAAGGGAAAAAATTTTCTGTCATTTCTATTGACGCACCAATTGGAGACAGGAAATATAAATATAACCGAAGGGATATTCTAGAACTTATTCCTGATGTTTTGGAGGAAAGCTTTGTTATATTGATAGATGATGCACAAAGACGGGGAGAAAAAAACACAATAAAAAATATTAAGCGGATTTTGCAAGGAAAAAATATACCATATTGTACAAGCATTTATTCCGGGGAGACCAATTGCTGCGTAATAGCATCTGCCGATAATGCCTTTCTATGTTCCTTATAATTGTTATATAGAATTATACCATGCAAATCTTTTCTTTCGTGGCAGAAAACGAACGTTCCAACATCCGCCAACACTAGGTGGAAGGGGTTATTGCGGTCAAAGCGCGAAGTGTGCGTTTTGACCACCCATTCATGCAAGAAAATCAATAAACGCTCCAAAATCGTTCCCTGCTATATCCCATAAAAACCGCGATGAAAACCGGCAGGCGCTTTCCCTCACGTTTTCATACGACGCTTTATCTGAAATGACATTCCGCATCTGTTCTGCCAGTCCCTCTGCGGTATTTTGAAGACACAGGTACCCCGCCTTTCCATAATCAACCGCGTCACGTATGCCTGGCGAATCAAATACAATACTCGGTGTCCCCACACAGCCTGCCTCCGTAATAGGAATCCCCCAGCCCTCCCTGATAGAAGGAAAAAGAAGCGCCCATGAACGGCTCATAAGCTCAAGTTTTTTTTCCTCCGTGACAT
Source organism: uncultured Lachnospiraceae bacterium (assembly GCA_949066965.1). Lineage (GTDB taxonomy): Bacteria > Bacillota > Clostridia > Lachnospirales > Lachnospiraceae > COE1. The sequence goes on from CARTDA010000002.1 coordinate 127,979, forward strand.
ACCCCCAGCTGACAATATCACCCTTCGGATTATCACCTGACACATCTTCCCATACAAGGTGCTGTTTTACACATGCCGGCATCAGGTTCCTGTCTACAAATTCTTGATCCTTTTTTCCAATTATCCACAATCTTGCATCCGGATAGTCCTTTTTTATACGGATAAGAGCCTCCACAGCAACATCTATTCCTTTATATGGCGAATATCTGCCTGCATAAATAAATACCGGCATTTTCTCCTTGGATAACCACTCGCTGCGCTCCCACGGTTTAAAAGAAACCCCATTATAAATAATCTTTATTTTGTTTTTATCAAATCCTCTCTCAACAAGCTCGTCCCTTGTTGATTCTGAAACAGTGATAACCGGATCATGACGATTCAGCCTAAGAAAGCTCTCCTCAAGCGCCTTTCCTATCTTGCTAAGCGGAAATTTTGCACTGTAATCCCAGATTTCCTTGGTAAGTTGGTGAATATAGAAAATCCGCTTTTGGGGTTCGACCCATAACGGCGTAAAAAAACGGTGCGTATTACATTGGTCAATCACAAAGTCTATGTTTCCGCAGTGCTTTTTATAATAACGCATAGCTGCCGGAATGACAGTAAATGCATTCCCATGCCTGATGTAGGTTACGCCGTCAATTTCCTCATGTTCTGGCTGTCCTTTGCTTCTTGTCGAAAAATGATATATTTTATATTTATTTTTATCAGCCCTTCTTAACATCTCATGTGTATGAACCTCAGCGCCGCCTGCCTTTGGCGAACCGATGTCGCGCCATGAAAGCGCAAGTATTGTTAATTTTTTCATTAAAAACTCCTATTCATATGAATACTCCGATACCAGCTTTGTATTAATTACCTCTCCATCTGTAACATTCTATTTTCCAAACAGATCCTCATTTTCATAATATACCGAATTTACAACGGCACCGTTGGGTATCACCTCATACTGCACATCCTGTTTCCCTGATACCCTGACCAGGTAACGCCTTTTTATCCTTCCGTTTGTCAGCTGCGTCACCTCACCGTCAACCCTCCAGTTTACTTTCATGTCTTTCAGGTCCTCGCCTGAAAACGTAACGATATAGCTGCCATCATTCAACGACAGCACCGGCTGCCCTGCATCCACATAGACAGCTCCGGCTGTTCTTTTCACTTCTACTTTATAAAGCTCCGTGAGAATATCTTCCCTACGTCCTACCGAAACTCCTATCTGTGTATTTTGAAGACACGTAACCTCGGCTGTTGCAATATTGTCCCCCTTGCTGCCAATCCTCACATCAGTGATATCCGGGTTGTCCACAACTGCCAGTACCAGATTATCTTTCGCCGCTGTCGTGACTTCTATCCTGCTCGTCCCTACTGGCAATTCCATTTGATATACAATCGTATCCGTAAGCTCATACCCCATGCCTGCCGTATCCATAACGATTGTCGGATCAAACCGGATGTCATAATCATACATATAGATTGTATCTCCATTGGAATAAATATCCGTATAATCTCCCCGTACACGCTCTATATTTTCCGGAGACACCGTCATCTCACTACCAGCATCAGACACGATAAAATTGAAATAGTTTCCCCCATCCGTATAAAATCCATCCTTCTTGCTACATACAAGCGCATCCTCCTCTATCCTGCCATTGCACACCACATACGCTGCATTTGTCGCCGCTGTAATTGGTTTGGACTTCCAATAGCTTCCCAATCCATACTTATACATATCTCCATGCGCTTTTAAATAATCAAGTTCCACTGCATAAGAGCTGTTTACAATGTCCTCTGACGGGGCAAAAACCGGATTGATGTACCCTATCGTGAGCAGGACAAATATTCCCCCAAGGAACAAATTGTTGGATATATTTGGATAAACCACTATTCTTTCCAGGCGTTCGTCCAGCCATCTTACCAGAATGACCACGAGCAAAAACCAGCATACACTTGCGTATCTGTTCATGGGAGCATTCGTCACGCTATAATACTGTACCATTCCATTCAGGGCATTGACGCCAAGAGCAACCGTAGTACATATTACGGACAGCGCATCCAACGGCTCTACATCCTTAATTCCCTTTCTGATTATCAGCTTCCACCGGTCAAACAAGGCAGCCAGAGCCAGACATGCAATGACAATCCTGATAATCCAGTAAATGGACTTCAACTGCATCATTCCACCCTGAATGGGAATATTCCACTGAACGAACAGCGAACCAATAATAGACGGGATTCCTTTCAAAAAAAAGGTCTCCACATCGATCCAGTTAAAGTAATCGGCACCCCCATAGCCCCCCAGCACACCTGAAATCCCAGTTCCCTGTCCCAGAAGCTTTTCAATAATGATATCGGCAAAGTTGAGCACACCCACAGCCAGTATCCCGCCAAATACCACCATGTACAAATACTTGCGCCTGTCCTGATCCTGAAAGAAAAGAATCGCAAAATAAACAATCCCTGTCGCAGCCAAAAAGACCAGCAGCAGCAGCCTGTCGTCTGTAAACAGAAAAGAATATACTGCCATCAGAACGACAGCTGCCAAAATCCACTTTTTCCCGGTATCCTTATAACATTGCAGCGCCCATATTGAAAAAAGTGTGACAAGCGCCGCCATCATATGATACTTATTCGTCTGACTGTATGGCAGAAGGATAAATACCGCCATCGCCAACATCCACCCAGAATCAGTTTTTTTCATCGTCAAAAGAAACGTGAAAAAAACTGCTCCGCCATACCATAAGGAAAGATAGGCAAGGGAACTGAATGCCCCGCTTCCTCCAACATTTAGCAGATATGCTGCTGCTGCGCAGTAAAACCATGGATTTAAATAATCTTTTATTGTAAGCGCTTTATTTCCCAATTCAAAATGATTATACATATATATATATGTTCCCGCATCATCCGAGTTGCATCGTGCCTGCACAAACTGCAAATATGCCAGAAGTATTGATAATACAACCATGACAGCCACCGTTATTATTTTTTTCTTTTTCATGTACATATTCTTCCTCTCAACTGGCCTTTCTTTTCATAAAAACTGTTAATTACCACCGTACACTATTCAAATACCACCTCCACAGTGCGCACAGCACTAGGGAAATCTTTCATACGGTACTCAACCGTACAAATTCCATTTCCATCCTCAACGGTAAATTCCTTATTTTCGCAAAAATCCTGCACAACGTATGGTTCCCTGCCCGAAAATTCATCCGGCGTGATGACAATCCGGTATTCCATACCGGAATCCCTGTTTGACGCGACATTCATAAATGTCTCCGAGCCCGATTTCCAGTAATGGATTCCATAGACTTCCGGTTCCAGGCTCTGAAGCTTCTGTGCATAGGAATCATAAAAATACTTCTGGTTCTGCCGCGCATCGCCTGTTACCACTTTATGAAAAAACTGCGTAAATACCTCTGCTCCTGTCGAATTCAGATGGTCAACATCCCTGAAATATTCAAGTTTCTGTATTGGCAGATATGCATCCTTTGCAAGGTTAAAATCATAAAAATCCAAACCATACTCAGCAGCAATTCCCTTTATCTGGTTGATATAGTTGTCATAATTTCCTGCACTGACAGGCTGAAGATTATACATCGGCGATATGAACAACGTGACAGGAATATTTTCTTTCTGGCAATATTCAATCGCCTTGCGCAGATACAGCTCACAGCTCTGTGCCATTGGGTTCTCGCCCAGAGTCTGATTTCTCTTAAATGCCCTGTCTTCTGCTTTATATACAATCTCCGAATATCGAAACCCTTTATCCAGGTACTCCTCAAACTCGTCAACGTACTGATATTCCCCGCTCACTTTTGTTTCAATTGTTGATTTAATATATTCATAGTCCCCAAGATGCTCGCGGTATCTGCTAAACGGTATCAGCAAATCAATATAATTTTCAACATCATTGGTAATGGACAGCATATATAGGATCTTATTGGCAGACCATTTCATACAGTCAGTGTTCTGCCAGTTGAACCATGGTTCCTGCGTAACCCGGTCACCATCCCCCCCGGTATTCCTGCCATAATACAATTCTATATAGACATGGGACAAATCGTTATGCTTGTCCGCCTCCCTCAAAAGATAATATGTGCCGTTCATCACCTGACCGGAAGTTGACAGATTAAAATTATATTGTCCGTTTAATTCATCCATCAGAAAAGGGTCAATGTCATAGTACACATGGGAAGAACCCAGATACAGATTATCAATTTTCCCCTCGGATTGATAAAAATTGTGCCACAGAATGCGCTCCCAGGGCGGGACATCTACATAAATATAGTTCAGACCGCTCAAAACGACGCAGAAAATTAAAACGCGCGCCATGATTCTTGCAATTCTCCGAAACCATTTCATTTTCTGAACGCCCCCTAACCTTAAAACTGAAAATAAATAAACTGCGTGGTGTCATAAAGGGTTCCATAACAACCATACAACAGGGTAATAAAAGTCATCGCCATAATTATAACTGTGCGAAACCACCAGTCCTGCTTCAAAAACAGCTCCGCGACGTCATGCCCCTTATATTTCAGGTAATCCACGGCAAACAACGCCACAATCGCCATCAGCAGCATATTCATGGGTCCCCGCGCCACGCCAAGTTCATAGAGCGAACCGTCAAACAAAATCGTCCAGTTCATGCAGCTGCACATATCCCGCAGAATCAGAAATGCATCCTTTAATCCACTCGCACGGAAAAACATCCACGCAAGTGTCACAAACCCAAAGGTACAGAGTGTCTGGCACAGCTTTTTACTAAAACACACTGCTTTTTGCATGTGTGGATTCCCCAAACGCTTTTTAATATTTTCTGCCAGATCCTCGGCAACCTGTCCCATGCCGTTTAACAATCCCCAGAACAAAAAACTAAGCGATGCCCCATGCCAAAGCCCGCTCACTGCAAACACAACCATCCGGTTATACTCTTTCCTCGCTGTACCCTTTCTGCTGCCGCCAAGCGGAATGTAAAGATAATCCCGAAACCATCCCGACAGCGAAATGTGCCATCTCCGCCAGAATTCCCGAACGCTCCTGGCATAATACGGTGCGTCAAAATTATCCATCAGCCGTATGCCCATAAGCAGTGCGGAACCTCTCGCAATTGTGGAATACCCATAAAAATCACAGTAAATCTGAATGGAAAATAAGACCGTCGCAATCAAAATAAAGAAGCCGGGATAGCCCGCACTGTCCTCATACACAGTATTCACCACAATTGCCGCCCTGTCCGCAATCACCACTTTCAGGAACAGCCCATACAAAATCAGTATGGCGCCTTTTCTCACATTCTCGTATTGAAAACCATGTGCCTCGTGCAGCTGCACCAGCAGATTTTTAGAACGTTCAATTGGTCCCGCCACCAGCTGGGGGAAAAATGAGACAAACAGCGCATAGCGGATAAAATTTTTCTCCGCATAGATATCTCCCCGGTACACATCAATCAGATACCCCAGCGACTGCAATACATAAAAAGAAATCCCGACAGGAAGCACTATCGACATCCCCCATGTGATTTCACCCGCATGGACAGCCGAAAGAATGCGGTTGAGCATGGAGATTCCCCATGAAAAATATTTATAGAAAAATAAAACCCCCAGGTTCAGTACAATGCACACGATAAGACACAGCTTTTTATTGTCACGCCTTTTCTCATTGTGCCCCTTATGCGCACTCTTATAATGCTCGATGAGCAGCCCGCCCGTATATGTGACCGCAGTACAAAACAATAGAAGAAGGATGTACATTTTATTCCACTGCATATAAAAATAGCAGCTTGCACCCAGCAGCCACACATAACGCACCCTTTGGGGAAGAATATAATAAATCAAAACCACAATCGGCAAAAATATCAGATACTGCACCGTATTAAATAGCATCTTTAAAACTTTCCCTCCACAAAGTCAATCTAATCAGTTTGTGCAAACAAAGACACGTTTAAGTATATATTTTATCATGAAAAATGTCAATGGCATCTATCCTTTGACCGGCTTTATATACTGGCAATTTTACAATGCTAATATACATTTTTTTCCCATTTCTTAAAAAATAATACATTTTACCTGTCCGTCATATTGTATTTTATCAATATACTGCCGAAAGTCATAATTGTCCACAAAATCATAATTGTATACACTTAACCCATGCATCATGATTCTGTCTAATATTCCCTGAAATCCTTGTGCATCATCATTACTTTTTATGTTCATTTTTAGTTCTTCTATCACTTGTTTCTTGTATTGGTGTAATCTGACTTGTTCCATTTTTCTCCTACATGAATAAGGTATCCATTTCCAATACAATTGTTTTAGAATTAATGTGATATTTTTCAGATTATTTTACATGATACAATTGCATCATGCACATAACCTTCCTTTCTCTATGAATAGCAACAGTAATTAACCTGAAAACCTTTCCGTGATTACTCCATATACTGATACACCGGATTGCTAATACATCTGTCCAAATCAACCCATTCTCCAAGTCGCAGCGCCCATTCCTGTGGTTGAAACCGATTTACACCAGAATTTGGAAAAAATGTCATCTCACTGAGGTAAACCTTTCCATCTATAAAATACAAATCAACCCTGCAAAAAGCAAACGGTTTTGAAAGAATCTGAGCGGCGCTAACCATTTCATCCCATCCTAGAGGCTTTTCCAAAGCCATTGGCGACGGACTGTCTCCCATGATCGTAATATCTGGAATCCATTGGAAATCGGGCGTATAAAAAGAACGCTGCACACCGCTGGCATGTTCCCCTTCACTCGTTGCAGTTCCTTTATTGACCATCACAAGTTTTAAAACTCCCTGAAAACAGAACATTCTATAATCCAGCAGTGGCTGTCCATTTTTACTTTGGAGTTTCTTCTCCAGCACAATTTTGGGTACTATATTTTTGTATGACCATTCTCGTTTCACTGCATAATAACTATATTTCTGGTACAGACAAAACAACTTCTTTAACCAATTCTCATCTGTCCTATTCTTACGGTACAGGTAATTATACCCTGACGAGTGATTACACTTAATATAACATTCCTCTGGCAGCGTTTGAAAGTCTACCTCATCAAGACTATCATAAATCCCATATATAGGTACTAAGATATCTTCTAGTCCGCATTCCTTCACATAATCCCTAACAGTAACTTTATCTGCACATTTTTCCACAAGAGCACTGTAAAAGTGCTTTTTCATATACCACATTTTGTCATCAAATGTTTTTGGATTATTAATATCAATCGGCTCTCTTATCCTGTTCATCCACAGAATTGTCTCAAAACTTAGTTTTTTAAACACAGAACACGCAATGAGTTTCATTCTTATTTTTATCAGCCGCTGGAACTTAGCTGCATTTCCAATATCGTGTTCTTTACCATGTCTCCCCAATTTCAGTTCCTCCTGTATACGGTCTCCCCATCTTTAATTGTCTCCAACACATTGATTTCATTGATTTCCTTCTTATCCACATCAAGCGGTGACTTGTCTAATATAACCAAGTCTGCCCGTTTCCCTGCTGAAATGCTGCCTTTTGTATTCTCCTCAAAGTACTGATAAGCCGCATTCACTGTCACTGCTTTCAGAGCATCATATACATCTATTGCCTGATTTTCTCCTATTTTGCATCCGCTTCTGCTTACTCTGTTGACTGCACACCACACTGAATGAAGCATATCAGGTTTTGTAACAGGCGTATCCTGATGAAAGTTCACACAAATTCCTCTGTTCAGCGCATCTTTTACCGGACTGATACGGTTTCCCCGCTCCGCACCAAAATTTCTCATATGCACATCACCCCAGTACCAGACATGCCCAACAAAAACAGACGCAATCATAGATATTTTTGCCATTCTGTCCAACTGGTCATTTCTGACTGTCTGGCAGTGAATCATAACGGGTCTCAAATCCTTTTTATTGTCTGTATTCCGCAGTGCAGACTCATACGCAGCTATAAATTGACCACTTGCCGCGTCGCCGTTACAATGCGCTAATATCTGCCGATTCTCATGCATTGCTCTCCGTATATACTCGTACAGAATGTCATCCTTCAACCATGGATACCCACAATAGTCAGGTTCTCCTCCCAAATACGGTTCGGACATCCATGCTGATCGTCCTTGCGGCGAGCCGTCCAAAACAACTTTATATCCACCAATTTTGAAATGGTTTCTATAATCACAATAGTCCTTTCCATACAAGCTCATGGTCTGTTCACCATCTGCTGTTATAAGCGGATATGATATGACATCCAGCTTCAGGCAGCCTGCATCATTCATTTGAATAAGCATTTCTACATCCTTTTGTGTTGACGCACCATCCTGAACAGTGGTAACTCCGTTTTTCAAATACTCTGCCTGCATATTCTGCATTACCGATGCAATATCAAACTTTATGCGTGGGATGATCGCTGCCTGCAGCAGACCAACCGCCGACTCCTCGGCATAGCCACTCGGCTCTCTGCTGTCTTGAAAACGCCCAAAAATTCCACCATCCGGATCGCTTGTGTTTTCGTCTATTCCGGCAAGACGAAGTGCTGCTGAGTTCGCGCAGGCAAGGTGCGCTGAAATGTGCAAAACAACAATGGGGATTTCCGAACTTGCCTGATCAAGCACCCGCTTGTCAGGATGGGCGTATTCTTTTAGGAAATTATGATCATATCCAAATCCAAGAACTACTTCTTTTTTCGTGAGATTGTTTACTGCTATATATTTCTTTAAAACGCTTATCACATCATCAAAACACGCGCAGTCTGACAAATCCGCCATAGCTGACATCTGTCCGTTCATGACAAAGTGACTATGGGCATCGATAAATGCAGGCATGAGGCATTTTCCCTCCAGATTTCTTCTTTGCGCCGATGCATCCGCACATTCTTCGATGTCAGACAGTTTTCCTGTCATTTTAATCTTTCCGTCTTCTATCAGAACAGCTTCCGGTTCTATGCTGCGCTCCTGAGCTTCATCAACTGCACACATTGTAATTATTTTTCCATTGTAAAATATCTGTTCCATCCCTGTTACTCCTTCCAGCTATATGTCTTTGCTCCCCATAATCCAACTACTTTTAATCCTATCAGATATATGACAGCACACACCACAAGTCCTGCAATCGCAGGCATTATTTCCATGCTTCCAGATGCCAGAGCCAATATAATGATATACACTGGTGTACTGGCAATCATGACCAGATTACATGCTCCTAATTCCACACTGGTCGTTGTCCTGAAATCGGGATCTACAATCCGAACCAACGCGACACCACTTGGAACTGTTCCCGTACATGTTCCATATAAGCCCAATGTACGTTCAAAATCATTGGCACCGCCAAATCTTTGTCCAAAGTAGAAACAGACTACAAATGTAACAATTGTAATCACAGCAGACACAATTAAAATAATCCATATCCAGTCTTTAATCATGACAAATGAAACTGCCATAAATGCACAAACCACAAGGTAGTCTGCCGTCCATCCTGTAATTTTGCTTTGCAATATATTTTCCTGTAAGAACCCAAGATGCAGTTTATTCATCAGAAATTTAACTATGTATGCAGCATACATTCCATTCATGAACATCATACTACTCATTGATGTGCCAAGAAAACCTGGTATCAGCGAAAGCACTCTGGCAATACCCACCGCCAGCACATAGCATAATCCTATCAGTGCAAAATGAAAAGACAGTGTCTCGACATTACAACTGCAGGTAGTGTCTTTTACCATATATTCATTTTGCTCCTCCTTTTTAAGATATCCTTTCAGAATAGATTCATTCAGCTTACCGCAATTTTTCGATATGCCTCTTTTTATACCCATCTTTGCGGCTGGTATTCCGACAAGAAATGCCGCAACAAAACCTATCGCTGACAGTGCAATCGCTACCGTAGAAGCGTTACTCCACCCATACTGCTCAAAAATAGCGCCATATGCTGCTGACTGCCCTGGTCCCTGACAAAACGCAAACTGGACAAGCATGCCATATATGGCATCCATACCGGCACTTCTACCAATCATATAAACAATTCCAGTTGCAATAACTGGTGTCAGTGCATATAGGAAACACCATACCAGCCCCATTGCTGCTGCCCCTTTAATAATGCCTTTCGTGCTGTCACCGTCTCCCTTTTGCGAACTCCCCAGACTAATAGAAATAAATGAAATCGTAAACAGATTATTTACAATATCCGTAAACATGGCTGCGTCCGTCCCGACATCTATCGCAGCTTCTGAAACTACATTCATAAATATAATTCCGATAATTCCACCTATTACACTTGCCGGCACAAGCATATTTCTCAGAAACGATATTTTTGCCCGTAATAAAATCCCGATACAAAGCATAATACTCGCCAGTCCAAACGCCATCATGAAACTCATTTTTTAATCTCCTTTTTCCGAACAGCCATAGCAGGCTGCCTTATTCTTAAATATTTTCCATACATCATATATACAGTAAATCGTATAAGGTATAATTGATGTAATTGTTGCAATCGCAGCACCAGTTGCACCACATAGCGGAATCAGCAGATAGTTTAAGGAAAAATTAATCACAATGACAGAAATAAACCACAATGCCCTTATTCTTGCATGCCCCATAAAATCCAGAAAGTTTGCATATAGAGATGAGCTGCAATACAAAAAATAATATGGAATCAGCAACCTTAATATTTTTCCTGCATCTGCATATTCAGCGCCATACACAATATGAATTGCTGTATTCCCAAAAACAAGGAAAAAGGTACATATCAGCACTGCCACCAAATTATTCAATCCGTTCACCTTTTGGAACTTACTTTTCTTCTCTGAAAAGTTTTCCTTTGTAATCATTGCCAGCGAAGCAACGGTTCCAGTCCATATTGCCATATTCACATTTGTAGCCTTTGATACCAGCTGTTTCGCAATAGAATAGACAGATACTTGCTCTTTAGAACAAAATAAACCAAGCATGAATGTATCCATTTCCATAAGAACCAATCCCCCCAATGATGTCAGAACGAGCGGAAACGCATATTTTAAGATTTTTACTTGTAAACTAGAATTTCTTATTCCTTCCTTTATCAAATTTTTGTTATATTTTCTAAATATCAGTAACATATTACCCATTAAAAGAATCACGCCAGCCACACAATATCCGAGTGCTATGCTTATTGGATTCTGATAAAGCAGAAGAAAAAGTATAGAAAAAAAACAATATGAAAAGTATTCCATAAATGTCACTGCACATAGTTTTTTATACTCTTGAATTCCAATATAAAAGCTTTTAAAAAACTCGGTAAAGGAGTTAAAAAAAACCATCCCTCCCATAAACGACATTAGCAATTTAAGATTCTTATATGGATGTGGATATCCTATCTTTCCTGCAATCATGGGTGCCAGCAAAAGAATGACTATTAAAACAACACTACTGATACATCCACGAATAACAATGGCTGCGCCGAAACATTTTTCCCGTTCATCACTTTTTGCAATATGCACTTTCGAAGATATATTGATTCCAAACCAACCTATACAAAAAGCCATATTTGCAATCGAAAAGAAAAATACCCATTCTGCATAATTGTCTATCCCTAAGTACCTGGCATAGAACACATCTCCCCAAAAATAAAACACCATAGCAAATATTTTTGCTGCAAAAGACCAAACGATATTTGTTAAAAGTGTGTCTTTCAACCGAATCCTTAATTTATAAAACATATTTTTGCCCTTTCAAGATTCCATAGAAAAACATTACAGAAACCTTGCCAACCAATTTGACATATTACTGTTTTCTAATTTATCCTCCTTCTCCCTGCTAAAATCCGTATTTACAAACGTTTCAAAATCCTCCGGTGAATCCAAACCATAGACAAAAATATTTCGCTTGTCATAGAAATCTTCATCTATAATATTTATATTGTTTGTAATCAATTTACGTCCATTACATAGTGCATCATATACGCGTAGTGTATAACCGCATCTTTCACTGTTTGCAACATCCAGCAGAATCCGCGCGCGCATTTCTTTCCGAATCATATCTTCAAAATTCAAGATTCTTTTATAGTTCCTGTTAAAAAAGTAGAGATACCATTTAGGCGCCGTAATATAGATACTGCTTGTACAATTATCTATTTTGTTTAACTCTGAAAGAACTTTTTGTACTAACTGCATACGACCATTTTTGTCTCTGCCAACAAAGCCGATATCAACCTCCGGAACATCTGCCGGCTCCAGACTGTTATACCAGTTATGACAAAAAAACTGTGGATTGAGTCGATATTGATATTTGCTGGCATCTGCCGGATCAAATCCCCATACTTCATATCCCAAATCCCTGACCTTTTCAACCGGAAATGACGTGTCATTGATAGAATTCCAATAATAAAAAATGAACCGCTTGTCCGAATACGTTTTTTTAAGCCAAGCAAGAATGTATTCATTTACACAGGAATCAAAAACGATCATTACATCTCCCAAATCACTTAATGCATTATTCAACCATATTTTCTTCATTGGAAAATTATATTTGAACCACATCATCCTGATATATGTGAATATTTTTGACTTGCTTCCCTTAAACGCCCACTTTATATCAACCCCTGTTTCCTTTGTGTGACTCAGAATTGTTCCGGACGAGACTGAACACGAAATTATTGTGTACTTCATTCTTTATGTTTCCTCCAATTTTCATCATTTTTCATTATTTTATCAAACAATTCCATATATATTCCTCCTACACTTTTCCATTGAAAGGTTTTCTCTACAATTACAAGACTATTTCGTCCCATGTCTCGCCGCAGCTCGGCATTTTCGCACAACATGGTAACTTTATCTGCAAATGTATCAATGGAAGAAATCATGCCATTATTTGAAACCAATTCCTTACTTCCTTCACAGGGCGTCATTACAATCGGAAGTCCACATGCCATGGCTTCCAATACAACATTGGGCATCCCTTCTTTTTTAGACGGAAGAATAAAGATATCTGCCTGCTGATAAAAAGGGAGCAATTCTGTTTTATCTTTCTGCCCCGCAAAGCAAATCATGTCCATACAATCGTACATCTGAGCTATTCTTTGCAATTCTTCCTTGTATGGTCCATCACCGACAATAAGCAGGCATATTTTTTTATGAGATTTTTTTTCAATGTCCTTTAATTGGGGGATAATAAACTGCAAACCCTTGCGTTCAATCAGACGGGAAACAAATAAAAGATTTATGCTTTCATCATCAGAGTCATGACTGTTTATATTTTTCATAGAAGGGTAAAAGCTTTCTATATCGACGCCATTATTAATTACATCAACTGGATTCTTGTCGTAAAAATCCAATGCCAGCTTTTTTAAGCCCTCACTGTTTGCAACTAATGCATCTGCATGATTCCAAATCCTTTTCAAAAATGGTCCTATCAACTTATACAAAAATGCGAACCGCTCCTGAAATCCCGGAATATCTCCACCGCCAAAACGAATAATGTACGGAACTCCATATTTCTTTTTGAGTACATACCCAATGGGGCCGCTTGGTATTCCAAAAAAAACCTGACAAATATCAAAATGCCGTTCTTTTTCCAACGATTTCACAATTGGCCAAGCCTTACATAGGTAATCTGCCATCTCAGAAAAACTGCAATGCTCCTTATGCCTTCGTTTTGATTTCACGCGGATAATATGAACCCCGTTATTGTCTTCTGTCTCAGGCTGTCCCTTAAACCATGCCGATACAATTGTAACATCGTGATGTGCTTTGGCATATTCCCTCGAAAGATACATACAGGCATTTGCGCCTCCTCCTCCAATGGGAGGATATTCATGCGATATCATTAATATTTTCATATACACTCATTTCCTGCCTTTTTCTACTTTTACATATCTGATATTATAATATGCAATTTTTGAAATAGCAACAAAGACTGTTGAAATAGCATGAAGTTTTTATTGTTCGTCTGTCTCTCCATGATCCTTTCTCCTAACATATAAAAAAACTGCCACTACAATTGGAATACTATACATCACAGGAAGCACATATCTTGGATGAACCAAGGGTCCTGCAACAACAACCAAATCACTTATAATGAGCGGAGCAGCCGCAATCCACATAGAATGCATTCTGTTGTACGCAGCATACATCAAAATATATAACAAGACCAAATTATACACTGCAATCAAAGAAAAAAAGCCTGCTATTGGTGTATGAAACATTAGAATATAAAAATTTCTCAAGTCAAATTCTTTTTTTTTCATTACATTGGTTTCATCAATTCCCAATGATTTTATAAATTCGTCAAATCTGCTGTCATACGTCTCAACAACCAATCCAATTGCATACTCTGTTTCAACGGGATACAACAATTTATAATTTTGGTTGAGTGTCGCAACAACATAGGTCAATGGATGCTTTGTCAACTGACGCAGCCATACTTTAAAGTACTCTGCAAGCTCTGCACCTGTACTTTCTTTTCGAAATGTATTTTTGACGTAGTCTGCCAGCAATGGATTATAACCATCTGAAAGGCTATCATAATCTAAAATCTTGTCAATCGCCTGTCGTTCTTGATCGGTTACCTCATCACTATACGTCAATACATATCTTCCAGTCTGCTGAAAAGGAAGGGACAACATTTCTCTTATGCTTCCTTTTTCAATATTATACACTGCCGTTAAGATAAAAGTTACCACTATGGGGATCAGAACAGTCATCGACAAACATGCTGCGGCGCGCACTGTTCTTTTTTTCTCTTTTAATACGCCGTCCTTCACCATGATTCCACCAATAATAAATAACATGGGAAAAATAACATACTTTCCATTATTGCGGAGCAATATTACAAAAACCCCTGATAATAGCAGAAGGACTGTATGCATGCGTTTATGCCAAAACTCCCCTCTTAGCAGATACACCAGATAAATCAGCTCAATCATAAATAGTAAGAAAGCATACGAATACAATGTATCTTTTGTAATCAAACCGATATATGCCGTATAATATGGTGATACAACCGCAATAAACTTTGTTAGGACAATCAGCCACCGAGGAGCATTTAGCCGTTTCATCGTTGTTATACTGTATGAGAGTACCAGTGCAAAAAGAATGGTCTGCAGCAAAATGAACAAAAATAATCCCATATTGGCACTTCCCATTTTCCTTCCAAGCTGCACCGCCATTCCAATCAGCCATGTATGAAACGGAGGATGATGTGACGTAAAGGCCTGCTCCCCATAAAACATTCGCAACTGCCCCCATGCATCACTAATCATACTTGCCGGATATGCCATAATCAAGTGCGGCAGCCACATTATCATCAAAAATATAAAAGTTCCATATTTTCCCCGGCGGACTTCAACATCTGAATATTTACAAACCTGAAATTTCGAGTCGGAACACTCCACTGAGAAAAATATAAACTTTCCGAATAAAGCCAGCAGGCTTACTGATCCAATATAATAAATAATTGATTTTACAATCTGTCCCCTCGTTTCAAATAAATTGGACATACTGTTATCTATCTCAAAACTCTTTGCTACCAGCCAGACAAAACCGACTGCCATGCATAAAACATAAAATAGTTTCCGATTATTCCATTTTATCTTATGCGTATTCATCTGCTCCGTCCATATTAAAAACCATAAAATAAATGCAAAAACAACCGTTGTTTTAAAAGACTCTGATGGGAGACTGCTGACTAAATTGGCTATCAGTTCACTGTTTACCGTAATGTCAACATTTGCGTAGTCCGGAACCGCAAACTCCATTGTTAATGACAACGTCATCATTACGGATAGGAAAATCCTGAATACTGTCTTGAGAATTTCTTTTGCAGATTTCATTTCCTCATTACCCCTTCTACCTATAGTCACTGATCTCCTTCACACTATATGACGAATCCACATGTGTGCCATAATATGTCTTTACCAGTATCTCGCTCATCAGCCCGAACACAAACAGCAGCATTCCGATAATGATGAAAAATATGGTCAACAGCGGCGGAAAAATATTGTTGGACATTTTCCTTCCTTCGCAAAACAACACAATAGACCAGATACCACACCCACCGCCTAAGAGTAAAAATACAAATCCCATGCCGCCTAATAAATGCAGCGGTCTGGTAGAATATTTGTTCCAGAACCAGACTGATATCATGTCCACAAACCCTTTTATAGTTCGTTTCCAATTATATTTGGTCTTTCCTGCTGTCCTTGGTCTGTGATTCACCACTACTTCACCAACCTTGAACCCCTTTATCTTCAAAATTGCCGGAATGAACCGATGCTGTTCGCCGTACAGATTGATATGGTCAAAACATTCTTTTTTATATACCTTCAGCGAACAGCCGCTATCATGAATCCCGTCATGTACCAATATATGGCGGAGAAGATTGGCTCCTCTTGAGGTAAATTTCTTCATTACAGTGTCTTTCCGGTGTTTACGCCAGCCAGATACCACGTCCAAATCATGCTCTTCCAGATACTGTATCATCATCGGAATATCCGCAGGGTCATTCTGCCTGTCCCCATCCATCGTCACAATATAATCATATTGCGCCTGCTTAATTCCTGCATCCATAGCAGCCGTCTGCCCAAAATTTCTGCGCAGGCAGATATATTTCAATGGGCGTAAAGTCTTGCATATCTCCTCTGTTCTGTCAGACGATCCGTCATTTACAAAAATTATTTCGTACTCATACCGGTTTTCCTCGCAGACATCTTTTATTTCCTTATGAAGCTCGGCAACATTGCCTTCCTCATTATACACCGGTACTACAATAGATACTTTTGTCATTTTATTTTCTCCTTACCAATTTCAACACATCTCCATCCACTCTTCCAGCTTATCAAAACATCCGCCTGCAATATACGTTTCTTCAAACTCTTTTTTCTCAAGGAACAATACTTCCTGATAAAACTGTCCCTCATATTTTTTCTTTGTTTCGCACACTGCCTGTCCAAATTCTGCATCATCCCGAAATGTCTTTACCGGTCTGGAATTCCTTGCCGGATTCCCCCTCTTTGGTGTCATGGTATTAAGTACACTGCTAATCCGGCGTATTCCCTCACCATAATCCAGTGCATCATTGTAAACCATAAGCAGCCTTAATTTTTTTCCAAGCTCTGTTTTCTTTTTCTTCCCACACAGCGTCTCACGCAGTATCATATAGGTATCTGTCATTTTTATCTCTATCTCATCATAGTATTCTTTCAGATTAAAATGGTGTGTATTCTTAAATTCTACTACAATATAATTATTCACATCATAATAATAGGCATCGCATGATTTCAATTTTTCATCATGCCTGTACGCCTTACAAAACTCGTCCTTCAATGCATCCAAATCATACACTTCATACTGCCCTGCCTTGACAGGAAGCAGCGCCCCACCCTTTTGTGATTTCGATGTCTCAAATAAATTTGATACAATTTTATTTCTTTCGTACACCACTAACAATCTCCATTCAAATCATTTCTGCCCAAACAGGTTATCCTTCGGCTTGGCCGCATTTCTACCCCATAATCAGGTTAAATGGCTCTGCCATCCTGTCATAAATGACCCCAAGATTATCCGACACGTTTTCACTTTTGCACATTCCTGTTACCACATCTTTCCTCATGATATAAAAATTGCACTGTTCCAGCATCTGGTATTGATTTGCATAGTACTCAATGGCACGCACAAAATATGGGCTGTGCGAATTTACATATATCTGGATATCAAGGTTTTTGTTGAGTAGCACAAGCAAATGTGCCAGCTTCAGCTGCCACTCCGGATGCAGATTGGTTTCAGGCTCGTCTATCATTAAACAGGTATGTTCCAGAAATGTTCCATTTGCAACCAGATTTTGTAGTATCAGAAAAATTTTCATTCCGGAAGCGATATTCGATAACTCGATATTGCCCTCACACCATTTGTCATAATACACAAGACGCCTTTCGTCCAGCCGGATTTCCCCCTCAAGCACCTCGCCAAACAGTTTCTGTAGCTGCTGCTTCTGCTCCTCAATCTTATTGTACTCCTCGGCAACAAAACGTTTGGGATCCTGCTCCTCCATCAGCAGCTTTGACAGCTGGGAATTGGCGTAGGATATCGTTCTGAATCGTTCGGCAGAATATAACTTTCTAAATGTTTCCATGGAGTCCATTAAGTCAGGTGTGGTAATATAAACTGGCTGCGCAGATCCGGCATCATATATCCTGTTCATATGAGCAATCTTATGGTTTAATATCTTTACCTTCGTCTTTGCATCTTCCCTTATATAATAGATACTGCCTTCCGCATTGTTTTTTAAACAATTAATCTGTCTCTGAAACACATCTGCCAATATGGTATTTGATATATATTGGGAATAATAACCCAGATCCCTGCCTGCAATCTCGCTGCAGTCATAAAAAAGTCGGACAATCATGTGCTTCATTTTTGTTATGTCCCAGAATCTGTCTGGCATATTTTCTTTTACATATCCAATCATTGCATCCAAAAAACAGGACAGGTTTCCTTCTGCCTTGTCATAATATCGCTCAACTTCTTCGCAGAAAATCCTGTCAGACATATTCGCAATAGGCACATACCTCCTTTTCCAACTCATGATACAAGTGCGAAAGCTGCGCTTTTTTTGCATCTCTGCCCTTGATATTGCATTGTTTGACATTTCCAGTATTGCATAAAGGCTTTTGCTGACCGTGCTTTTCCCCGTCGCATTATCTCCGGCAACTACTGTTATCCCCTGTATTTCAATATCGGCGCTTTCCACCCTTGCAATATTCTTTATAACCAGCTTCATATACAACCTACTCCTCGTCAAAATCCTCCAGTTTACTGGATAAATCATCAAAACATACCGGACACAAATATCCGTCCACCAGTTCATCCATTGCTATCAGATTATTGCAGTTCCGGCATTTGATTACCTCTGTGTCGTCTCCGTCCACAAAATCCTCATCCCAAAAATCCTCGTCCTCAAGCTCTTCATCATCATTTTCGTCATCCCAAAGGTCTTCCTCCTCAAACGCTTCATCATCTTCATCATCCGCGAAATCATCATCCCAAAAATCTTCATCATCAGGAATACTGCCATATACATGATCACATTCATCACAGTACCAAAGCATGTCACTCTCCAGAAAAAAGAGTGTATGCCGTCTGCAATGCTCACAATACATTTCCCGATTGTTTGCCACGATTATCCCTCCTGCCGCATCCGTAAACCCGATTGGGACACAGTTATTATACTCATTCTAAAGTATGAACCTAACCCTGTCAATTCCCCAAAAAGAATCCTATTATGTTCAAGATCTTCTGGTACGATACAAAAAGGCATCCATTCTTCAGCATAGTGAACATACCATAATAGGCAAAAGACCAGAAACCGGCGCACATACACGCTGCAATCGTTCCCCTTAATGCCTTACTGTCAAATGCATCCTTGTACTGGGCACACAGATATCCCAAAAACAGCCACACCATTAGCAGATATCTCCCCTGTGGCTGGTAGGTTACCATCCAGCAGTACAAGAGCACAACCAGTATCATTAGAAAGAAGCTGAACAGTGCATACGCCGACTTGATGTTGACAATCAGATTTCCTTTCCTGTTTTTCCATGCCATATTGGTTATTACCGCCAAAAAGGTCATCTGTATCAATCCCATGATGATATAGTAAACCATTCCGCTCTCGTATGTCATCCACATATAGTACCCATTTGCCGACTGGAATATCGTTCCCAGTGTCGGCAGTGCCAGCTCGGACAGGGGGACGCCCTGTGATTTTGGATGTCCCAGTGCAACTGCCTGATTGTCACTATTTCTTTCTTCCCGCACCATTGCCTGCAAATTCTCGACCGGTTCTGAAAAAGCAATATCCTGCTTTTGTGTAGGCAAGTGTTCGATTCCTGCCTTGATTCCAAAGGAAGCCGCTAAGATGGCAAGATATAGGATAAAAATACTGAGCCGTTGTGTCTTGTGCTGAAACCACCCCAGCAGAAAATCAACAAATGCAATCCCTAACAAGGCCATATAATTTGATTTTCCCAGAAGAATCATTGCAAAAATAAAACTGTATATCAGTCCGTTTACAACCAGTCTTGCGGTATTTTGCTGGTCATACAAGTCTTTTTCTTTCCGCAGTATCATGCAAACCATGACAAAACCACAAAACCAGTCCCACGCATCCGAAGTAGCATAGGAAAATAGATACCAAATCTGGGGCGTCATACACAGCGCGACAACCGGCCAGAGATGTTTTTCCCGCTTTCTCCAGCAGAACAGCAGCATGCCTCCCAACAGCAACAGGTTAAACATACGGTAATACGTCGGAATATAGAAAAATTCCCGGAACAGCCATCCGACCTTTCCTGCCAGAAAATAGTATAGATTGGACTCTGCCAGCCTGTTGTGTCCCCACATGGAAAATGTTCCCGACACCATGCTGCTGTTCATGTCCGGCCGCAGCCATCCTGCGAGATAATAATCTGTCGCCATGCGGGTTACGGTCTCATCCGGGTGAGAATAATGTTTGCTGAACAATGACATTGCACACGCAAGTGCAAAAACCATCAGCAGTCCCAGTGCCAACGCAATTTCCCATTTCGTCAGTTTTTTCCTGTCCTTTTTCGGGAATACTGCCTTATTTTTATTTTTCCTATATAAAAATGTAAACACAAACAGCCCTGTCAAACATCCCCAGAATATGCTGTTCCAGTACAGCGGCTGGCTGCGGTACGGATATTGTGCCAATTCTTCATAAAACTGCTCTTTTGCCTGAAGCTGTATTCTGCCGTCATGTGTAATACATATATACGTACCATACACCTTGGTATCCCATTCGCTAGTGTCAAACAATTCCTGAATATCTGAAGCGGAGTATTTTGCAACCTGATACCCATGATTATAAAATTCGATGCTGCAAATCCGTGACTCCTGCCCACTGTTCAACAGCTGCAGGGAAAAGTTTTTCGCCGGTATCGCTTCATATGGAATTGTATACCGTTCTTCAAACACGGCATACACAATCTCAAACGTATCATCCTCTGGTACCTGTGGCCGGAGTTCATAGCTGCTGCCGTTCTGCCCTTCCAAAAACAGGTATGGTTCATATCCAAATTCATGGCTGAAATCATAGATGACTTTGCACTGAATCGTATCGTCCTTGACTTTCGCCGCAAAAATCATGAAAAGCGTCGTCAACAGACCACATATGACTGGTATCAGCCATACCTTATAGCTCATTCTCCTGTTATTCTTATCGATAGAATTTCCCATCAAGATGGTGTACTCCTTTCCTGCCGCGCAGTTATCCTTTTTCTGTATGTATTAATACAGAATCAGCCGCGGAATCCGGTACCATGCCAGATACCTGTATCTGAGCCACTGTTTCATACCAAGGCTCTTTGTCAGTTTCACATATCCAATGTCTTTTTTCATGTACGCCAGATATGGCTTTAACAGCGACACGTCCATTTCGCACTCCTTCATACGGTTATAACACCAAAAAAAGGTCTCCAGAAACAAGGCGAATGTAATCTCGACATACCGTTGTTTTCCATGCTTGATAAAATACTCCATCTGGACACGGAATGCGTCCATCCCCTCAAAATGTGTCGTATCAAACTTCCTTCTCCCAAATGAGTTGGGGTCATCCCTCCAATAATGCAGTGCAATCGGTAAAAAAGCAGCCCTTTTCGCATTTTCATACAGTTTCCACGTTGTCCATGTGTCATCATGCCTGCTTTTTGCCGGATACCATACGTCTCGATAAACCTCTTTTCTGCAGATCTTGCTCCATGGCACTGTCAGGATCAAGGAACGTTTTTGTATAAATGCGTCATCATACAGATGCTTGTCCGACAAAACCTCCGCCATACTCAGGAAATCGTCTTGTATTTCATCCTCCACCGGAACTTCATGAACCTCAAACGGTCTGTAGCTGCCCACAGCGATGTCCGCATCTGTTTCATGCGCGACTGCGAGCAGTGTTTCAATCTGCCTTTTATGCAGAATGTCATCATTGTCAGACATTGTAATCCACTGGCCTCTGGCTATCCGCAGGCCGGCATTCCTTGCATCTCCATTCCCGCCGTTTTCCTTGTGAATCACACGAACTCTGCCGTCCTGCCGGGCGTACTCGTCACATATGTCTCCGCTTGCGTCCGTGGAGCCGTCGTCAACCAGAATAATTTCCAGATTCCGGTAGGTCTGGTTCACGATACTATCCACACAGTCTTTCAGATATTTTTCCGAATTATATACCGGTACAATCACACTTACCAAATCTTCCATTTCAGCCCCCATTCCTGTCGTTACTGTCCTCTCCGTTCCCTCATGTTCCCATCAGCTGACAAAAGGCGTTTTTCAATCATGCCCAAGCACTTCTGCCTTGCTTCGCTCTATAAAACCCCCGCCGCCGACTTCAAATATTTTATCACACTTCTTGATTGTGCTTAACCGATGTGCAATGACAATCAGTGTTCTGGTTCCGTGCAGGCCGTCTATCGCCTCCATCACTTCCTTCTCCGTATCACTGTCCAGCGCGGAGGTCGCCTCGTCAAGCACCAGCACGTTCGGATTACGGTACAGCGCTCTTGCAATACCGATTCGCTGCCGCTGTCCGCCGGAAAGCTTCACCCCCCTGTCCCCTATAAGGGTGTCCAGCCCATTCGGCAAGGAATTTACAAACTGGTCAAGCTGGGCTTCACGCAGGGCTTTTTGTACCGCATCGTCGTCAATCTCAGCGTCCGGTATTCCAAAGGCGACATTGGCACGTATATTGTCGTCCATTAAATAGATGACCTGTGGAATATAGCCGATGTCCTCATGCCACGACTTCATGCACTTTCTCAGATCTGTCCCGTCTATTGTGACTGTTCCCTCCTGTGGCTGCAGTATTCCGAGCATCAGGTCGGCAGCCGTCGTCTTGCCTGCCCCCGATGCCCCAATCAGCGCAACAGATGTATTTTTCGTTATCTCAAGACTGGCATTTTTTAATATCCACTTATCGGATTCCGGATAGCGGAACGAGACATTGTTTAGTCTGATGGAAGAATGGAGCATGACCTTTATGGTGTCCTCGTGTTCGGCAGTCTTCTGCTCCATTAACTGCTCTATTTCCTTTAAATCCCTGTATACAGAATCAATCGCCGGCTTGTTGAACATCATCCCGCTGATATAACCCGTAATCTTGTTAAAGGACGGAAGCATACGGAATGCCGCAACCGCAAAAACAGACAATGTTGTGACAAACGAGACAATATCGCTCTTTACCACTGCGATTTTAATAATCATCGCAAGCATCAGGCTGCAGATACATACCGTTTCCATGACCGGTTTCGGCAGGTATGTCAGGATTGACTGCTGTCTTTGAACCCGCACGCAGTCCTTGTAGTGCCTGTTATAATTGGATATAAAAAAAGATTCCTTGTTTGCTACCTTAATCTCCTTAATGCCCGAAAATGCCTGAAACAGCCACTTCGTGACCAGAACATTCGCCTGCCTGCTCTGCTCGCCTATTTTCACAAGCACTTTCCGGAAAAAAATCGTGAAAATCCCCATAAACAGGAACAGCAGCACCGCGACCGCCATTGTAGACACCCAGTCCTGCACAAATAAAAATATGACAAGCGCGGCGCTCACACTAAACTCTGCCAGAAACTGCAGGACATTTAACACAATTGTAAAAAAACCATTGACGTCACTCGTAATGTTGCGCTGAAATTCTGCCACGTTTTTCGATACATGGAACAAATAATCCTGCTGCATATAGCTTTTCATCATCCGCACCGACAAGCGCTGCTGGTTATTAAATACAAACCGGTACTGAAGGCTGTACATCACCATCACATAGACATTTTTCAGGATATATATCACAATCAGCAGCACTGCCAGAAACAAAATCATTTGATTGGCGTCCGTAATTCCCGTATACTTGCGGATAAGTACAAAATACCACTTCTCGTCCATTGTCTCCGGATTCATGGCAACATCAATCAGAGGCATAATCGCAGAGACTCCCAAAAGCTCCACAAATGCCCCTATAAAAATGATGACAAGCAGGATGCATAAATTGATTTTCTGCCTTCTGTCCAAAACATAGTTAATCTTTTTTATCATTCTGTTTCCTTCTTTTTCATTCGGCTTACCGCTTCCGGATTTGCGCCCCATAGAATTACCTTGTTCCCCTCCGCGGACAAAGGAACCTCGTCTATGATCTCACTGCCGGGAATCATGGCGCATACTTCCTCTATGGAATGACCGTTCAGGCGGTTATGGCTTAACTCGTTCCATGTAATGTAGCCCTTTCTTGCATGCGTGATAATTTGCTCCAGATAAACGTCCTGCACTTCTCTGCAAAGTTCTGAAAAGGCATAGTTGCTCATAACGAATTCCGGCTTCAAGGTTTTCTTAAGTGTTGTTCCGTTAATAAAATGATACTGCTTCATTTCCTCGTCGGAAAAGAACCGGGACAAATATTTTTTGCTGACACCAAGCGCCTGTGGAATGTCGACAAGCCCATATGACTGAATCGGGTTGAATCTGCGCAAAATCCTGCTCTGCCCCCCATAGCCTACGCCTATTTCCACTACATTTTTCAGCTCTCCAAAAAGCTCTTTTAATTCCAGCATAATCTTCGCATACCGCATTGTCGCCGGAGCTACTGGTTTTTTCAGCCCTTCATAAAAATATGTTTCCGCCCCTCCGACCGTATCGTTTTTCCAGCATTCCTCCAGGACGCCGTCTGAAACATTTTTTGTCCGGATAATGTTCCAACATCCTACACCTATATCATATCCGACATCCTCAACAATTCCACGATAGACATTATAATGCCTGAAATTCTTGAATATTCTGCTGCTTCTACTTGCCCGTTCGCAGAAAGGCGTATATCCGTAATTTGTACTGTCCGAAATGCTTGTCTCCCGCTTGTCCGACATCGCATAATCCAGTTTTAATGATTTACCGAGTACCCACTGCAGCATTTTATATCTCTTTTTCCTGATCTCATTTTTTTTATCCATTCCTTTTCCTCCTACGGGCTGCGTGCTCTGTCACCTTTCACGGCGGACATACGTCAGCACTTCGAAATATCATTCACACAAAATAAAACGAGTGCTTTTGATTCCATCATTTTCCATTTTATCATATAACCGCTTCAAGTCAATCATACACAGGGTTATTTGGCATTTCCTTTAATCCGGCTTGTAGAACTGCGCAATCTCCGCCGCTGTCCTTGGCTTTTTCCTCATGTATGCATCGTAGTCCTTGAAGTAATGCCCCATATCCCATGCCTGATATCCCTTTTTGTGCAAATCGCAGGCAAGCACTTTCGCGGTCGGTCCGAGCACAATGCACACCAGCCGTTTTTTGCTTGTTTTGAGGACTTCATGAAACAGCCTGTCGTAATCCGCATACGCATTCATGCTTGGCGCCGTCACAAACTCCACTGACTTACAGGCATCGTATGCCTTGTATTCGAGCTTGTCAAACACGCCGTCACCGCATACGATGGTGACATGCCGGTCTGCGAGAAGCTTCTGCATCCGTTTATAGTATTTCTTAAAATCATATTTTTCATAAGTCTGGTAAACCTGCGTGATTGCCGTGTCAATATAGGTCATGTCCTTGTCACAGTTCTTGCACAAAAACCTGCGCTGTACTGCGAGGGACTTTGCAAATTTCGACGTAAAATCATTTAAATGCTTTACCGGGTGCGTATAGTAATACGGAATTCCGATTTTCAGCCCGTCCATGTCTGTCCGAAGCAGTTTCCTGAGCCGTTTTGCCAGTCTCGCATCATACTCCTGAAACGGAATGGAGTGCCCCTGCATAATGGCAATTTCCCCGTCTCCGTACCGAAGGAAACTTATTTTTTCCTTCTCCAGAAGGGACAGTGTCTCGTCCGTATTGAGTATCCGAATCCGTTCGACATATCTGCCCTTCTCATAATCCTTCCGCTCAAAGTGCCTGTGCACGCGCTTAGGAAACCTTGTCAGTCGGTTGAACAGTTCCACAGCCTTCTTTTTCTGAAGCTTCAGGCTGTTTTGTTTGTAGCCCCTGGCTTCCTTTCGCAGGATGAAATACTCCGCCCCCACATGGATAATGCTGTTGTCCATGGATGCGATTTTTTCGATGTCGAGTGTGTTGTCCTCGTCATTATAGAGCCTGTCCAGCGAGTAAATGTCCGTGAGCATGCTGTCATCAAAGCCGTTCTGATGCGTCTCCTGAACACGGTTGACGGTTATCACGACCGCGCAGCCTGACTGCCTGTTGGACGCCATATTCGGACGCGTGATGCGCGCTTTGCGGTTGTCCGGCGTTATCATTGCCTCGTAGAAGTTCGGATTCTTGATTGCCGTCTCTTCCTCCGTCGTCATCCGCACAACGTCCTCTTTGCGGTACAAAGTACAGTCCAGTTCCCATGGGTAATTGTAGTGCTGCAGCGGGCAGTCCCACCGCCATTCAAGCACCGCTTCATCCGCGGAAAGGTTTTCCGGCACAGGTCTGATATTCCCGCCAAGCCGCATGCTGTACCCAAAGACCTGCCCGTGCGCCCTTAAATATTCCCTTGCCTTCTGCAGGCTGAATGGACGGGTAAACACGACATCATCGCAGCCGAACATAATATACTCGCCTGCGTCCGCTATGATTTGCTTTAGGTCTGTCTCAAACTTGTTTTCCTTTCTCCACGTTACCTTCGGAAACTGCTGCATCAGTTTCCCGTACCGGATGCCCTCCGTCTCACAGTAGAGCACCGTCACCATTTCCTGCCGCGCGTCCGAAAACTTTAGCAGGCTCTCAAGATATGCATGCATCTGCATTGGGCGCCCTTTTGAAAATACTATAATTGATACCATTATTTACACGTTCTCTCCCTATTTTTCAAATTATGCGTGTTCTGTAATCTTATACACATATATCTTTCCTGACAAGTCAACATTATTAACCTTCGTCTTGTCAGGAACAGATGCACAAAAATAAATCCTATCCGGTTTTTTCGAACCTATTTTATCCATTTTTGTATGTAACTCACACTTTATCATTTTTCCATTATCTGCTTTTTTTGTCAACTTATTTTCAACAGTGGTTCTGTTTCGTTCCGGTGAACACGGAATCGACATCATGTCCCCCAAGGAATTGTTGTCCAATACTCCATATTTCTTTATTAGCGCAGGCATCTCCTCGTGTATCCGATACAAATGATACAAAATTTCATGGCGTCTTGTCAAAAATCCTGCTTCCAGCTTTTCCATGCTTTTCTCTATTTCAATGTCAAATACAAGATGATTGTATACATTTTGTATATATTGTGAAAATTCATGCAGTCCGTCTATATCCTGTCCGAACACAGTCAGCGCACCGCACAACTCCGCCTCGCATGCTATCATCCGCAATGCATCTGCCTTTCCCAGCGCCAGCAGGTGCACTTCTTTACCAAAAACAGCTTTATGGTATAATATATCTTTAACATTCTTCGATTCCGTTTCCACCAATGTCCTAAGCGCTTCACTGCGTTCCTCAAAAAGCCCCTGATTGATTTGCTTCCTGCTGCCTGCCCTGTCTCTGTCAAGAAAAATGCTAAACTCCCTGCATGACGATACTCGTCTGTTCCGGTGGAGCATCTCGTACAAATCCCCTATGTGTTCCTCATCTATAATATGACACATCTCAAAACACTTTAACCGTTCCAAAACATCAACCGTATGTTCCAGCTGTCCCCTTTCAATATGTTCACATAGTGTCTGTGTGCTCATCAGCATGCTTATTTTCATGCGCCATCCTCATTTTTCGTATATAATATAGGTCTATCTCTTCCTGTTCCATAAAATCCTTGGGCCAATCGCTCAGCTCCGCATCATCCCTAATTGTAATTTCATGCATTTGAAAATTCTCATCAAAAAAGTAAATTACAGCCTGAGGTGCCTGTAATGCGCATGCATCATTGACAACTGCTTTTCTCAATCCGTTCACAATATGGTCACTGTGTGTTTCTATGATTATCTGAACACCAATTGCAGCTAATTGCGCCAGAAAAAACATGAGGTCTGACTGCGCCTTAGGATGCAGATGAAGTTCTGGATTTTCCACTATGACCACATCCCCCTCCTTTGCGAGCAGACCACTTACGAGTATCGGCAATACAAAACTGACACCATACCCCACATTCGTTTTATGGAGTTTCTGCTCCTTTCCAAAACGTATGGATATCAAGTTGTCACTTCCCAAATCTTCAGCAATTACCTTATTTCCAGGCAAAATATAATCCAGCCATTCGTTCAACTGTATCGTAAACAACGTATTTTCTGCATCTCTCAGATTGCGTCTCTTATCGACCGCAATTTTCCCAGATCGCCCTTTTTCCAGTATAAAACCCAAATATTCATTTTTTTTTCCCAATTCAAACTTTGCAGTGTTGCCCCGTTTCTGATACTGACTAATCATCCTGTCCGATCCCAAATACCAGATGGTTCCCAGTTTTTGTAAATTTGATAATTCCTCTGTAGGAATTTTACAGCGGACATTATTATCATTTTCATCGGATGAAAGGATCAGATTGACTGATTTTCCCATCATGGTAATACCTATGCGGATCTTGTCATCCTCCGCGTCATCATATAATATTTCATCAAACGAGTACAACACCGTGCCATGCTGCATATTCATCAAATCAATCATCCCAGTTGAGCAGCGAGTCTCCTCAAGCAATAAAACTGCCTGTATTACAGATGATTTTCCGCAAGAATTAACCCCGCACAACACTGTAAGCGGGCTGCATTTAATTTCGGCGTTCTCAAAGCATTTAAAATTATGCAGTTCCAATCTATGAATCAATTTTTAAACATTCCCCTTTCCCATAAATGCTTTCCAAAAAAGTATACACATTATTTAGTGTTTTATCCCTTAACAAATAATTTGTATTATGAGAAATGGCGTAATAAAAGTCCGCATCCTCCTGCAAAAAATTTGCAAATTCAATGACAATGTTTCCTCTTTTTTCTATCTTATCCATAGAATGATGACGAAGCATAATCGAAAACGCAATAAACAGAGACTTATTGACTGGTGCCTTCTTATCACTGATGCCGCCCTTTTCATCCTTGAATATCTTCCGGAATGCCCTGTCCCCAAACATAATGACTGCTTTCTCCATGGATTCTACAAAATTGTCTTTGATTGCCTGATACGGAATCTGTGCGCAATTGTTCAATCCAACAGCAACACTGTCCAGAAAGTCATTCATTTGTGTCATATATTCCAGATTCAGAAAATTGTCAAACGTAAGGCAATAAAAACCGATATATCTTAGCACCAGTTCCTGTGCCATCATTCTTATGTCGCTGACACCATGGCTGGTAGCTCTCTGGAACGAATCAGAATCCACAAGTTCCTTGATAAAATCCCTGACATTCTTTTTCATAAACGCATGGCGGACTTCCTGTTTATTCAGTTCCTTTCCGCCTGTATTTAATCTTTTAAAGATATCCAGCTTCACATTTTCCGGCGTACTGGGCTCTATGACATTACAGTCAATCTGATAGCGTCTCAGCGCACGCACGAACCGGGGGCGCAATGACTTGTCCTCATCCAAGTCCGTCCTTTTAAAGTATTTTCCCTCACACTCTGTTCCAAGGTATTCCAATTTTGACAGTTTAAACTCGTTCTTAAAAAACTTATATATTGTAGTCAGGCGCTGTAAACCATCAACAACCTGCAGTTTTCCGTTTTTATCCCTTGAAAAGTAAAACATCGGCAGCGGAATGTTTAACAAAATGGATTCTATCAGCCTTGACTTGCGCACATTATCCCATACATAATCGCGCTGGAAGGCCGGTGCAAGATCCAATACCGGTTCCTCATCCTCCTCGCCATCCACCATACTGACTATCTCCTTTAAGGAAAAACGTGCCTGTGCAACCGTGATAAGCTGCGGGTCATAGGGAACTTTTATTGACGATTCCTGATTTTCCCCATCATTCTCATCAAATTCCAATCCGCTTTCCAGACTTTCTTTCTTCTCCTTAATGTGTTCCTCATATTTATTTTGAAACTGTCTTAGTAACAGTTCGCCATATTTCCGCATCCTTTCGTCAAACTTCTCTTTATTATTGACATATCGGTACAGGATTCCTTCCTCAGAGTCCTTGGGATGCTCTACCACAATCTGAATCCCTCCGTCAGCAGAACAAAACAGACCTTTTTTTTCCTCTGTTAATTGGAGCTCCTGCCCATCCTCGCCTACGTCCATGACAAATGTCATTTTACATGCCTTATCCCCATACATACCCTGTCCTCATATTCCATTTTGCAGCATATTATACTGCCGGTCGAAAAGACTGACCACTCAGCCTTATACATTCTTCTCTTTCCAGTTCAGCATTGCATACCATGCCATATTCCGGTATCTGTCCTGTATTCTGACCGCGTCCCTGAATTCGCCCTCCAGGTCAAATCCGCAGTTCTCATAAAATTTTCTGGCTTCGACATTGTCCGCCAGTACCGTTAAGTATACCCTGTGGAGACCGAGATCGTTAAATGCGTAGCGTATGATATCCGTCACTGCGTGTTCCGCAAGTCCTGTGTCCCATACTTTATTTCTCGCCGCAATGACAAGCTCTGCATTGTGATCTTTTTCCGAAATGTGTTTGAGACTGATTGTTCCCAGATACTCATCCGTCTTATCCGTTATCGCAAAATGCTGGTTTTCCTCGTCAAAGCTGTATTTGATAAAAAACTTTGCTTTCTCGAGCGTCACATCCCCAAACGGATAGCGAAACCAGCAGTTGACCGATGCATCGTGCATCCACTCCAACATCAAAACCGCATCTTTTTCTTCCAATCTCCTTAACATAAATCTTCCCCCTTAGATTTGCTTATTGTTCTTGTTCACGCCGTTCCGGCAACAGGTAAAAAGTGCTAAATCCTGTTAGACAGTAGCGTTTTTTTGTTTCATTATCTCAAGATATTCCGGATAGCTCCGGATATATTCCGTTTCGTCATAATGCTCACTTGCGAGCACCAGAAGCACCGAGTCCTCAGAAAAATCGTACATGTCCTTCCACACCATCCGCGGGAGGAAAATTCCGGTGTGCGGCCTGTCCAGGCTGAAAATCTTCTGTTCCGTGCCGTCATCCACCTTTACCTTGGATGTCCCGGCGACATTGATAAGCACAAACTCCGTGTTATAATTTGCGTGCTTGCCGCGGATGACATCCTTATCCGAGCCATAAATGTAAAAGACTCTCTTAATCTCAAACGGAATGTCCTGATTTCCCTCAACAATGACAAGATGTCCCCTGTCGTCACCCTTCTGTGGAAATTCTATCATCCTGCATTTTTCTATCATCTGTTTCCCTCCCTCTCTTCCGGTCTTCTGCGCTCATCTATAATGAAGGGCGGCCTGTTCCTCGACGCGTCGAGCGTCCGCCAGATATACTCCCCTAGAACGCCGAGCGTGAGCAGTATCGCGCCCGATGTCAGGCATACCACGCACATCAGTGACGCCCAGCCCAGTATTGGTGTTCCTGTCGTAAACTTCTCAATGACTGCCTCCACCGCCATCAGCACGGCACAGATAAAGAAAAAGACACCCATTCCGGACACAAAACGTATCGGCGCATAGGAAAAGCTCATCATGGAGTCAATCACAAGCTTTATCTTCTTGCCAAGTGTCCATCTTGATTTACCGACCTCCCTGTCTTTGCGGTGGAAATAAACCTTGTCTGTCTGAAACCCTGCCCAGAGCACCTGCAATGTCAGCGACGAATTTTTCTCGTCCAGAAGCTCTAAGACCTGAATCACCTGCCGGTCTATCAGATAGCAGTCACAGCCGCCGACAGGCATGTTCTTATCTATAAATTTTCTCACAATCGCATAGTACATGTTCGCAAAGAATTTCTTGACCACATTTTCGTCGCGGCTTGCACGGACGGCAAGCACCACCTTGTTTCCCTTTTTCCAGCGCTCGTACATCTCTAGGATAATCGAGGAATCCTCCTGAAGGTCTGCCTGCTTCGTCACAGCACAGTCGCCCGTGCAGACAGAAAGCCCCGCCAGAAGCGCCGCGTGCTCGCCAAAATTCCGCGACAGCTTCACGCACTGCACATGTTCCCTGTCCATCTCATAAATCTCGTTGATAATCTTCCACGAATCGTCCTGCGAACCGTCATCGACAAACACCAGCTCATAGTCTCCCAGCACGCCAAGAATCTTTTCTTTCATGTCATTATATAACATCATCAGTGTATCCGCGTTAAAATAAACCGGTACGACAATTGATATCTTACTCATCCTCTTCCTGCTCCTTATCGTTTATCATCCCATACCATGCAAGACTCTCATACCTGCCGTTTAGCAGTATGGCATCCCTTGATGTCCCCTCATACACAAAACCGCACTTTGTATAGAAATGCCTTGCGCGCTCGTTCTGCTCCAGCACATTCAGGTACACCCTGTGGAGTCCCAGCGTGTCAAATGCATAGTTCAGGATATTTTCTGTCGCCCGCCTTGCCACGCCCGTCCCCCGCGCCGTACTTCTGACGATAATGGCATACTCCGCCGAGCGGTCAGTCTGGGATATATTTTTGAGGCTCACAGTACCAAGATATTCGTCCGATTCGTTTACCACCGCAAAGTGCCTGTTTTTCTCGTTAAAACTGTTGTCAATGAAATGAACGGCATGTTCCGCCGTAAACCTGCCAAAGGGCTGTCGAAACGCCCTGTTGATATCCTCTTCGTGCATCCACTCGAGCATGAGTGCTGCATCCTTATGTTCCAGTCTGCGTATCATGTTTCTAATTCCTATCTCTTCCTATCTATTTCCGGTACTTCGTAAAATTCACACCGCCAGGCTGCACTGCAAATTTCTCCGCCAGTGTCTCTTAAAAAATATACGCCATTATCGGAAACATGCACACGCCGATTCCAATAGCATAGCGAATGGCATACAAGTACTTCGGCGTGTCCGTATTCCGAAGCGCAATATTCTCACAGCGCATGAAGTTGAGCGCCGCATACACGATGTTTCCAGCCAGAAATACCATGAACAGATATCCTGCCGCCCGGCTCTCTGCCACGTCATACAAAGAAGGCAGTACCGTGTGCAGAATCTCAAGACAGTTATTCGTGGTATTCTCGCGCAGCCCAAACAGCTTTGCCACATATGTGCTCTGTACCAGCTTGACGTCAAAGCACCATGGAATCAGCCACACATACATGCCGACATAGCAGATGGAGGTGATGGTCTCGAGAATCGTGTTCATATATTTTCGGTCCGCATTCAGCACGGTCAGGATGCACTGAAACGGCAGCAGGAGAATATACCAGTATGGCACGGTGCTGCACAGGGTAAAAAACAGTGCATAGGACAAGAACGCAATACGCGCACTGTTGATTCCCGCCTTTTTTTCGTCCTCCGGCGCCTTCAGGGCATAACACGCAATGTAGAGTACGATGACCGCCAGCAGGAATACCGGAATCTCGAGCTTGCGGAACACCAGCTTCTGCCCGAATATCACAAGAATGTTCTCGAGGTTTCCGCCATTTCCATCCCCCATCGGAAACAGGAGCCGGAGCAGGAACCACGGCAGGAACAGCGCCGCGGTGTGCATGCCGATTCGAAACACATTTTTTTCCCTGTACAGCAAAAGCGCCGGAAACAAAAATACCGCCAGCGACTTAACCGGAACTGCCGCCGACATCCAAGCCGTAAATCGCCACATATCGCCTTTCAGGTAATAGTCAAACGCTTTCAGCATAAAAAACAGGTAAATGATGTCATACTGTGATGTGACAAACACACTCATAAAAAGAATGGAGGACGTCAAAAACAGGAGCACGGCATCCCTCCTGCCCCGCTCATCCACATGAAGCGTCTTGCAGATATCGGCAAGCGCACGCACTGTAAGCGCAGTAAATACAAGAATGATTGTCTTTGCCCATGCAATTGCCAGCGCCGACTCCCATATATTGACATGCGCCGCCTTTCTGGCTATCCAGAGTGGCAGATTCCATACCGCAAAAATAATATAAATCAGGAAATCATAATCCGGCGTATTAAAAATATGGTATGCCGCCGTGTCGACATCCGAATGGCACACCTCGTAAAACCGGAAAATGTCCCCGCTAAAAAGCACATCCCAAAAATTGACGCCAAAACTTGTCGTTATCAGTATGTCGGAATACGTAAAAGCATAAAAAAACAATCCTGTAAGTACTGCAACCGCTCCAAAGAGGATGCGCTGCTTTTTATTCATTCCCATTGCCGCTATCAGCTTCATCTACACCCTCCATGCATTGATCTGCCCTATCACATAATCCTGCTCATCCCACGTCATCCCTGTATAGATGGGCAGGCTCAGAACCTCGTCCGCGTATGTCTCCGTAATCGGAAATTCTCCTTTTTTATGCCCGAGATGTGCATAACAGTTCGCCAGGTGCGGCGGTATCGGGTAATGAATCTGCGTCTGTATGCCCCCCTGTTCCAGTGCCTTTTGCAGTAAGTCACGCGACGCACATCGCACTACATACTGATGGTATATACTCTCCGCGCCGTCCCGCACCCCGGGCAGAATGATTGCAGGATTTGTGATACCCTCGTCATATCTTTTAGCCAGTATTTTTCTCTCGTCATTGAGTTCTTTTAAATGCGATAATTTTACACGCAAAAGCGCGGCCTGCATTTCATCAAGCCGTGAATTGATTCCCTCTATTTCATTGTGATACTTCACCTTGCTGCCGTAATTGCGCATCATGCGCAGCCTGTCCGCAAATGTCTCATCGTCCGTAACAACAGCGCCCGCATCGCCAAATGCGCCGAGGTTCTTTGTCGGATAAAAGCTAAAGCAGCCTGAAATGCCAAAAGTACCTGTCATCTTCCCCGCAAAACAGGCGCCGTGGGACTGTGCACAGTCCTCAATCAGCAGCAGCCCGTGCCTGTCCGCAATCTCTGCAATCCTTGTCATGTCAGATGCCTGTCCATACAAATGGGTCACCATGACTGCCTTTGTCCTCTCCGTGACTGCTTTTTCTATCTTGTCCGCATCCATGTTAAAATATTCGTCCGGCTCCACAAACACAGGAACCGCGCCGTTTTCCGTGATACCAAGCACTGTCGCGATATACGTGTTCGCCTGTACGATAACCTCGTCACCCGCACCGATGCCAAGCGCCCGCACGGACATAATCAGCGCGTCAAGCCCCGAATTTAAGCCGACACAGTATTTTCTTCCCGTAAACTGTGCAAATTCCTCCTCAAACTGACGCACCTCATTACCCAGCACATACCAGCCGGAACGCAGCACGCGCAGCGCTGCCTGCTCATATTCCTCCTGGTACATCTGAAACTGTCTGTCAAGTACATTGCATTTTACCTGCATATGCCCATTCCCTCCACTCCTGTCAAAGACCGTTTACCAGTAACGTTTATCACGCTTTATCTGTCAGGCGCATAATGATTTCCAGAATCGACTGCGCCGATTTTTCCCACATAAAGTTGTCCATTACGCGCTTTTTTGCCGCTTTCACCATCCGGTCATCTTTGCCGGACAAAATCCTTTCCACGATTTCCGTCTCATCCGCACAGACACAGCCGGAGACATCATTCTCTATGATAAGCGCGGGTCCCGGCGCATCAAGCGCTATCACCATGCACTCATAATACATCGCTTCCAGTATCGCCATCCCGAATATTTCATGTGTGTTTAAATTCACATAGCATGTGGAAAGCCTGTACAGCTCCCACATCCTGTCATTGGGCACCTTGTCATAAACCGTGACGCGCCCCGCCAGACCGGTCTGCGCTATCCGCTCCCTGACGGCGCCGGAAAGCTCTCCCTGCCCGACCATGACAAGCCGGAACCGCCCATCCTGCCGATAGACATTCTGGAACATCTCTATCATTTTCACCGGCTGCTTTTCCGCTGTCATCCTGCCCACGTAAAGAATTACCCTGTCGTTTCCTGAAAATCCATAATTTTCCTTTAATTTTTCAACACTATAGTTAAAATAATCCTCTTTTAAGAGCGTTTTGTCAAGCCCTACGGGAACGGTATCAATTTTTTTTGCCCCCTGCGCCCTTAATGCGTCGGCAAGCGCCGGTGTCTTCACGACCGTGGGAATCCGTTTATAATATTTCACATTATTGCAGAAGAAATCCACGAGCCTTCTCTTCCACGCCGACGCATTGTTGCTGCGGACGACGCCGATATAGGGCAGACATAGAATGCCATTTTTCCTGCACCATCTGTAGAAACCGCCAAGGAACAGATAATTGTCAGATGCCGTGATATAGCACGCCACATCCTTGTCAAGCCATTTTGTGTCCACAAAGGCATGTTTTCCCAGATGCCTGCATTTCAGATATACCGCCCGAATGGCGCCTTTCCGGACGGTTTCCGCATCCTTGTCCAAATCGGGTATGAGGTGGTAGACAGACACGTCATGTCCCATCGCGGCAAATGCCTTTGCCATCCCCTCCGCCTGCGAATTATAAAACTGGCTCAGGTTTTTCTGTTCTGTGTTGAGTGATATCACTGCAAGCCTCATGACTGCCACCCCGCTCTGCCGACCTGCGTTTCCAGCTTGTGCCACTGCGGCAGGTAAAACCTGTCTGTCCAGATATCAGACACAGGTGCGTACACGATGCCGCCCTTGTCCTTTGCCAGATATGCCCCCCACCAGCTGTACGTACTGTTCGCAAGAATATGGTGCCTGCAGTTCTGCATCAGCACAAATTCCTCAAGGTCACTTACGCCCGCAACCAAAACATATTCCTGTAACGGAAAATGCTCCCGCACGAAATCCTTGTCATCCGTAAAGACAAACAGGGAAAAACTGCCCATTTCCTGACGCATCCGTTCAAGCGCCTGCCTGTAAAACGCATCCCCAAGACAGACATTGTTTTGTGCCCTGTCATAATCCGTCCGGCGAATGTGCAGGGAGACACTCGCCCCCTGCCGTCCTGCCTGTATCCTTTCCAGATAGGACTCTGCCAGCGGACTGAATGAACCCTTGTATTGGAACTGCCTTTTGATATCGTCATAATACGCGTCAAAATACTGGTATGACTGCCAGAAGCCAATATAATAACAGCTGTCATCACGGTATATACCCGCATCATATTCCATAGGATGTTCCTCTTTTACAAGGTCATAGCCGCCTCGCCTAATTTTTTGTTCCCTGTACTTTAGGCGAAACGGCGCCGCATTTCTCACCCCCAGCCCCAGGACAAAATCCAGCTTTTCTCCAACAAACCGCTGTCTGAAATCTATCGAAAAGGAATCCAGCTGATAATGCCTTAGCTTTCCGGAATACATTGGGTCGATGCACAGTTCCCTTCCTGTCCTTTTGTAGAGACCATAGCCAAACGCATACTGGAACAGCTGGTTTCCAAGTCCGTCACTGATACGGACTACATTTGCCTTTCGTTTCATTTCACTGCCCATGTCATCCTGCTCCCTTTCCTGCTGTCTTCTCTTTATGGAAAAATTCATACAGATAGCTTTTCATTGTCAGAAAGCGATACCTCTTCCGGGACAGATACCCATGCCGGAACCGCACCAGCGCATTCTCTCGCACGCCTGTCTGGCTGCTTGACATCCCGCCCAGGTGAAAATTAGATAACACATGATACACCGGCGTAAATACAACCTTCCCGCTCTTAAAATAACGCAGCATCAGGTCATAGTCCGCGGCGGAGCGGTACTGCGTGTCAAATGCCCCGAACTGCCCGTATGTGTCCCTGGTGACGAAACAGGTCGGATGTGTAATCATCTGCTGCGGCAGGAAGTCATGGTGATAAATAACAACTGCTTTTTCCCTGCCGTCAAGGTATGTCCGCTGCATACCGTAGACGACTTCGTATGGATTCCCGCCGTAATGGCTCACCACCTGCTCCACCGTGTCCCATTCATAACAGTCGTCACTGTTTACAATGCCAATGAGCTGTCCGCGGGCAAGTTTTATGCCCTTGTCCATGGCATCGTAGATGCCGTTGTCCTTCTCCGAAATCAGCGTGAACGCCTTGGGCAGCCTGTCCCTGTGCCGCTCAATCACCGCAAGCGTGTCATCCGTCGAACCGCCGTCCACAATGATATACTCTATGTTCTTGTATGTCTGGTTCTCAATACATTCCAGTGTCTTTTCAATCGTCCGCCCGCTGTTAAAACAGGGGGTGAGGATTGTCACCAATATCTCCGGCATCCCATCTTCTCCCTTTTACCAATAGCACCCTTTTTCAACCGTCCCGGCATTTTTCGGGGTTTCCTCCGCAAGCGCCCTTGTCCATGCATCATTAAAGAATGTCGCTATCTTTGTCGGATAATTGTTCTCCCAGCGGTAGCCCTTGATGCCAAACAGAAGCTGCGTCGCCCCGCCCAAATGAATCGCCTGTTTTCCCGCATTTTTTAACATTGACGCCAGCGGCATCCCATATGCACCGCACCCGATAACCGCCACGTCAAAGTCTGTCTGCACTGCCTTTTCGTACATATAGTCCAGCGCGTCAAACCATGTCGCAAAGCGCTCGTCCTCCTCGCCGCACAATGTCTGCACCGCCTTGAGCGTTTTCAGCTCAAATGACGGAAGAATCTCGGAATTTGGAAAAATCAGTTCCCGCTTTTTGTACTGTTCCTGAATCGTGCGCTCGAACGGATGGATAACCAGCACCTTTTTCCCTTCCAGCGCCGCCGTCCACGGTCTGTTCGGCGCAAGCCACGGCTCCAGGCGGAAGAGGAACGTCAAATCCGCATCCGGCGCAAATTCCTCGATGATAAAGTCCTCCATATTCAGGTGCCACATCGCAAGGAGGTCTGCATTTGCCCCCGATTCGAGAATCAGCCTGGAAAACCGTTCCAGATACTGGTAGTCAACCGGAAAAAACCCGGAATCCTTACCAAGACGGGTAAACCATTTGTCCAGGTAGGCATCATCCTCCGCACTGTGCCCCTTGTACTTTACTTTCAGATATCCCACAACGGTCTGAAGCTCCGTATTGCCAAAGCGGCACGTCATAAAGGGTCTGCCCTCCATGATTTTCCGGTAAATGTACTCATTTGTCTTTGCCGGTGAAAGAACCCATTTTTTGGCGTAGTGTGGCATGACTGGTTCCCTGTGGAAATATTTGACAATACCATGCCGCCTCAGGCACTTGTTAAAGTAAAAATCCCTCCACCTCCACCGTTTTTCATACCGCACCCATTTTTCTTCCCTTGTCATCCTGCACCTCCCAGTCTGTGCCGTACCTTCTTTGCCATGCTGGCAAGAAATCGGACTGCTTTTATTCTCCGAATCCTGATTTCCCGCAGGCTTCCCGCATTCAGCCGATGGGAATCGACTATCTGCGGATATGTGCTTCTCTGTTCCACTTCTGCTTCATAGTTATTTGTCAGCCCAAACTGTGACGGGTCGCGGAATCTCTTAAACCCATGCTTCTTGGACATCAGCGAGATGACGGACTGGTCATGCCTGTGGTCGGTAAATTCCTTGTAATTGGGCAGCCCCATCACATTCGGGTTGTCGGAGATAATGCGGATGTCCTGCGCATAGCGCAGCACCTCGTCAAGGTAGGCTTCCACCTCCGGCGCCTTTTTACAGACAAAGTAACCGCCGATGGACTGCGGCGTGTCCGTGTACTGTGGCGTGTCACATCCGGTCAGCACAAACGCGTCCCGCTTTGTATTACCCTTTTCAACGCGTCCCTGTTCCAGCGCAAAAATCATAACAGATGTTTTTTCACGTTCCATGCAGTCAATCAGATACTGTATTTTGTTGACATAGACAGCGCCCGCGTCAATGTACACCAGATAGTCGCCCTCGCCCAGCTCGTCATATGCCTTTCGGTAGACATAGGGCTTCCAGAGGTAGTACCCTCCCCCTCTCGGGGCATCCAGAATGGCATGGTTTTTACTGCGGAATGCCTCGTCAATATCCTCCGGTCCATATTCAATGACCCTGTCAGCCCCCCACTGCCTTGCAGTCCTGCTGTTGAGCTGCTGTGCCCGTTTAAATTTTTTGTCCGCATAGTTTACAGCGATAATCATCTGTTCCTCCTACCCACCCAGAATCTGATTATACTCACGACAGATGAAATTTGTCGTGAGTATTGTGCCAGCCGCAGCCGCGAAGCGGCATATTTCCTTATGCGGCTGTGTACATCACTTTATACTGAGCGGTCAGTCTTTTCGACCGCCAGTATATATAATTCAGAGAGCCGTGCCGCAACCGCCTGCTCAGAAAAAAGCTCCCTTGCAAAGTCAGCAATCCGGCAAGGTTCATAACGTTCCCTGTCCGCCGTCATTTGCAGCATTGCCTGCGTCAGCGCGTCCACACTTTCCGGCGGAATCAATATGCCGTTAAAATCCTTTACAAAATCATCCGGTCCGCCGTTTGCCGCAGCAATGACCGGCTTGCCACACGCCATCGCCTCGATGTAGACCACGCCAAACGTCTCATAACGACTTGGGAGCACAAACACGTCACATGCCTGCATCTGCGCCACAACCTGTTCGCGGCTTAGTGCGCCTGTAAATTCCACAGACTCCTCTATTCCATATTCCTTACACCATTCTACTGCTTTTTGCGCCGCCTGTCCACCGCCGCCGATGACAAGCTTCACGCCGTCCTGTTTCCGGGAAAAATCCCGCCACGCCTTCAGCAGGATATCCATGCCCTTTTTCCGAAGCTGGTCACTGGTATTCATATAGCATATGGTCAGAAACCGCATTTCGCTGTGCGGCACGTCCTGTCCGGGCTGAAACTGCCCAAAGCTGACGACATTTCCAATGACCTCGATATCTCCCGCTGTCCTGTACCGGGCGATCAGCCTTGCAAATGCCTGGCTGACACAGACAACCCTGGCTGCCCGCCCAAACGCCTGCCTGATATGCCGTTCATTGTCCTTACGTATCTTATCCCCATGAAGTGCAAACAATGTCGCATGCTCCGTTATGAGATAGGGAATTTTCGTCCGGTCAGACAGCTGCATCGCCGCATATCCTGCCCACACGCAGCAGTGCGCATGGATGATGTCCACCCTTTCACCTGACAGGTACTGTTCAAAGAGCCGGATAATCCCCTCGGCAAACTGCGTCCGATACCCCTCCATGCCATGCTTGAGCGGACAAAAAACACGGTTCCGATAGATTCGGACACCGTCCGTCTCCGACTGCGCATCCTCGTTGTATGACGCAAATTCCCCGATGCATTTCACCGAATACGTATCACAGTAGAGTATACTTACCTGATGCCCGCTTTTGCGCAGCGCCTTTGCCTGATCCATAAAAAAACTCCCGATTGTGGGATTTTTCTTCGTCTGAAAA
Source organism: uncultured Lachnospiraceae bacterium (assembly GCA_949066965.1). GTDB lineage: Bacteria > Bacillota > Clostridia > Lachnospirales > Lachnospiraceae > COE1. Next base: position 169,239 of record CARTDA010000002.1, read on the forward strand.
AAGGCCGGAATGATTACGATATTCATATTTCTACCTCAACTGCCCCATTTTTATATTTTCCGGATTCCACCAAAAATATCACATACTCCATGACCGACAGCACGATAAACAGAATGCACACTTTTGCCTCAGCAGGAAGAATGTACAAATCAATATTATATTTGTTTGCCAGCGCGCCGTCCACCAATGCACCATCGGCATACAACGCCTCATTTACTCCGACCGCCTGCGCAACGTCCTGCACCAGCAAATACGGTTCTGACTGCCTATTATCCTGCATGGTGTATGTAATCTGATAGCGATGGTTTAGCGCCACGACACATCCCATCGGAATCTCAAACCATTCACCTACTTCAATACCGGAAATGGAAACATCCGATTTGCATAGCACATTTCCTTCCTCCGACAACTCGACATGCAGTATACCGTCCTTTTTATCGTCAGGCAGATTTACCAGAATCGTGCTGACACCATCCAAATAAGCGGTAAGCATGGTAAAATCGGTAAACACAACCTCCTGAGTCACGCCGCCGTCTACATTGGCATTTACTGTTCCAACAGTCTCCAAGGACCATGGTTCCCGCTCCTGTGCGCCATAGTGGATTTGCACGTGAAACAGCCCATATGACAGCAGTCCCCACACGACAAATGCCGCTAAATTTACCACAATTCCCTTGGTGAACCATTTTTTTGCGAGCATACCGGATGCCTGTGGTCTCTGGACGTTTATCAGAACGGCGCTAAGCATCGCGTAATAGGTTACGCCGTACATATGGACTACAAAACCATGTATGCAGTGATTCGGCAGCAGAAACCACCATATTACAGGATAAAATGCGACAAAGATAAGCAGACAGCCTTTGTGTTGTATGCGATATGCTCGTATTTTCAACAGCATCACCAAAAGTATTGCCGTAACCACCGTCAAAACAAGCACCGGCGTGCTTGTCATCCGCCTGACCAGACCGTTCACCACGGAAACCAGACGCCCTTTTAATGTAAATTCCGAACCCATCCGCAAAAACAGCTGCCCTGTCCCGCTCTGTGTCCCCAATATCAGTTTGCACAAAATCTGCTTTGCGATCACCGTCCCAGCCAGCCCCGCGCTCCAGCACACGGATAAGAGAACCGTCTCCTTCGTCAGGTTTTTCAGCCCGCAGCCGTTCTCAATTCTGACAGAAAGGACAAATACCAGCGGAAATCCCAGCGTAATCAGCGGAAATGCCCAGTAATTTAAGTACGCCAGCACGGAACCTCCCAGAAAAAACAAAACCGCAAACTGCTCCGTTGACGCATTTTTGCGAAACAGCTGCCAGCAGACAGCCATCATGAGAAACATCATCGCAATATCCGTGTTGAAAACCAGGCACAGAGCCTGTGGAAAATATGCTGCCACAGCCACGCTGACCACATAGGGGACAAGACCTTTTGCGCCAAGCATTCTGTATACCCCAACGGCACTTGCAAGAAACAGCGCTGCCACAATTGCAAACATCAGTACACGAATCCCGTTGACCGGCATAAACAGCAGCAGTATTTTGTAGACCGTCAGCATCCCCACCCAGTATCTTGAATAGGGCTTTATAACCGCATTGCCATCCTGCTCCAGCGCATATTTGACATCATCAATCGTGTTGGTTGAACCGCTTTCATCCATCTCGCTGTATGTCGTGTACGCATTTGCAATGGCTTTTTGCAGCAACGTACCATCGTACTCCGTCACGGCAGAATTCATAAAATAGCTGTCCGTCCAGTTGTCCCACGCGGCGCCGAATTTTCCCTCATAATATAATCCCTGCTCTTTTAGCTGCAAATAAGATTTCTCCACGTTGTCCAGTACCAGCCTGCGCGGTATCGCCTGCCCTGCCATAAGCAGCACGACATAGAGGGCAATCAGTCCCACGAACAACACCAGATATTGTAAACACTTCCTTACTTTTGTATAAGCACCTTCACCCAGCTTTTGCACTGTTTTACTGCCTCCCATCCCATGCCGTTTTGAAACAGATACCAGAATCTTTTTCGGAAAAAAAGCTTCATCTCTGTCTTTTTTAGTCTGGACAAGTTTGCGGACGTCACCGACTGGTCCGACATGCGGTACCACACAATTTCCTTATCCAGCAGGCCAAATTTGTAACCCGCATGCATCGCCTCCAGATTCATCGGATAATCCTCAAACCACCTGTAACACTCCTCATAACCACCTGTTTTCCTGATAAAATCCATCGTGTAAAAGGTTGCCGACGGCGCCACAATCCTGTTCTGGACCAGCAGCATCCGGTACTGCTCCCGGTAATCCTTCTGCGCAAAATCATAACATCTGTCACAGTATGCCTGCACATCCGCGTACAGCGCATCCGGGTTTTTGTCATTAAAGAGGTGCACTTTCGCAACCGGAAAGACATTCGGGTGTGTCTCACAGAACCGGACATAGCACGCAATGGCATCCTCCGTCATGTAATCATCCCCGGCAATGCCCTTATAGTACTCTCCCGTGGCAGCCTTAAGTCCCCTGTTGATGTTTGCGGGAAGGCCGGTATTTTTGTCCGACATGACAAGCTTTATTGCCGCCAGCGCCCCCTCGTTTTCCGCAATCCACTGCTGAACCACCTGCACCGTATTGTCGGGGGACGCATCGTCCGTGACAATCAGTTCAATATTCGGATATGTCTGATTTTTGATACTATCCAGTGTCTCGACAATCGTCTCCGCGGAGCGATATGACAGGACAACCACACTCACCAGCTTCATCATCTACGCCTTTCCCAGCAGGCCCCTGACCTGCCAAAAATATCCCTCAAACCTGTATTTTCCCTCAAATGGCTGATACCAGTAATGTCCCATCAGCACCAGAAGATAATTTCTTAATAAATATTCCGATATAAAATGCGCCTCCATCAGGTTATAAATGGAGAATGACACAATCATGACGAGCATGACCGCGTCCTTTTTTTTATAACCCTGATACAGCAGATAGAAATTCATCCCGATGTAAAGCATTCCGGGGATAATCCCATACCAGTAAAACAGCCTGACAAATCCCGCGTCAAAATATTCCGTATTTTCGGGCGATGCAAATAGCTTCCAGTTCTCAAGCCTTGCCGCCTCGACGGCATAACAGCTCTGGTATCTGCCGTTCAGCAGCTTGTCAAACTTGTGCATCAGGCTGTCGGGCGTCTCATATGTATTTTCTATATGGGAACCCATCATGGAAAACACAACACAGCCCAGCACAACCGCGGCGCCGAAAAGATAGGCTGCCCTGTTCTCCCTGCATGTTTTGCTGTAGCGCATGGCAAATGCCGCCGCAAGAAACAAAGCCCATACTATAACACCCGTCATTGACTTTGTAAATGTATACAGCACAACATCCATCGCAAAAAACGCCGCATAGTGATACCACTTCATCCTGTCCGCATTGCAGTAGACTGCCAGCACCACAACCAGCCAGAGCATACAATGGAGGGCATTCGGATGTCCCATCCCAAGCGTGTACCTTGTCTCCATGCCGCCCCTGCCATAGTCGGCAGTAACGGATACCGCCCCGTAGATTCCGGTCACGGAAAGCGCCATCAGCGCCACACAGCCTGCAAGCGTCGTCCAGAACACTGCCTTCATGACCTTTCTGACATCCATCCCCTTGCACGCCGCGACAAACGCCACCACACGCACCGCCTCGTCGCGCTCATTGACCAGATAGGAGACAAGCAGAATGGCGCCAGTCAGCAAAATCGCAAGCCATTCCCCTTTGGAATATTTTGTCAATGCTATTTTGATGCAAAACAACAAAAAAGTCAACCGGAACAGCTGGCTTTCCAGCGGATTGGTGTATGCGCTCTTCTCCACAACCACAATCAGCAGCTCGACCATCAGACCAGTCCAGAAGCAGACCGCGCCTATTTTTTCCGCATTCTTGTCACTCATTGGATACCTCCCTCCGAAACCGGTTTTGCAGGAAGCACCGCACCGTTGCTTTCTGCTCCGCAATCCACTTGCGCATCAGCAGGCTCTTGTCAATCCCAAGCGCCTTCGCCTCGCCAAATCCCTTATGGTACTTGACCAGAAACCGTTCGGCAAAAAATGCCCTGCACGCCGCGCTTTCCTGCAAGTGGTATTTTGTGTACATATATCTGTAATCATTGTAGATGCGCTCATCCCGCTCGGAAAAGCTTTCCGTGTATTGGTTTTCATGCACCCCGATTGAAACCAGCGGCTCCTTCGTATATGCAAACACCTGATTTTTTGCCAGCAGGTCAAAATACAGGAACATGTCGGACGCCCAGTTGCTCTTCTCGTCAAACATAGCCGGCGCACTGCCCCTGCGGTAGATTGTGGCGCTCGGCGCGCCTATCTGGTTTCCGAGAAAAAGATGGCGGTAGTCCCTGCGCAGTCCGTCTATAAACGCCGCGTCGGCAGCGCGGTCATAAAAAGCCGTCTGGTGCGCCGCCGTCACATGGTGCAGCACATCGCTGCCCTGCCCGTCCAGCATCACCTGTCTGCTGCCGGAAAACGCAAGCATGGCGTCGGGATGACTGTCAAGCATCGCCGCAAACGCGCCAAGGCTTGTCCTGTCCGTAAACCAGTCATCACTGAACATAATCTTGATGTATTCGCCCTCCGCCATTTTTATCGCGGCATTCCAGTTAAAGATATGCCCGAACGGCTTCTTATTATGCCGGTATTTTACCTGTGGATAGCGCTCCTGCACCAAGGCTTCTGTCGCGTCATTTGTCGAGTCATCCGACAGGTTCACCTCAAAGTCCGTATAATCCTGACTATATATGGATTCCAGCAGGCGTTTCACCTCGTCCGCATTATTATAGCAGGGAATACATATCGAAACCTTTACACCCACATCCTTACCCCTTTTCCTTTCGCCCACTCGGCAGCCCCTGTGCCGCCATAGCGTACCTCAGTGATTTTTCCCAAGCACGCCCCGGCATACACGTTTTATCATTACAAGCGTTTTGTAACAGATGCTTTTTATTGTGACCTTTGCCCTGCGCAGCGCCTTTTTTGCGCCTTTTTCCTCATGCATGATGAGAAAGTCCAGCTCCTTCTGGTGCTCCCTGATATACGCCGGAAAGCTTTCGTCAATCTCGCACCGTACAAACTGCGCGTTCCTGCCAAAGATATCCTTGCCGTCCTTAATCTGGTCTGTCACGTTCGACAACACATGTCTTGAATTGTATTCCTGATGCGCCGCCGACACGACCTTTTCCTGCACGCGCTTTCTGATGTCCTTCTCGCCGTGGCCGCCCATGTAGCCAAAGTGCCAGCCGCCGTCCTCCACGCGGATGCCGATTTCCTTGCGCTCCGGAAACCGCAGCTCGCCGAGCAGGAGATTCTGTTCCCTTAAAAGCCTGTAGCTTAACATCTTTGTCCCAATCCATTTTTTGCGCGCAACACCCTCAAACTCACCCGCATAGGACAACAGGCTGCCTGACACTTCCTCCATATTCAGATAACAGTAAAAGAGCCGCTGCGCAAAATGATAGATTTTGTCATCCTGAAAATTTTGCAGGATTTCCCGGATTTTGTCGGGATTGGGAATCTCGTCAAGGTCGCTGAAAATGATGATGTCCTCATCCGTGCAGCCGGCAAGCCCCCTTGTCACCGCATTCTTCTGGAAGGTGTCCCGCTCGTGCGTACCGCCCGCAGGGGTGTCATCAACGACCACATGGATAATCTTATCCTGAAATTCGGCGAACATTGCCTTATTTTCTTCATAATACAAGGGCTTTTTCAGACCGGAAAAGGTCTCTGTCGCCTCGCTGATTACAAACCTGTCCACTACCGGGCTAAGGACATTCAGCCGGATTTTCAGGATATCCAGCTCATTAAAAAACTGAAAGCAATCGTATACCATCTATCCTAACCTTCTTTCTCAAGCCTTTTCCCCAGGGCGTGCCCTTTTACTTTTCTGACAGCGGCTTTCATCCGTCTTGTAACCGGCTCCTTTATAAAATTAGGGTACTGCGCATTTGTCCCCTCCCACTTGTGGAAGGCAAACGGCGTAATCCCCTGTACCTCGGGAATCATTTTTTCATGACTATAATACTTCGCGACGGAAAGCGGGGCAATGCGCATGCCCTCGGCTTCCAGCAAATGGCGTATCTTACAGCAGATAAATCCATCCTCATAATACCACATCCTGCCATATGCGTACTCGCCTTCCCACGGAATGCCTGCCTTTTTTGGAAAATCCATCAGGCGCTTGCTGCGGATTCCGGCGCTGTTTCCGACGCGGCAGATGTTTCCGTCCCTGTCACGGTATGTCGTCGTGTCCCCTGCAGGGGGAAGCGGCCATGGGGCGCCGATATAATCATAGTCCAGAAACTCGTCCCGCCACATCTCAGGGTGCACGACGAACCCGTCCGCATGGACAATCAGCGCAAAGTCCGTGCGGATGTGGCTCCCGAGTTCGTAGACCATTTTGTAATTGAAATCGTCAATGTTGTTTAGCTTATCCGTGTGGCTGTATCGGATGCAATCGGGCAGCCCGAATGGCTTTTTATGCGTAATCAGCACCACATCGCCAAAGTCAATCCCGCGCATGCTGTACTGCATCGCCTTGATGGTCGCCCTGACATTCACACTCGTCATCGCGACAAGCGTCACCTGTGGGAGCTTCAATTTTTTTGTACTGTTTTCCATGTCCACACCTCTGCCCCTTTCGCAATGCCCAATCCTCTGTACCTCTATCCGGCAGCATTTTTCAGCCGCCGCCTTGCAGAACGCAGCGCCCTGACAGACAAGTCCCTGTATACCAGCCATCTGCTTCTTGCCTTCGCAGCTGCCAATGCCGCGCCATCCAGTCTCTGACCGATTCTTTTATAGTATGGCGATGTTTGCTTATATCGGTCAAGCTCCTTCCGGCATGCTTCAGCAGTAAATATTTTTCCCTTTCTGTCAAGATACGCGAATTCCCTGTAAATATTCTGCTCGGATGCCCAGTAACCATCGGATACGTTATGTCTTGCCCAGTACTTCGGCGCAATAATATACTGGACGGTATCACTTGTAAATGCCGGAAAAAACGCAAAAGTCGAGTTGGACAATATCAAATAACGTGCGTTCTTAATTGTTGTATAGTCCCCCGCGAGGTCAAAATGATGCGCCTCCACCTCCGGCAGGATTCTGCGCGCTGCTGCCAAATCATCCGTCACCGTCATAAACTCCATATCCGGGCGTTTCTGCCGCATGATTTTCATGGCATCCAGCCAGTACCTGCGCCGGAGAAAAAGCTCCGGGCTGCTTGTGTACTCACCGCCCCTGATATTGATGATGCAGAGGTTTTCGCGGGAATAATCCATGCAGTCAAATTCCGGCTTTACCTTAAGCCATGTCTTGATTTCCTTTTTGTATTTCCCAAAATAGGACTCGTCCTGCATGTTTCCATAGAGCAGCGTCGTGTGGTCAAGCGCCCGAAGCGCATTGTCGGCTCCTGTTATATAACACCCGTGTTCAATGTCATGGCGCGAGTTTCCGACATAAATCCTGTCCTCTTTTTCATGGTATTCTTCTGCAAAACAGTCTTTCCCCATATCCGTCCCGCAGTCAATATCCATAAAATACATACAGTCCAGCAGTTCCCTGTTCAGTATGCTGAAGCCATAGCCTCCGGCGTGTGCAAGCGCCCTTGTCGTGACATAGCAGAACAGCTGGTTTCCAAGTCCCTGGCCTTTTAACAATTCTGTTGCGATAACTGGTTTTGTCTCCACCTTGTCCTCCTACTGTCACAGCGTCGCCGCTGTAATCTTACCCTCGTCCACTTTATAGATGATATCACACTTTTCAATCGTATTTAACCGGTGCGCGATAATGACCATTGTCTTTCTGCCATGAAAACTGTTTATCGCCTCCATGACTGCCGCTTCTGTCTCGTTGTCGAGCGCCGATGTCGCCTCGTCAAACACAAGGATTTCCGGATTGTGGTAGAGCGCCCGCGCGATGCCAAGACGCTGCCGCTGTCCGCCCGAAAGACGGACACCCCGGTCGCCGATTGCCGTGTCGAGCCCCTCGGGAAGTCCCTTGATAAAGTCTTTCAGCTGTGCCTCCTCAAGCGCCTGCCAGATTCTGTCGTCGTCTATCTCGTCATCGGCAATGCCAAAGGCGATATTGTTCCTGACCGGCTCATCCACGAGATAAATGGACTGCGGAATGTAGCCAATCTGGGCAAGCCATGCCGGATAATTGTCAAAAATACTGACCCCGTCACACGTTATGCTGCCCTCCCTGACCTTCAGAAGTCCCAGCAGGATATCCACAATGGTCGATTTTCCGGCACCCGACGGTCCCATGATTCCGACAGACTTTCCGCTGGGAACCGTCATGTCTGCCCTGTCAAATATCAGTTTGTCCGTATTCGGATAGGCATATACAATACCCTTCAGCTCGATTTTGTCGCGAAGCTGCATTTTCTTTGACGTGTCGGCAGGCTTTAATGTCTGGTTGTTCCTGCGGCTGATTTCACTGATGTTCATATTTTCATACACATAATCCAGGCAGGGTCTGAAATAAGATATATCTGTCATATATGTGTTAATCCGGTTGATGCTCGGCATCATACGCATCGCCGCCACACCGAAGGCGCCAAGCATGGGAACGAGCGACAGCGCATCGTTTCCAAGGGAAATATATACAATGATATATCCGAGTATACTCGCCATAAAAACCGTCTCAATCAGAAGCCGGGGTGTGTTATTCAGCACTGCATGCCTTTTTGCGTATCCGGCGCCAATTTTTCCGCTGCCCTCATAATTGTCAGCAAAAAAGGCTTCCCTGTGCAGTACCTTGACATCCTTGATGCCATAGATTGCCTGAATTCTCCACTTTGCAATCCGCGACTGGATTGCCTGGTTTTTTGTTCCCAGCTTCGCAAGGCGCGGCTTCAACACTTTCAGCATCAAAAACGACAGGATGCCGAACACCACGAGCAAAAACAGCAGGAGCTTCCAGTCCGCAGCAATCATTACGATGCACAGCAGGACAAATACCACGGATTCAGAGACGAGCGAAATCATCGCCATCAGGATGTTGAACACATTCGGAATGTCACTGTCCGTCAGCCGGAACACCGTAGGGATATCCGCGTCAAGGTAAAACTCATACGGCCTGTTCAAAAACTCCCTGAGCACCTGGCTAATCAGCTTGTTCCGGTTAAATGCGATAAAGCGGTTCTGCTCACTCGCCAGCAGGAGCAGGAACGCATTTTTCAGGGCATAGAGGATAATCAGGGCAGCCAGAAGGGGGATGATAAACCCCTGGATGTCGTCAATCCCCAGCAGGTTCATCGCCCACCGGACATACTTGTTTCCCTCTGCCTTGGCAGGGTCTATAATCACCCACACAAGGGGCAGTACCGCCGAGACGCTTACCGTCTCAAGAATACCCCCGATAAAAATCAGAACGCCAAGATAACAAATCTGTATTTTCTGCTTTCTGTCCAAAACATACCGCATTTTTTTAATGATGTCCATTTTCTTCCTCCATTACCGGTCCAAAAATACGCTCATAATCGTAATTTAAGTAATATTCCTTCTCATCTTCCCACCGTGCCATGTAATTTTCTTTTGTCACAAGCCCGTCCCCCTCTGCAAGCCACTGCAGTATCAGGGAATTTACATGCGATGCGTAATGCTCCTTGTCCCTGTAATTGTCCAGATTTGTGATGATATCATACTTGTCGTGGAAATTATATAATTTTACATTCGGGCAGTCCAGCAGCAGCTCTGTTGCAATCAGCTCTGCATCAAAGTAAAAGTTAATCATGCCCTCCTGGTTCATAAAATCCCACCAGCAGATACTGTACGGCGTATAAAATATATAAAATGTCGTGTCCGGGTACTGATTTACAAGGTCTACAAAGTTCTGCTGTATATTTGCCGTAACCATCTTCGCATCGGTCTCGGAAAGCGGGGGCGCTTCCGGCGCCTTTTCCTCCCAGCGCTCATATGCCGCCATCACATACGGATAACCCGTCTCCTTTTCCCACGAGGAATATTCGTCAAACGTGGTGCTTGGCTCGCCTTTCAATGTCATGAGCAAACTGGGAATCACACCATGATACCATATATTTTTGTTAAATACATATGCGGCGTCATTCCACGGATTATCATCATAAAGGTATGTCGGATAACCTTCGTACTGGTCGTAATCCTTATCGCGGATGATGGCGTTGGAATCCATTGTCCATATCACGGTCTTAAGATTCTCGTTTCTTCTCAGCGCCCGCCCAAGATTATCCGAAAGCTCCTTGTAGCCTGCGCCCGAAAACGTTTCCTTCACGGATTTTACCCCGAACAGCACGTCCGCCTCGCTCGTCTTAAAATTCTGTGCCATGGAAGTGCCCGTGATAACCGCGTCATAGTCAAAGTGACGCGATATCCCATCATTGCCATACCGCTCGTCATACAGGCGGTAAGAGACAAAGGAGAATGGTTTATGAAAATGGAAAAATGGGTCAAACACCCAGAATACTGCCAGAAGCAGCGCTATGACCGCCAGAAGCAGCGCCATGCAGCAACGAAACCACTTTTTCGCATCCGATATCTTGTGCTCCATGCCTTCCTCCTAAAAATTAAAATACAGAAACTCACTGACCTCGGAAAGGGAAAGCACACTCCACACCAGGAGCCCCACCGTCGCAGCCATCCTCCAGTTCCCATACCTGCCGTCATTGACTTTCTCCTGTGTATTGCGCATACACTGGCAGACAAGTATCAGCACCGCGCAGACCACGGCAGGCAGCAGCCACGGGTATGCCTGCATGACAGCACTCCCGCCCGCACGGCTTATGAGATTAATCTCAAAAATTCCCTGAAACGCTTCCAGCACTGCGGCATGAAGCATTCCGTCCCCATGCACCCTGATCCTGCCAATCATGTCCATACCCTGCTCCACCGAATCCGCCCGGAACATGCTCCACGCGACACTGCAAAAACAGAATGTGACTGCCACCCTGATTACATGTGGTATTTTATTGAGAACCTTGTCAAATAAGCGGTCAAACAAGTTCCCGAGACCATTGACAGCACCCCACAGGATAAATGTCCAGTTTGCCCCATGCCAGATACCGCTTACAAGGAATACGGTCAGGACATTACAATATGTGCGGACGTTTCCCCTCCTGCTGCCACCCAGCGGAATATAGACATACTTGGTAAAAAACCTGGTGAGCGTCATATGCCACCTGTCCCAGAACTCCCTGACAGATGCCGCCTTGTATGGCGAGTTGAAATTTATCGGCAGCTCCACATTGAACAGGAAACCGATGCCATATGCCATATCACAGTATCCGCTGAAATCAAAGTAAATCTGCATGGAATAGCAGAACATCACGAAAACCGTGCTGATGCTGTTGAGGGAGCCAATATTGGCATATCCCGCCGTCACAACCTTTGACAGGCTGTCAGCAACAAGCACCTTTTTTGCCATGCCCAGCGCAAAGGCATAAATGCCCTTACTCATGTTCCCATACTGAATCCTGTGGTTTTTTGCATCCCGGAGCTGCGGTATCAGCTCGTCATGGTACACAATGGGTCCTGCAATCAGCTGCGGGAAAAAGGAGACATACGCCGCATACTCCAAAAGGCTGTACTGCTCGCATTCACCGCGGTATGAATCAATGACATAGGACAACTGCTGGAACGTATAAAAACTGATTCCCAGCGGAAGCACAAGCCGCAAAAAGTGATATTCCGTCCGAAACAGCGCATTGACGTTTTCCACAAAAAAATCATAGTATTTAAAACCAAACAGGATTCCCAGATTCAGCAGCAGCCCCGCAGCCAGGAAAATCCTGCGCCACAGCGGCGTTTTCGTTTTTCCCATCAAAAGGACAAGCAGATAGTTGCACAGAATGCTCGCAATCAGGATTGCAAGATACCTGATATTCTGATATCCGTAAAACACCATCGACATCACAATCAGATATCCGAGCGCTGCCTTTTCCCATTTCATGCGTTGGAGCCAGTAATACCCTGTTACCACAAGGGGAAAAAACGCAAAAACAAAGATATAGGAATTAAAAAGCATATTTACTAACCTTTCCCGTTTCTGAGCGGAATCACGACTTTTTCATAAAGCCGCACGACTCCCGCATACAATGGCGGTGAGAGCAGGAAGAGCCTTAGCCGCATCCGGTCTCCCTTTGACACTATTTTGCTGCCATACACCCTGTCCGTCTCATCCCTGTCCTTTTTTATCTCAGTGACAAGCCTTGCCGCCGTCTCACGGTTTCTGCTTTCCACGGCATCCATATAATAAAATAACAGTCGTCTTTGAAAATGATAGCGGGCAAAATCAGCCATCTGCGGCGAGACCATCTCGCTGATGCAGGCGATATGCGCACGCCAGAACGGTATCTCATCCCGAAACATCCGCTCCGCGCCTGCGGCATTCATAATGCTGCCCTCCCTGTCTATCACATAATGGTAGAAGCTGCTGTCCAGATACACTGCCCTGTCCGCCTTACAGAATGCACGCGTCGTGTACAGAATATCCTCAGAGTTCCTCCCCTTGGGAAATACCATGCCCTGTACCAGTTCCCGCGCAAAAAGCTTGCTCCACACAGAATTATAAATGATATACGAGTCATGCCCGCCGATATAGATTTTCAGGAGCTCCTCCCTTGAGAGCGGCACCACGCTGCCACTGCCGCCCGACTCCGTCCTGTCCCTATATTCATTAAAGTATCTGCACACCGCAATCCTGGCATTGTTCTCCACGCACGCGCGGTGCATCTGTTCATACATGTCCGGCTCTATCCAGTCATCACTGTCCACATAGCCGATATAGGCGCCCGACGCCAGTTCCAGCCCGGCGTTTCTTGCGTCGGACAGACCGCCGTTTGTCTTGTGCAGCACTTTCACGCGGCCGTCCTTGCGCGCATAGTCATCGCACAGCTGTGCGGATGCATCCGTCGAGCCGTCGTCCACAAGAATGATTTCCAGATTCCGATACGTCTGGCGCAGGATGGACTGCATACATCTGTCCAGAAACGGCTCGACATTATAAACCGGAACTATGACGGATATCAAATCCCTTTCGCTATCGTTCATCCAATCCTCCCTTTGTTACTGTTCACTCCTAAACGACTTCCCCCGCCGCATTGATTAATGTCCACCCTTTCCAGTCCGCATGTACCGTCTTTGCATCAGCCACTTCGTAGTTGTCATGGCGGAGTGGCCGTATGGCAATCCTGCCTTCATTTTGGTTCAGCCTTGCCCCCCAGATGCTGAACGTACTGTTTGCACAGATATTGTGGCGGCAGTGGCTCATTAGCTCCATGTCATACATACTGTCCTTTCCGGTGTTCCAGTCCACGACATGCATATTCGGCTTGTCGTAATGCTTCCTCACATAATCTGCATCATCGGAAAAAATATAAAAGACCGGGTTCTCTACTCGCTCATCAATATACGCCATGGCTCCATTGTAATACGCATCCGTACAGATTCCCATATACCGCTTCCCATCCGCCACGGTGAGGTAATCCTTGCGCCGGATGTGGATGCTCACCGCATTCTGCCGCGCCATCACGTCCATCAGCTCCCTGTTTCGCGGCTGTCCGCTCTCAGGAAAGACAATTTTTTGCTGTAACAGGGGAATGATATCCGCATAATAGCGCTCGCATCCCCAGAAACCATACAGGTATACATCATCCATGTCAAAAATCTCGGGCATATACGCCGCATCCTCTTTCACAGTCCTGTCTTTTCTGCCTGTCAGCTTGCGCCGGATTCTGTCCACAGGACGCATGCCGTTGTCAAGAAGTTTCCTGCGTTCCTCGGGCGTGCACACCGCATAGTCCAGCCCGAGCCATTCCAGCTCCAGGCTGCGCCATTCCCTGTCACTGCCCTTCGCCTCCCTGTATGCGTACAGGTCAAGCTTCACTTCCTTGCCGAGGGATTTCATTTTTTCATATAATGCGTACTGGTAAAGCTGGTTTCCAAGCCCTCCCATAACGTGTATGATTATCATATCCTTGACCCTTCTTTTTAATGTTCTTCAGGGGCAGTCAGGAGAAACAGCTTTGCCGTCGTGTCCACGACCGCTTCCACCTCATACCCATAATCCACCAGCGCCCTTGCCGCCGCGTCAAACTGTCCTGACACGACATAGAGCTTTTGCGGGAGCCCGTCCGGATAGACCTCCGTCTCCAGAAATGCAATCCACTCCTCGCCAGAGTAATTCAGTGACTCAAGATTCTGGCTGCAATATATATTTTCCCATTTATCCTCACTATATGCCGCACTGTGTGTCAGGTAATACACAAAAGGATACCGCTGGTGAAAATTTACATAGGTCGGCAGCTCATATCCTTCGTCCGCATACCATGTCGCCACCACCGTTCGTAAATCCATCTTTGCCCAGTGGTTGTGAATCCGCTTCACACCATAACAGCAAAACAGCAGCATCCCCACAACGACCGCATAGCGGAAATACCGCGTCCATTTCCAGTCCTTCAGAATATCAAACGACTCATAAATCATCAGTGCAATCAGGATGAACCAGACCGGAAAAATAAAGAGGTTGTATCTGTTTCCAAACCACCCGTAAGAGTAGATATTGAACGTCGTCAGCACATAATAAATCATGAAAATGCCAATGTTACAGTTGATGAACTGCCGCACGCACCTGCGCCTTGTGCGCCGCCACACGAAGATGCCCATAAGAATCAGTGCAAACAGGATGATCCAGATAGCCCATGTCAGCTTGTCCCAGTCCCTGTCGTAGTCGAGCATGCACCACCGGAGCACCCACATCATGCTGTCAAAAAAATCCAGCACAATATTGTTTCCCGTAATCTCAATCGGCTTGTCAATGCCAAGCGTGGAGACTGCGTTTGTTGACTGCGGAACCAGGAACAGGACGACAAGGGGAACCCCTGCCCCGGCTGCAGCAGCGATATATGACGCAAGCGCTGCCTTGAATGCAGCCCATTCCTTGCTTCGTGCATAGTAAAATAACAGCTGCAATGCCATCGGAACCACCACAAAGACAGCGCCATAATGCGTGTATACATCGATGACGCAAAGCGCCGTAAACCCGAGCGCCCTCCTGACTGTAGCTTTCTCCAAAATGTGAAAATACAGGTAAATCGTCCATGCAAGAAACATAATCAGCATTGTATACTCGGACGCTTCCTTGACATAGTACATCAAAATATAAATGCTGGCGTATATCACAACACAAAAAGCCGCCATATAGCGGTTACATAGCTTCCTGATCACGAGATAAATCCCGGCTGCAGCGCCAAATCCCATCAGCACGCTGGAAAAACGGTACCACCACTCGCCATGGCTTACCTCGAGCCAAAGACAGATAAACCAGTTGTACAGTGGCGGCTGCTGCTGGATATATGCCATCCGTTCATACATTGTGGCGTACTCCGTCACGCCCCTGATCGCGCCTTTCACAGGCAGGGAACAGTAGAACTCCATCGCCTCGTCCTGCCAGATTGGCGCGTCCGTAAGCTTATACAGCGCCATAATCCAATAATAAATAAATGCCACGCCTGCCGTAACCCATTCCGGCAGGCGTATTCTGCTCATTTTGTCCATATCCCATCCCCGGTAAATAGCCTTTTTTTATTTAAAGAGGTTCACCACAAGCTTCAGCCCATACTTCACATACTGCACAAAAATGCCCGGATCCTTGACGCAGTCGCCCATTCTGCGGAAAATGTACTTCGGCCTCAGGTAAAAACCGAGCAGGATGTTCTTGCGAAGCTTCATGACCTCATCCAGCGTCAGGTGCATGGTGCCCTTTGTGCTGGAATGGAAAAAGTCACTTCCGAGCACGGACTTTTCCAGCAGCTTTTCCTGCTTACAGGTCTCATACATCGGTGTGCCATAAAAGGGAAGCGCTATCGTGACCTCGATAAAGTCCGGATCCGTCTCCATGACGAGCTTTTTCGTCATAAGGATGTCCTCCTTCGTCTCCCATGGGAAGCCGATGACAAAATAGCCCCAGAACTTGAGCCCGACCTCTTTGCACCATCTTGCCGCCTGTCGGTTCTCCTCCACTGTAGTGCCCTTGCGCATCGTTTTGAGCATCTCATCGCTGCCGGACTCAAAACCAAATGCCACCAGAAAACAGCCTGCCTTTTTCATCAGCTCCAGCGTCTCCTTGCTGAGCGGGCGCACGCGCGAGTTTGCCGTAAATTCAATCTTGCCGTAAATCCTGGAATGGATAATCAGTTCACACATCTCCTTGACCCACGCCGGATTGATGGTGAACGTGTCCGCCTTGAAAAAGAAGTTGCGGATGTGGTGCTTTTCGTAGCACTCGATCATCTCATCCAGCACATTCTGCGGACTGCGGAAGCGCACACGCTTTCCCGATATCTCCGGTGTCAGGCAGAATACGCACTGGCTCGGGCATCCCCTTGCCGTCTGGATTGTCGCCATCGGCTCCTTTGTGTCGGGGCGGATGTAAAGGTCGTTCCGCATCAGCTCGCGCGCCGGAAACGGCTGTGCATCCAGGTCGTCATCCCACACATGGAACCGTGTGGGCACCATCCTGCCATTTTCATCTTTATATAAAATATTATTGATTTCTTCGGGCTTTCCTATTCCCTTGAAACAATAATCCGCTATCTTTCCGATACAGAAGTCAATCTCCCCGCCAATCAGGTAATCCACATTGGACAGGTCAAGCATGTCGAGCATTGCCTGCTCAGGCGCGTAGAAGAGCGCCCCTTTTAGTACGACAATTGGGTCGTAATTCGCCTTCAGCTCATTCACGACCTTGATATCGTCAAAAATGGTCGTGTTCGTGATGCTCATCATAATCATGTCCGGACGGAATGCATCCATATCCCTTAACAGCGCGCCAAAGGTGTCGCCCTGTGTCTGGTAATCCTGAAGCTTTACCTCGTAACCGCTTTTCAAAAGGATTGCAGCGGCGTAGCCCAGATCGTTACACGCACGCATCGCCTGCGCGGAGCCGTCGTCAATATTCTGCTGGCAGCGGTCCTCCCCCCTCTGAAAAAGCGCCCCGGGCGGATAAAACAGCAATACTCTTTTCTTACTCATTTGCATTTGTTTCCTTTCCAATTTTAATCCATACTCACGCCAGCCGCAGCCGCAAAACGGCATATATCCTTATGCGGTTGTGCGCATCATATTATACTGAGCGGTCAGCCTTTTCGACCGCCAGTATATAATAATTCATACAGGTAAACGCTGTATGGCATTTCGTCATCCGCATATCTGTTTACCAGATGCAGCTGCATCGCATCCGCATTCGTAATCTCTACCCTTGAAAATATATAGTCACATCCCAGCTGCCGCAGCGCCGGCTCGTCAATCAGGATGTCCTGCGGCACGGCAGCTGCATTCGCGCCGAAATCGTATAGGTTCTCACCGGATGCCGGAAACAGATATGCCCTGCATCCCCAGTCATCATAGTACGCCTGCCAGTTTTTGTTTTCGTCGAGCGCCGGCGCAATTGCAGCGCGGAACTGTTCCTTATAATCCTGGCTGTAGTAGCCGCAATAGCCGTCAATCGTGGTGATGCCATTGTAGGAAAGCATCGCCGGGTGGAAACCGTATGCACATGCCCCCTTATCAGGCGTATAGCCAATGTCCGCCTTAATTTCCTCTATGAGTGAACCGCCATAGAACTCGCCATAGCTTAACTGGTTCACATCCGCATGCTTCAACAGCTTGTACAGATTGCAATAACATGTATTATAAAAGTCGCTGTACTCGCACTGCGTACCGCCGACAACCAGAATCGCCACAATGCCCGCAGCGCAGGAAAGTACAGGAGACAGCATATGCTTTTTATCATACAGCTCTTTTATCACAAGAAAGAACGCGAGATACCACGCAAAGGTATTAAAAAAGATTGTCCTGCCATACTGAAACCCTTTTAACGGCGGCAGAACCGTCTCCACCAGACTCCTGAGCGGCTCCCAGAAATAGAGTGCATAGACCGCACAGTTGAACACAATAAACGCAATGGTGACAAAAAATGCATCCGCATAAAATTTTCCTGTTTTCCTGCCTGTGAGATACTGCACCGTATTCCATATAAAGTAGAGCCCGCAGACCGGCAGCACAAAATAGGTATGAACGGATTTCGCGTGGGAAAACCCATGTAGGAATACATCAAGGAAACATTTCCACAAATCGGCTGCCCCATAGCTTGCGACCACCATGGTACTCCGGATGGTCTCCTCATCGGACAGCAGCATAATGCCGAACAGCCTGTACTCAAAACACACATAGCCTGCCATGAGGCAAAGCAGTGCCCCTGCAAGCGAAAAGGACGGCTTCCGATCCTTTATCCATAAAATAACTATCGCAATCAACAGATATCCCAGAATAAATGCGCCGAAAAAGGTAAAATACGACAAAAACGGATATAGAAACACCATAAGGAACAGCTGCCATTCTGGCTTCTCGTAAATGCGAATCAGCAGATATAAAATAAGCGGCATTGACGAAAAGCATATGGCATACATGGGATAGACCGGCAGGAGCGCAAATGCCACAGCCACCAGCACCACAATTTTTTCATACTTTCCATAAAATTCCCGCAGCACATGCCTTGCCAGCAGCAGCGACGAGAAAAAGGCAATCACAAGCTTTAGCAGATATCCGGCAATATACGCATAAATATCCGGCAGAATCAGATATAAAAGATTATAGAGGGAAAACTCCGACGGAAAATAGTTCCTGTCAATGCTTCCCAGCACCGGCATTGCCTGATTGTGGACAAAAAACGCGCTGTTATCGCGCAGCATTTTCAGCTGTGTGATAAACAAATCCAGGTTATCACAGATTCCCACATATATCTTTTCCCGCAGCAGCAGCAATATCACCGCCTCAAATACAAAAATCCCCCCTGCCAGCATAAAATGCCAGTTTCTCTTACACGCATTCCCCAACGTCTTCATCGAACCGTCTCCACCTTTCGTATCCCTCTATGATAGCACACTATTTTCCATTGGTAAAGAACGGCATCAATACATGGCAGAAATAATAAGGTTTTGATAGAGCTGCCGTAACGGCATGGACGGGTCTGCCTCGAATCCCGGCTTGCCTGGTATCACCTGGCCATTTGGCAGCACAAAGCTTCCATTCTGAACCAGTGCAGGCAGCGCCGCAGTCTCAAATACCATATCATTAATTTCTGTGTACAGGGGCACATATACCGAAAAGTCCTGCATGATAAAGCGGTATATCTTTCTGGCAAGCAGATTGTAGCCGGCATCATTCAGGTGACAGCCGTCACAGATAAAATTACCATACGCCTCAAGCGCCTCCCTGTTGTCCGCCAGATTCAGCTCATAATCCGCGTACAGGTCAAGCACGGGTATGCCGTAGTACTCGCATCTGTCAAGCATCGCATTCCGGTACTGCTTAAATGTACCCGTTCCGAAATCGCTGTATGTGCTTCTTTTGTAAGAATGCGTCGCATCCGCATCCTTGCTCTGCTGGTATGGCACAATGAGGACAATGTCAGCATTGGGGTATGCGTTTTTCAGATAGGGAAGCATTGTGTTGAGCGCACCGTAAAACGTATTGGGTTTCGTGTCTGTCCGTTTCCCGATTGGGCAGTCGCCAAACCAGAAATCATTTGTTCCGCCAAATACAATCACCAAATCCGCTGCTTTATCCATGGCATACATCCTGTCGACAAACGAGCCCGGATTCGTCCACCCTTCCGGTATATCCGTAATTCTGGAACCGGAAACGCCATAATTGTTCACCACCGCGCCCGTAAGCTTCGACAATACGACCGGATATGCCTTGTCAGGCGTTCTCGCCCCCACACCTTCCGTGAGCGAATCCCCGAGGATATTGATCACATGATATTTCTCAAGCGGAATCCCCAGCGCGGCAAGCTCTGCCTGCGCATTCAGAATCAGCGCCGTCTCGTTGTCCACATCGTCCACAGGCACCGGAACCACTGGTGCTTCTGTTATCTGGGACTGTATTTCTGGTGTCTCCGGTGCTGCCGGAACCTGTGCCGCTGGTGTCTCCGGTGCCGGAGTTTCCAATACCTGTGGCTGCTCTGCTGCCATAACACAGCCGGATGGCTGACGCAGGACTGCCAGGATGCCTGCCGCCACAGCCACTCTCAAAAATGTTCTCTTCATATCCCATCCCTCTTTCTCATTCGCAAAAAACTTATTACCAATATATTACTATTTTTTTTTGGATATGTACAGACTCATAACGCACGAAATCAGGTTTACAAAACAGGAAAAAGGTGGCAAAATGTTACTATATGGAAAGGACGGAATCAGGATATGAAAAAACAGCTCAAGTCGCTTAACGTTTTAAAGGGTATCGGCATTCTCATGATTATTATGGTGCACAACCGCCATTTTATCATGAAGGATATGTCAGGGCTCCGACAGCTGATAAACTACGGTCAGATGGGATGCCAGCTCTTTTTTATGGTCTCCGGAATGGCGCTCTGCTATTCATGGTTCCATCTCGTCTCCAGGTATGCCGCCCCGCAGGAAGCCCGCCTTACCGTCCGGCAGCGCCTGAAATGCAGCGGCCAGTTTATCCTGCGCCGTTACCTTCGCCTCGCGCCGGGATTTCTCATCATTTTATGTGTCAACCTCCTGCTCAATGTCCTCTTTATGGACGTCCTCGACCACTCTCCCGGATTTATCGTCAGCAGGAAGCCTGCTGCCATCCTCACAAATGTCCTGTTCCTGCATGGTTTTTTTCCGGACTACATCAATAACGTCTTTCCCGGCGGATGGTATATCGGAACGACGTTTATTTTGTACGCACTGTTTCCGCTACTCATCCTGTTATTTGAAAAAATATATTCACTGAAGCGGCCGCTTATCATGATAATACCTGTTATTTTTCTTATCCTGAACTGTGTGCTGCTGCGCAGCATTGCGGGCGCCACAAGCAACGAGCTTTACCCTTACAACAATTCCTTTTTATATTATTTTTTTACCAACCAGCTGCCCTGCTTTTGCCTCGGCATCCTGCTGTACTTCCAGGAAAAAACAGGCTTTTCGTCAAAATGCCCGCTGCCTGTGTCCATCGCTTTGTTCGCGGTTACATGCTTTGCGTCTGTCCGGCTCTACCTGATGCCTGAGCAGAATTTCATCTACTCTGTCATTCCATCGCTTGTCGGTCTGTCGTTCTACTGGCTTGCCGTAAGCTTTATCCATATCGAGCTGTGCGCGGCAAATCTGCCAAAGAAGCATTTTCTCACAGACCTTATCGCATCCTGCGGCAGCCACTCCTATGGCATGTACCTTGTTCACGCGTTCGTCAGCTGGTACGGACTCAAGGACCTCTCCTATTTCCTGACGCTGGGTGGAAATACATACAATGACCTGCTGCTTTACTGTGTGCTGTATCTCCCCACGGTCTTTGTCATCTACGTCCTCGGGCTGTACATGACGAAGCTGCTTGACATGATTGACAGAAAATTAAGACCTTCCTCTTAAAAAGGGAATGAAATCCCTCATTCTCGCAATGTAGTGATTAAAGCAAGACAGATTAACGCAAGAAACCAATATGTACATTAAAAAATGCATCTATTCCGTCGGCAAGACAAAGACCATCCGCCATTTGTTGTTTATTTTGAAGCTGTCAAATTTAAAACTTACACGCATCCAGATCATATCCATCTGCAATGAGGGACTCTCCCTTTAAAATACCCAGCTTTCGCCCCTTCTTCTGTGTTCCAGTCTCCATTAACTGATTTTCCGCTGGTTTCACGAAACGTTGTATCATATCAAGTATAAATTCAAGACTCTCATCAGACAAGCCTTCTAAGGACTGAACCACCTGATTCTGCAATGCTGACAATCAAAACACCTCCTTACAAGCACGATACAAGTAAAATATAGTTATAATCTACCACATATCATACAACTTATAAAGTTTCTCACTGATTCCGCACTATTCATAAGAAGATTGGAAAAGCTCTTTCAATAACAATCGCTCTTTTTTCTTTTTGCTGACAATGATATAATCCACGTCATTTCCTCTGGCAGCAAGCCCGTCCTTCTCATAGCGGTCGCCAATCATCAGCGCTTCTGAATTTGATAACCCATGTTCTTTTAAAATCACGCGGATGCCTTTTGGGTCGGGTTTCATGCAGCCTATCTGCCTGTCTGCTGATGTATAACAGGCGTCTGCTTTTATCCGGAGCGCCTTCAGCTTGTCCTGGACAGGGTAATCCGAATAAATGATTACTGCTATTTTATGTTCCCGCAATTCTTTTATCATATCCGCGAGCATTGTATCGCGATATCCTGCAAGGAGCTTTAGCGGCGCTTCCAGCATGAAGAACGTTATCGTCCTTTGAACCCTTTCCGGCGACACCTTCATCTTGTCAGCCACATAAGCATACTGCCGCGTGTCAAGCTCCTGTGTACCGCCTGTTTCTGGCGCGGTATCATACTGTTCCCAGCGCTCCCGCACTTTTCTGTATTTCTTTATAATAAGCATATCATTTATGGCGGAAGGATGCTTTATGAGATGCCCCAGCAGCCAGCATGCCATGCGAAGCCGGAAAGGATTCTGGTAATACAGTGTCCCATCCAGGTCAAAAATGACTGCCTTATACTGGGTTATCTTCTCTTTCCGCATACAAACCTGATTCATGGACTTCACCATCCCTCCGCTTATTTTTTGGTCGGAATAAAGAATGCCGTCTCCCACATTTCCATAACCGGGATATCCACGACGGTGAGCACTGCAAAGAGCACGACGAGGATTCCCACCAGTATCATCAGCTTTTTCTCCCTGAAAAGCTTCTCCGGCTTCTGCGCCGCCGAGTCCGGCTTGTACGCTATGTACAGGTAATAACAAAACAGGAAAAACAGGACAGGGATTGCCACGATATACTCAATCCTGTATTTTAACAGGAAGATTCCTATCAAAAAGGTCGCGCACAGCGCGTAAAAGAATGAGGAGCACAGCAGCGTCGCCTCTGTGTACCTGGCAAACGACTTTCGGTAGGAGCCTGCAAGCTTCGGGTCACCTATCATGCGGTACTCTGCATAGCGCTTGACCGCCATCAGGAAGGCGCCTGCCATCCAGTAGCCGACAAGGACGCTCGATGGCGGATATACATTCTCGCACACGATAAACCATCCGAGCAGAAGGCGTATCATATTGTTGACAGACTCCGACAGCACGTCCAGGTACACAATGTCCTTTGTCCGTATCGGCTTCACATTGTACAGGATGCCCATGACAAGGAGTACCACTTCCGTCAGCAGAAACGGAATGTTGACCAGAAGCGACAGCGCAATGCCTGCCGCGATACATACCGCATACTCCGCCATCACGAGCGAAAACTTCATGTTCTGGCTGACTACAGGACGGTACTTCTTGGTCGGATGGTACTTGTCGAACTCCGCGTCCAGCCATTCGTTAATGACATAATTTGCCGACGCGATAAAGCATGTCGCCAGAAAGCCCGCCGCAAATTTCAGCAGAAATATCCCGATTTCGTCCGGTATTTCAATCAGAATCAGCGCCAGGACAAGCCCTGGCATAATAAACACATTCTTGACCCAGTGGTCGGGTCTCGCTATTTTGATATATGCACTTAGCGGTGCTGTATTTTGCGTATTCATTTTATCCTCCCTATCCCCTGCTCCTGCATCCAGGACTGAAACATCAATAGATACCATATCTGTATGCGCCAGTTTCCGTTGTCGATAAAGTCGCGCCAGATTCGCCGCACCTCGTCGGCATCCAGAATCCCCTGACGCCGGATAAGCTGCGCGTCAAGCAGCGATTCCGCCCACTCCCGGAGCTGTGTTTCCCGAAGCCACTGCGTAATCGGAATGGAAAACCCTTTCTTTGGCCTGTCCATCATCGCCTTCGGCACATACCGGTACAGGACATCCCGCAGAACCAGCTTGCCGGTGTCGCCCTGTTTTTTGTACTCCATGGGAATCGTCCACGCAAACTCTACGACATCCCTGTCAAGCATCGGCACCCTGGTCTCAAGCGACACTGCCATGGCGGAGCGGTCGACCTTGACAAGAATGTCATCCGGGTGATACACCTCCATGTCCATCAGCATAATGCTGTTTCTTGTGTCCCGCAAATCACCGTATGGGCGGTCATTATGCTTATAAGAATGAACTGTCTTATCAAGCGCAATGCTGAGGTTTGAAACCTCCTGCGCATTGGACAGCTCGTAGAGGTGTTCCGGGCTCTTTGCACCGAGCAGATAAGCCTTTGTCTGGAGCAGCTGGTTGTTTTTAATCAGGGGATTTCCCACAAGCAGCCGGCTGCATAAGCGGCGCAGGCCATACGGAAATCCTTTCATCTTGCCCCATATCCTGTCTATGGACGGATATGTCATATAACCGCAGAACAGCTCGTCCCCTCCGTCGCCGCTCAGCGACACTGTCACGTGTTCCCTGGTCATCCTGCTGACCAGATACGTCGGTATCTGCGACGAATCCGCAAACGGCTCGCCAAATATATGGGAAAGCTTCGGAATCACTTCCTTTGCATCCTGCGACGTGATATACAGCTCCGTGTGCTCCGTGCCGAGATGTCTTGCTATCTCCTTGGCATATGCCGCCTCGTTGTATTCGGGATTGTCCATGCCTATGGTAAAGCTCCGGACCTTCTGCCCCGACTGCGCCTGCATCAGCGCCACAACCGTGCTGCTGTCAATGCCTGCCGACAGGAATGCCCCGACGGGCACATCCGCGACCATCTGCTCCGAGATGGAAGCCTTCAGAAGCCGTTCCAGCTCATCCGCCGCCTCCTGCCTGCTTCCGGTAAAGGGATGCGCCTGACCGTACTTTGCCGCCTCGCGCACTGACCAGTAGGCACTTATTTCGGGCTCCCTGTATGGCATGTCTATCTCAAGCATGCAGCCTGCATCCAGCTTGTAAATATTCTGGTAAATGGAGTATGGCGCCGGAATATAGCCGTGTATAAAATAGAGCTGCAGCACTTTTGTGTCAATCGGATTGTCGAAGCCGTCCAGCACACTGATGCTGCCAATGTCCGATGCAAACACGAACTGTCCTTTTACAAATCCATAATACAACGGTTTCTCGCCGATTCTGTCCCTTATCAGTGTAAGGCGCCCTGTTTTTTTGTCGAGCAATGCAATCGCAAACATTCCCTTGCACTGCCGGATGGTCTCCTGCACGCCGTATGCCTCGAACGCCTCGAGCAGTACTTCCGTGTCCGATGTTCCCCGGAAGGCAGTGACCTTTTTCTCGGCAAGGAGCCTGTCCCGGAGCTTCCTGTAATTGTAAATCTCCCCATTGAAGACGCACACGTATCTTCCGGACAAGGAATGCATCGGCTGCGCGCCGTTTTCCGACAAATCAACAATCGAGAGCCTGCGGTGCCCGAACACGACATTCGCATCCTCACTCGCCCAAACACCCCCGGCATCCGGTCCCCTGTGGTACATCCTCTCGTTCATTTTTTTGATATTTTCTTTCCAGTTTGTCGGTCTGTTACAAAATCCGGCTATCCCACACATACATTCCTACCAATGCCTTTCCCTTTCTTTTTCCATATTATGCCATAATCCCTGTAAAAAATGCAGATTTAATATTTCTTAATGCTTAATGATACCACATTTTTTGAATAATTCATAGTGGTAAGCAGGCAGAAAATCGAGCAGGGGCATGACCTTCTCCCCTACTCGCGCGCCGGACGTCCGTCAGCCTGCTGACATTTTTCCCCTGGACGCCCGTGTGCATATAAACAGCGCACCCTTTCAAGGTGCGCTGTCTGTATTTTACAGTGTCAGAATCCTTATTTTCCAGGAAAGATTCGAGCCGTCTGTCGTCGAGATTGTTATCCAGGCTTCTTCTCCGGATTTCTTTGCCGTTATTTTACCTTTTGATGTCACGGTCACTATTTTTTTATTGCTTGTCGTGTAGGTAAGCTTATCGTTTGTCGCCGTAATTGGCAGAATCTTTATCTGCTGCGGTAAAATTGTGCGGGAATTGCCTTTCCTGAGCTTAATCTCCGTAAGCTCCTTGCTCTTATCCTCCGCGTCCATCACTTTGAGGCTGGTAATCAGCTTGCCGACATACAATGTGACCTTTCCGGACTTTTTGCTTCCGTCACATGCCGTCGCGGTGATTGTCACCTTGCCGGTCGACAATCCTGTGACAAGACCGTTCTCATCCACTTTTGCCACCTTTGTATTGCTTGACTTCCATGTCACTGACTGGTCTGCCAGCTCATTTGCCGGCTTTTTGTTGTCCGTAAGACGGAATACAAGCTGCTTTTGCGCCGGTGTTACGCTCAAATCGACGCCCAGTACGGAGTTGTACTCCGTGCTTCCCTTTTCCAGCACCTCCACTTTGTTGACCGGATTATTGACGTACACCTTAAAATAGCATGGCGTTCCGTTTCCATTGTCTGCCGGGGTCGCTGTCACTGTGATATAGCCGTTGGGGTACTGGGACAGGTCAATCAGCTGTTTCGCTGTCACTTTTCCTGTTGACTTGTTTACAGACACTACACTCGGTGCCTCGCTCTCCCATACTACCTTCTTGGTCGTAGCCGAGAGCGGCGTGTATTTTACGCCAAGCTGTACTGTCTTTTTCAGCCCTACCCGCACCTCATCCGCTCCATTCGGCGCGACTGCTGTCACTTTCTTGGACACATTGATTGTCAGGGTTGCCTTTTTGCCGCTGCCGTCTATCGCCGCCGCGGTTATCACCGCCTTGCCGTTTTTCTTCACATCGACAATGCCGTTCTGGTCGACCGTGGCTATCGCCGTTTTATTGGAAGTCCACTTCACATTTGTATTTTCATCCCCGACCACTATCGCGGTAAGCTGCAAGGGATCTGACAAAATGTCCACGCCCAGTGTCGCCTTGTTTTTCTGCGGAACGCCGTTTACCAGGATGGATACTTCGCTGACTGCCGGCCTGACATGTACCATATGGGAAGCTTTCTCCCCATTATTGCCGTCCTTCGCAATGGCAACGATTTCGACATCCCCCTCCTGCTTCTTGGCCGTAACCTGTCCTTTGCTGTTCACTGTCGCAATGGACGCGTCCCCGGGATTGGCAAGCTTCCACTCCACGGCTGTATATCCGGCTGACAATTGGATTTTTTTGCCCATTGCCACCTGTGTCGGACCCGTTATTTTTACTTTTGGCTCCGGGTCTATGATGTTCAGCCTGCAGGTGTCTGTCACTTCTAATCCGTCTGTCGTTTTCGCCGTGATGGTCACGCTGCCTTTTCGGAACACGGTAACCTGTACCACCTTTCCGTCTGAAGCAGACACCGGTTCCACGGCGGCTATCGTCTTATCCGATGTACTCCATGTCACTGTCTTCGGGTATCCTGCTTCCCCCTGCGCAGTCGGATTATTGTCGTTGAACACTGCCTCAAATCGGTAGGTGTCTCCATTTCGCATATCAACTTCGGCTGACTTCTTTTTCGTGCTCGCATTTTCCTCAATGGTCAGCAGTCTGTCATAGCTTGCAATGTCCACCTTGTCCGGATAAGCCACCGCGTAGACCATAAAGCGGTCTTTCGCCCCGCTTCCATCCGCCGCCTCCGCCGTTATCTCTGCCATGCCGAAACGGTTTAAGGCAGTGACCAGACCCGTTTCGTCTACCTGGATATTTTCAGGATTGTTGCTTCTCCAAAGTACCTTCTTGTTCGCGGCGTCCTTACCGCCCACTTCTGCCTTTAACTGGATGGATTTGTCCATTCCCACGTAATGGCTTCCCGAAATCTTGACACTCCGCACAAGGGTTGTGACAAACACTTTCACACGCGCCGTATTTTTGCTTCCGTCCGTGGAGGTTGCCGTCACATTTGCCGTCCCCATGCCGACCGCCGTTATCAGCCCATCCTCAACCTTTACCACTTTCTCGTTGCTGGACTTCCATGTGACAGTCTGGCACGCCGTGTCCGGCAGGATTTTCACGCCAAGCTTATACGTCAGCATATTCTTATCCGGATCAAGCCCTACCGACTTTCCGGAGAGCACGGCATCCTTCCCGCTCAGGCTGCTGTCCAGCGACACAATATCAAATTTCGTTATCACGTCTGTCACGCGCACGGTATGTGTTGCCTGCACACCGCTTCCGTCTGCAGACTCCGCAATAATCACCGCCGTCCCGGGTGCAATGCCTGTCACATCGCCTGTTTTCGGATCTACCTTCGCAATGCTTTCCATCAGTGAAGACCATTTTACCCGCTGGTTCGTCGCCGACTTTGGAAATACCTCTGCCTTTAAGCGGATGGTGCTCCCTTTCATCACCATATTGCTTCCTGTTATGACGATATCGGAAGCAAGCGCCGACACATTGACCGTCACGGTTGCCGTCACCCCGCTGCCGTCCGCCGCGGTGGCAGTGATAATCGCATTTCCCTTATCCAGGACACTTACCTTACACGTCTTGTCATCTGTCTTTTCCACTTTTGCAATCTTTGTATTGCCGGATTTCCATGTGACAGCCTGCGATGCATTATCCGGATAATTTCTTGCTGTCAGCGTAAAAAACATATCATCCTTTTCCGGGTTGATGCCTATCGTGGAGCCGTTGACGCTGTGCTGCAAATCCGTATTTTTATACAGGTTTATGGACTCTGTAAGCGGTTTGATTACCAGCTTGATTTCACATTCTGCCTTTCCTGCATCAAGTGAGACCGCCTTCAATGTCACCCTTGTATTCGCCGTTACCTTATTTGCCGTGATGGTCATCACCGTCTTAATTTCCGGTTTGCCGTCCGGATTGTTTGAAGAAAACTTAATGGCATTTTTGTCACCACTCGTGACACTGAATGAGAGCGCCATATTGGACACGGATGCCGGCACAAATTCCGGTGTCAGTTTAATGCCGTTTCCGCTGGTGATGACAATCTCGTCCCCCTCTCTGACAACCGGAATGTCCTTGTTTACCGATTCCGCTGCCATCGTGAAGGACTGCACAATCCTTCTCGTGTACACGGTGGCGTTCTTTGTCACCTTGCTGCCGTCAAGCGCCGCTGCCGTCACCACGGCTTCACCCTCACCGTTTCCCTCTGCAACACCGCTCTTGGAATCCGGAAATTTCAGGACGGACTCCCTGCTTGACTTCCACTCCACCTTCTGTCCTGCATCCCTCGGAAGAATCTCCGCTGTCAGTTCATCTGTCGGCCTGTCAAATTTTTTATTTCCCGCAGCAATGAACTTCTTTGTATACAAATCGTATGTGATATTTCCGGACGCCTCCTCATTTCCTATCTTAATCGTGATGGAGGACGCCTGCGGCGCAACCGCAATATTACAGATTACAGCCTCATAATATTTATCTCCCTCGGATATTATGACAGTCAGTTTTGCCGTTCCCGTTCCCACTCCGACGAGCGTCACACGATCCCTGTCCGCCGGTTCAAGCTCCTTAAATTTAAATACCCTGGCATTGCTGGTCGTCCACTGAATCTTCCGGTTGGCGCTGATGCCCTTTCCGTATTTCACCTCTACGACAATCTCGTCATTGACGGCAAAACCGGAAGAAATGCCTGTCGTGGGCGCCGATATCAGCTCATTGGTGTCCACCCGGCGCACAAAAATCTCATCTGCCGTGACATTCACCTGTATCTTTGCCGATATCGTCTCGTCATCTGCCACCGAAACCGTAACATAGGTCGTGCCTGTGCCGACTGCCTTGATGGTTCCATCCTGTCCGACATCCGCGATGGAAGTATTTTCCGATTTCCATATCAGGGTTGCATTTTGTGCATTCTCCGGATAGGTTGTCACGGCAATTTTCTGCTCCTCCTCTATCTGGAGCGTGATGTTTTTCATGGCAGGCTCGATGCGCTCTACAGCCACATAGGTATCCCACTTTGCATACACCATCGTGGCTTTCTCCACAGGGGACGTAAATCCATATGCCGAAGTGCATGCCGCATCACTAAACCAGCCCTTAAATTCCGCATGCTTTCTCACAGGGTCGGCAGGCGACTCGCCCACGCTGTCCCCGGAACGCACCATATGATAATACCTGTCCAGGCATCCGCCGTTCAGTTCATATACTACAGGATAGCTTGTCTGTTCCGCGCCCTGTCCGGCAACAACCGGGTAGCCGCCGTTGACGCTGTTGCCATCACTTTCAAAGCCGCCCCCAAGCGTTCCTGCAAGCTCCTTTAATTCCTGCTCCGTCTTTTTCGCATTGGCATCCACTACAATTTCATGCTCGCGGCAGGCAATTCTTTCGATTCCGCCCTCAAGATAGTAGACATTCTCATAGTCTGCCACGCCTGCCTCACCGAGAAATCCTGCTATCATTCCTGAACAGGTGACATTGAGGATATTTGCCGTGTTGTATGCACTGGAAATGGTGCCACACTTGAGGATTCCTGCAATTCCGCCTACATAGCCGACCGTGGTGTCGGGCGTAATGCTTCCTGTATTGTAGCAGTTCTCAATACGGACAGCATACGGCACGCTTTCCGTTTTGTACTCACTGCTTCCGAGAATACCGCCAATGCCCTGCGCATTGGTGCCTTCTTTTCCTGTCACGGAGCCTGTGTTAAAGCATCCTGTTATCACACTTTTCGCACTGCCGTCCGTATTTTTTGTCCCAATATTCTGTCCTGCAATTCCGCCAATATTTGCGATGCCTGTAATGCCTGCATAGTTCCCGCACTTGCTGATGGAGCCTGCCGTGGCGCCCGCGATACCGCCGACATTGTTTACGGAGCTGCTCACACTGCCGTGGTTATAACAGTTTTCAATCTTTCCGGAACCTGTGTTTTTCGCAGCGATTCCGCCTGTCTGCCCGGTTCCGCTCTGCCTGCATGTGACCGCCCCATAGTTGTCGCAGCCTGACACTGTTCCGGCATTCTCGCCGCTGATACCGCCCGACGCCGCCTTTGAGGAAACTTCCATATAATTGGCACAGTTTTCAATCACATTGTCATTTCTGCCTGCGATTCCGCCGGCATTTCCCAAGGACACGGCAAGCTTGCCGATTCCATAGCAGTTCCGGATGGTTCCTGAACTATTTAAGCCTACAATGGCGCCTACATTTCCGCTGTAGGAGTCATTGGATGTAATTTCACCCGAGAACACACAGTTCTCCACTGTACCCATATTCATGCCCACGATGCCGGCAAGCTTATCGACACTGTCGGATGCCGTGAGGTTTCCTGTCACGACACAGTATGAGATGGTACCGCTGTTTTCCGCCGTGACCACGCCGCTCACTTCATCCGAGATGACATTGCTGATATGTAAGTTTTTGACCTCCGCATCCCTGTTGACGCTGCGAAACAGCCCTGACTGTATCCTGACATTGTGAATGGAGTGTCCGTTGCCGTTGAAGATGCCGGCAAAGGACGCATTAAACAGTGCCGTCTCCCCTTTCATGTCGATGTCACAGTCCAGATTGATTACATCAGAAGCATATGCTGAGGGATTTGCGAGAAATGTAATGAATTCGTCCCTGTTCTTGATTTTGTAGCTTCCGTCTGTTTCCGGTTTTAATTCCGCCGCGGATTTGTATGTCACGGAACGCGGCTGTATGTGTGCCGCTGTACGGCTTGTGCCCCCGCTGTATGTGTACACGGATGTATCTACATCAGGTACTTTTATTTCCGGACTTTCTGTCTCCTCCTCAGTGGTTTCTGTTTCCGTCTCCGGCTCCAGCAGCTCATCTGTAAGGGTTTCCGTCTCCTCGTCCGCTGTTGTCTCTGTCTGTGTTTCCGATTCGGTCTCCGTCTCCGCCGGACTGCTCTGCGTTTCCGTCTCTGACGGTTCCGGATTCGTTGTCGAAGGTGGTTGCGTACCTGGCGATTCTATATCGGATGATTCCGTACCTGACGATTCTGTATTCGATGGTTCCGTGTCCGGCGTTTCCGGGCCTGACTGCTCCGTTTCCGTCACTTCCGGACTTGACGGCTCTGTATCCGGTGTCTGCGGGCTTGTCGGTTCTGCACTGCCTGTCTCTTCCTGCACCCCATCTGCCTGCTGCGCCTGCGATGATTCTTCCGGTTCATTTTGTGTGTTCTGCTCCGCCGCTGTTTCCGTCTCCAGGCTGCTTATCCCAGTATCTTCTGCCTGCGCCGCATAGACAGTTGCAGACTGCGGCAGTTCTGTTATCAGCAAGGCCGCAGAAAGTACCACGGCGGCAATCTGTTTGATTCGCTTCGCTCCTCTGTATTGCATTTTTCCCTCCTATTTTTCCATCTGGCAAGGGTATCATTTTCCAATGATTCCCAATTTTACTCCTCTGAAGTCCATATTTTATGTAAAACGGACTTTATCTTGTATATTCTATAATATTTCAGCCTTTTTTTCCAGTAAATTCACATTATTTTAATAAAAATCTAAGCAGAAAAAATCTACGCTTCTAATCAGAAGCGTAGATTTGATTCATAAACTCTGTCTGCGTAATTGAAGCGACGATTAAGTCCTTTCTTTCGCCGGTCAGCAGGTCTATTCTTCTGCCGCGCAGCCTGCCGTCAATCTGAAAGCCTGATTTTTGAAGCAGCTTCAGGGAGGCGTGGTTTGACGCGTTGCATTTTGCCTCAATGAGGTAGAAGCCCTGATTGATGAAATATTCTGCGAGTATGCAGTTCACTGCTTCTGACGCATATCCGCGATTTTGATGTTTTTCGCCAATCACGTATCCGATTTCGCCGATATCCGGCTGTCTGTAGTGATTCCATCCCTGACTGAACTCCTTTCGCACCTTATAAGGCTCCCATTCCTACTAATTTTCCACTCCGAATATGTATGATTAATTTTTCTGCTTTACAGTTCATATCATGCGGAGAATACCTGTCATCAATCGTCATTCCAGGATTCACATCCTCATAGCATATTATTTCGCCATCCCCTTTATATGAAATGGTGATGCCAAACATATTAAATTTTTCGATTACATCCCCTTTTTGCCGTCTGGATGCCAGTTTGGCGCTTATCTTGCTATTTTTGAGTGCCGCGACTATCCTGGCTTGATTCTCAATCAGATTGTCTCTGCAATAGTCCTGCCATTCCTGCCGCATGTTTTGTAATGACACGACATGCTGTCTGACGAGCTCTTCCTGTTCAGCTGTCAGCTTTACCGGAGTCATACTATCAAAGTTAATGCTTGGATATGTCAATTCCGCCACATAAACAATTTTATCATGATTCAGCCAGTTCCCTTTTTTCAAAAGGATATGCCCTACACTTTTGCTCGCAGTTATATCCAACAATGCCATTTTACCAGTTTTATATTCACTCTCCAATACAATGTCCGGGCGAGTTCCCGATAATATACTTGTATTCTGTAATGTTAGTCCTTCATAATCCTTTATCCTGCTGCTCACCTTACTTTCTATCACATACCCTGCCGCCGTGGATGGATGCATATCCTGAACCTTGTTTTCATAATTTCTTTTCCTGATAATGTAAGTTTTAATATAATTTTCTGACGCATCGTTAAAATTATCCGCCAAAAATTCCCAATACGCTTCCTGCAATATTCCATCCAGTTGGACTGCTTTTTCGGCAAACTCCTTTTCCTCTGGTGAGCTCTCCGGGACATCCGGCTTAAATCTTACTACTTCTCTTTGGATAACATTTGGGCAGTTCCATATATGCTGTGTATTATCACATGCAGAAATATTTTCTGCGCCCTCATTCCATATGTATCGATTCCCGGCTGCCATACTGTCACCAAGCCGCAGCGCATTTGTCTTTTTCCCCTTCCTTGCCATCACTTTGTTTTCCGCACCAGTCGTCTTACGTCCCATCTTCTGTGTAAGCATCTTCATCCTCCTTTCACGCTATTTCTTCGTCCGGCTCCAGCTCCTACGGTTTTATATAGAATAGTGCAGTATATGCTTCCTCATTGCTTTTGGCCGTCAGCATGATAACAGGAAGACCGCTCATATTGGTTATCCATCGTTAAATAATCAAGGCTCACTCTTAGTGTGTCAGCAATCCCGAATGATACAGTATCAACAGTCCTCTGTATGTTACATCGCAAAGTTTCCTGGTCCTGCTCCTCCAGTCTACCTCCAGCTGCCCGCCGCCATAGCATCCCATTCCTTTCAGTGCCTTTTCGACGTAGTTTGCACGGCATATTCCCTGCTCATCTATAGAATCATAAATAATATCAACCTCTTTTTTTAGCGGTGGAACAAGACTGTATAAACCACATCGGCACATATACTCTACCAAATCCAGAAATACATAATACTCTCCGCCGGTTTCTATACCCAGTTTCATGCCCTCCCTATATGCACCACAACAGCCAACCAAATGCCCAATATCTACACAATAGGCAGGTGAATAATTCAAGCCTGTGTCTTTCAGTAACTTATTAAAAGAATCCGCCAGCATTGCTATATTCTCACTGTTCCGCCAACTGTTTGTATGAGCCAAAATATCCAGATGATACCAACATGGCCATTTTTCATAGTCGTTAAAAACGTATGCGATACCCTCGGGGTTGATTCGCTCGGGAGGTCTCCTTCTTATTTTCACGATATCTGTCACCGATTTTATTTCAGTAACTCTTCTAAAAGATTCCAGTGCCGTGGTAATTTCTTTTGTAATATCAAAGGTGTCTTCATAACCAGCTCTTGCAACACAAGCAGCTTTAATGATGTCCGAGCCGGCGGCTGCGTATCTGTTGCAGTCAATATCGCCCTCGCCGAACAATTTCGGGGATATCATTTTGAATGCATCTATTGCATTCTTCAGAACAGGAGTATCTTTATACACCAGTTTTTCGCCAAGATATTTTACACCAACCTCTTGATTTTCATATGGTCCTGCATTTTTGTTAGACCCATGAAAACCATTGCCCAACCAACCGTTTTCTTTTTGGCATGTAATGATGCTTTGGATTATTTTCTCTTGCAAAATCCTATCTTGCAAATCTCTTTTTTCGTCGTCTGTGATATTTTTCAGAATATCGTTTTTAACATGATAAACAATCGAGGGATTCGCATGTTGCACTAAAAACTCTGATATCCTGTCGAGCAGGCTATTTTGATCACTGTTGGAAGCTCGTCTTGCAGAATCCTTCGTTTTCGTATATGAAAGTTCTTTCATATTTTTTCTCCTTTTAGTTCGTCTCCATGGAATCATCGAGCGGGCACAGGGTACTTATAAATACTTTGCTACAGCTTACGGAAAAGAAATCATTGCTGCGGGGCTTACTGTCAGGAATCTTGTGCTATATCTATCTTCCAAATCCCCTGCCAGACACTTCATCACAGCATCAATCTGCTCATCTAACAAATGCGGTGCGGCGTATCGTTCCATTTGTCGCCTTTGACATCACCCCCATTTTATATTCATCCAGCAATTCTATCAACTCCGTCTTTGTCACTGCCCACCCATCTCCATAATCTAACTATCATTTTCTTACAACAAAAATATGCCTTTCATGTCTATATCCTTTATGTTTCAAAAGCAGCAAAGCCACAGGCATCTCTGCCCATGGTTCATATTGTACCACTGTTCCTTCAAAATTGGAACTGTATTTCATACAGAAACTTCACTTTCAAACGGATTCTGCACTTTCCACACGATCTCTATGGCGTCCTCATCATATACGGCCACTTTCTCAATCAGTGCTTTCAGCCTGTCCACACCGAAGGTCTTTAGCACGGAAAGCCCTGCCAACTCCTGATACAGATCCTCGTCAACTGTCAGATATACTCCCACATACGCTTTACTGGATCATGCTGCTTTTCAGATTGCGGGTCATTTCCTCGGCTTTCTCCATATCCTTACATTCTATCAGGTACGCGCTTCCTTCAAAGTAAGTAATCAGTAAATCCGGTCCGTAAAATACCCGCTCTCCGAGTTCCGCTACCTCTTTTTCCGTCAAACAGCAGGAAAAGCGCGTAAGAACACTTGCCAAATATTCACCTGCAGATAAATGCTCCGCATTGCGGAACCATGTCACTCTCATGCCGCCTGGAGCAGACCACTCACATTCATACTGATTTTCCCATTTTATTTCTAATCCCACTTTCTGCAGAAACAACGGCTGTACTGTTAATTGTGGTATTTCGTCCGCATATTTCTTATCATTTAACCCATAGGAGTTAATATAATGCTGTATAAGTTTCGTATACAACTCATTGTGTGCCTGTAATGCTTCGTTATCCCAAATTACTGTATGAACCGTACTATCTTGAAAGGATGCTAATTCTCCATTTCTCACAAGTCTTTCTAAATAATAGCTTTCATCATACGGTTCAATAATATCAATTAAGTATCCTACTGTTTCATATGCCCTAAGCCCACCTGAAAGAGCTGCTCGCTTTACATAATTTTGATTATTTACTTCTTCTAAGCTAGGCCACATACCCAGATCAATTTTCAAACTCAAATCATAAATTTCTGCCCTATTACTAAAATTATCCCCTTCACTATAAAAGGCAACCTGATGATATCTAAATGCTTGGTCATGCCAAATATCTCTAGGCATCGACATAATTTGATTACATGTAAAGCCATTTACTCCAAAGATTAAATTCATGCCCATTTCTATTCCCAATTCAGCAGCAATTAAAGATACTATATTTGCGCAATCCGTGCAATTTACTTCCACGATACCCTCATAAAATATAGACTCGAGGAATCTCAAAAGCTGGAAACGGCAAAAATTATTTGTAAAATTAGTTATATAATCATAGATTAGCGTTCCGCTGTTATATAGCCGATCAAGTAAGTTATTAAAATAATTTTGTACTTCTCCATTTAGTGGAACACCTATTTTATTACTATCAGTTTCTTGACGATTTTGTGGCACTAATATCATTTTTCTTATAAAATAGAGTGACGGATATTCTTTAATGTTTCTATCATATGGTTCTCCAATATGGGCTTTCCACGGCTCTATCGGTAAGTCTTTTTGGAGATATACATTCGCAGTACAATAGCACATGACAACGTCATCGAAAAAGAATTGCCAGCCATCTTGCAAATACTTTGCCAGCGCATTATATTCCTTATTCTTTAATTGTATGTACAGCGAAACATTTATACTTCCATAAGGTAAAATGGTAATCACTTGTTCAACAAATGCATTGAACACCTGACACTTTAATCCAAAAACCCCTGTAACTGACTTATTTGTTGTATTAGTTAGAATACAATTTACACACAAGTTTTCTATTGCGTTGGTAACCAAAAGCATGTCTATAGAAAAATCACCCGTATTTACATAAACCATATTCTCCGGACCTGTCAAAGCAGCATCTGAATGAAAATGAATACTCCCATTTTGAGGATTTCCATTATGGTTGCAGCATACACTAATCAAATCTACCCAGCCATTTTTGTCTTTGGGTTTCTTTTTTTTAGAATCGTTTTCTATTTTAGCAAGTGTAACCACCAAAATCGCGCATACTTCACTGATAATCATTACACTTTCAACAGCTATAACCGCTTTACCTCCCATAACTGCCCCACTTGCTGCAGCTGTAGCAGTTGCAGCAACAGCTGCGATAGCTGCACAGCATACTACTGCAATTCCTATACCTCCAACGGCTTTCATTATTGCTTCTGCTGTATAATTTTTTATTATCTCCTCTTCTTCTTCAGGCGGCCATACTATCTTAGATTCATGTATTTCTTCCTCAAAAAGCTGCTTTATCCGTCTGGTTGCCGCCTGCTCTATCGGCACAATTCCTTCAGGTATAGTATATCCCAAACTTTGCGAATAGATTTCCCTTACCATATCCATTGCAGTCGTCATTGCCCATTGTTCATATTCGTCAAGCTCCTGCCACTCTGCACAGACCTCCTGCGGCACGCGGAAATCCATTCCAATCGGTGCGTTCAGATCATTCAGATTTTTTACAAACATGGCTTTACTCTGTCCAACTTTATACATTGCGCCGCCAGATGCTAAATCTATAGGTTCTCCGCAATAAAAAGCATATAATGTCCGAATGGAATCATCAAATATGTATGGCTGTTCTTCGGCATAGAAGTCAATCTTATCCGGTTCCAATGCACATTCAAATTCTGCAAAATAATCCAAATATCCATCAAAACTATTCTTAAAACTCACCTTCTTTTTGAATGGCTTTACACCAATCATAGCTGAAATATTAGTCAGTTCCCCTGAAAACGGAAATGACATCTCATCCGTTCCATCTATATAAACCCTTGCTTCTGTAGACTCAATACGCAGAGCAACATCTACCCATTGTGCAAGCGGCAGAGTAGATTCTCCCAAATAACTTGCACCATTATGTTCAACAAAGATATGCTTATAACCTCCGTCATCTGACTGCAGACCCACCGAAAAAACAGTTTGCCCTTCACTTGAGACAACCGAGTATATATACATAATATTATTATTCTCAAGACGCGGAAAAATCTTAAACAGCAGCGTATATCCAGAGGTATAGCTTTGTTTTGTTATGGTCGCAAAACCGCCATTTGATGCTAACTGCGTACAACTGCTCGCATTTACGCCTACTACGATTCCTTCATTTGTCCATAAAGGAAGGGCATTGGAACTTTTGTCTTTATACTGCACCGCAGTGAAATCAGTCCAAAATTCTATTGAGTCGCAATCTCGTAAGCCCATGCCGCAATCCTGCAGTATCTCCTGATCGGTCATTCCGCAAGAGCGCAGGCGTAATTCGACAATATAACCGTCAAGACCTTTGCCAATAAAATAATTTCCTGTATTTTCAGCACTTACCGATTTTACTTCGGTTATTCCTGCCACCGGAAATCCTTCAAAATACAGAGATAACGCACCATCTTTACAGGATACGGCAGCAAAATACAAGGCATCTGTTTCTAAGGCAATTTCTTCACTTTGCTTAATACTGCCTACACCTTCTAACTCAAAATAAAGACATCTCCCTTTAATTCCAAATTCAAAACCTTGCTCCTGGGTGTAAAAACAGCAATCGGTAATGCTATTACATATAAACAAAACTTCAACAGTAAAGTCGCCGGCACCCAAGGAGAAGTTTTCGACAGATTTGTGGGCAAGGTACACCTTTCCATCTAAAGAAATAGCTTGAACTGCATTTTTATTGATATTCTTCATACCTTTATCCTCTCATCTCTTAATTTCGTCTTTCCAACATATTTTTTAATCTGTCAAATTCCTCCTGCTCCTCTGGTGAAAGCGTAACATTTTCTTCAACATAATTTTCTTTAATAATTCGCTCTACTTCCGAATTATCATAAGTCACAAAGCCATCTGCGATGATAGACTTTTCTTTACCTGTATCCTCCAGTTCCAAGCTGTATACATTCCCCGCATATTTTTCCGGATAGCAGTTAATAACCGTCTCATAAACATACTGATCTCCATTTTTAACTTTCAGCATGGTCTTCCCGTCAAAATCCCTAAGCAGCAGATCCCCCTGTTGGGCAGCAAATGGATGCAATAATGATGCTGAAATCAGTTTACCGCTTTCCGTATAAG
Source organism: uncultured Lachnospiraceae bacterium (assembly GCA_949066965.1). Lineage (GTDB taxonomy): Bacteria > Bacillota > Clostridia > Lachnospirales > Lachnospiraceae > COE1. The sequence goes on from CARTDA010000002.1 coordinate 208,621, forward strand.
TACGATAAATATATTCTTCTGTGCCAGTTATCAAATTTGTTACCTTTACTTTCTCTCCCCTGCCATTAAGAACTAATTCTCCCATACTGATATTCTGCACTTCTTTTTCAGTACCATCTGCCATTAGTATTTTAGTTCCTTCCACGAGACAGCCCCAGTAAAAATATAAATCAGCAGCCATTATCTCATTTGCTCCTCCACCGTTATTGCGTTTCTGATTGCTTACTGTAGCCTGTGCATATATAGTTCTTGCTGCATTTTGATCCCGCACTAACATATCATGCTGAACAAAAAGCCTACCGGTTCGATTACCTGCTTTTACACTCTCAGGAAATTTTTTATTCCATTCTCGCGCTATTGTTACTGTTATTTCTTGCTTATCCGTACCTGAAACTACTATCTGAGGATTCGGATTTTCATGAAAAACTGTTCCCAGTTGATCGAAAAGTAATATTGCATTTACATTTTCCCGCTTTTCGTCCTGAAGATACTTAAATCCATTATTCATAACAAATTTATATTTTACATCCAACTGAATCAGCGGATCACCACTCTCTGTTCTTGATGTTTCATAGTCATAATCATTTCCCGAAAATTGTTTCCTATTATACGCAACTTTAATATTCTCCAATTTACCTATCTCATCAAGATTTGTGTATGATTTATGTTCTCCATTGATCTTTTTTGTTGGATGATACAACTGCATATATTCTATTGCACTGCTCATACCAACTTTGCTTGACACAGTAGTTTCCTGTGTTGCTGTTACCATGCCCCGCAGCTGTTTACTGTCTTTGTCTTCCCATGCCACAAATAAATTGACAGTATATTCACTATCCATCAAATCTTCCGAAATATATCCTGTTTCGCATTGAATTTCTATTGTGGCACGATTAGAATACATTTGATTATACTGTTTAATCATTTCGTCGCCGTGCATAACGTTTATGGATGCAAATATTACTCCGGCTCTTTTCGTCAGCCCCACTATGCCCGCTGCTTCTATTTTCTTTGACTCCTGATTGTAGTTATTTTCATAAATAATTGCCCCATCACAAAATCCCTCATAACTCACTTCCCCAAGCCCCTGCTCTACAGCCTTACTGTATGCTTTATACAGCAACGGATACTGCTCCTGCATAATCTGCTCGCCGCCAAAATACCCGCTTACCAAGTCCCGATGCAACTGATCGGATAAGTCAAGATACTTCGGAAATCCTCTTTTTGCGTCCTTCATTACCTCTACTAAGTTTTTTGCATATTGTTTCATATGTGTTCCCCTTTCATAATTTTTATAGGTAAATCTTAATTGCTTTCTTTGTGTATCCGGCAGCAGATTAGAATTATCTGCCGCCGGATGTTTTACGTTACTGTTCTTCGCTTTCTTCTTCCTTGCGCTTGCGCCGGATGATGAGATATATCACCAGCGCCAGCACAATCGCCAGCCATATAAAGTAGCATATTCCCAAAGATGTCGGGCAGATATGACACAGACCGCATTTTGCTGCCGGTTTCTTCTCGCCGCCCTCCTGCATCTGGTACAGGATTGCGTAAGTGGAGAAGGCTTCTGTCTGTATGGTGATGGTTTCCGGCACCTCATCCAAATCTTCCATAAGCAGGTATTCGCCTTCGCGCGCCCGCATGATATAGAAATCTGCGGTAAGCCCCGCAAGCTCGTCAGGTACATCACGGATGATCTCTACCGGCTCATTGGTGGCATAGATCGCATTCCAGTCCCCGCTGCCGAATGTTTTCTTTTTGAAAACTTTCATCCTGCTCTGCCGCCGCCACTACCGAAAAATTTCCGAGTAAGCTGGTACGATTACCTGATAGTCCGCCTTAACCATGACAGCCTTAAAGTTTTTATTCCCGTGCGTATCGCTGGAATCCAATTATTTAATGGCACAATTATACAATAATCCAATTGAACTTTCTGCGTTTTGGTATACTTTGCACTTTTACGGGTATAATTTGTATGCAAGTGTAATAAATCGGACTCTATTGGTCTTCGATTCGGTCTTAGATTTAGACATAGTTCACCACAAGTCATTGATACAAAGCCATTTACATCGCCTACAAACCGTCTTACTTGTTTCATCATTATCACTATAAAAAGTGTCTTCGACACTTCAACTCCCCTAGCCCCTCACTCATGAGGGGAATTAGGGGGGCTTTTTGTGCCGTTTTCCTGCATAATAGTCTTATGAGCATACTACAAGATATTTTTAGAGACCATTATGAAGAAATGATCTATACATTACATCCACGTCAGTCTGTCATAGAAAACGTGGATAAAATGATTGGCTGTGGCGACCCTGCTTTCGGCGGGGCAATGTATGGATGCCCCCGCTGCGGAAAACTTAAATTTGTCCCTTTCCGATGCCATAGCCGTTTCTGCCCTACCTGCGGCAATAAATATGCCATGGAACGCACTACCCCTATGTCCTTTAAGCTGGTAAATACCCATCACCGCCACTGTGTTTTTACCATTGACAAAAACCTACGAAAGTTTTTCCTTGATGACCGAACATTGCTTGACTGTCTCTTTCATGCCGTGGACAGTGTTGTTTCCCAAATGTTTTGCACATCTATATGAAAATATCCCAAACGGGCAAGTTATGGAATTACTTGATTATGTCGGATTATATATATGGCTGTTAGAAAAAACAAAAAAATTAAAAATATTTGTAACAAATCGCACTTGAAAAGAACTAACAATATGAGGTGCTGATATGGATAAAGAAAAAA
>CARTDA010000003.1:0-6632 GCA_949066965.1 uncultured Lachnospiraceae bacterium
TTCGCAAAAGAGCCATTTTCGCGAAAGCGCCGCGGCAGTTCCGCCAGGAACTGTTCGCGTAAAATATGCTTTTGCGAAACAGTCGGCACGCATCCCCCTAACTGTCACTGGTTACATAAATTATTAACACGTTTTCCCTGATGTCGCACTGTTTCATTTCCATGCCGCCGAACCGCCTGGAAACACCGGACGGGGCGCCGCCCCCGACATACACGTCACCGGCGGAATTCCCGCGCCTGATGCTCACGTGCCGGAATTCCGGAAGGGAAAGGATCTCCAGCAGCTCTGATATCTTCATGTCATTCACCTCCCGTGTATCTTTTTCTTGACTTCATGTATTCCTTTATCACGTATGTCCCCGAGTCGCACAGCACACGGAACCAGTCAAACCGTTCCCTGCGCGCGTACATCAGCAGGTCACAGCAGTTCAGTACGTCGTTATCGTCGCAGAAATCCAGCATCTCCCCTATTGCCTTGTACTTGTCGATTGCAAGCCCTATGATGTCGGCATAGTCTGCACCCCCGAAACAGTGCACGTCATCCGTGGAATACTGCGCCTTGTCCGGGTTGTCCAGGTGGCACAGGTACCTTGCATAGCCGCGCAGCGACTGCACCGCCTCACAGCCGACGCCCCCGATCCGGTCAAACACCTCCTGTGCCTGTTCCCTTGTCTTGACGCCCTCAAACATAATCATCACGTGATGGTGTGGTTTTTTCCCTTCACCTGTCGGATTGATGTCCCTGTCATGCAGCGGACTGACGAAACAGGGGATCTTTAATTCCCCCGCAATGGAGAGCCAGTCAGGCGGCGCGCTCTCCGGATAGACCACCGTTGCATAGTTCCTTGTTCGCCCGGAACCACGGGACTTTGTTTCGCTCATTCTTATCAACTCCCTAAATTTGTATGTTTTTACTAGGAATCCGCAGTCTGCAGTACCAGAGTCTTTGTATATAATGAATAAAAAAGTGGTGTGTGAACAATGAACACCCATGGGCACAGTCGTAGTGCGTGCCCATGGGAGCCGTCCCACAGGCTAATCGACATATGAACTGTCATTCATACGTCCTGGAGATGGAACCCCGGGGCAGGATGTCTTTCCCGGCCGGGGAAAAAGGGCATTTATAAGGCGCGGCTGAAATTATCCCAAACCCGGGAGACACTGCCGCGGATGCAGCATGCCATAAGCCGGAAGCGGAGCAAAAATACAACGACCCCAGTTCCGCCGCTACATACTTAATCCGGGGGGTAGCCACGCAGAAGCTATATCCGGGCCGCTTGCCGCTCCCGGATTTGGAAGCCGTGACGCTCCTCAGACGCCGGGGAAGGCCAGCCGCGCGCCTGCGCTTACCGCGGCCGGCCTTCTGGATGAATGCAAACATTTTACATTCACCGGCTGTCCTTTACTTCCGTTTTTTCCGCGACATGCGTATGTAGTGTCTTGACGGATTCTTGACATTGTCCATGTTGTCCGGCGTGTTACACTGGAGGGACAGGATTTCCGCTTCCGTAAGCATGTCCCCTTCCCTGCAGCTCTTTGCCAGGTTGCCGACACATGCCAGCGTGTCATATGCCGCAAAGTCTGAATCCCTGATGAACCAGCCGTAGCGGGAGAGCGGGGCAACCATCGTCGGGTCCGATGCATTCTCCAGCTCATAGGCATCATATGCGGCATGTACCATGACACGCCAGCATTTGTTGCACGTAATCACGGAACTGGTTACCTGCCGGAGCAGTGCATCGACATGGTTGAAACGCTGGGAAGTATAAACCAGTGAGATGTGGTGGTGCCTGCATGTCAGGAGTGTGTTCAGGAATAACGGGTCAATGTTGGTCTTGAAACTCCTTGAATTGAGCTGCACGCTGAATTCATCACCCAGGACAAGGGTAACTGTCAGCGTGTCATTCTCCATGTCATACCTGCGCATGGTGTCAGCCACGCTGACAAGCTGTGAAAGGGAGACAAACTTTTCATAGGGAATGGAAAGCTCCACATTCGATATGACATGCACACGCTGCATGACCCATTTTTTACGGTCAGGGTCATAGACCTTTTTGTTGTTGTACCTGTCAAAGTTGTCAAGCACGTAATGGACAGCGCTTAAGGTCTTGCCTTTTCCGAACAGTCCGGCATAGCAGCGTATTTCCCCGGTGCGGGGCAGGCGCCACCTGCAGTAACGGAACCAGGAATAAACATCCATGCAGGCATAGACGGCAGTCTTTACCGGGTTGAGGACGACAACCCTCACACAGACACTCAGGTACATGGCAAAACAGACTACCATAAATATAATCCAGGACAAGAAAATCACCTCGTCTTTCCGACCGATGCCACGGCATAGGCTATGTTGCTCAGACACTCCAGTGCGGATATGAACAGGATAAGCCCCACAACAACCTGCGGGGTAAATTCATCCGCACCATTACATATAAATTCGATTGCACTCTGCATAAAAACCCCCTAATCCTTATACCTGCGGGCAGAAAAATTCCTGAATATGTATTTCAGTTTCCTTTCGGCCCATACAAACAGTAACAGAAAGATAATGGTGTCAAGCTGGGACGAGACATGGCCGAGCTGCTGGTCTGCGGATGGGGCAGCACCATCGTGCAGTGACAGGGTTTCCGTTTCACCTCCAGGTTCCGTTCCACCCCCGGTGCCGACTTCCGTCCCGCCTTCAGTACTGGTTTCTGTCCCGGTGCCGGTTTCCGTTTCACCTTCAGGTTCCGTTCCATCCCCGGTGCCGGTTTCCGTTTCATCTTCAGTGCCGGTTTCCGTTCCGCTTCCGTTTTCTGTTTCGCCTTCAGGTTCCGTTTCACCTTCAGGTTCGGATTCCGGCTCTGTCCCCGGACCTAAAACCGTTTCCGTATCTGGTCCGGGATGCGTTTCAGACACTGCTTCAGTTTCTGCACCAGCCGTCTCCGTCCCAGCATCCTCTGGTGATGCTTCATCGGAAAGTCCGGATATCTCATCATGTCCTCCGGTGTGACCGGCTGGTTCCATATCCGCATCTTCTGCATGTCCTGTCGCATCATCCTCATCGAAAGCAGCATCCTGTCCATTTCCCCGTCTATCTTTCTCATCTTTTTCATAAACCTGGTATTTTTCATACATTCCAATCCCTCCTAGTTAAATATGCGGAACAAAAAATAAAGGATAATAAATCCTATGGCAGAATAAAGGAAAACCTGCCACAGGTTGATGTCATAGCCGAACAGGCTGATGCCGGTGGTCATGACGGCATAACACAGGTCAAAAATACTCTTGACTATCCCGATAAGAATCACCTCCCTGCAAAACGCATGATGACAACAAGGACTATGCTTGCCCCCAGCAGGAGTATCACGGGCTGCGGGAGAAATCCAAAGACAGAATTAACAAGCGATGGAAATGCCCCAAGCGAATCCTTAAGTCCGCTGAGGGTTTCATAAAGCCATTTAAGGGCATTCAGGATACTGTTGTCAGTCGGAAAATCCGGATCGGTGGGATTGGGCGGGAGGGGATTGGGCGTGGTATCTTCCCAGTCACCCGGTTCGGGGTCAGGATCGGAAGGCATGGGGGTCGGGTCAAAATCATCAGGGACATATTCCTCCGGAAGGGGATCACTGCCAGTAGGTTCAAGTATCCACGTATCACCGTCCTCCCTGACCATTTCATAATTAACCCTGTACGTCCTGCTCCGGCAGAATTCACCATCCACGTAGCCAAAACACTGTGCATAAACATATTTGGTTTCAAAGGCATAGATTTTACTGTAACCATATTTGGCATAAAGGGCACTAAAAAGGTCTGCCTTTGTGTAAATCATTTTTTCCTTCAGTGACCTTGCACATCTCATGGAAACAACATTCTGCACCCCGTCACCCGAAAGGGAGAGGACGCCATTGCTATAAATGGGGTCAAACATCTTCTCAAAATAATTACCATAGTAGGTAAATTTTATATAGGAATCCTTTATGTCTGTTTTATAAGTCCACTCATATCGTGTCCCGGCCTCCTCGTCAGAAATGAAATTCCATCCGCTGTTGTCGGAATTCCTCTTGACTGACCACTTTTGGTAGGCATGGGCGCCAAAGGAAGCCAGGTCAAGGCTGCTGTTATAAACAGCTTCTTTTTCCAGGGCGTCGTCACTCAGGTAATCGTCCCTGGTCAGGTCTACGGTGGCGGCAATGGCATCCACGTCGGGTTCGTCGACAAAGTTTATGACATTTGGTGCCGAAAGGGAAAAATTGGTGCAGTCCTGCGAACCCCAGATACCATGAGTGATTTCCACATAATAACAGGCCAGGCCGTTATTAAATTCTTTTTCCTTTGCCTCGGGAATTGGAAGGCTGCCCTTATAGACCTGGGTGTCGCTCCCGGTTGTGTTTTCCTGCACATAGGAAAAGGCGGAAATTTTAAAGGGCATGTCAGAAAATACATATGTATGTATTTCATAATAACCAGGACGCGTGTCAAAACTGGTCCTGGCAGTCCTTACGTTGAAATGCCCGTCACCTTCCAGTGAAACAGAGTCGACACGGCTGACAGCAGTTTTTCCCGACATGTATCTTATCCTGACCTGAAAATATGCGTCGCCTTTTGCACGGTCGGCATGGACCACAACAGGGACAAGCAGCTGCAGGGACAGCATGGCCAGAAGAAACAGGAACAGTGCCTTCTGGCAGAAACAAAACATCTTATGGGAACTCAAAATATATCACCTCCTAAAAAATAAAGGAGCCTGACGACTCCTTTACATGAAATACCGGACTACCGTTTGGCCGCCCCCTTGGCAGCACGGAACACCCCTAAGCCGACACATGCAAGGCCGCACACCAGGTAGACATTCAGTGGGTACTCCGTGAAGAGTCCCATGACGGACTTGACCAGGTCAAGCGCGCCGTCAAGGCCGTCCACGGAAGTGGTGGTAGTGCTTGATGCCAGAACCAGGGGCAGTGCAAGTTTATGCATACGGTTCACCTCCTTTCCATACCGGCCATTTGTGACCGGGTTCATTGCTTGACATGCGGGTCACCCCTTCTTGCCGTCAAGGACGACGGATTCGACGGAACCCCAGCGGTTGTACTGGACGGTGATCCTGGAACCGACGGGGAAGGCGGCACACTGGTCATACATGGGGCTCTTGTTGGATATAAAGATGGTGTCGACCTCCCTTCCCTCAAAACGCTCGCGGCTGACCTGGTCACTGACACAGTGGAGTGTCAGGCCCACCACGGGGTTGTTTGTCTTCTTGGACACATAATCAACTTTTTCCTTACCTACGATTTCCTTTCCCATCCCATTTTTCTCCTTTTCTTCTCTTTCATGTAGATAATTGTTAACGGTTACCTGGAGGCATCGGCAAGCTTCCTGACATCCGAAACGGAGAGCTGCAGGTTCCTGGTAAGTTTCAGGTTTATCCCCCAGTAGTCAGCCTTCAGCACGTCAACGGTATCATGGTGTTCCTGCGTCATGCAGGTGAGTATGTCCCTGAAGTTTCCAAAGTTCCCGATGTTTGTCTCGATTGTCATGGCCTGTACCTCCTTGCTGGACAGGCAGGGGAGCGGCATTTGTAACTATTCCCCATGCCTTGAATTTAGTAAATGCTAAAATGTTCGGTTTTAGCACCTAGATTAATAATAATACATAAATGTGCTTTTTTGCAACATTAAAATGTGCTAAAATTAAACACAAAAAATAAGACAATGTGCTAAAATCAAACAAAGGATGGTGAGGTTCTTGTATGTAGAAACATTCAAAGAAAAATTAACGGAAGCAAGAAAAAATACAGGTTTTACGCAAAAGGAAGTATCTAAAGATTTAAACATCCCACGAAGCACACTGGCAAATTATGAATGCGGAAGAACAGAACCAGATTTAGAAACATTGGCAAAATTAGCAGATTTTTACGAAGTCAGCATTGACTGGCTTTTAGGAACTAAAGGTAAGAATAGGATATAAAATATGAAAATTACATTTTTAATCATTGTATTGATATTTGTAGGTATCTTATTTTTGATTAATTTTGATGATTCACTAAAAGCAAAACTAAATATCATGACAGGGCTGCTGTTTACAATAGTAATCCTGCTTGCTGCAATTGCAGGCATGCTGTACCCGCAGTACAGGAACAGCCAGGACATAAGGGACACATTTCAGGAATCCGGCATCCCGGATGAATCCGGCCGGCGGACAGGGGGCAGTGCAGGGCGGGGGGAACCGGCAGTGCCAGGACCATGAAAGTCCCCCACGTTTGCGACCAGTACCCATATGGTACAGTTCGCCCAGAGGGACCCACCCTTGCCGTGTAGGTTCATGGCAGGATGGACACGGTGGAATGGCAGGGGTGCGCAGAGGGCAAAAACCCGCCGGGCGGGTTTTATGCGCACATGGACATTAAAATTGTCAGCTGTTTTCCCTCTGTCTGCTGCACCGGCCTTCCGGATGCGGGGGCGGGAGGATTTTTACCGGTTAAAGGTTCCTGGTCAAATTTGTCAGGGGGATTCCCTCCGTCTGCTGCACCGGCTTTCCGGATGCCAGGAGCAGGGGACTGGATGCCTGAAGGCTCCGGTTCAAATTGTCGTCTGTTTTCCCTTTGTCTGCTGCACCGGCCTTCCGGATGCGGGGGCGGGAGGATTTTTACCGGTTAAA
>CARTDA010000003.1:6732-210458 GCA_949066965.1 uncultured Lachnospiraceae bacterium
TGTCTGCTGCACCGGCCTTCCGGATGCGGGGGCGGGAGGATTTTTACCGGTTAAAGGTTCCTGGTCAAATTTGTCAGGGGGATTCCCTCCGTCTGCTGCACCGGCTTTCCGGATGCCAGGAGCAGGGGACTGGATGCCTGAAGGCTCCGGTTCAAATTGTCGTCTGTTTTCCCTTTGTCTGCTGCACCGGCTTTCCGGATGCAGGGGCGGGAGGATGTCCCCGGCTCCGGGTCACTGGTTGGATTTGTCAGGGGGTTCCCCTTGTCCGCTGCACCGGCTTTCCGGGTACCCGGGCGGTAAAATGTCGCCAGCTTCAAGTCCCCAGTCAGACAGGAATTCATCAAGTTCATCCTTAACGGACACCTCGCTGACAAACATCCTCTCATCATCGCGGATACTGACAGTTACATCCCCAAATTCCACTGATTTCACCCTCAGGATCCTGTATTCGTCAACCGAAAAGCTGTCAGCCCAGTAGGAGATGGAACCGCCGGCCTCATTTTTCAGGACAATGTCATAATAATCTTTCATCCCTTCCCGCCTCCCTTCATTCAGCGTCCCCCATGTCCGAGGTGTCCTCACGGTATTCCCCGCGCAGGATCCCCCTTATGGCATAGTAACAGGTGTCACAGCAGAGGTCATCGTCACATTCCACGTATTCCATGTACCCGCCGCAGTGCGGGCAGGTCCGACAGCCCATGAATGCGCCCCACGTCATGAGGGCACCCCGCGGCCCGTCTCGACAAGGAAGATTTCCCTGCACGTGTCGATATACTCGTAGGCAAGGAGCAGGCGTTTCCCCCCGGTTTCCGTGCATGTGTCAAGGACCTCGTCCACCACGCACCGCGGGTCCCCGTCAATGTACAGGTTCAGTATGTATGCAATGTAGTCAAGCACCTCCGTGCCCGTCCCGCACGTGAGGACCCTGTCCCCGTTGTGCCAGACCGTGAAGCCGGCGTCACCGGCATTCCTCAGGTATTCCATGTTATTTTCCTCCTTCTGGACATGTGTTTTCCAATCCTGAAAATACGGCCACTGCACGGTCTATGAAGCAGCATACCGTGTCCACCGCGTCAGCAAAACGCCTGCATTCCATTCCGGTTATTCCTTCGGAGTGGGTGGCAGCCACGGAACTTTCCTTTTTTAGTACATCAATGGCTTCACTTAATGTCATGTTTCCAAACTCCATTTTTTCCTCCTTTTTCAATGCGTGGGAAGTGGCAGCCTACTTTTCGCAAAAGAATACTTTAACGAATAGTTACTACCTGTCCCAAAAGCCCCACATGTTATAGCGAGGCTTTTTATGCACAGAGTGTCTAAATGGATTTTTCGATTGTTATTTCAGATCATCCTCCTGATTGTCCTTTGCATTGTCTTTCTCATTTTCTTTGTTAAGTTTGAGGGTTTCATGTCCCTTTACCAGAATTTTTGTAATCTGGGCAAAGGGCTTCCTGTCCTTTGTGGAGAACTCGACAAATTCCTTGGAGCTTGTATCAATATATAAAAGTCTTAGGTATTTTCCAGTTTCCGCAGACAGATTCTTGGATGTCAGCCTTGTTTCAATGAGCGATTTCATAAATGCAAACAATATTGCAAATATCGGGACGCCGACGATCATTCCCAGGATACCCCAGAGACCTCCAAACAATGTAATGGAAAAGATAACCCAGAAGCTTGAAAGCCCGGTGGAACTTCCAAGTATCTTGGGACCAATGATATTTCCGTCAACCTGCTGAAGAATGATTACAAAAATCACAAAATAAAGAGCCTGTAGCGGGTCAATAAAAAGAATTAATAATGTAGAGGGAATCGCACCCAAAAACGGTCCAAAAAACGGAATAATATTTGTAACACCAATAATAACACTGATTAGGACACAAAATGGTGTTCCAAGTATGCTGGTCACTGCAAAGCAAATGACACCGATTATGATGGAATCCAGTATTTTTCCCACAAAAAATCCACCAAAAGTCTTATGTGCAAAACGTACATTGCTGATAAAGCGGTTTGCGCGGTTAACAGAACAAAATGCATACACTATTTTTTTTGCCTGCGCTGCAAACAGTTCCTTGCTCGCTAATAGGTAAATTGAAATAATAAAGCCGATTACCAGATTCCAGACTTCTTTAAATATAGAATAAACACTCATTGAAACAGATGTAATCACATTAACCAGGCCATTCAATTGTGACAGCATTTTCGTGACATCATTAAAACTGTTTAATTGCGGCATTACTTTCGTATTAATCAATGTTGTAAAATCCATGGAAGACTGATTGATAAAGTCTATCACACTCTTTTGAAATTCTGGATTATCATTTAACAGTTTGGAAATCCATAACCCCAGTGTATTAATATAGCTGGGAAACTGCTCCAAAATAATACGGATACTATTTGCAATCTGTGGAATGACGATTGAGAAAAAACTTCCTACCGCCCACAAAACGAGTACATCTGTAATGATAATTGAAACAAATCTTTTTTGGCTCTTTTTATCCCCTTTTTTCAGGAATTCAAAAAACGGAGTGATCATAGTACGTTCTGTTGCATTTACAATCGGTGCAAGCAAATATGCAAGAATGAATCCATCAATAATCGGCATTAATATAACAAAAAAATTCTTAATGGTTAATGACAAGCTGGAAAGGTGAAAAATTACATAATAACCCGCAAATCCTCCAAGTATTACTAAAAAAGCGGTAAGCCCCCATTTCACGTAGGTCTTATTATCTTTCATTCGTTGATTACTCTCCTATCTTTTATAAATATTGTATTGGAATTATATTGAAAATGGTATAAAATAATTATAGCATATTATCTCTAATATTTATACAAAATTTACGCGCAAAAATAAAATTCAGGAAGCGATTAAAATGGAAAAAACAAATAAGACAACCTATCATGATGAAGTCAATAAAAAAAATATTACACACCTAAGGGAACTGCTCGATACCCTTCCGCCATTCTGTGGGCAATATTTTAGGGGAATGCAGGAATATACATCAAGCCGGACGCGAGTTGCCTATGCGTATGATATTCGCGTATTTTTTGAATATTTACATGAAAGCAACCCTATTTTCAAGAAAACACCAATAAAAGAATACCGACTTGAAATTCTCGATGAGATTACGAGAATGGACATCGAAGAATATCTTGAACACTGTACATACTACACCAAAGATGGTAAGGAATACATGAATGATGAAAGGGGAAAGGCAAGAAAGTTAGCATCACTAAGGAGCTTTTATAACTATTTTTTCAGGAACGAAATGATAGAAAAGAATCCTGCGGCTCTTGTAAAAATGCCCAAACTGCATGACAAGGAAATCACACGTCTGGATCCCGACGAAGTCGCGATATTGCTGGATATTGTCGAGACAGGTGAAAAGCTGACAAAAAAACAGCTGCAATATCATCAGAAAAATAAAATACGGGATGTCGCACTTCTGACCCTTATGCTTGGCACCGGAATACGAGTATCGGAATGCGTCGGTATTGACATTCAGGATGTTGACTTCAAAAACAATGGCATAAAGGTGCGCCGCAAAGGCGGTTATGAGGCAGTTGTATATTTTGGTGAGGAAGTAGAGCTCGCGCTCCTCGACTACCTTGAGCAGCGCTCAAATATGTCACCTGCCCAAGGTCATGAGGATGCTTTGTTTCTGTCAATGCAGAATAAGCGGATTACCGTGCGCGCCGTGGAAAATCTGGTCAAGAAATATGCTTCCATGGTTACATCCCTAAAGAAGATAACCCCCCACAAACTGAGAAGCACTTATGGCACTACCCTTTACAGGGAAACTGGAGACATTTATCTTGTGGCAGATGTATTGGGACACAAGGATGTAAATACTACCCGAAAGCATTATGCTGCACTTGAAGAAAACAGGCGCCGCCAGGCTGCCAAAGCTGTAACCTTGCGAGAAAAGCGTTGAACATTCAAACACGCACTAGTCCGCCCTAAACTCTTTGGAATAGTACGGAATGATAATATGGCTGCCTGCAACGATATTGTCAGAGGTCAATGAATTTATTTTTTTTATCTCCGCGACATATTCACATGTATTTTTGTAGTATGCTGTGTCTATGTTATTTTGAGCGATTGACCATAAAGAATCACCTTTTGTGACCTCAATGCTCTTATAGTATTTATAGGATGGCTGGTGTTCCATATCATTTGCCTCTGTTGAGAAGGAAATCAAAAATATTGATATTGTTATGCCCAAAAATAATGATAATGTCAAAGCTGTGAAATTGCGCCGTACCTGTTTCATGCGCCGTTGTCTGTTTATAAGCGCCCTTGTTGCATATGGTATACTATTCATAATACATTTCTCCTTTGGATAATGAAAATAATAGAACGAATTTTCCAAACAATTATTCCGAACAGTTGTTTAATACGATTATACGAGGCGAAAATTTGTTTGTCAATAGTTTTTTGAATATTTTGCGAACAATTTTTCGGAATATACGTTTGCATTTTTTATAGATATGTGTTATGATAGAAAAAAGGAGGCATGAAATATGGCATATGGAAAAATAACAAATAAACAAAAAGAAATTTTGGAATTTATCAAGGCAGAGATACTCAGAAAGGGTTATCCCCCTTCAGTCAGGGAGATTTGCGAAGCTGTCAGCCTGAAATCTACATCTTCTGTCCATTCCCATCTTGAGACACTTGAGAAGAATGGTTATATTAGAAGGGATCCGACAAAACCCCGCGCTATTGAGATTATGGATGACAGTTTCCAGATGGTACGGCATGAGATGACGAGCATTCCCATCATTGGCACTGTAGCTGCAGGTATTCCGATTCTCGCGGAGCAAAATATAGAAGGGTACTTCCCTATTCCTGCCGAGATGGTGCCTTCAGGGGAGTCTTTTGTGTTGAAGGTTAAAGGAGACAGTATGATAAATGCTGGCATTTTTAATGATGACCGTATTTTTATCCATGCGTGCAATACTGCCGAAAACGGTGATACGGTTGTCGCTTTGGTTGACGATTCCGCAACAGTGAAAACATATTATAAAGAAAATGGACACTACAGACTTCAGCCGGAAAATGATACGATGGATCCCATTATTCTGGATGAGGTTGAGATTCTTGGAAAAGTTTATGGTGTTTTTCGTCTGTATCATTAAGCGGATAAAAACGATATTGGGCGGCATACTTCCACACATGGGACTGTGCATAAACAAAACGGTCAAGATAATCAAATTATCCGACCGTTTTGTTGCCACTGTATATTATTGTATATTATTTGCGTCAACTGTTCTTCCATCCCGCCACATACGTTCCAAATCATAAAAACCACGGCTTTCTTTGTCAAATATATGGACAAGGATATCATTGTAGTCGAGCAGTACCCAGTTTGCGGTATTGTATCCTTCAATATTTTTAGGGCGAATTCCACAGGCAGCAAGTTTTTCTTCTACATTATCTGATAATGCCTGAATCTGGCTTCGGTTTCCGCCATTCGTTATGATAAAATAATCGGCAATGGTTGATATTTCATGAATATCAATCAGCTGGATATCTTCTGCTTTTTTATCTTCAAGCGCGTTGACAATTGTTTTCAAAGTATCATTTATATTATTCAAGCTAAGCTTCCTCCTTTATATGTAGTTGTGTTTACACTCACATAACTATCATAGGTAATCTGTGTCATTTTATCCATGGGATTTCCCTTTTTCTCAAGGAACTTCAGGGTATTTGACAATATTTTTTCCATTGCCTTATCTATGTCGACAAAAGCAAGCTGACGGATTACATCCAATTCCGGAATCGGGTTTCGGGAGGGTTCTATATAATCCGCTATAAATATTATTTTTTCCAGAAGCGACATTTCCGGACGTCCTGTTGTATGCCAGGTTATAGCCTGTAGAATGTCCTCATCCAATATATCAAATTTATTTTGGGCAATATAGGCACCCACTTTTCCATGTAAAAGATATGGGTGGCTGATTTCAAAGTCGCTGCATGGAATATTATTTTTCTCACATATTTTAATCTTTTTATCATTATCCATACACTTTGCACAATCGTGGAGCAGCCCGGCAGTTTCTGCGCGTTTTATAAACTCAGCATTACTGGTGTCAGGATTATATCTCATTGCCATGGCTACAGCAGTATGTGCTACTCCGAGAGTATGCTGATATCTTTCCTTTGTCAGATGTTTCTTTAAATATTTCTTAATCTTCTTCATGATACAAACGCTCCTCCTTTATATATTTTGCAACTTTTAAAGGTACATATTCTATAACCGGCAAATTGTCCATGACTTTCTTCCGAATATCAGAAGACGATATTTCGACCTTTGGCATATTCAGGTAAAGAATATCTGCACCGGATTGAGCCAGGTTACTGCCCTTTTCTTTTATGGCTTCAAAATCATAGTCATCTCTTACGGCACATACCAATGTACACAATGCAAATATTTGTTCCGGGCAGTGCCATTGTTCTATCTGGAACAGGGAATCGGCACCTATAATAAAATAGTAATGGATATTCGGGTTCTTATTTGTCAGTGTTTCCAGTGTCTCACAAGTATAAGTGTTTCCTGACTTTTGTACTTCAATTAAGGACAACTCAAAATCCGGCTTGCCCTGAATCGCCAACCGTACCATGTCCACTCTTTTTTGCGGTTCCAGAACATTTTTTTTCATATATGAATTTCCGCTGGGCATAAATAGAACTTTGTCAAGCCCGATTTGCTCCTGTGCACACCGGGCTAACATCAGGTGTCCATTATGAATGGGATTAAAAGTACCTCCCATAATACCGACTTTTCTGTCATTTTTCATGGAATACCTCCATTATTTTTATGCACAGGGGCACATAGGGAACATTTTTATTTTGGTAAAACAATTTTGGGGTTGTCCTTAAAAGGCTTGTACAGAACAATTTTTTTTCCGATGACCTGAACAACCTGTGAGCGTGTTCGCTCCGAAACTACATTTGCTATTTCTTTTGGGTCATCCGTACAGTTTTTTAATACTGCAATCTTTACAAGTTCATGTGTATGAAAAACTTCCGAAATGGCTTCAACGTTTTCCGGTGTCACAGATGATTTTCCTATTTGAAATACCGGTTCCAGGTTCATTGCCAATCCTTTTAAATAAGATCTTTGTTTACTTGTCATAGTATATGTTATTTCCTTTCTTTTCTCTCTATTCCTTGTAATAGCTGAACGCAAGACCATACATCCGCACAGTGTCACCCTCCTGAATCCCCAAAGCTTCTAATTTGTCCAAAATCTCATTGTCTTTTAGGAACTTTTGGAAAAACTGAAAACCGCGTTCGGATTCGAGGTTTGTGTAACCAAGCATTTTCTCAATGCGTGGTCCTTCCACAACATATTCATTTTTCTTTTCATCAAATTCCACTGTAAATGGTTCGTTTCCGACAACAATATCCGTGTCCGGATTGAACTCTGATTCAAAAATTGTAGGCGGTTCATTTATCTGTGAAAGAAGGTCATTTACATAATAGAGCAATTCTTTTAAGCCCTGCCCTGATACGGCAGATATTGGAAATACTTTGATTCCTTTTGGTTCAAACTCGTCGCGTATTTTCTGAATGGGATTTTCCTCCCCATAAATCGCATCAATTTTATTTGCCGCTATAACCTGCGGGCGGTGGGCAATGTCAGCATTATAAGCTTCAAGCTCCTTGTTGATGGCATAAATATCAGCAATCGGGTCGCGCCCTTCTGTGGAAGCAGCATCAACAAGGTGGATAAGCACCTTCGTGCGTTCAATATGACGGAGAAATTCATGTCCAAGCCCGACACCTTCCGACGCCCCTTCGATTAGTCCGGGAATATCTGCAATAACAAAACCGTTACTTCCATCAAGGTCCACTACACCGAGATTGGGATTCAATGTTGTGAAATGATAATTGGCAATTTTAGGTCTCGCGTTTGTGACACGCGACAAAAGTGTTGACTTTCCAACGTTGGGAAATCCAACAAGACCGACATCTGCTATAACCTTCAGTTCAAGAAAAAGATTTAGTTCTTTCGCCGGCTGTCCGGGCTGGGCGTATTTAGGCGCCTGCATGGTTGATGTTGCATAATGCTGATTGCCATTTCCGCCTTTTCCGCCGCTTATGATGGTCTGTCTGCGGTTGCCGCCTGACATGTCGGCAATAATCTTTCCGGATTCCAGTTCCCTGATTACGGTTCCTTCCGGTACCTTGACAATAATATCCGCACCATTTTTTCCACGACAGTTTCGCTTTCCACCCTGTTCTCCGTCCTGCGCACAATACTTTCTGATATGGCGAAAATCAGTCAGTGTGTTCAGCCCTTCATCAACTTCAAATATTACACTGCCGCCATTGCCGCCGTCCCCGCCGTCAGGACCGCCATTCGGTACATACTTCTCGCGCCGGAAAGACACATGGCCGTCTCCTCCCTTGCCGCTCCTGATATATATTTTGGCTCTGTCTGCAAACATTTATTTCCAACCTTTCTGTTTTATTATACTCATGACAGATGAAATCTGCCATGAGTATTGTGCCAGCCGCAGCCGCGAAGCGGCATATTTCCTATCTGAAAAATTATCATATAAGATTTTTCAGATTGTGGCTGTGTATATCATATTATACTGAGCGGTCAGTCTTTTTGACCGCCAGTATAACAAATTTGCCGCGCGGGGCGCACGTTGCGTAAGCAATAATTTCATCTGTGCGCCCATGTGCATATAAAAGGCTTCAGGTAAAACCTGAAGCCTTAGAGATTCGTAAGTATGGTTTTATTTCTCCTCTACAGGATAAACGGAAGCCTGCTTTCTGTCTCTTCCCTTTCTCTCGAATCTGAGTACACCGTCAACTAATGCAAACAATGTATCATCTCCGCCTCTGCCAACATTTACTCCCGGATGAATCTTTGTTCCACGCTGTCTATATAAAATGTTGCCTGCCTTTACGAACTGACCATCCGCTCTCTTGGCTCCTAATCTCTTAGACTCGGAATCTCTGCCGTTCTTTGTAGAACCAACTCCCTTTTTATGAGCGAAAAACTGAAGATTTAACTTCATCATGACACTACACCTCCTTGATTATGAGTTCAAAAACTTTTCTGCCTTTTCCTTTTCTGCCATAATTACCGTAATCATGTTCAATTCCTTTTAACCCCAATACCATAGAATCCATCAAAAGCGTTGCCTTTTCATTGATTTCATTCGGGAAGTGACATTCAATCGTCCCTGCTTTTTCATCCGCATCGACAATTATCTTTTCCGCAGCCAATTCTTCAATGGAATTGATGGTATTAATCACCAGTATCGAAATTGCTGCACATACAATATCTCTTCCGGACTGGTCAAAACCGGCATGTCCCATACAGGTAAAGCCGTTATAATGGTTATTGGACTTAAAGATTACAATCGTAGTCATAATATTTCACGAACAACATCTATTAAGCGTTGATTTTATCAATCTTAACCCGAGTGTATGCTTGCCTATGACCGTTTTTCTTGTGATAGCCTGTCTTTCTCTTGTACTTGTAGACGATAACCTTTCTGTTCCTGCCCTGCTCCATAACGGTTGCCGTAACAGATGCATTTGCCACGTCTGAACCTACCTTGAGAGAATCATTGCTAACAGCAATAACTTCGTCAAAAGTTACAGTGTTTCCTTCTTCCGCATCAAGCTTTTCTACCTTGATAACATCTCCCTCGGAAACCTTGTACTGCTTTCCACCTGTTGCAATAATTGCGTACATATTGCACCTCCTAAAAAATTACTCGCTAACTTTGGTGGCATTTTTACATAATATAAAATGCGCTTTAACCTAGTTACGCGGCATACTCATATATATTAGCATTGTCACGGATGGTTGTCAACGCTTTTCGTAATAATTTTTTGTAAGGTGTTTATAAAAGTATCTGTTCAGCCAGTGATTTTGTTGTCTTTCTGCGGGTAATTTCAACAAGTCCAAGTGCGGTAATATCGACGACGGTCGTTGAAATGCGGTCCTTTTTTGCCAGGTGCCTTAACTCCTGCAAAAGCATTTCATCGTTTGGCGTGTCCTCCATATTGATAAAATCTATCAGTATTATCCCGGAAAGGTTTCTTAGTCGAATCTGCCGCATAATTTCAGCTGCCGCTTCCATATTAATCTGATAAATATACTCCGCATTATCTTTTCTGGTAATATTTTTTCCGGAATTGACATCTATAACATACATTGCCTCTGTCTTTTCTATTACAAGGTAAGCGCCTGAGGAAAGCCAGACTTTCCTGGATAGCAATTCGTGAACCTGCGTCTCCACACGATAAAGCTTTTGCAGCGGGTAGTCAGCATCCTGATATAATGTGATGTCGTGAAGCTGTTCAGGCATAGATACCGATGCAAATTCCGCCGTCTCATGGTATATCGTTTCATCGTCCGTAATAATCTGCTGATACCGGATTCCTTCATCACGCATGTTTGCCAGGTATATCGGCAGGGACTGCCATATGCGGCTGTAGCATGTCCTGTGTATGCCTTCCTGCAGCAGAGTCGACAGTCTATCCTTTAAGCGGATGACTTCGTCCGTGACAGGCTGCAATGCATCGCAGTCTGATTCATCTGATGAATCCAGTAATGATGCGGCATTTGTCCGTATGACAACACCACATTCAACATCCTGCGGAATCGCCGTGCGAAGCCGTTCCCTTTCTGATTTCGAGCATTTCCTTGATACGCCTTTATACGTATTGGCATTGGAAACGACACTGTATTTGCCGGACAGGGACAGATTAATGGTAAATACTGGTTCCTTTGTACGCACAGCCTCCTTTTCGAGCTGTACCAGTATTTCGTCACCTGCCACAATTCTGCCGTCATACTTGCGGTTTATGATGACTGGCTCATACGCAGGCTGAAGCGGCAGATATCCCTTTTTGCCTGGTGCATAATGGATGAATGCCGCATTGAGCTGTCGGACGACATTGATTACTTTTGCGACATAAATATCGCCAATGTTTACATTTTCAGAAAGCATATCCGCAGAGGTAAAACATACAGACACCATTTTATTTGCCTGTATGTCATAGGTAAATGACAGGATGCCATTCTTGTATTTCGTAATGACATAACGCACACTGCTCATCAATAATCACTCCCTGCAAATCCAAGCGGTTCGAGCCGGACATCTTCTGGCGTTCCGGCGTTGAGATAGGTTTCCTCCCTGGTAATGAGCAGTCCGAATTCATCCAGTTCCTGATGGTTGTAATCATAAAGCGCCTTGATAACAAGTGCGGGTTTTATGTTTCCGGCACTGCTGGCATCGACTGTCAGTATAATGGAGCCATTGGTTTCATCAAGGCAGCATGCGAAAATAAAAGGTTTCATATCAAAGGTGGATTCACTTTTCTTTGTTTTTTTCGTGACCATGATTTCTTTCTGCGCGTAAAAGTCTGCAACAGCCTGTCCGGATAAAAAGGATGGCTGATATCCATCCCGGAAAGCAACCGTATATTTCGCTGCAGCCACACTTGCCATGGCATTTCCCGCATTGTCAGGAAGAAGCCGGACTTCTAGAATCTTAATCCCCTCAGCCATCTGGGCATTTAACGCATTCATAAATTCCCTTGAACTGGTCAGGGAATTTACTTCTATATCCATATATTCCCCATTGCTCTCAAGCCCGATACCCAATGGGGAAGCAAAGGACATAATCTGGTGCGGACTAAATCCGGCAGAGTATGATATATCAATTCCGGCACGGCGTATCGCTTTTTGAAAGTACCGCATGACATCCAGGTGTCCGATAAATTTGAGCACGCCATGCTTTGAAAATTTTACTCTTAATTTCACTAACATCCTCCTACACAAATTCTTAACAGTCAGCCAGAGGCTGACTGTTATAAGCATCAAGCCATGCAAAACCACTTCGTGGTGGCTTGATGCTCCTCAGTCGCAAGGTCATTTCACGAACTTTGCAGCGAGTGCAAAGTTCTGGACTGAACTCCTACACAAATTCCACTCTGAAACCTGGCGGCGCCGCAGGCGCTGCACTGCTGCTTACAATTTGGGGTAATCTGCTCGTCAAGCGCACGCTGCCATTCTTTCTTTAAAAAATCCTTCGAGACACCGCAGTCAATAAAATCCCATGGGAATATCTCATCAAGACCGCGCTCGCGCGTTGTGTAAAAGCTCGTATCTATCCCGCATTCTGCAAAGGTTTCCATCCACACATCATGCTTATAGTATTCTCCCCACGCATCAAAGATGCAGCCTTTTCGGTATGCCTTTAAAATTGGTTCGCACAGGCGCCTGTCGCCGCGTGCAAGGATTCCTTCCATGACGCTTGCATCTGTCTCGTGCCAGTTATACTTGATGCTTTTCTGGTTGAGCTGCTCCATGACAGCTCTTTTGGTCATATAGGCTTTCTCCAAAAATTGTTCTTTGGTACACTGGGAAGCCCACTGGAACGGCGTGAACGGCTTCGGAATAAAAAATGACGTGCTTGCCACAATCTGTACCTTACCGTTTCTCTTTTCCTTTGGCACGGTATCATAATATGCCATTGCAATCTTGTTTGAAAGCTCCGCAATTCCCCTGATATCCTCTTCTGTCTCTGTCGGCAGCCCAAGCATAAAATACAGCTTTACCCGGTTCCATCCGCCCTCAAATGCAAGCGTTGCACCCTTTAGAATGACCTCTTCCGTAAGCCCTTTATTTATCACGTTTCTAAGACGCTGGCTTCCGGCTTCCGGCGCAAATGTAAGGCTGCTTTTTTTGATATCCTGGACTTTTTTCATGACATCAAGGGAAAAAGCGTCAATCCGAAGTGACGGCAGGGAAATATTGACTTTCTTTTCATGGCATTTGTCTATCAGAAAGTTTACCAGCTCCTCAAGATGGGAATAATCGCTGGAGCTCAGGGAGCTAAGCGAAATTTCTTCATAGCCGGTATTGTCAAGCATTTTGACGGCATAGTCCTTGAGCATTGCAACATTCCGCTCCCTGACAGGTTTATACAGCTGTCCCGCCTGGCAGAAACGGCATCCGCGGATGCATCCTCTCTGAATTTCAAGCACAACCCTGTCCTGTGTGCATTTAATAAATGGCACAATGGGCTTTTCGGGATAATATGTATCAGAAACATCCTTGACAAGTTCTTTTACGATTGTCCTCGGAATATCCGGTCTTGTTGGCAGAAAAGACTGAATCGTACCGTCTTCGTGGTAAGACACCTCATAAAACCGCGGTACATACATTCCAGGAAGCTTCGCGGCTGCATTCAGAAATTGCTCTCTGGAAGCTCCATTTTTTCTGTATTCTTTATATAAATCCAGAAGTGCCCGGTATTGTGTTTCTCCCTCTCCGATATAGAAAATGTCAAAAAAATCGGCAATCGGTTCGGGATTATAGCTGCATGGTCCGCCGCCAATCACGATGGGATGTTCCCACGTCCTTTCTACAGCCATCAACGGTATCTGTGACAAATCCAGTATTTGCAATATGTTCGTATAGCACATTTCATACTGAATTGTAATGCCTAGAAAGTCAAAGTCCCTGATGGCATCCTGTGATTCCAGCGCAAACAGGGGAAGCTGCTTTTCGCGCATCACCGCATCCAAATCAGGCCATGGGGAATAGACGCGCTCACACCATGTATCTGGAAAACGATTCAGCATATCATACAGAATCTGGATGCCAAGGTGTGACATGCCGATTTCATAGACATCCGGAAAGCACATTGCAAACCGGATATCAATCTCTTTTTTATCCTTTGTGACACTGTTTACCTCGTTTCCGATATAACGTGCCGGTTTTTCAACCTTTAATAAAATATCATCGCTTAAAGCTAATTTTCTCATATAATACCGTCCTACTGTGAAATCATCTTTCCGTCAACATCAAAAATATAGGGTATTCCGCCGATTTCAACAATTCCTGTCTGCATATTTCCATTGATGTCAAAATAGTAAATGCTTCCGTTGATTGTTACCAGACCGACTGCCATATGACCGTCTGCCTCATAATATTTTGTTGAAACGCCGTCCGTAAACCAGCCGGTATACATAACGCCATCCGCCGCAAAAAGATAGGAGAGCCCATTCAAGTCAGCCACACCTGTTGTCATATGACCTGCTTGGTCAAACAAATATGTCTTGCCTTCAATCGTCTGCCATCCCGTTGCGCGATGCCCGTCTGCCATTGACAGATAATAACTGTACACGCCGTCCTGGAACCATCCATGCACCATGGAGCCATCTGCCGCAAAGAGATAGGTCTGGTCGCCGATTGTCTGCCAGCCTGTCTGCATAAGTCCTTTTGCATCAAAATAATAATAGTTATTAGCTACAATGTTCAGTCCGGTGAGCATGTGTCCGTCTGTCGAGAAGAATCTTCTTCCGTCAGGCAAGTCAAGAAAACCAGTGTACATTGCCCCATCTGCTGCAAAGTAATATGACAGACCGTTAATGTCCTGAAGTCCCGTAAACATTTTTCCGTCTGCGCCAAAAAAGTACATTCCGGCGCCAATCGGTGTAAACCCAACTGCCATAACACCATCCGGATGCAGGTAATACAGACTGTCTTCGAGCGGGAGCCATCCTGTTATCATGCGTCCTGCCGGGTCAAGATAATATTTTGCCGTACCTAAATCAAGCCAGCCGCGCTGCATTTTATAGTTTATGTAATAATACAAAAATCCCTTCCTTGGTACCCATCCCGTATTCACAATGCTTGCGGAATAGTCTTTCAGGGCATAATCCAAATCCACATTGCCCTTTATTCCGGGAATGCTTCCTGTGCTTGAGTACTGCCATATGGACGCATCCGGAATATCACAGCTGCCGTTCCACTGTGCTACCCACTTGTCAAAAAATATGGGTCCCAGCCTGTCTGTGTACCATTTGGTGTTTGCGTAAACCATGGGATAATATCCCTCTGCCTCGAGTGTCGCACAGAAAGTATTCGCCATAAGGGACAGCATTTCCGGTGACAGGGATTTCTGGACATTATCCTCAACATCCCACACCACAGGATAAGACACCTGCACATTTTGAATCGCGTTTAACACAAACTGCGCCTCAAGCGCTGCCTCCTGAACATTTGTTGCATAAGAATAAATATAAACACCTGTCTTTATGCCCGCCTGCTGTGCGGCAAGCATATTATAATAAAAATATTCATCAATTCCTTTTAATGTGCTTCCTACTCGGATAAAGGCAAAGGTTACGCCGCTCTGTGCCACGGCCTGCCAGTTGATTGCCCCCTGCCATTTTGAAACATCAATTCCTTTTTCGACAACTGTCGCTTTTGACGGAATTGCCGGTATGCCGCATAGCATACACACTGCCAGAAGCGTACAAAATATTCGCGTAAATCTGTTGGCTGATTTTTGTCTTTTCATCAGTCAGCTTTCCTCCCCTTTTTGTTTTATAGACTTCCTTTGGTAGACAGCACATCTTTGATGCGTTCATCTTTGGACACCGCCATATCAAGCGCTTTTGCAAATGCCTTGAACATTGCCTCAATCATGTGATGGCTGTTCTCGCCGCTAAGCATTTTTATATGAATATTCATTGCCGCACTGTAAGATACTGCATAAAAAAATTCTTTCACCAGTGATGTATCAAAGCTGCCAGTCATATCATTTGGAAAGTCACAGTCAAACTGCAGATAAGGACGACCGCACAAGTCAACCGCACACAGCGCCAGGGCATCATCCATAGGCAGGATAAAATAGCCATATCGCTTGATTCCCTTTTTGTCTCCCACAGCTTCCTTTATGGCACCGCCAAGTACAATACCGGCATCCTCCACCGTATGATGACCGTCGACATCCAAATCGCCTTTTATTGTAACTTCCAGATCAAAAAAGCCATGTTTGGAAAAACCTTCGAGCATGTGGTTAAAAAAACCAATTCCTGTATCCACACAGGACTTTCCTTCGCCATCCAGGTTCAGGTTCATGTAGATATCTGTTTCCTTTGTCATTCTCTTTACTTCCGCCGTTCTGCCCATCATGATATCCTTTCTATTTAGCTATTTATGCCTGCTTTTCAAACCGCACATGAATGGAATTTGCGTGTGCGGTGAGTCCCTCTTTCTTTGCAAAAAGTTCAATGTCCTCATGAACCTTTTCCAGTGCTTCCCGCGAATAGGAGATAATGCTTGATTTTTTTACATAGTCGTCCACATTCAGCGGAGAGAAAAATTTCGCGGTTCCATTTGTCGGAAGAACGTGGTTGGGACCGGCATAATAGTCGCCAAGCGGTTCAGACGAATATTCCCCAAGGAAGATTGCGCCTGCATTTTTGATTTTAGTCATGGTATCAAACGGATTTTTTGTCAGTATCTCAAGATGCTCCGAGGCAATCTCGTTTGCGGCCTCGACAGCCGTTTCCATATCCGGCGCTACAAGAATATAACCGTAGTTGTCCAGTGACTTTTGTATGATTTCCCTGCGCTCCAATACCTTGACAAATGCGTCCACTTCAGCCGATACTTTTTCAGCAAGCGCCTCACTTGTCGTAATCAGAATTGCGGATGCAAGTTCGTCATGTTCTGCCTGTGACAGCAGGTCTGCCGCTACGTATCGTGGTGTCGCGCTCTCGTCGGCAAGTACAAGGATTTCAGAGGGACCTGCGATAGAGTCGATACTCACATGACCGTATACAGCACGTTTGGCAAGCGCGACAAAAATATTTCCAGGCCCGACAATCTTGTCAACCTTGGGAACCATATCTGTCCCATATGCAAGCGCTGCGATTGCCTGTGCGCCGCCAACCTTATATATGGTGTCCACGCCTGCGATATCTGCGGCGGCAAGCGTTGCGGGGTTCACCTTTCCGTCTGCCCCCGCCGGAGTGGTCATAATAATATTGGGAACTCCCGCTACTTTAGCAGGAATAACGTTCATCAGCGTCGTCGACGGATAAGCCGCTTTTCCTCCCGGAACGTAGACACCAACATTCTGCATGGGGGTAATCTTCTGGCCAAGGATTGTTCCGTCTTCTTTGGCATCAAACCAACTGTTTCGCTTCTGTTTCTCATGATAACTGCGGATATTTGCAGCAGAGTCCTTCATCACCTGTATAAAATGTTCGTCCAATTCCTTGTATGCTGCATCAATTTCTGCCCTGGTAACCTGAAAGGTTTCTTTTGTCATCACACATTTGTCAAATTTCAGGGAATATTCAAAGATGGCATCCTCCTTACGGTTCTTCACATTTTCAATGATATCCGCAACGACTTTCTCATAATCACCATAATCATTCGTACTACGTTTTAATAAACTTTCAAGCAGATTCTGCCTGGTGTCATCTGTTAATTTTACAATTCTCATAGCTCCTCCTTCAGTACCTGCAATAACTCTTTGATTCTCTCAGCTTCCATTTTCATGCTGACCTGATTGACAATCATCCGCGCGGAAAGCGGACATATTTCCTCCAGAACTTCCAGTCCGTTTTCCTTTAAGGTAGACCCTGTCTCGACAATATCGACAATCACATCGCTAAGCCCGACAATCGGTCCTAATTCAACCGAACCGTTGAGCTTAATGATATCAACCGTCTGATGCTTCTGGTTATAAAAATAATCCTTGGCAATCTTTGGGTATTTGCTTGCCACACGTATCATCTCATGATGCTGTAAAAGCTCTTTGGCGGAGGATGGGCCACAGACACACATGCGGCATTTCCCAAACCCAAGGTCAAGCACTTCATACACCCTTCTGTTTTCCTCCAGAATCGTGTCGCTTCCAACGACACCGATATCGGCAGCTCCATATTCTACATAAGTAGGCACATCCGGACCCTTTGCAAGAAAAAATTTCAGCTTTAAGTCTTCATTTACAAAAATCAGTTTTCTGGAGTCTGTATCTTTCATTTCTTCACATGTGATACCCACTTTCTCAAGCAGTTCCAGCGTTTTGTTTGCCAGCCTTCCCTTGCCGAGCGCGAAGGTGAGGTATCTCATATCCTGCGTTACTTTATTCATCGTCATCCCCCATTTTTATAGAAATATTATCTCGGAAAAATAGTTCTCCTCAGCAAATTTCGTATAATGTTCCTTGGCTTTCTCACATTTCATCAGCACCGCATGGTACCCCTGTTCCCTGTATTTGCGCGCCTTTGCAACAGCTTCCCCAAAATCGGCCGAGTACACAAGCAATAGATTTTTATTCTCAAGTTCCGGACAAAGCTTCTGTCTCGTGAGCGCTGATACAAGGTCGTCAATGATAACGACAAAACCGGTTGCCGGTGCAGACTTTCCGAATTGTTTCAACAGGCTGTCATAGCGTCCGCCCTTTGCGATGGCACTTCCTGCCTGATAGGTATATGCACTGAAAATTACTCCTGTGTAATAATTATATTTGCTAACCATTGCAAGGTCAAAGGAAATGTATTTCTCTACGCCGTATACTTTTAGCAGCTCATAAACCTGCTTCAAGCGTTCAATTGCCTTTTGGGAGCGGGGATTGTCAGCATATTCCAACGCCTTGTCCAATATGTCATAGGAACCAAACAGACTGTTTACGCCCAAAAGCGCTTTAATGGATTTTTCCGGTATATTCTTACCAGCCAGAAGCTCATGCGCGCCAAATTCATTCCTGTTTGATATAAATTCACGCAGTGCCAGCTCCGTTTCCTCGTCAAGCGACGCGTTTGCACATAATCCTTTGAAATAATCAATCTGTCCTACGGAAACCTGAAAATCCTGTAGTCCGGAATTCAGGAGCGCTTCCACAAGCATTGCTATCATCTCAGCATCCGCCTCGGGTGAACCGTCCCCGATTAGCTCTGCACCCATCTGGGTTGTCTCTTTCAGCTTCCCCTGCAAATTGTTTGTGTTGATAAAATTGTTGCCGGAATAACAAAACCGAAGCGGAATCGCCTCGTCCATAAAGTACTTGGCAGCACATCTTGCAATGGATGGTGTAAAATCAGGTCTTAGTACAAGCGTATTCCCTTCTTTGTCAAAGAACTTATACAGCTCCTTGGAGGGCGTTGTTCCTATTTCACGGCTGAAAACATCGAAAAATTCAAATGTAGGCGTCTGGATATCCTGATATCCGTAACTGTGCAGCTTATCGCCAAACAGTCTCTGGATATTTTGTTTGACTGCATATTCCTTTCCATAGATATCACGCACTCCTTCCGGCGTATGTACAAGTCTTTTTCCCATAAAATCCATGATTGTCCTCCAATGCATTTACTTTAGTGCGTTAACGTGTTAATTCGTTATCAGATTAGCACGACGCATTAATCGAAGTATACACTTTTTTATCTGATGTGTCAACTATTCAATTTCTTTCATTCAAATCAAGCTGTATCATGTCCAAGTATGGTACCATTTGTCCGCTTTTGTGTTTCATAAAATAATTATCTTTCAATTCTTCTATCCGAAAGCTTTTTCTCCCGCCGTTTTCCATCCGTTCCCAAAAAATGTTCAGTTCCCGGATACTCATATAGTACATAATATCGCGCGCCGTAAAATAAATCAGAAAAAAAGCGATGCCGTCCTGCTTGTCAAAGTCCCTCATAAACTGTACCTGATGGGGATGTATCTTTTGCAGTGCAAATAAATCAACCGCACATTCTTTTGCATCAAAACAGACCGGAACTCCCTGAACGACGCCGATATAGTCAACCGTACTTTTCTGGTCAAAGTAGGCAAGTGTAATATGTCTTGTCTCCTTGTCAATCGTGATTGGTGTAATCGGCGTTGGAACCTTCTGGATAAGGGCAAGCCCGCCGTCCCGGTACTTTTCGTTTGTCATATTGACCATTTCTTCCAAAAGCGAACCGCGCAGCCCGCGCGAATTCCATGTCGGCATGTCTTTACCCCTCCCTCATCAGTCTGTTAAAAATATCAGGTACCGGACATTCCACCACCATACCGGATGTCTGTTCAAATACCTGGTTCTGCGTGGAGGGAAACACAAGTTTATGTGCGTGCAGCATCTGGCCGTGCACTCCTTTTTTGGCATACTCTTGATTGACGGCTGCACTGCCATACTTGCCATCCCCTATGATGGGGTGGCCAAGCGAAGCCAGGTGGGCACGTATCTGATGTGTTTTCCCCGTAAAAAGCTGTACCTCCATAAATGTCATTTCAGGGAATGTATGTATGGCATGAAATACAGTGTCAATATACTCCGCCTTATGTTTCAAGGACGCTGGTACATCCCTTTCCCTGGAGAAAACAGTCACTTTATTTTGTGCAGTGTCTTTATATAAATAACCTGTAATATGCCCATTGATATTGGCGGATCCGGAAACGATGCAGTAATAATATTTTTCCAGCGATTTATCCTTGATAATGCTGCTTAAGTACTGGCTTCCGGCAAGTGTTTTTCCGCATATGACCATTCCGGATGTGTTCCGGTCAAGCCGATTGCAGACAGATGGCTTAAACGTTGAGAGCATTTCTGCCGTGATACACTTCCTAAAAAGCAGATATCCTGTCAGCCACTCATTGACGCTGATGTCCTCCTGCTTTGATTTCTGTGAAAGAATCCCGGCAGGCTTATCAACAATCAGGATGTTGTCATCCTCATATAGTATCCGCAAACCATTCATTTTTTGGTAAGCACGTTCATAGGGCGCAATGTCTGAATGATAATCCATGGACTTGCCACCAAATTTTTCAAACGTCTCATCTGCCAGGAAAAGCTTCACTTCATCATTCAGATAAAGTATTTCCTTTCCATCCGCTTTCTTTCCATTTAACGTAATATTCTTTTTGCGAAGCATTTTATAGATAAAGCTATCTGGTGCATCCTTTAACAGCTTTTTCAGATATTTGTCAAAACGCTGTCCTTCTTCGTTTGTAGCAATCTTGGTTAAAATCATAATACGAACTCTCCATTTTGCGAACTTTTTAAGAAACAATTCCTAAAGAGAAATATCACACAACAGCGTTAAAATTTCTGTCTCTTTTTTGCCGGATTCCAACTCCTGAAGCTGTCCCAGACGTTCCATGAAACGTGACTGTTCGTGGAATACCTTGACAGTTATATTCTTAATGCTGTTCTGTTTCAAAATGCCCTTAATGTGTTCCTCGCAGGCTGCCGCGTCACAGTCCTGAAACTCCGTATAGCCAATCAGGCTGCCTCCGCGCACGGCAAAGCAATTTACAGCAAAATTTTTTTTGTACGAAGTCAGATACAAGCTGTAGATAATCGGGACTTTTCCTGCTCTTTTGGAGATTTCCTGATAGGCATCCTGGCTGAACTTTGGTATTTTAAGATACATCACAACAGCCACAAGGCTCTTGCTTGATGGAAGCATGCCAAGGACAGCAACAATTGTCAGCAGATTTTCCTTTTGACCGGTAGAAAAATAGCCTAGCAAAAACACTGCAATTGAAATCAGAAAATATGCCGCTGTGCGGATAATCACCCGCCTGGTTTCATAGGGCGGATATTCATAGTCCCCCTTCTTTTTCCTTTGTATCTTCATACGAATCCCCCGTTCCTGCCAGAATGCATAAAACTTTTACTTTAAAAACCGCATCAGTTCCAAAATAGCGCTGTGTGGAAGTATCTTTGCTGCGGCTTCAAAACTCTTAATCCATGTGCCATACACGGATTTTTCACGTCTGTGGTAGGAATCTTCGATTGCTTTTTCAACTACCTGGTCTGCACGGACGAGTGTGAGCTTTTTGACGGCAAGCGTACTGCCGGTCTTTTCTGCAATTTCAAAAAACGGCGTGTCGACAGGACCTGGGCATACGGCAGTCACATAGATTTCCTTTGTCCGCAATTCCTGATTCAATGCCCTGGAAAAACTGTATACATAGGATTTGGTTGCCGCGTATACTGCAAAATTAGGTTGTGGCAGGAATGCGGCACTTGAAGCAAGCTGTATGATTCTGCTGTTTTTCTTCATATAAGGAAGACACAGATATGTCATCTGCGTCAATGCCCTGCAGTTGACATCTATCATGCCAAGCTCGTCGCCAATATCGGATTTTGAAAAATCCCCCATAATGCCATATCCCGCGCTGTTGACAAGAATACGAATTACTGGCTTTTCATCTGAAAGCAGTCTTTTCAGCCGCTCTACATCATTGTCATTTGTCACATCCATGTCAAGAACCCTCGTGGGATGCTCGAGATACTGTGCCACTTCCAACATTTCTTTTTTTCTGCGTGCAATCAGCCATATCTCATCAATATTGTGAAAAACATTGTCCAGCTGCAAAGCAAATTCTACGCCCATACCAGAGGACGCCCCTGTTATTAAAATGATGTTCATGTGATAGTCCTTTCAGCTTTATTTTTATGTTTTCTTTTTGTGCGTGTTTCGGATCGTTTTTTTCTTTGTGTGCTTTTCGGTTTCTTTGCGGTTATTCCTATTATTACATTTTTTGGAAAATTTATCAGTTCCCTTTGGCTTTTGTGATTTTGACATCTGTTGAAACGCCTCACCCGCCAGCTTTCTGGGCTTAATCAGGCACTTTTTGTCAAAGCCGATTAAATCGTCCCTTCCTGCAAGCTTTAACGCTTCCCGCACAAGCTCATAATTTTTTGGATTGCGGTACTGAATCAGTGCACGCTGCATTGCCTTTTCATGCGGATTTTTGCATACATACACGCGCTTTGTCGTCACAGGGTCAATTCCGGTATAATACATGACCGTTGACATCGTTGAGGGTGTCGGATAAAAGTCCTGTACCTGCTCCGGCATATATCCGATATCCCGCAAGTATTCCGCCAGCGCTACGGCTTCCTTGATGGTTGAGCCCGGATGTGACGACATCAGATAAGGCACCAGAAACTGGTTTTTACCGATTTTTTGATTCAGTCTATGGTATTTTTCCGTAAAAGCTTCATAAACTGAATTTTCCGGCTTTCCCATCCTGGACAGAACGGCATCACTAATATGCTCCGGTGCAACCTTAAGCTGTCCGCTGATATGATGTTCGACAAGCTCCCTGAAAAAAGTATCATCCTTATCCAGCATAAGGTAATCAAAACGGATTCCGGAACGCACAAATACCTTTTTTACATTTGGAAGGCTGCGGAGCTTTCGCAAAAGCGACAAATAATCCGAATGCGTCACTTCGAGATTGGGACATGGCTCTGGGCACAGGCATTGCCGGTGCTTGCAGACTCCGGCGCGAAGCTGCTTCTGGCACGAGGGCTGCCGGAAATTGGCTGTCGGCCCGCCCACATCATGAATGTATCCTTTGAAATCCTTATCCTGTGTGATAAGCTTTGCTTCCTCAATAATGGACTCATGGCTCCGCACCTGTACTGTGCGTCCCTGATGGAACGTAAGGGCACAAAAATTACATCCGCCAAAGCATCCACGGTTGCTTATCAGGGAAAACTTTATCTCCGAAATAGCCGGAACACCTCCGAACGGCTCATAAGACGGATGATAGGTACGCTGGTACGGCAGTGCATACACATCATCCATTTCCTGCATGGTAAGCGGTGCCTGCGGAATATTTTGCACGACATAAACACCATTTGGGT
The DNA here is from genome assembly GCA_949066965.1 of uncultured Lachnospiraceae bacterium. Lineage (GTDB taxonomy): Bacteria > Bacillota > Clostridia > Lachnospirales > Lachnospiraceae > COE1. Next base: position 30,172 of record CARTDA010000003.1, read on the forward strand.
ATGGCTCTATCAATGTCCTGCCATTGAATGCATCCGTATTGTCATATTGTATCTTAAAACTTTTCGCATATAATGTTTTGTCGGAAACCATGTCATCGTAAGATGGCAGAAGCTCATAGTCGTAAAGACCTGAAATATCCTTGGTTTTATGTACAGTACCAGCAATAAAGGATATGTCCTTTACTGCGATTCCGCTGTTTAGCGCATCCGCTATCTCAACAATGGACTTTTCCCCCATTCCATAGGAGATTAAATCTGCCTGGCTGTCGAGCAGTATCGAGCGCTTAAAGGAATCAGACCAGTAATCATAGTGCGCCATGCGCCGGAGACTCGCTTCAATTCCCCCAATAATAATCGGGGTATGCTTGTACTTTTTGCGGATAAGATTGCTGTATACGACGGTGGCATGATCGGGTCTCATATAAGGTTTTCCGCCGGGTGTATAGGCATCCGTCTCGCGATGCTTTTTGGATACATAATAATGATTCACCATAGAGTCCATATTTCCGGAGGATACCAGAAACCCAAGGCGCGGCGCACCAAAAACTGCAATACTGTCATCATTTTTCCAGTCCGGCTGTGATATGATTCCGACGGTATAACCATGGGATTGAAGCAGGCGCGTGATAATAGCATGCCCGAAGGAAGGATGGTCGACATAGGCGTCCCCTGTGACATAAATAAAATCCAGCTGGCTTACGCCAAGTTCCCTTACTTCTTCCGCCGTTATTGGAAGAAAACCATTCGCAAGTGACAATGCATTGTCCTCCATTCTCGTATTAGAAAATAATTATATGTTGCTTTTTAACTGCGTAATTTCGCTCTCCGTCAGGGGTCTGTAAGCGCCTTTGGACAGGTCAGAATCCAGGGACAGGCCTCCCATGGAAAGCCTTTTCAAATAGGTAACAGAACCACCGGCTGCCTGAATCATCCGTTTTACCTGATGAAACCGTCCTTCCGTAATCGTAAGTTCTATGGTATAGGTACAATCTGACTGTGATATGAGCCGGACCTTTGCCGGGCTGGTAGATTCTTCATCACCGATATCCACTCCTGTTTCAAGCATATGAATCCTGGCAGCATCTATCGTTCCGGAGCACTCTGCATAATACGTTTTTTCCACATGCTTTTTGGGGGAAAGCAGATTGTGTGCAAGCTCGCCGTCATTTGTTATCAGTAAAAGTCCCTCCGTATCCTTGTCAAGCCGCCCGACCGGAAACAGATTTTTCCCACGAGCATCAGGAAGCAAATCCATCACTGTCCTGTCATGGGAATCTTTTGTTGCCGTAACCACATTCATCGGCTTATGAAGCATATAATAATAAAGGCTTTGATAGGTAACACTTTTTCCCATATAGGAAACGCTGTCTGCATTTTCATCCAGTTTATAATCTGGATTTTTAATGATGCATCCGTTGACAGAAACATTGCCTTTCCTGATGCAGTCCTTCACCTGACTCCGTGTCCCAAGCTGCACATCGCATAAAAATTTATCCAGTCTCATCTTCTGCCTCCAAGCATAAGGTATTGTCAGATATACATAATTTTACCGGCCTATCTATAAAATATAATAAATACAATCCATGGTGCGGTCTATGCTGCTGAAAACGCTGTTATATCTTCTGCTAATTATTATCATTTTAAGTAACCCTGATGCCACATTCCGATACGCCTATGAGGGGTTGTACCAATGGGCTGCCAAAATGGTTCCGACACTCTTTCCCTTTATGATGATAAGCTCCATCATGGTATACAGTGGCGCTGATTTGGAACTAGGACATATGCTCACACGCATCTTAAAGAAAATATACAGGTACAGCAGTTATGGTCTGTATGCCATATTTATGGGTTTTTTCTGTGGATTTCCAATGGGCGCGAAAGTTGTAAGCGACCTGTTGGAAAAAAATAAGTTAAATAAATCAGAAGCCAACACCCTTCTGGCTTTTTGCAACAATATCGGTCCTGCGTATTTTATGGGAATTATCATACCAATACTGCACGAATGCGGATACCACAATACCATATTGTTTGTGTTTGGCATGTATGGGATTCCGGCTGTTTATGGAGCAGTATTAGGGTATCTGCACGCTTCCAGAAACAGGCTGGCGAAAATCCAATATTCTGACAGTATCAATCCATCCCAGGGGGCTCCGGCACTGTCCCTCGCATCCACACTCAAAAAATCCTGTATTGACAATACACAGGCATTAATTGTGCTTGGCGGTTATATCACATTTGCCAACGCGTTCCGCATCCTCCTTGATTTCATGCCCCTGTCAGGCAGCCATAAAAATATACTGTCAAGCTTTCTGGAAATTATCGGCGGCGTCCAGGCAATTTACACGACAACTCTTTTGCCCAGTCAGAAGGTGTTCTGGATTATGACCGCATTGTGCTTTGGCGGTGTCTCCTGTATCATGCAGACCAGCAGCTTTCTGGAAAAATCAGGGCTGTCCATCGGTCACTATTTAAAGCACAAGTTTATCATTACAGTGATTTCCGCCGCGTATTATCTCCTCATAATATAATATCAATTCAGCTGTATCACATTGGATGTTGTATCCTTGTCATACAGATTATATACCTTGAATATCAGGCTGTCCTTTTTGCCATATCCCATATTGATTGATGCTGTCATTGATGTGCTTCCCTTTGCCCAGGGCTGTAAAGCAGACCATGTTATACCATTGTCACAGGAGTAGGAATAATATTGAAGTACCGACTCTCCATCAAATGCATCCAGCTCCACTGTGGCATATTTTCCAGTCTTGTCATAATTGATAAGCCTTGCGTTCAGATATAAAGGCGCTGTGGAGTCATTATATATGCGGCTTGACGGCACCGGAACTGCCAGTGGCGCATAACTGCCGTAATCTGTTTTTCCATCCTTCGACTTTAAGCCAAAATATCTTGCCACCGCTTCTGCGTCGCGCACGCCAAATTCCTTAAGTTTTTCCTGTGACTGTATGTACGGAACGTCATTTGCATGATCCACATGACAGTGTTCAACAATGATAGACGGAATATTTCGGATTGCACACTGGCGTATAATGCCATAATAATCCGTTCCCTTGCTTCCAATTCTGGTCTTTATCCCACGGTTAAAAAGTCCCATCTCCTCAAACTGCTTTAAAAACTCATTTCCTGCGGAATACCCCTGGCTGTACAGCTGGCCTGTTGAAGGAACCCATATCTCACTTCCATAAAGGATATGGGAAACGGACATGTTAAAATGCAGCGAAAATAGGAAGTCCGCATTCACTTTGTCTGCAAACTCAGCCCGCTGTTCAAGCGACATATCAATATCGTCGGTATGTGTCAGATATACTTGTACATTCTGATACTTTTCCAGCTGCTCTTTCATATATAAGGCTACTGTCATTGTATATGTTTTTTCTGGTATCGGCAGATAATCCGTACCGAGATTTTCACCGCCATGCCCTGGGTCAATGACTATGACAACCGGTTCTGCCGCATCTGCCTCCATGACCGGTAATCCAGAAAAAGATACTGCTGCTATGGCAGCACATAAAATCAATGTAATCACTTTACTGAATATTGGTTTCATAAAACTCCCCCATTTCCTTATGCGATTGTACGCATCAATTATATTGAACGGTCAGTCTTTTTGACCATCAGTATAATATAACCCACAGAAAAACTGTGGGCTATATTATATACACAATTTTTAAATTATATCAATATTATCCGTCCCTGTTCCCTCGGCAGCCTGTGCTTCTGCAACAATTTCATCCACCGGAACAAGCTCTGCCCTGTTCGCGGTGACAACACTATCAATTTCCCGAAGATTTCCAACCAGTGTATTATAATCACGCGTGGAAATCTCAATGGACTGCTTCAGAATATTTTCCAGATTGGCAAGAATGCTGTCCGTATACTGCATTGCGGCAGACTTTACATTATTTGCCTCAATTGTTGCATTGTCAAGGATATCCTGCGCCTGTTTGGTAGCCATCTCTACAATTTCGTTCGCCTGCGAATATGCCTGCTGCATAATCTGGTGCTCGCTGATAAGCTCATTTGTCTGAACCGCAGCATTATTTAACAATTCCTGTGCCTTCTGCTTTGCATCATTTAAAATAGCCTCTTTATTGGAAATGATTTTCTGGTAGCGTTTTATCTCCTCTGGTGTTTTCATGCGCAGTTCACGCAGCAAATCATCAATATCCGCCTTGTTTACCATGATAACATCCGTTGAAAATGCTTTATATTTACAGCTGTCTATGTACTCCTCTATCTCTTCAATCAACTGCTCTATTCTGCTGCTCATAGTCTCCCCCCATAATTCTTGTTCTATGTAGCCTGTTGCACCGTCATGGCTACTTTATCGTTACTTTTCACACCCACGCCAAAGTAGTGAGAATCATGCACCAAAATGCTTGCACTTTAGCATTTTGTGTGCAAAATCTGTTATAATTCACACCTCAGTAACTTATAAGCTGATAAAAACTGGCATGGATGCGAATTGTAACACTTTATCACATATTTTTCATTTTGTCATATACAAGTTTGACAACAAAATCAGGTACACACTGTGAAATGTCCCCATTAAATGAAGCAATTTCCTTTACACTGGACGAACTGAGATAAGCATACTCAAGACTGGTGGTTAAAAAAACAGTATCAAGCTCGCCGTTTGACAGCATTCTGTTAGTCTGGGCAGTCTGTAATTCGTACTCAAAATCTGTAATGGCACGCAGCCCGCGCACCGAAATATGTACATCCTTTTGTCTTGCATAATCAATCAAAAGACCATTAAAGGAATCCACTGTCACATTCGGCAGATTCTTTGTAGCCTCCTTTAATATACTAACACGTTCCTCGACAGAAAACAACGCATTCTTCGCCTTATTATCCAAAACACTCACAGTCAGTTCATCAAACATAATAGACGCGCGCTTAATAATATCAAGATGCCCAAGGGTCAACGGGTCAAAACTTCCCGGATAGATTGCAGCATTCATGGTACATATTCCTCCAATATACGAAAATTAATTTACAGTTTTCTTATAAATATGTGCTTATTTGTCTTGTACTGCTTTTCTTTTTCCACAAAAAAACCAAGTGCTTCTACATAGTCAAACAATGTATCACGGGAAGCCTCCACGACAATCAGGGTATCCTCGTTGACATAGGGCGCATCCCGCAAAATCTCCAAAACCTTTTTATCGTATTCCTGCTGATATGGAGGGTCGAGAAAGATAATGTCAGCAGTGTCCTTTATGCTTCCCCTGAGGGCGGAAAAGACATCCTGTTTCAGGACAACAGATTTGTCCGTAAAATGCGTATGTTCAATATTATCGGTAATACATGCAATTGCCTTTTGGTTGTTTTCCACAAAATAGGCTTTTCTGGCTCCGCGGCTCAATGCCTCGATGCCAATACCGCCGCTGCCGGAAAATAAGTCAACAAAAACCGCGCCTGACAAGTATGGCATGAGCATGTTAAAAAGTGTTTCCTTTATTCTGTCAGTAGTCGGTCGTGTGTCAAGTCCCTCGGGTGTCTTTAACAAAAGTCGTCTGGCAGTACCTGCAATCACTCTCATATTTTATTCTCCTAATTTATCCCAAATCATAATATATATGATTATACCCTGATTTTGGTTCCTTTTGCATCCCTTTTATTAAGTTTTAATTTATTTAATGGAATATTTTTATCTTTGTAAGGAATTGAACCGTCCTCACCGGGCTGGCAATAGTACACATTTTCGATATAATCATTGTTTCCAAGCTTCATGCCCCTGACACCGATTGCAGTTTTTTTCAATTCCGAAATTTCGTCTGCGTCAAACCGCAGGAAATAACCATCCTTGCTCTGCAGAATGATATGCTGGTGCTTTGTCACAACCTCAATATCAACCAGCTCATCCCCATCACCCAGCTTTGTTGATGCAACAGTTCGCTTGGACACGTCAAACTCGCCCCCGCTTACAATTTTGCACATGCCTTGTCTGGTGACAAACAGCAGCCGGTACAGGTTCAGCTCGGACTGGCTTGCAATATTGATAATTTCCTCCGTTCCCGAAGTGTAATTGCTGATGTTGTCAATTGGCAGTCCCTTATCCCTGAACTTACCAAACGGAATATCTGTCACCTTAATGGTGTGGAGCTGCCCCGTATTGGTAAAAATACAAATCCGTCCAGTGTTCCGGCATTTGACAACATACTTAAATTCCGCATGTGCCGATTCCTTGTTTCGTTCGTATGCAGCCATATCAATCGTCTTGCAGTAGCCGAATCTGTCCATAAGGAACATGACTTCCATCTCCTCAGGCTTTTTCTCCTCATACACAGCTTCCTCTGCATTTTCAATCCGTGTTTTGCGCTTTGCAGCATATTCTTTTTTTAGCGCATCAAGCTCCTGGATGATTACCTGCGCCATGGAATCACGCCGGTCAAGAATATCCTCATATTTATAGATATTGGCATTTGTCTCCTTATTTTCCTTCATCAGGGCTTCAATTTCCAGGCCAATCAGTTTATATAACCGCATATCAAGAATAGCATTTGCCTGCCGCTCCGTAAAATTTAACTGTTCCGCCATAATGGCAGATTCCTTCGAGCGGAATTTGATGCCGTCTGTATTGCCTGTGGTCAGACAGTTTTTGACCATATTGCGGTCTTTGGAACCGCGAAGAATTTCAATGATAAGGTCGATGATATTGCAGGCGCGGATAAGCCCCTCCTGAATCTCACGTTTCTCCAATTCCTTATTCAACAAAGTCGTGTATTTCCGCGTTGCAATTTCATATTGGAATGCCACATTTCTGGCAATGATTCCTTTTAATCCCAGGGTTTCCGGTCTGCCGTCCGCTATCGCAATCATGTTCACGCCAAACGTGTCCTCAAGACGTGTTTTTTTGTACAATAGGTTTTTAAAATTCTCTACATCCGTATCTTTTTTCAGCTCTATGACTATGCGGATTCCTTCTTTTGAGGATTGATTTGATATGTCAACAATTTCCGGTGCTTTTTTCTGTTCATACAAAGAAGCAACATCCTGCAAAAATTTGCCGATATTTGCGCCAATCATGGTATATGGAATTTCCGTTATGACCAGATTCAGCTTTCCGCCCTTTGTTTTTTCTACTTCAACCTTGCCGCGCAGCTTGATTTTGCCGGTGCCTGTCTCATATATGGACAAAAGCTCATCCTTGTTGCAGACAATCCCCCCTGTCGGGAAATCAGGTCCCTTGATATACTTCATCAGCTCGCGTGTGGATATGTCCTCATTCATCATATATGCCTTGGTGGCATCAATGACTTCCCCAAGGTTGTGTGGCGGAATGCTCGTCACCATACCCACCGCAATGCCCTCGGATCCGTTTACAAGCAGATTGGGAAAACGGCATGGGAGCACACTTGGTTCCTTCTCCGTCTCGTCAAAATTCGGCACGAAATCAACAACGTCTTTGTCAAGGTCTGCAAGGATAGCCTCCTGCGAGATTTTTTGCAGCCTTGCCTCGGTATATCGCATGGCGGCGGCTCCGTCACCCTCAATATTGCCAAAGTTGCCATGTCCGTCTATAAGCGGAATCCCTTTTTTAAAATCCTGTGTCAAAACCACAAGCGCATCGTAAATAGAACTGTCCCCATGCGGATGATATTTACCCATTGTATCACCTACAATACGCGCACTCTTCCGGTAGGGGTGGTCATATCGGATACCCAGCTCGTGCATATCATATAAGGTACGTCTCTGAACCGGTTTCAATCCGTCCCGCACATCAGGCAGCGCCCGCGCAATGATGACACTCATGGCATAATCAATGAATGACCGCTGCATGGTCTCTGAATATTCGGTTTTTATAATTCTCTCTTCCATTCGTCAATATGCTCCTTGTTTTAATATAGGAACTGTTCAGAAATTACCTGAGACAAGTAATTGTCATGCGTAATTTCTGAATGGCTCCTTATATATCAAGCTCTGCCTCTGTCGCATGCTCATATATAAATGTCCTTCTCGGAAGAACGTCGGTTCCCATCAGCAATTCAGTTATCTCAGATGCCATACGCGCATCTTCTATCTCAATCTGTTTTAAAATCCTGGTTTCCGGATTTAGCGTCGTCTCCCACAGCTGGTCTGCGTCCATTTCGCCAAGTCCTTTGTATCTTTGCAGCGTAAAAGCCCCTTTGTGTGTTTTGCGGTATTTTTCAAGTGCCTTGTCATCATAAAGATATTCTTCTTTACCCTTTGCAGGCATCACTTTATACAACGGCGGCATCGCGATGTAGATATGTCCTTCATAAATTAATTCCGGCATAAAACGGTAAAAAAGCGTGAGCAGCAGATTGCTGATATGTGCACCGTCCACGTCGGCATCTGCCATGATTACAATTTTGTCATACCTGAGCTTGGAAATGTCAAAATCGTTGCCATATCCTTCCGAAAATCCACATCCAAATGCGTTAATCATTGTCTTGATTTCTGCATTTGCCAGAACCTTGTCAATGCTTGCCTTTTCTACATTCAGGATTTTCCCCCGTATTGGAAGAATCGCCTGATAATTTCTGTTCCGCGCGCTCTTTGCACTTCCGCCGGCAGAATCCCCCTCCACGATAAAAATTTCGCATTTCCCATAATCCTTGGATTCACAGTTTGCCAGCTTGCCGTTGGAGTCAAAAGAAAATTTCTGTTTTGTAAGCATATTTGTCTTTGCTTTTTCCTCTGTCTTGCGGATTTTTGCCGCTTTCTCGGCACAGGAAATGACACTTTTTAAAACCTCTATATTTCTGTCAAAATAGCGCGGCACTTCGTCCCCTGTCACTTTACTGACGGATTTTGCCGCATCCTGATTGTCGAGTTTGGTCTTGGTCTGCCCTTCAAATCGTGGTGCGGGATGCTTGATGGAAACAACGGCGGTCATCCCGTTTCGCACATCAGCTCCCGTAAAGTTCACGTCTTTTTCTTTTAATATATTGAGTTCCCGCGCATAATTATTGATAATCGTCGTAAACATTGTCTTGAAACCAGTCAGGTGGGTTCCACCCTCGGCATTATAAATATTGTTACAGAACCCGAGCACATTCTCATGAAATTCGTTTACATACTGGAATGCGCACTCCACGGTGATGTCCTCGCTGACACCTGTAAAATAGATGATGTCATGCAATGCTTCCTTATTTTTATTTAAATCCTTGACATATCCGATAATTCCCTCGGGTTCGCAGTATGTAATCGTCTCTGGTTCATCCTTGCGGTTATCGGTAAAGATAATCGTAAGCTTCGGGTTGAGGTATGCCGTCTCATGCAGCCGGCTTTTGACATCATCCGACTTAAAACGCGTCTTGTCAAAAATGGATGGGTCGGGAGTAAAATTAATCGTCGTACCTGTCTCGCGCGTCTTGCCAATGACAGGAAGCAGCCCGTCAACCAGCTCAATAACCGGATTTCCGTATTCATATTTATCCTGATGAATCAGCCCGCCGCTTTTTACTGTTACAGTAAGCTGGGTAGACAGCGCATTTACAACGGACGAACCCACGCCATGCAGTCCGCCGCTTGTCTTGTATGCATTATTGTCAAATTTGCCGCCTGCATGAAGCGTTGTAAACACGACACGTTCTGCGCTGACCCCTTTTTCATGCATACCGACAGGTATGCCTCTGCCATTGTCGGATATCGTTGCCGAACCATCCTTTTCCAGTGTAACGCGGATTTCACTGCACACCCCAGCCAGATGCTCGTCCACAGAATTGTCCACGATTTCATATATCAAATGATTCAGACCCTTTGTCGACACACTTCCGATGTACATGCCCGGCCTTTTCCGAACTGCCTCAAGCCCCTCCAGGACAGTGATGCTCGAGGCGTCGTATACATTGTTATCTGCTTTTGCCATTGAATGAACCATGCCTTTCTTACTAATTGATATTGCATTTCTATATCACAATCAGTTCTTGTATATAGTGTACATGGGACGCATTTGCCCTATAAGAGTATATCACATCTTTTTGAGATTGCAAATACTTTTCAATAATTTTTCAAACATACGTTTTATAAGTGGCCAAAAAACAAGATGACGCCGATTTCTAAAGCGCATTTGAGAAAAGCTTTAAAAACCAGCGTCATTATATAATAATTTGTTCTAAAAATGCACAAGTTCCCTGATAAAAGGTTATTTACTGTCATTCATGCAGTCAGGCTATTTGTATGTAGTATTACAATAGTCATAACCACTACGCAGTATGCCTTGTCATGTCAGCCTTATGCTTATCTAAAATTCCATGTACTCTTTCAACCTCATCAAGAACAAGCGCACATTCTTTTCTTATCTCGTTTTTTAAGACACGCTCTGTTTGATTCAGCTGTAATTCCACGTTGTCAACCCTGTCATTTAAGTTTCGGATATCGGTCTTCATGTCTTGGATGTCAGACTTCATATCCTGCATTTCAGACTTCATGTCTTGGATGTCAGCTTTTACATCCCGCATTTCAGTCTTCAAGCCTTGGATGTCAGACTTCATATCCTGCATTTCAGCTTTTACATCCCGCATTTCAGTCTTCAAGCCTTGGATGTCAGACTTCATATCCTGCATTTCAGACTTCATGTCTTGGATGTCAGACTTCATATCCTGCATATCAGTCTTCATACCATGCATTTCGGATAATAACAAATCAAGTTTTTCAGTATCAGTCATCTTAATCCTCCATTCTTGCCGTGTGAAAATGAGTTTTCAACCCCATTCCTCATTGTGTCGTAATTGTGTTGTCCGATTCGCAGCTGTAAGGTAAGTATAGCACACCTTAGATGCAAAGTCTATTCACAATATTCCAATAACATGGAAATCAAGTTTGCAAATATTTATATACTTTTGATGAAATTGTCTGTAACAGTTCAGCCTTTGTTTTCCTGTTGCTGCATCCCAATATGTCTTTAACTTTAACTGAGTATGAACATATTTTCGCACATACTTTTTTGTTATTTTTTAATAAAAAATATGTTTCTCTGCACTAATTTCAATACAACCATTGCAAATGAAAAAATTTTGTATACAATAGTAGTTAGAAATAGACACAAACCTAATAAACATAACGGTGTAAACGCTTTCACAACCATATTGGAAAATTAAAATTCATCAAAAAAAATTAAAAGAAAAGGAAGGATTTATATGATGTATGGATTTGGTACAATGATTGAACAACTGAAGAAGAACCCCAAGACAATTGTCTTCACAGAGGGTACTGACCCACGTATTCTTGAGGCAGCTTCTCGTCTCCTGGCAAGCAGCTTCCTTCATCCGATTCTTGTCGGCAATGAGGATGACGTGCTGGCTGCCGCGGAAGAAGCCGGATATAACATTCGCGGTGCACAGATTATCGACAGCAACAACTATGAGCGTTTCGATGAAATGGTGGAAAGATTTTGTGAGCTTAGAAAAAGCAAAGGAATGACACCGGAAGAGGCAAGAAAGGTTCTTTCACAGCCGAATTATTTCGGAACGATGCTTGTGGAAATGGGTGTTGCGGATTCACTGCTTGGCGGCGCTACATATTCCACGGCTGATACAGTTCGTCCGGCATTACAGATTATCAAGACAAAACCAGGAAACAACATCGTATCATCTTGCTTTATTCTTGTCCGTCCCGGTGCGACAGGTGAAAACGAAGTGCTGGCGATGAGTGACTGCGCGATTAACATCAATCCGACAGAGGATGAGCTTGTTGAAATCTGTGGGGAGACTGTTGAGTGTGCAAAGATCTTTGGCGTTGACCCAAAGGTTGCATTCTTAAGCTATTCGACACTCGGCTCAGGGAAAGGTCCTGATGTTGAGAAAATGCGGAATGCGGCAATCAAGGCAAAAGCAAAATACCCGACTATTCCGATAGAGGGCGAATTACAGTTTGATGCTGCTGTTTCTCCTCGTGTGGCACGTACAAAGTGTCCAAAGTCAGAAGTTGCGGGTCATGCGAATACATTTATCTTCCCAGACCTTAGCTCTGGTAATATGGGTTACAAGATTGCGCAGAGAATGGGTAATTTTGAGGCATATGGTCCTATCCTCCTCGGACTGAACGCTCCAGTCAATGACCTCTCCCGCGGCTGTAATGCAATTGAAGTATACTCTATGGCTATCATTACGGCTGCTTTGGTATAGCAAGCATATCCAGGTGTCCGCCAGATTTGATGACATATTTCATTTGAATGCCTATGTACAATCGAGCAGGGAAGATTCATCTTCCCTGCTCGATTGCATTGTGAAGCTCCGCAAAGGAAGCCTATATTAATTTTTTACAGCATGTCACAGCAAGGGAACCAGGTCCGATGTGGCAGGAGACGCTTAGTGATAATGGGTCTACTGCCACAATAGGATAATCCGGCAGCTGTGCCTGCACTTCGTCCCGAAACGCTTTCGCCGCCTCCTCGTTCTGTGTATGTGCAATTGCCAGGTACATCTGGTTTTCAGGTGAGATGCCGCCAAACCGCTTCTCAATATCGTTCTTAATGGCATTTATCATGATAGACTTTGCCTGATTCACGGTTCTTGCCTTTGCAAATGCGTCAAGCTTTTCACCCTGTATCTGAAGAACCGGCTTTAACCGGAGCAAGGTTCCGAGCGCTGCGGCTGCCGGTGTAATCCGCCCGCCCTTTTTCAGATAGTACAGCGTGTCTATCATAATGTAAATGCTGGAATTGAACTTGTCCTCTTCCAGTATGTCTTTAATCTCACTGCCGCTCTTCCCTGCTCTGGCAAGCTCCATGGCATCAAATGCAGACCTTTTCTGCGTGACGGAAATCCGTTGGTTATTTACAACATGTACCTTTCCGTCATAATCCTGTGACAGCATGGCAGCCGTCTGGCACGAACCGCTAAGGCCGCTTGACATCGGGATATGGACAATCTCATCATATTCCTTTAAAAGTCCGTCCCAAAGCTGCATAATAGATTCAGGCGACGGCTGTGAGGTAGAAATATCTGCATTCTGGGCAAGCTTTTTGTAAAATTCATCCTGACTAAGCGTGATTTCCTCATAGTACGTCTCGCCGTCAATCATAAAAGGCATTGGCAGTACATGAATGCCAAGTTCTTTTGCCTCGCTCTGTGTGATACCACTGTTACTGTCTGTAACAATTGCTATTTTCGACATATTATATAATCTCCCTGTTTTCCATTACTTTTATATATACGCACGACAAATGAAATTTGCTGTGTGCATCACTTCATACTGAGCAGCTAGTTTTCTGACCATCAGTGTAACATCAACAAACTGAATATCAGATATTTATAAAGTCAACATCAGCGGCAATGTTGTCCTCATAGTGCCTCCAGAAACGTTGATTCTCCTCGGAGGGCTTCCCGCCGTCAATATAGTCCGAATAAAGCTCCGTGGCACAGCACTGCGCTTCCTGCAATATGCCGGCATCCTGATAAATATCACCCAGTTGGAACTGGAACTGCCCGCTCTGCCGGATGCCAAACAAATCACCCGGTCCCCGAAGGCGCATATCCTCCGAGGAAATGAAGAAGCCGTCATTGGACTTGTTTAATACCTGAAGCCGTTCCATAGTATCATTCTGACTCGTAGTCGTAATAAATATACAATATGACTGTTCCGTTCCACGCCCCACGCGTCCTCTGAGCTGGTGAAGCTGTGCAAGGCCAAACCGTTCCGCATTTTCGACAAGCATTACAGTGGCGTTCGGAACATTGATGCCAACCTCTATCACAGTGGTTGATACCAGCACGTCAATATGATGCGCAGCAAATTCCTCCATCGTATAGTTTTTTGCTTTTGCATTCATCTGCCCATGAAGAAACGCAACACGAACCGTATCTGGAAGCGCTTTCCTTAATTTTTCAGTATATTCGACGACATTTTCAAGAACAGGCTGGTCACCCATTATTTCATCATTTGCCTCGACCATAGGGCAAATCACATATGCCTGTCTGCCATTTGCCACTTCTTTTGCGATAAACTCATAAGCCTTTTTGCGATAATCTGTATTGACAACACAGTTTTTAATGGGAAGTCTGTTTGCCGGAAGCTCATCCATGACAGATATATCCAAATCCCCATATAAAATCAGGGCAAGCGTCCTTGGAATCGGCGTCGCACTCATGACAAGAATGTGTGGCCGGATTCCCTTCTGGGCAAGCGTTTCACGCTGCTTTACACCGAATCGGTGCTGTTCGTCCGTAATCACGAGACGCAGGTCATAAAAATCAACATCCCCCTGCAGCAAAGCCTGTGTTCCAACAATGACATTGCAGGTGCCAAGGGCGATACTCTCCTTCGCCCTGCGCTTTTCCCTCGCTGTCAGAGCACCTGTCAGAAGGACAGGCTTAAACGGCAGTCCATATTGCTCTATCAATTCCAGTACGGATTCATAATGCTGTTTTGCAAGCACTTCCGTAGGCGCCATAAAGGCAGCCTGATGGTGGTTCATGATACACAGGAACATGGCGAGAATCGCCACTATTGTCTTGCCAGATCCGACATCGCCCTGTACAAGTCTGTTCATAAGACGAGCCGAACACATATCATTTTCTATCTGTGCCCAGACCTTTTTCTGTGCGTTTGTAAGCTGATACGGCAGCCTGTCAATAAAGTCCTGACATGCGTCAATCCGCATCATCGGTGCATCATTGACCTCCTGGACAGTCATATCCTTTAAAACAAGAATACCTATGATAAAAAACAGAAATTCTTCAAAGACCAGACGTTTTCTGGCACAGACCATATCCTGAAAGCTTTGTGGAAAATGAATCTCATACACCGCTGTTTTCAAATCTGACAGCCCATATTTCACACGCATCGACTCCGGAATATAGTCATTCTCAAAGTCAAGCCCTTCCAGAGCCAGATGCATTGCTTTCGTGATCGCAGCGATAGAAAGCCCTTTTGTAGCCGGATAAACAGGTGCCAGCCTGTGGACATTCTGCATGAACTCTTTCGCACTGATTATTTTGGGCTGCTCCATTGTCATTCGATTGTTTTTTAGAATGACACGCCCGCGAAAAATATATTGTTTTCCTGTCTGAAGACTGTTTTTCATATAGGGCATGTTAAAGTAAGTGATATCACAGGCCCCGCTTTCATCCTTCACACGTGCTGTCGTAATTGACATATTTTTTCTGATATGGATGGTCTGGGGCGCGCTGATAACCATGGCATGTATCGCATGCGTCTGATGATTCGCTTTCAGTTCCCCTATCTTTATGATATCGCGCCATTCTTCATAGTCCCTCGGATAATGTGTCACTAGGTCGTTTATTGTATGGATATCTAACTTATGGTACAAGGCGGCAGTCTTATCCCCGATACCGTTCAGGGCTGTTATTGGATCATCAAAATGCATATCACTCTCCTAGCACAAAAAACGCCTGAACCATGGCGTTCTTTGTCTCAATTCAACAATGTTCTTGGTTATTCCGCCGAAACAATATAAGAGTAAATCGGCTGTCCCCCGAATTGCAGCTCCACATCACAGCTGCCAAATTGCGCCTTCACCATATCCGCCAGTTTTTGCGCCTGCTCCTCCTTAATAATGTCCCCATAATAGATACTAATCAGTTCATACTCGTCAGACATCATCTCCAAAATCATGTCAAAAGCAACTGTCTGCAAATCTTTTCCCACAGAGAGGATTCCCTTGTCTCCGATTCCCATAAAATCACCCTGATGGATTTCCTTGTCATCTATCATGGTATCCCGTACTGCATAAGTCACCTGGCCGGTAGCAACGCGCTGCACTTCCTCTGTCATAACCGCTTCGTTTTCCTCAATGGAAATATCTGGGACATAGTTAATAATCGCCGTGATGCCCTGCGGAACCGTTTTGGTCGGGATTACAATGATTTTTTTGTCTTTCGTCAGCTGCTTCGCCTGATTTGCAGCCAATATAATATTTTTGTTATTTGGGAAAATGAATATATTGTCCGCATTAATCTTATCAATTGCGTTGAGCATATCCTCAGTGCTTGGATTCATTGTCTGACCGCCCTCGATAATGTAATCAACTCCGAGGGAACGGAATATTTCATTCATGCCTTCGCCGATTGAAACAGCAATAAATCCGGTATCTTTATGTTCGGGTGACGGCACGCTGCTGTCTGTATCAGATGAAGCATTGCCGGGAAGCTCCGGACGCTGCATCTGTTTTTCCATCATATCAGAAACTTTTTCGTCACGTTCAAGACGCATATTTTCAATAATGATAGTGGTAAGTGACCCATACCGCAGTGCTTTCTGCATCGCAAGTCCCGGGTCATTTGTATGCACATGGACTTTTACGATTTCATCATCGGCAACGACAACAATAGAATCACCAATAGACGAAAGATATTCTTTGAAGTCCATTTCCTGTTTGATGTTAAATGTCTTATTCAGCATAATCAGGAACTGAGTGCAGTAGCAGAACTTGATTTCCGCATTCGCCTGTGCCTCGATATTGGATGACATTGTACCTTTTTCCGCCGATACTGTTTTGGGAGCTGTTTCGATGGAAAGGTCAAGCTCCTTGCCGAGGAACGCGTCCAGTCCCCCCTTCAATACTTCCACAAGCCCCTGACCGCCCGAATCGACAACGCCTGCCTGCTTTAATACCGGAAGCATGTCAGGTGTCTGCGCCAGGACAACCTCAGCCTCTTTGATGACTTCGCTGATAAATTTCTCCAAATCCCGCTCTCCCGCCATGGCAAGGTCGTTTGCCCTCTTTGCGGCGCCTTTTGCAACGGTGAGGATTGTACCTTCCTTCGGCTTCATGACAGCCTTATAGGCGGTTTCTACTGCCTTGTCACACGCCGAGGCAAGAATCGCCACATTAATTTCGTCGTATTCCCGGATAACTTTTGCAAATCCCCTGAAAAGCTGTGACAAAATAACGCCGGAGTTTCCGCGTGCCCCCCTCAGGGAACCAGACGAGATGGCTTTTGCAAGGGATGCCATGTCAGGGTTTTCAATAGCGGCAACCTCCTTTGCCGCAGACATAATCGTCATTGACATATTGGTACCGGTATCACCATCCGGAACAGGGAAAACATTCAGTTCATTGATCCATTCTTTTTTATGCTCCAAATGTTTCGCTCCGGCAAGAAACATCTTTGAAAGCATTTTAGCGTCGATTACATTTAATCCCACTTCAGAAATCCTCCTTAATCAATTACTCGAACGCCTTCAACAAAGATGTTGATTTTTTCGATTTCGAGACCTGTGAAATTTTCAACCTTGTACTTTACATTGTTAATCAGATTGTCACATACTGTAATAATGCTTACACCATAGGCAACAATGACATGAAAATCAAGAATCAATTTATTATTAACAATATTTACTGATATTCCGTGTGTGATACTCTCTTTCATAAGCAGCTTTACCAAGCCGTCCTTTACGTTTACTGAGGCCATGCCGACGATGCCAAAGCACTCAACAGCGACACTCCCGGCATATTGGGCGATAACCTCAGGATCAATATAGATATTACCCATGTGGGTATTCATAGATCCTTTCATAGAAATCCTCCTTTTGTTTTTATGATAAAAAACACTAATTGCTATTATTATAACCGTTTTTAGGAAAAAAGGAAACACATATTTTTACAGAATTTCCATAGATTATAAAAAAATTATTTTTTTTATCAAAAACAGCTTGCCAAATGTTTTATTATTTGATAATATATTACTGTTATGAGTCAGATGACTTAGTTTAGTCGAGGAGGTGCTAACGATGGCAAAGTGTGATATTTGTGGCAAGGGCGTTCATTTCGGAAATAACGTAAGCCATTCTCATAGAAGATCCAATGCAATTTGGAATTCAAATGTAAAAAGAGTGAAATGCAAAGTAAACGGAGCTGCTAAGAGAATGCATGTATGTACAAGATGCTTACGTTCAGGAGCTGTTGAAAGGGCATAATGTAATTTAACCATAAAAAAGGAAGCATATGCAATGCTTCTTTTTTTATGCGCGCCCCCATGTGTATAATGCACGCAAGGGACGCGGCGAGCAGGGGAAGATGTCTCTTCCCGACTCGATTGCACACGGAAAGGAAATATGCAGCTAAAAAAGCCAGTACTACCCTAGCTTTCGTAGTACCGGCTTCTGAGACTCTCATACTCTGTCTGAATCAGCAGCAGTGTTTTTGTATCGCCGCATTTATTGTCGGGATGAAAAATTTTCAGCAATTCCTTATACCGTTTTCTCAGCGAAAGCTCGCTGTCAACCCCGCGGAAAAAATTCGTACCGTCGTAAGCCCCCGATTCATACTGCTGATGCACGGGCTTTCCTGACATTTTCTGACGTCTGTACTTACTCTTTTCATGCTCAAAATTCAGGCGTTCACATTCCAGCGCCTTTCTGTCAACTGCAAGCTGCTGATATGCATCCTCAATAATCTTCTGTTTTTTTGCGATGAATACTTCATTGTCATCGAAACGCTTTTTAATTGACTTTTCACGTATTTCCAGTGCATTCTTTTCCCGGTCCAGCTTTCTCTTTAAATCCTGTAGTTCACGATTAAACTCCTGAAGTTCATCCCTTTTCGTCTGAATTCTGACCTGCTCCTGAAACATCCAGACTTTCATCTTTTTGATATCATCCGGCGTTTCAGACCTCATGAGCTCCTCAAGCTCCTCATCAAAATCCAACATATAACTCCTCCATTCCTGCACAATACCCATGCGAAAAACATCCCCATCCGTTTTTCGCATGTTTCTCCCTTTTATAACTCCCTTTTATTTGCAACTGAATAGATAATAACCTGAAATCACAAAAATTGCAATAAGAATTAATCCCATCCATGTATTTCCTATCACCAACATAAAGAGCATGCCGACTGCAATCCAAAATAACGTATAACCTATAAGCTTGCACATAGTCCTATACCCCGGCATATCGTTATTAATAATATGCAAAAATTGTGATCTTTATTTATTCCTTTTCCGGAAATGCTGTACTGATTGCCTCGTCATCACTTGGCATATCGTCATTCCTGGGTTTAAAACGGTCAATCAAATCCGGAACCATATCTATAATTTTGTTGACTGTATCCTGGTTCTTGATATTGACAAGCCGTACCTGTCCGTTTTTGATAACCAGCACGGCACTTGGCGACATCTTTCCCGTCATGCCGCCTGCACCGCCATTTTTCTTCTCCTGGGATGATGCACCGGCGCCAACACCAAACGTAACATCAACCAGAGGAATAATCGTTGTATCTCCTGCCTGTGTAGGTTGTCCAACTACTGTTTTAGAGGAGAGAAAGCTCTCCATTCCCTGCATCATGGAATTTACTACTTCATTAAAACTGTTATCTGACATGATAAACCTCCAAATCAAATTTTATTCCGTTTTAAGTGTTTTATCAAAAGTTTGATATTTTTATCAAAAAACAGGATACAAGCCACTTTTACAAAAACATAAACACTCATGCAGCCCTTCAGAGAGAACGCTCCCTCGATGACGGATCTGTCAAATTCGGGCTGTATATCGATATTTCCCTGATGGAGGGGGTAAAACATTCCCCATACAGCAAGTACCTCTCCCATCACTGCCGGGTCTTCAAATCCGAGATGAAGGTTTATCCTGAATTTTTTTGGCAATATCTTTTTAAAAACCCATCCCAGCTGTTTCCTGCACACGGAAAGCGCCTGCTTGGTGCTGTCAAGCTGCAATAATCCAAGGTAATACTTTATGTTATCTTTTATCCTGACTATTGTACCATATATTTTCTGAAATGTGAACGTTATATTTTTGAAAAAATTTACAAAATTTATAAAAATAATCTTAATTTTACCAAAAATATGCCGCTTATCCGTTTCTTTGTCAGAAACAAATTTGGTTTCGTCAATATTGGCAGAAAAATTTTGCCCTTTGCGAAAATCATTTTCCAGAAAGACACCCTCTGGTATCTCCTGTTCATTTTCAGCTTCCTGTATCTCTTCATAAGATGCCGCCTGTATTTCGCCAGCACCCTCTGATTTATTTTTTGTGGATTTTCCTTTTTTATTCTTAATTTTTTTCCCTGCTGTTTTCAAATTATCATACGCTGTAATACCAAATAACTTTAAGCGCATATGAAACGCCTGTCCGATACTGTATTCGGCTTTAAAAGATGCCATGTGCATAAGCCATGTTACACGTATATCTGCCGTAAAACCATTGTTATGGCAGTCTCCCTTGGCACGATATCTCACAGGAACGAACAGGACAAGCAGCAGCAGCAATAATAACAGCCCGAGGATGACAAGCATTGCAATCCCAATTATTTTTAACACAGTCAGTAATATAGACACCATGAGTTCCCCTTATTTTTATTGTGGCAGCGCCACTCTAATATTTTCCGGCAATATGCAGGATTCAGCCCTGCCGGCTGGATTCGATTCTGCTGCCCTGCCATTTGAAAAAAGATTTTACATCATATCCCCCGGTGGCGTGAAGGACATCCTCAAGAATGGATATAACCAGCTCAACTGCTTCGCCGTACCCGCTCGCAATACCAACAATATACGGCACATTCTTTTTTTTCTTATAATAATTCTGTTTCAGCATTCCACTGTGATATATTTCGAGCAAATCGTCATTGTTGGCAAGCGCAATAATGTAAACGAAAGGCTGCGGACGTCCGGTGCGCAGCTTCCACAATATTTTTCTGCGTTTTTTATCCAATGACGGACTCATATATAATTTCCTGCAAAAGCGCATAGTTTTTCCAGCTCCTAAATGTTAGATTGTATAATCATCAATTATTTTAACATAACATTGAAAATATTACAAACTGAAATCGCCAGGCATCCGTGCACCACGTAACAGTTCAGCCTTCGGCTTCCCTGTTACGACCATCAAGCCATGCAAAACCACTTCGTGGTGGCTTGATGCATCTCAGCCACTGCGTTTTCTCACGGACTTTGCAGATTAGTGCAAAGTCCTGGGCTGAACAGTTACTGCACCACATCATATTCTGATAGAAAAGGAAGGTCAAAGACTGACCTTCCTTTCACTGACGCGGTTTTATCCATTGTTTATTTTTTCGGAGATTAAGGTACTCTTCATAAGCCTGCTCCAACATTTGTTTCTCATTCGAGAATTTGAGCAGATGATATGCCTCATGATATTTATAATATCCTGAATCAACAAAAAATTCTTCACGCTGTGGCTTGCTATAGTAACTATCTGCCATCATCAAATACCAATGGACTTCTTTCTCCACAATATCCTGAGGTACATTAAAGGTATATTCACTTTTCCCAATATATTTCATGACAGTCGCCTTGACGCCTGATTCTTCAAAGACCTCACGCAGGGCAGTCTCTACATGTTTTTCCCCGCTCTCAACAGTACCCTTCGGAAGAACCCAGCCTTCATATCTGTTTTTGAAATTTTTGTATAAAAGTAATATTTTCCCCCTGAAAATGACTACGCCCCCACAGCTCGTAGCTTGAATCATGGTGTCCCCTCCCATATGGTGCGTAATATCCTATAGTATGCTTTCAATAATACTGATTATCTGGCTTGTTTCATATGGCTTTGTAACGAAATCCGCAGCGCCAAGCTTAATCGCATCAAGCATTTTCTTCTTCTGTCCAGACGCTGTTACCATTATTACCTTCGCCTCTTCATCGTATTCCTTTATTTTGACAAGCGTTTCCAGTCCGTCCATTACCGGCATGGTAATGTCAAGCGTCACAAAATCCGGGTTCAGCTCACAATATTTATCGTAACCCTCCTGACCATTTTCTGCCTCGGCTATCACCTCATAACCATTTTGGACGAGAATACTACGAAGCATATATCTGGATGTTTTGGAATCATCAACTATCATAACAGTACTCATATTTTAATCTCCTTATATCAATCCTTTTTAATCCTTATAAGCATACTGTATTTTGTTACTCGTATACCTCTAAGACTGCCCTGAAACTGCTGCCATTGGCATGGATTGGAATGACATACAATTTCTCATTGCTGATAAATGGTCCATCCAGCGCATATTCGGGCGCATTCATGTCAACAGACACATCATCATAGCTCAGATTGGTGGCAAACAGTCCATTTATGCAGTTGATAAACTCACCGACATTGTCCAGGGCATCTTCATTGACTGCTTCATATGTATCTCCGGTAAAATAATTCGCAATGGCAAGCAGGCCGTTGCCTGGTGCACTTATGTATACCCGAATGTGCAGGTCGCCGGCAATTGTCTGGCAGGCATATTTGTCAAGCTGAAGGGAATGGGCTGTATATGCCTTGTCCAAATACGCATCGCAATCAATCAGACGACGTATGGTTCGAATCATTGTCAGCACAAATTCCTTCAGACGGTTTGCCTTTAAAGGAACAAAGATATTGACACACTGTTCAAGGTCATCATGGATCAGTGAACTAAGCTGCGCATCACTAAATTCCCCGTTTTGCTGGAACTCATCCAAAAGAGGGTTAACCTGCTCCATGCCAAGCACATTTGCATTTAAAAGCTCCTGGACAAATTTCATAAATGCATTGGACTGATATGTCAATATCTCGTCCAATTTCTCATCTGTAAGATATCCGGCATCAATCGCCGTCTCACCAAAACGCTCAGCGCTTTTATCTATTTGTTTTAAAAGTTCCTGTGCCGTCGCTGATGAAATAACTTTATTGATAACTGCGATTGTTTCTACTTCAGCCTTTAAATCTTTCGGGACAGGGAGCAAATCATCCAGCTGCTCCTGTTTTAACAGCTGTTTTTCCACTAAATAATTACCGAATAAGCGATTAAGCATTTTTCGACCTCCTTCTGTGTTGAAGTAAGTAATTTGACAATGCACAAATTACACCTAATAATAATATACACCTTTTTACAAAAAAATACAAAGAAATCTTATATTTTTTATATAAAAATAAATAATTTATGAATTTTCGCCGTAATATTGATCCAGTATTCTTCTTGCCACCGGCACGGCATACTCTCCGCCCGAACCAGCGCCTTCCATAATTACCGTAATCTGAAGCGGATTTTCCGTGTCATATGTGTAACCTGTAAACCATGCATGTGAATCGGAGGATGAATTATATTCTGCGGAGCCTGTTTTTCCGGCGGCACTGTATGATGAACTATTGAGGCGGGTACCTGTCCCCTCGCCCACCACGGATGACATCATGTCCTGCAAAATATCGGCTTCCTCACCTGTAATGAGCTGCCCCAATGATACCGGTGCATAATTCTTGATGACATCTCCGTCCGCATTTTCAACCCGCTCAATCATATAAGGCGCCATCATTTCCCCATGGTTGGCTATCATGGCTGTAATCATTGCAAGCTGAATCGGGGTCATCTGAGTCTCCCCCTGCCCGATGGCAGTCTGAATCATGGCATTGTCATAAGCCTGTATTTTATCAGAAATGCGGCTCGTTTTAACAGGGAAGTCTACAGGGAGTTCCCTGTTAAAGTATAAAGTCCGTAACGTTTCCGCAAATTTTCCCCTGTCGATGGACATGCCAATATTTGCAAATGAGGCATTGCAGGATTTTGCAAAAGCTTTTTTTAAGTCGACATTTCCGTGATGTATTCCATGAAAACATTGAATCGAATTATCGCCGTTTGTATACCTGCCATTGCATTGAAACTGATACTCCTGGAAGCTTTCCGGATTTTCTTTTATATATTCCAGCGCGGTAAGGATTTTAAAGGTCGAGCCTGGCGGGTATAAACCTTGTGTAGCCCTGTTGAGCAGGACAGAGCTTGTGTCATCGGCGACAATGCTGTCCCAGATATTACCGATTGCATTGGGGTCAAAGTCAGGCTTCGACACCATGGCAAGAATTTTTCCGGAGGATGGTTCCGTGACAATAACGGTTCCATCATATACGCCGAGTGCATCATACGCAATCTTCTGAAGGTCTGCGTCAAAGGTTGTTACGACCGTATTTCCCATGTGCTTTTTGTCTGCGAGGTCATTGGCAAGCTTGTTGTCCAGGGATATGTTGGATGAAACCAGATACATATTTGCACTCTGTTCAACCCCCATCCTTCCATGGGAAGCATAGCCTATGGCGTGGGAAAAAACATTACCAAACGGATAAAACCGTTCTTCCGTGTCAGCCAGTGTGGTCGCAAGCACCTGTCCGTCCGCAGACAGGATATCGCCGCGTATCGTCCGTTCCGCAATGATATCCTGCCGTTTTACATTATAGGAATTGTTAATGACCTGCGAGCTGTCATAGTGGACAAAGTGGATAAGATACCCACTGATGGCGGCAAATAACACGACAAATACGCCTGCGATAACATTCATATGAAGCTTTGGTATGTGCTCAAGTGCATAACGATAATAGACATTGCCGCAGTCACCGCCTCCATATGAGGCATCATTCTCATCATATGCATTTTCACTATACAAATCGTTGTTGATATAAAATCCCTGGATAACCGAAAACATAATCAGGGACGCAAGCACCGAGCTTCCGCCGTAGCTAATCAGCGGCAGCGTCACCCCCGTAAGCGGTATGAACTTACTATTTCCCCCTATGGTCAGGAAAAGTTGTACAATATAAATGATTCCAAGCCCGAATGATGCATATTTCATAAAAGAATCATTGCAGGAATGTGCCACGCGGACAATTTCCAGAAACAAATTGACACAGACTGCAATCAGGCAAATGCCAAATATCACGCCAAATTCTTCACAGATTGCCGAAAATATGAAATCCTGCTCAACGTAGGGAATGGAGCCCGGGGTACCCGCATCAATCCCCATGCCAAACCAGCCGCCCGTTCCGATGCCAAACAAAGACTGGGCAATCTGATAGCCGGTGGCATTGATATCATTCCACGGATTCAGCCATGCCGCAACGCGCACACGCACATGGGCAAACATAAAATAAGAAGCATATGCCGCCGCTGCCCCGCCCGCCAGTCCCAGTATCAGGTACTTTAGTTTGTGTGTGGCAATATATAAAAGTATGATATATGTGACAAAATAAATAAGGGCGCTGCCCAAATCCTTTGACGAGACCAGAAACAGTACATGGACTGCCGCCAATACTGCCGAAAGAAGGATATGGCTGAACTTTTCCGCCCTTACGAGGCATGCCGCGATAAACAGCACATATAGTATTTTGACGAACTCAGACGGCTGGAACGATATTCCCATAATGGAAAATGACAGCTTTGAGCCATTTGTGATGCTGCCGCTTATCAGTACCGCCCCAAGTATCAGTATCCCTGCCGCCGCAAAAATCAGATAACAGTTCTTCAGCATCCTGATATATTTCATAAATGCAGGTATCACGAGCGCGACAACAAGCGAGACTGCTATGATTGTAAACTGACGGATGGAGCGCGTAATCGACAGCCTGGTCAATATTACAAAGCTTATGGACAAAAGGAGTGCAATGTGATTCTGTATGAGCCGGTCTGCCCTTGGATAAATGACGCGCATCAGCACCAGGAACGCAAACACTGTTATCACCTGAAACAGGGGCAGGAAAAGATATGTAAAGTCCCTCCTTGAGGACAACAGAACCAGACTTCCTGTCATATGATTGATAAAAATCATAAAGTACTGGAAAACAAAAACAAAATTTTTCCGTTCCCTGTCGTCACGCCCCAGAACAATATAGCTGATTACTGTATACAACAAAATATTGACTGCCAGAATATATTTTGATAATTCAATTACTGCCTTAAGCATTCCAATAACCATGCCTTTCCTGAGCTATTCCACTCCACGTTTGTAATGTCCATTCGTAAATTCCTTCAACGGAAAATCATATACCATATCCGGCTTCCTGTCCTCAATAAGTCCCAGATAAAATGCTATGACTGCCTTTGTCTGTTCCTTGTCTTCAATAGAGAAATCAAGCCGGAGCACATTATAATTTTTCTCCAGAATACTGTCAAGCTGCCCATGAAGCGACAATGGAACCGTATTATAAAGCGTATTATAACAATGGATGCAGTTCTGCCTGACAGCGAAAACATTTTTATACCGGTCTGTCAAACGATATATATTATTTTCATTTTCCTTATCATTTATACAATGATCCAATGTCTTTCTCACACAGTTTGCCGTATACATCAGTGGCAGGAAGCCATACAGCACAAACTGGATACCGCAGTCTGCCCGCAGCATCCCCAGCTCCTTCCTGTTGAGCTCAACAGGAAGCGTTACCCCGTCAAGCCGCCGAGACAAAAAGTCCAGTGCGGCATTGTTCCATGCATAGATGGTGTAATCAGAATATACTGCTCCCATATATCCAATCTCAGTCAGCCATTCCAGTTCCTCAAGGTTCCTTGCCAGAACACCGGAAACCTGACCGTTTTTCAAAAGCCTTTCATATATGGGCAGATATTTCCGGCTTCTTTTTCTGAATATATGGGGCATCACAAGAATATATTCTTTTTCCGGCAGCAGCAGCCTGTCAGACGCATTTCCTGACATAAAAATATCCGCATTGACATATATCTGCTGAATTTCAGGAAAATCGTTTGCTGCCAGCAGCTGTTCGACCGTTGTGGTCAATACGCACAGGACGTTGACCTTTATAGTCAGGCCGGCTGTTTTTGTTCGCGCGGCTTCTTGAATATCATGTTTCCCGGAAACTGGCATTTCGTCCAGGCGGCATAGTTCATCCGCAAGCCTTGTACACGCCGTCCGGCGCAATTCATTCAGCGCCTTTATGGGCATAAACGAGTCACAGTCGGTATCGATGGTCAGGTCGGACAGTTCAAAACAGGTATCTCCCATCTTATTGAACCGTTTTGCAATTTCGCTTTCATCAAGGGGGCTGTTCAGGGCGCGATTCACCAGCTCCCCCGTCACAGTCACAGTCGCTCCATCACAGGAAAGCGTCAGCAGAGCATGTTCCCCCGCATGTATATAAACATACCCTGTCACTGGCAGTACTATATTTTTGGAAATATATTGTTCCCGAATCGTTTTGAGAACCTCCTGCGAACTTCCCATGTACCCTGGTTTCCTGAGTGTCACCATGGATTTATCATTATATTTCTGATAATATCCGGCGCAGATATCTGAGCGTATATACAGTTCCCGCATCAGCTGCTCGTCCTTTGCAGCGACCTTATATGGCTTGTCGGGATGTTCCAGATAACAGTCAATATATTTGCGGTACATTGCGGTGACGCCGGCAACATATTCGGGACTTTTCATGCGTCCCTCAATCTTAAAGGAATCAATCCCTGTCTCTATCAGCTCCGGCAAAATGGACAGGGTATACATATCCTTAAGGCTGAGCGGGTATAACGTCCTGCCGTTAGTAGTGTACGGCAGGCGGCACGGCCCGGCACAGCGTCCGCGATTACCGCTCCGCCCGCCCAGTATGGAACTAAACAGGCACTGTCCGGAATACGCGTAACACATGGCACCGTGGACAAAGCATTCTACCTCAATATTTGTCTTGTCCTTGATCTCCTTTATTTCATCTAGCGACAGCTCCCTTGCCGGAACAATCCGGCATACACCGAGCTTCTTCATGTATGCTGCCCCATAAATACCAGTGATGGTCATCTGGGTGCTGGCATGGAGCGCAAGGTCTGGAAAGTGGCTGCGCAGGCATTCCAGGACGCCGATATCCTGTACAATTACGCCGTCCAGCCCTGCCTGATATAAGGGCTGGATATAGGGCACAAGATTTGCAAGTTCATTTTCTTTTACAAGTGTATTCACCGTCAGATATATTTTTCGTCGAAACATATGTGCAATACGCAGTGCATCCAAAATTTCCGCAGTAGAGAAGTTGCCTGCATATGCCCGGGCACCGTATTGTTCCCCGCCGAGGTAGACTGCGTCGGCGCCTGCGTTGACCGCAGCCCGAAAACAGGAAAAATTACCTGCCGGCGCCAGTAATTCAACTTTTTGTTTCCTCATAAATCCTCCAGCCCCACAATAATATGAGCAATCAAGGCAGTCAGTGCCTGATTGCTCAGCTTTCGTACATCAGGGAACTCATCCCCCCTGCTCGTTTTTCTGGTATTCTTTAAGTTCTGTCTCAAGACGGACAATCTGTTTCGAATTTTCGTTTATCGTCTCATTTGCCTCTTTGAGGGACTTTGACGTATTGTCAAGCTTTATCTGTGTCGCAATCAGCTCATGCTTTAAGTCATACAGTTCATTTTCTTTTGCTTTCAGATCCTGCTCAAGAAGCTCTATCTGTTTTTTTGCCTTAAAAAAATCATCCGCAATATTCAGCTGGATAAGCATATTCTGTTTATCGGCAGACTGTCTCTTAAAGCTGTCCATCTTGGTATATTCATTGACCTTGTTGTTGATATATGATGCCACTTTCTGCAAATACTCAGCGCTTTCGTTTCCGCTGACAGTCAGCACCTTTCCTCCAATAATCACTTCTGTATCTGTTTTGGCAGACATATTCGTGCCCCCTTCTCAATCGGTAACTGCCCGGCAAGTTGTATTACAGGGCAGCATGTTTACTCGTACACTTTATCTTATATTATATCAGACTACCCCGGCATTTCAAGTCCCAAATGACGATATGAGAGTTCCGACACGACCCTTCCGCGCTGTGTACGTACAATAAACCCGTTTTTTATCAGAAAAGGTTCATACACATCCTCGACAGTGCCACTGTCCTCCCCGATTGTGGCAGATAACGTCTCAATCCCCACAGGCCCTCCGTTAAATTTTTCAATCATGGTCAGAAGAATCATCCGGTCTGTCTGGTCAAGCCCGCGCTTGTCCACATCAAGCATATCCAGTGCGGTATTGGCAACCTCGAGCGTTATCTCACCATCATACTTTACCTGTGCAAAATCCCGCACCCTTTTTAGTATGCGGTTTGCAAGCCTTGGGGTTCCACGGCTCCTTCTCGCAAGCTCCATCGCCCCCTGGTCATCAATCTGCACATTTAAAATACGTGCCGAATGCTGGATAATCAGCTTCAGCTCATCAACGGAGTAAAACTCAAGGTGCTGTATGACCCCAAATCTGTCCCGGAGCGGGGCGGACAGAAGCCCTGCACGTGTGGTCGCCCCTATCAGCGTAAATTTTGGCAGGTCAAGCCTGATCGATTTTGCAGTGGTTCCTTTTCCAATCATGACATCAATCGCGAAATCTTCCATGGCGGGATAAAGCACCTCCTCCACCTGTCTGTTGAGACGGTGAATTTCATCCACAAACAAAATATCCCCCTCCTGAAGTCCGTTCAGGACAGCTGCCATGTCCCCCGGC
The DNA here is from genome assembly GCA_949066965.1 of uncultured Lachnospiraceae bacterium. Taxonomy (GTDB): domain Bacteria; phylum Bacillota; class Clostridia; order Lachnospirales; family Lachnospiraceae; genus COE1. The sequence continues at coordinate 59,319 of CARTDA010000003.1, forward strand.
CTTTCAATTGCAGGCCCGCTTGTCACTTTGATATGTACACCCATCTCATTTGCAATAATGCCCGCAAGGGTTGTTTTTCCAAGCCCCGGAGGCCCATAAAACAGAACATGGTCAAGTGAATCATTCCTCTGCTTTGCGGCTTCTATATAAATATGCATGATTTCCTTTATCTTTTTTTGACCGATATAGTCTTTCAAATACTGCGGGCGCAGGCTTCCTTCCAGCTTCACGTCCTCATCCAAAAGCTTTGTCTCAATTACCCTGGCTGCCATAATGTCCCCCTGAAACTATCTGCTGATTCCTTTAAGCGCCTGCTTCAGCAATGCACCAGAATCCATTTCCTCTGTAACCGTCACCTGGCTGACCGCCTTCAGCGCCTCGGCGGGAGAATACCCCAGTGCCACCAGCGCTTCCAGTGCTTCATTTTTTGCGCCGGAATCCGGTGCACTGTCATTAAGATTCCTGTCCGGAGAGACGGATGCTGCTATCTGAATCTTATCCTTCAGGTCAAGAATAATCCGTTCTGCCGACTTGCCACCGATTCCGGGAGCCTTGGAAATCGCCTTGACATCTCCGGAAAGAATGGCAAAACGAAGTTCATCCGCACTCATCACAGACAATATCCCCAAAGCCCCCTTTGGCCCGATTCCATTTACCGTAATGAGTTTTTTGTAAATTTCCAGGTCATCCTTTGTGAGAAAGCCAAACAAAAGAAATGCATCCTCCCGCACGCTGGTATAGGTATATATTTTTACTTCGGAACCGATTTTTGGCAGACGCTGTGCCACACTGAGAGGGATTCTGATATTGTAACCGATATTGTTGCATTCCAGCACCAGATTGTCAGCCTCTAAATCCGTTATTATCCCCTTGATATATGCATACATGTCCTGTCCCTCCGTCGGCATTCGTGATTTCAATTCAATTATAACATATTTGAATCCAAAAAGGAAGAAAAAGAAAACATATGTTTCTACTTTCTTCCTTCCCGGGGTTACTGCTCACTCTGTCCCAGTAACGAGTAAAAATCCATCCAAACTCTGCTTCAATGAATTTCTGTATTTATATTAGTTATTAATGAATTTATCTTCTTCATTGTTCCAGCTGTAAAGCTTACGGATTTCCTCTCCAATCTTCTCAGAAGGATGCTCTGCTGCAAGCTTTCTCATCGCCTTGAAATGAACCTGGCGTCCTGCCGGTGACATATCCAACAGGAATTCCTTAGCAAAGGAACCATCCTGAATGTCAGAAAGAATCTTCTTCATTGTCTTCTTTGTTTCCTCTGTGATAAGCTTGGGTCCTGTAATGTAATCGCCATATTCAGCCGTATTGGAGATGGAATATCTCATCCCTGCAAAACCTGACTGATAGATTAAGTCAACAATCAGTTTCATTTCGTGGATACACTCAAAGTATGCATTTCTCGGGTCATAGCCTGCCTCAACAAGCGTCTCGAAACCTGCCTGCATCAATGCGCATACGCCGCCGCAAAGTACAGCCTGCTCACCAAACAGGTCTGTCTCTGTCTCTGTCCGGAATGTTGTCTCAAGGACACCTGCCCTTGCCCCGCCGATTGCAAGTGCGTAAGCCAGCGCCAGGTCAAGCGCCTTTCCCGTGGCATTTTGTTCTACGGCTACCAGACAGGGAACACCTTTTCCCGCCTGATACTCGGAACGTACCGTATGGCCAGGTCCCTTGGGTGCTATCATGGTAACATCAACGTCCGCAGGAGGCTTGATGCATCCAAAATGAATGTTGAAGCCATGGGCAAACATCAGCATGTTTCCTGCTTCGAGATTCGGCTCGATATCCTTCTTGTACATATCAGCCTGCAGCTCATCATTGATGAGAATCATGATGATGTCTGCCTTCTTAGCTGCCTCTGCCGCTGTATAAACCTCAAATCCCTGCTTAACAGCCTTGTCCCATGACTTGCTGCCTTCATAGAGACCGATAATCACATTGCATCCGGACTCCTTTGCATTCAACGCATGGGCATGTCCCTGGCTGCCGTAACCAATCACTGCAATTGTCTTACCCTCTAACAGGGAAAGGTTACAATCCTCCTGGTAATAAATCTTTGCTTCTGACATTTTTATAATCCTCCTTATTTTGCGGAGCAAAATGCGAGCTGCTCGGATGAGCAGAGGATTTTCCTCCAATATATGTTTATTTTATAAACTGTAACTATATTGTTTCATAGTTGCATTTTATATAAGCTGTTTTACGCACGTACCTACTCAAGACAGATTACATCCTCTGTGCCGCGTCCCAGTCCCGCAATTCCGGTCCTGGCAATTTCAAGAATTTCATAATCCTTAAGAAGGCTGATAAACGCCTCTATTTTTGACTGGTTGCCCGTAAGCTCGACAATAAGGCTGTCGACATTGACATCGATAATCTTTGCCCTGAAAATATCAGCAACCGCAATAATGCCCTGCCGCTTTTCCGGTGTCGATTTCACTTTTATCAGGCAGAGCTCCCGGTATACGCTTTTGTCCGGTTTTAATTCATGGATATCCCTGACATCCACAAGCTTTGCCACCTGTTTCTCTATCTGGTCAAGCACTTCCTCATCCCCGGACGCCACAATCGTTATGCGGGTGAAGCGGGAATCTGCCGTGACGCCTGCCGTGATACTCTCAATATTGTAGCCGCGCCTTGAAAATAAACCTGATATACGGCTCAGGACACCAGTATTATTATCAACTAAAAGCTGGAATACTCGATTTTGCATAATAATCCTCCATGCTCCTTTCTTAGCCTGCAAATTTGTGCCGCCTTTGACGGCTCAAACAGATATACTCACGACAGATGAAATCTGCCGTGATATCGCGCCAGCCGCAGCCACGAAGTGGCATATTTCCTTATGCGGCTGTGCGCATCACATTATACTGAGCGGTCAGTCTTTTCGACCGCCAGTATAATTGCCTTGAATACACAAGGATTATTTTAACAAGCTTTATGTTAATTGTCAACACATTTGGGCAAAGCCAGCGTTCCTGTCCGCGCAACCTCAACGATGCTGATGGACTTGAGCATGTCGAGCATTACCTTGATGCGCTCCGGCATGTCACATATCTGTATAATCATGTTATTGTTTGACATGTCCACGATATCGGCTTTCATTATCTCACATATTTCCATGATGTCCCGCCGGGTATTGCGGTTATATTTCACCTTAATCAGCATAAGCTCGCGGCTGATACTGTCCTTTTCATCAAAGGTCTTTACCTTGATGACATCAAGCTTTTTGTTGAGTTGTTTTTCAATCTGCTCGATTGTCCTTTGATTTCCGGAACTTACAATCGTCATGCAGGATACTTTTGAATCGTCCGTTTCTCCCACCGCAAGGCTGTCAATATTAAAGCATCTCCTTGAGAACAAACCTGAGACCTTGCAAAGTACACCGGATCTGTTTTCTACTAAAACGGAATATATTTTTTTCATATTAACTCTCCATTCTTACTTTACTAAATCCATAGGGTCTACGAGGCATTCCATCAGCATTGTGTTGTCCTCAGCCAGAAACTCTTTTATCTTATCCTGCGCATGTGACATGTCTGCAACACGGATAAACGGTATGCCATATGCGGCAGCAAGCTTTTCCAAATCAGGCGTGCCGTCCTTGATATCGACAACCGAATAGTTGTCCTTGTACGTATAATGCTGGAATTCACGCACCATGCCAAGGTAATTATTTTTTATGACAATTATTTTTACCGGGATATGATGCTGCATAATGGTTGCCAGCTCCATCATGGACATCTGGAACGAACCGTCGCCGCACACTGCAATGACCTGCCTGTCCATGTCACCGCGCTTTGCGCCCATGGCTGCCGGAATGGAATAGCCCATTGTGCCCATGCCGCCCGACGTGAGGAACCGCCCTCCCTTTACAATATGATAATTGCAGCTCCATATCTGGTTCTGACCGACATCGGCAACGTATACCGCATCCTCTTTCATCTCATTGGAAAGCATTGTGATGAATGCCGCAGGGTCAACGTAACCGGGGTTCGGATTGCGCTTCTGAACCATTGTTTCGCGGTACCCTTCCAGCGTACGAATCCAGTCCTCATGTTCACATTCAAATTCCTCTTTGGCAAAGTCCTCAAAAATATGCATGGCATCGCCGACAAGCGGTATCGATGGATCCACGTTTTTTCCGATTTCCGCAGGGTCTACATCAATATGTACAAGCGTTTTGCTGGTCATAATCAAGTCTGGCTGGGCAATCGCCCTGTCTGCCACCCGCACGCCTACCATTACCAGGAGGTCTGACTCATTCATCGCCCTGTTGGCAAATGCCTTTCCGTTATTTCCTACCATGCCAAAATACATGGGATCCTCTGTCGGCATGACGCCAATCCCCATCATTGTGGATACCACGGGAATTCTGTGTTTATGTGCAAATTCACGGAGCCCAGAAACCGCATCGCTCAGATGTACGCCCCCGCCTGCACAAATAATGGGCTTTTTGGCTTTTTGCAGTTCCTTGATAACCTTTTTTATCTGGACGGAATGCCCTTTTATCGTAGGCTTGTACGCACGGATATTCACTTCGTCAGGGTATTTGAAATTCCTGACAGCCGCGTTCTGTATGTCAATCGGAACATCAATTAACACGGGCCCCTTTCTCCCTGAATTTGCTATGTAAAAAGCTTCCTTGAAAATGCGCGGAATATCCTCGGCATCTTTGACAAGGTAGCTGTACTTGACAAAGGATTCGACAGCGCCTGTGATATCTGCCTCCTGGAACACATCGCTTCCCAGCTGCTCGCTTTTGACCTGTCCGGTAATGCATACCATAGGAATACTGTCTGCAAAAGCTGTCGCGATGCCTGTTATCAAATTGGTGGCACCTGGTCCGCTCGTAACAGCACATACCCCGACCTTACCGGTGACTCGGGCTTCTCCGCTTGCTGCGTGTGCAGCATTTTGTTCTGTCCTAACTAATATTGTCCTGATTTCTGAATCGAGGATGCTGTTGTAAAAGGGACAGATTGCCACTCCGGGATAACCGTATACCGTCGTAACACCCTCATTCTCGAGACACTTTATCATTGCGTCCGCGCCAATCATGATATTCACTCTTATCCTTTCAAATAAAATTTGTTTTGCATTTTTATGAATAAACCTGCAAAAACATATTTCATTATACATAAAAATCAGGATTAAGTAAACTATTATATGAAAATATTATCAGAAAAAGCGTAACGCTGACCTTTCATGATTGATTTCAACTGCTTTTTATGTTATACTATAATTGTATATTAATGCGAAAAAACAGCGGAGATTGGAAAATATTATGTTGAATAAAAGATATAAATTACTGGCTGCTGCACTGTTCTGTGCCCTCTGCCTGTCAGGATGCCAAAAATCAAACGAGGATGAAGTTGCCCTGGCAAGTTTTTCTTCGTCAGTAGAGGACTTCACGAATTATATGAAGGATGCCGAGGAAAAGATAAATACGCTCGATGTAAGCCAAAAGGAATCTGTCGACGAGCTGCTGTCGATACTTGACGGAATGAATGACAAAATTGCAGCATTTAGTAAGATTGCTCCTCCCACACAGTATACGGGAATCTTAGAGCCATTGGAAACGGCTTCCGACCATATGTCAAGTGCTGCCTCGTACTTTCATTCCGCATATGAGTCTGAGGTTTATAATGAAAATGATGCGTCTGTCGCATACCAGCATTATCAGATATCAATGAAATGGATTCGAATTGCCGGATACATCATAGCTGGGGACGAAATTCCCGAATCCGAACATGTCACTGTATATGAGGAGGTAAACGACAACCATATTTTTAATAAATGGTTATCCGAGGATGAGGACAGTGAATCGGCTCCCGAAGATACCCCGGAAGCCGTTGAATAAAAAATTTTTTATCCCTTAAAATCGCGTACTCTCCTGTCCGTATCCTTTTGTGCCAGATAGGAAAAGAATAAAATCACCAAATCCGAACCGCCATCATAAAGCATGGCAAGTCCAATCAGGAACATGGTCACTTCATAGGCGGTGAACGGATTCAGTACCAGAAGCAGTCCGAGAACCAGGGTAATGCCTGCCGCTATCAGGCTAATCCACCACTTTTCGTTTCCGGTTTTCTTGATATCAAGCGTGTACTCAATATCCATCAATCCATGAATCAGTATGATGATTCCCACAACAACCGGAATAATGGAGAGAACAATATGGGGGGTTGTACAAATCCATAATCCGAGCAGGACAAGTACAATCCCCATAATCATATTGAATTTGTTGTAAAACCCAAGTCGCTCACCGCGCACGAAGCCTATTAGCTGGAAGATGCCCATCAGCACAAGCGCCCCTCCCAGCACATAGCACAGCACTACGCCCAGAATGTGCGGCCATATCACGAGGATAAGCCCAAGAACCACCATGATGATTGCATTGATAAAATAATTATGTTTCATATCCTGTATGATTGATTTCATGAAACAATACCTCCTTTTCAAACACACTCTAGGAGTATTGTATCATACTTTTCCAAAAAATCATATGTTTTATTTTTTAGTTCCCGGAAATTCCTGTTTTCTCCTGAAGAAAAGCAAGCCAGTCTTTCCTTTTCATCACAGAACATTTTTTCTTAACATTTTTGCCGTTTTCATCTGTGTATACAACCAGGATTCCAGTCGGCATGATAGGGATTAACCCGCCTACATTGCAAAGCTTGAGCTGGGTAATCTTGTTGTAAGGCGCACTAAAAGTTGTCGAGCCGCCAAGACCGCCGACAAATACAAGTCTCTCTGCCGTAAAGAAATAGGTTCCCCTTATCTGTGAACCAAAATCCCACAAGTCTCCTTTTGTGGTGTCCTGAATTTTGTCCGTGAGAGATAGTAATCCTGCATCCTTAAGTGAATTTTCCCATTCGTTTTTTTTCTGTTCTGTTAAACCCATTTTTAATTTCTCCTTATTATTTTACTGATATTTCAGCTACTTCAATGTAAAACGCATTTTGGCAACGTTTGTCTATAAACACCAATAATCATATCATAGAATTTGCATGTTTTTCAAGAGTATTTTGTCATGAATTAACATATTTGGTAGTTTTCTGTTACTGTTCACATCACTCCGGTACGATTTTAGAAAAACCATTCATATAATATGGCAATCAGCTCCCTTGCATAGTATGTCGGCAGCAGCCACAGTACCGTACTGCCGGAAACTGCCCCGTACTCAAGCCCGAAATTCTCCGCAATTTTTCCAGCCCTGTACTCGTGAAACTCATTGGTTGCAATCGCTATGCTTGCATTCAGCCCCTGCTCTTTTATGATTTCATATGAAAAGGCAATATTCTCCCGTGTTGTCGTTGATTTGTCCTCCTGATAGATGCGCTCCGCCGCAATGCCATGACTGGTCAGGTAAAGGTACATGCACTCGGCTTCCGGTATCAGTTCATCACTTCCCTGCCCGCCGGATACAATACATGCGGATTCCGGATTCGCGTTCAGATATTCCAGCGCGGCATCCAGGCGTGCCTCCAGCATGATACTTGGCCGTTCTCCGTAAACCTTGCAGCCAAGCACAATTACCGTTGCATTCTCAGCAGGTCTGGCAGCCGCCGCCTTAACCATCAGCGTTGTCATGATAATAACCAGAACCAATGCGCATACGAATCCTACTGCCAGTATGCCTAAGACGACTTTTCCGACTGTTTTCCGCCAGAACGCACGCAGCATTTCATGGATTGCCGGCATGAATGCCGCGTACAGCATCAGACACATACAGATTGCAATTCCGGACGCATTGCCAATATTCAGGATCCTGCGCCTTATAACAGGAACAATAAACCCGCTAAAGCCTGCTGCGCCGACCAAAACAAAAAAAAGCCTGACTATCATTTTTAAATGTTTCAATATTGTACTCCCATACTGCCGGCAGTTCCTTACTGGCAGTTTTAAAACAAAGGTAAAAAGCGGCAGAAAAATCTGCCGCCCAAAGTTCTATCAAATTATATGTCCTGGCTGAATATCTCTGTGCCATCGCTGAGTCTGTAGACAATACGTACTGTTAAAGAATCGTCGCCAATCTCATCCCTGAGTTCATCGCGGAGAGGCGTAAACTGATCCTTCTGGCTGTCATACTGCTGCTGCATCGCCTGCTGCAAGGCATCCTTCTGCTCATCTGTCATATCAGAACCCTTTAAGTCAGCCATTTCTTCGGAAATGATTACAATCAGGGACAGCGCGTCGCTGTCTGCCTCGAAAGCTGTTGTCATCTGTCCGCCGAACATCGCATTCAGAATCTCTACATAGGAAGCAGCTGTATCAGAGTTTATCCACTCTTCAGCAGTCATGGCTCCGGATGTCTCTGCATCATCTGCCGCTGTTGTCTCTGCAACAGAAGATTCCGCAACATCTGCCACTGTCGATTCTGGTGCGGCATCATTCTCTGGCGCTACAGACTGTGTCGGTGCAGCCGCATCTGCCGGCGCTGATGTATCAGCTTCCTTTGAACCACAAGCTGTAACGGAAAACATCATTGATGTAACAACTACAGCGGATAATAAAACATTTACAATTTTCTTCTTCATTGTTATTCTCTCCTCATAAAAACATATTTAACGTCTTAACAATTTAGCAGTTTATCACTAATGCATTAAGGTGTCAATAATAAAGAAGCAATTTTGTAATATAGTATAATCAATACAATTATAGATGCATATTTCCGTGCACTTTTCACAAAATGTTGTAAGCATTTGTTTATGTTTTCTAAATTTGTATTATTATTTCTCTGCGTTTAACATATCGGCACCCCCTGCATGGGGAAGCCAGATGCCATCCGGACCATAGGGCTGTATCATCTGCACCTCCACGGAACCACCCATCAAATGAAACTCGAATGTCACTGTACAGGCATTGCTTTCGGCATCAGACTTTGTCACATGCGTTTCCACTTTATTTTGATTGTTTAACATGTTGAGCAGATATACAGCTGCGGAATCCGGTTCAAATAACTTTTCATACATTACCCTGTCTGCCTTTGCGTTATTGTTCAGGGCTTCTCCTGCCCCGTTAACTGAATAATAATCCATCATCGTCTCCGCAATGCCGTCCGGATAAGCACGATTGAATTCCTCCGCAGTGCAGATGCCGTCCATAAACTCAAGTGCCTCTGATGTAATGGCATATGAACCGTCCCTCATTTCATAGGTGAGCTGTTCCCGCCATACGGTAACGTGCGGGTCGGATACCCATGCATAATACAAAATTTCCGCACCGTGTTCTGTCATGCTGACAATATGGTAATTGTTTGCTACACTGTTCTCGTCATAAATATCACCCCACGGCCATGGGCTTGACCAGCCAAAGGAAGCCGCGTCGTCCTCTCCCCCGCCTAGAAAAAGCAGATCCTGTTTGATGAACTGATGCTTAACATCCTCGCTGGCAAGCTGTAAGATTGTTCCGGCATCACGGTCACAGAAGGCTTCCGCCCACTTTTTGATGGTTTTAGCCGCATCCGGAATCTCCTCAGCTTTTTCGGCATCACTGTTTCTGACAAAGACGGAGCCATTTTCCAGGGGAGCCGTTGCGCCGAATTTACTGGGGTGCAGGTCGGAAGATTCGTCCGCGTCGAACCGCAGCAGACCATTCCCGATACACGTAAACTGATAGTGGTATTTTCCATCCTCCGTGACTGCCTTCACACGATCCTGTGTGAAATCATAATCACCAAAACTCAGATACGAGCTTGCCGGGTCATAGCCAAACGAAAATTTTCCGTCTTTGTCCAGATTCAGCCGGGGTGTGAACAAATAGGAATCCCCATACAAATCATTGTATTCTTCCAGGGATAAAAGTTCATCCTGTCTTGGCAGAAACATTTCATATTCGCCAGTAATGTCATCTGCGGTGAAAATGGAATCTATGGGAACTGACTTATCTGAAACTGCTTCCTCCTGCGGTGCGTCTGTCGGTTCCGGTGCCTCTGTCTTCTTCTGTGTCATAAAGCACACCGGCACAATCACACATGCCAGCACTGCCGCCGCCAGCAACCAGAATGCAGGCTTTTTGTAATGCAGGACATTTTTCACACGTTCCTTCACACTGACCTCGCCAAAAGCGACTGGGCACGCTGCGATTATCCGGTGCTTAACCGCACTGTTGAGCAGTGCCTGTGAGTACGCCCTTTTGTATTCCGTGCCAAGCTCCCGCACAACATGCTCGTCGCAGATGAGTTCGATGTCCTTGCAGAGCATGATATAGGCAGCCCACACGCAGGGACTGAACCAGTAGACGGACAAAAGCAGAAATCCCAAAGGCTTAATCAGGTAGTCCTTTCTTTTTTTATGTGTCAGTTCGTGTCGAACCACGTAGGGAATTTCGTCACTGGGTATACTGCCCGGAATGTAAATGCGGGGACGCAGGATGCCGAATAAAAACGGACTTTCGATGACATCACTCTGATATATCTTCACAGAACAGTTCTTATCACTTGTGCCATCAAGACCGCCCACCACAATATCTGTAGGTATGGACATTTTGACACGGTTTCTGAGCCGTATATAGCTAAACAGCATATATGCGAGCATCAATGCCATTCCGGCTATCCATATTTTCGTGCAGACTGTCAGGGCTGTCTGCGGCTTATTCATGGCAGATCCGGCAACGGGAGCATCAGTATTTGGTGCCAGCTGGCTGACGGACTGTTTCATGTCTGTCATTATTACCGCATCACCGGCTGGCTGCTCCGTTTCAAATATGTATGCATCTACCGCTTTCGTATCGGGTACCAGGCTGAATACGGATTCGACCGAAAACGGAAAAAACAGACGGATTCCGACCAAAAGCCACAAGAAACCGCGCATACTTTTGGGCGCCTTCCGCAGCAGGAAGCGCACCAATAACACTGCAAGAATCAGATAACTTGCAGATATACTCCTGTGAAAAAGGTCTAAAAATAATTTTTCCATACAAACCTCCATCTGGATACATTAATCCTTATACGTATCAATAATCTTCTGGATTTCATCAATTTCCTGTTTTGAAAGGTTCTTTTTTCGCGTAAACGCCGCGATAAAGCTTGGAAGCGAGCCAGAGAACGTCCGCTCGACAACCTCGGCGCTCTCTGCCGACTGCGCATCCTCCCTGGAAATCAGGGATGTCACGACTGCATCTTCGGATTTCAGAACGCCGCGCTCGGCAAGCCTTCGTATGACAGTGTAGGTTGTTGACTTTTTCCATTCCAGCCGCTCCCTGCACAGCCGGACCAGTTCACTGCTTGTCACCGGTTCGTTTTCCCACAGAATTTCGCAGAAGCGGTATTCGCTCTCAAATATTTTTGGTACCTCCATTTTTCATACCCTCCATTCCTATCCTCCATTTTGACTTCCGTATGCAAAAAGGTCTAATGCATTAAACTCATTGTTAGTTTAACACATTAGACCAATGGCGTCAATCTATTTTTTTCACCGCATCAGCTTTTTCACAAGATAGCACGACAAGGCGGAAAAAAGAATTCCCTCCAATCCGACGCACACTATCATTTCTGTCAGCATCCCATATAACAATTCAACAGTTGTCATATTTCCAAGAATACGAAGATATCCTGCTGCCAGCGCCACGCCGGTCAGGGTCAGCCCGTAAAGGGCTTTATGAATCCTGTATCCGCGCACCCGAAGGAAATTTGACACGGCAAAAACCCCAGTCTGAAGAACAGAAATACAGTTAATCCATCTGTGCAGATACTTCCCCACCTCCCCCGGCGGTATATCAAACATATAGTTCATTCCCCTGCCAATCGGGATGTCCCATAAAATGACTATCATAAAGTACACGGCAAGCAGCAGAATGCTCGTCACATCCAAAATCCAGGGCAGTTTTGACACCTGCGGGGACACGGCAGAACCTGGCACCATGCTGTATGCCACAAAAAGGAACAGCGGAAAAGCCATGTACAGCACGTCGATTCCCAGTGTTGTATGATGCATTGACCAGAATCCGCCCATGACCGCGGCTGCCAGCAGCAAAATGCTAATGACCTCCTTGTTCACATAATGCCTTTTTACCTTTCTTAAATACGAAACCTTTTCAGACTCTCCCATCTCGTCTGAAAGCTCGGTATTCCTCAACAGTTCCAGCCGTGCGCGGCATTGTGCGCAGTTTTTTAAATGCCTGTCTACAAGGCTTCTGCCCTCCTCTGAACAGATTGCATCCAGATATGACGGCATCAAATCCCCAATCACGTTACAGCCTACCTCATTTACGGACTCTTTCATTCGCGCTCCCACTCCCTTCTTTTCAGCAGCAATTGTTCCTTTCCCCGGTAAAAAGTCACTCTTGCCCAGTTTTCGCTTTTTCCAACAATCTCACCGATTTCCCTGAAGGAGAGCTGTCCCATCACGCGCAGATAGATGACTTCGCGCATCTGCGGCGGAAGCTTTTGCACTTCCTTCAGGACATCCATGAGTTCGAGCTTTGTGACTGCTGCCCGTTCCGTGTTGTCGGCAGCCACCGACTCCGGAATCCGGCTCTGTTCTGTCGGAACCTCGCGCCCGGTCTTTCTCAGATGCTGGTAAAATAAGTGCCTGGCAATCTGGCACAGCCACACGGACAGCTTGCAGCTGCCGTCAAAGCGCTCGAGTGACAAAAATGCCTGTAAAAAGGTCTCCTGCGTCAGCTCCTCCGCCAGCTGCGCGTCGCGGCACAGGGAAAGCAGGAAACGATATACGATTTTAGAATATTCCCTGTACAGCTCCTCCATGCAGCGCCTCCTCCCTGACATTTTGCGGGTTTCGATTGTATTCTGCTTATATATCCGTTTCGGTGGGGGGGCGTTACAAAAAATCTGACAATCTTTTTTACATCGTGCCCTCATCATACTGTATGGCTGCCTCCGTATATTTCCGTTCCATGTCATGACGCAGTTTCCGGTTCTCCACGGTCTCAAAGATTATTGAGAAATCGTAATCTGCCGGGTACAATTGTTCTGCTGCCACCTGAAGCCTGACGCGCTTGTGGTTAATCCAGATTTTTTTGTCTGGAAGCTGCACGCGCAGGACGCCCTTTTCGTTGACCGGCTCGCACACAATGCCAATTTTTTTATCCGGAAATACCATCACGCTGTCTCCCAGCCGGAACTTTGTGCCAAGGTCAGTCTTCGGAACTGGCTTTTTCATCTTTGTAATCCTGTGCGTGCCCTGTTTCCGGAGGGTGTTCTCCTCTTTGCAGAAATGGTAGTTACCGACTGCCGACTCCCCGTAAGCTGCCCGGACTGCCGTTTTCAGCATCTCGTCCGGCATGCCGAGTCTGTCGGCGATATAAAATGCACAGCTCTCCCCGGCTTCCCCGATGACCATCTGGTACGTGGGTCTTAAGGTTTCTTTGTCAAAAGTCATTCTCGCATTGATGATATCCTGCGTTTTGTCCGCATAGTCCTTGACCTCCGGATAATGTGTCGTGACAAGGAACAGGCACCCGCTTTTGCGAAGCTCCTCCAATATCGCTATGGCAATCCCCATGCCCTCCGTCGGGTCTGTGCCGGAGCCCATCTCGTCCATAATCACGAGACTGTCCCGGCCAACCTCGCGCAGTACCTCCAGCACATTTTTGACGTGCGCGGAAAAGGTGGAGAGGTTCTCCGTAATATTCTGACCGTCACCGATATCACATAAGTAACTGCTGTTCATGCAGATGTCTGCTTCCCCGCAGGCGACATGGAGACCGCACTGCGCCATGACACAGCTGAGCATGACCGTCTTGATTGCCACGGTCTTTCCGCCGGTATTGGGTCCTGTTATGATGATTCCCCTCGCCTGCCTGCCAATGTTGAACTGCAGGGGGATGCTGAGCGCCCTGTCCATCAGCGGGTGTCTCGCGTCCTTTAAGACAATGTACCGCCCGGTGTTGATTGCCGGCTCCACGGCATCCATATCCATGCTTAATTTTCCCTTGGAAAAAATGAAATCCAGCTTCTCCATCAGACGGATGTTTTCACGCATCAGCGGAACGGACTCTGCAACCATTGCCGTCAGCGTATACAGGATGCGGTATACCTCGTTTTCCTCGCTGATGCGCAGCTGCTGTAATTCTTCATCGTATTTTGCGACGCTTGCCGGCTCGATAAAAAAAGTGCTGCCCGTAGCCGATTTGTCAATCACGCTTCCCGGGATTTTGAACTTGTACTCCTTTTTCACAGGGACACAAATCCTGCCGTTGCGCGTGGTGCAATAGCTGTCTGCCATGCATTCCCTGTTGGCGCGCATCAGCTGCTCCGCCTTCTGCTTCATCTGCTCCCCGCAGCGCATGATGTCCGACCGGATCTGCCTTAACTCTTTCGAGGCGTAATCATCGACGGCACCGTTTCGAATCTGGCGGCTGATTTCCTCCCGGAGCGTCTCTGCCGCGTCAAAATTTTCCTCATAATATGCCAATGGATTTTCATACTGTTTTCCCCTGCCGAGATAATCCTTTAAGCGCCTGACGGCAGCCAGCACGCTCTCCACGCGCTCCAGCTGGTAAGGCGTCAGGCAGTCCCCCTTTTCGGCGATTGTGAGAATCTCCCCTGCCTCCGCAACATTCTGCAAGGGAGGCGTTCCAAGCTTTTCAAGCAGTATTTTACTGTTGGTCGTATCCCTGAGCTGTTTTCGCAGCTCACCCTCCGCAATGCAACAGGTCGTCTCCTCAATCTGCTCTCTTGCGCGGTTCGTGACTGCGAGCGCTTTCCATTGCTCCTTAATTTTATCAAATTCAATCTGCTTTTCGATATCCATTTTCACTTTCCTTTCAAAAAATATTAAGAGCTTGCACTATTATAGTGTTTTAATCCCTGTTTCCATACCTCATAGGTAATCACGGTAAACAACGCCACCACGCCAATGCCGTAAAGCGCCCCCCGCAGGCTCATCTCCCCAATCATGCGCTGCACTGGCAGCGTCGCCATGATGCCATAAGGCAGCAGAAGATAAAAAATAACCTTGTAGACACCATACAACGCAATGCCTGGCAGCTTCATGCACAGGTCAATCCCCGCTTCCTCGAGCTGTTCCATGCGCGCCATGGACACAACATACAGCGACACAGAGCGTATAATGACCTCCATCTCATAGTACAGGATTTCCATCAGCATCAGCCAGAACAGGTATGATACAGTCCTGGCAGCACTCAGTGTCATGTCCAGGCTCGCCGTCCCATAAGATATCATGCACACACTCATCACAATCAGCGGCACAGACCCCGGGCTGATTCTCTCAAATGTCAGCCGAAACAGCGGGCTGACCGGCTTTGTCAGGTACAAATCCAGCTCCCCTGAACGAACCTTATGCGGAATGCTGGTCACGCCGAAAAAATAGACGGTCATGTTGACTGCATTTAACAGGGAAAATGTCCCTATGTACAGAATCATTTCCCCCCTGCCCCAGCTTCCTATCGTGTCCACGTTGGAATATATGGCACCAAATGCCAGCAGCTGTATCAAAAACAGGCTTCCGTCTACAAAAAACGGTGCAAAGAAATCAAACCGAAACACCGTCAGCCCATGAAAACGCAGCCAGAACAATTCCCTCAGCACACGCCAGTTTTTCTTACTCATACAAAAACCTCCATTTCCATTATCAGATTCCCGCTCCGTCATACGCTGTAAAATATTTTTTCCATGCCGCCCTGATTACAAGCTGCATCAGCACGCACCAGCACCCAATGATTACGATTCCCCGGACTGCCTCCTCCCCGCACTTCCCTGTCAGCAGCATGGCAGGCAGATATGTGACATAGTAAAAAGGCAGCAGCCTCAGAATACTGACCACAAATTCCGGAAACAGCGCCAGCGGGACAATGCTCCCCGTCACCAGCGACACCAGATTATTTTTAATCATCAGGAACGTGCCGATTCCCTCAAACCGCAGCGTCAGAATCCCGAGGAAATAATTTAACTGCACCATGAAAACCATTCCCAGCACCGTCATCACAAGGGCACATGCAATCACCTGCCACTCCCCTGCAAAGACAAACCGAATCCGGAAGACGAAAACCCACACGGCTGCCGCCGCAAAATCAAATATCAGATAAAACAAGACCACACCAAGCTCCATTGCCATAAAATACCGCTCTATCCCGGCTGGTATCACAAGATACTTGGAAAATGTACCGTTCCGGAGGCGGTCATGTATCTCACTGCTGATTCCCTCTGACATTTCCAGCTGGGACAAAAAAGAGCTTACAACGTAATAGGAGAGCATTCCGTGAAAGGTAAATGTCCCGACCATCTCTTTATCCTGAAAAACAGTGCCCCAGAGGAGATACGCAAACAGGATTTTGGATATGGTAAAAATCATGTTGAAGATGACATCTGCCCGCCAGACAAGCTGTGCCTTCATATAGGTTTTCGATATTTCCCAGTATTTACGCATGGCAGTCACCTCCTCCCTCCTGATATATGCGCTCCACCACAATGCCAATCTCTTCCTCCTCAATCGTAATGTCCTTTGGTTCGTGCCCCATCAGTTCCGCAAGCAGCCCGCTGGCGTTCTGCCGGGGCACTTCATACTCCTTTTTGTACGGTTCGTCCACGACAAGCTTCGCGCTGCCTGTCTTTAGCGCCATTGTCCCGGCCGGACTATCAAATGCCACAATAATCCGCTTGTTTTTCTGATAACGTTCAAACAATTCGTCCGTTGCGCCGTCATATATTTTAACGCCATGGTTGACGACAACCATCCGCCTGCACAGGGTCTTGATATCCTCTACATAGTGGGAAGTGAGGATAATTGTTGTCCCCTTTTGCTCGTTGATTTCCCTCAGAAAGCTGCGAATCTGTCTGGATGCAATCGCGTCGAGTCCGATTGTCGGCTCATCCAGAAACAGAATCGCGGGGTTGTGCAGCAGCGCCACAATCAGCTCCATCTTCATGCGCTCCCCCAGGGACAGTGTCCGCACCTGTACATCCATCAGGTCCGCCACCCCGAACAGGTGCACGAAGTAGTTTTTGTTTTCCTGAAATACGTCCTCCGAAATCTCATAAATCTCCTTGAAAAGACGGAGTGTATCGTTGACTGTCAGCTCAAAGAACAGCTGGCTCTTCTGCCCCATCACGACGGCATACTGCTTTTTAAATGCGTTTTTTAAGTCATTGGGATAATATCCCAACACGTCAATGGCGCCCGCCGTCGGGGCGATAATCCCGGTCAGCATCTTAATCAGGGTCGTCTTTCCGGCGCCGTTCGGGCCAATCAGTCCCACAAACTCCCCCGCCTGCACGATCAGGTCTATCCGGTTCACCGCGGTCTTTTCCTCATATTCGCGATGGAACAGGCTCGCAATGCTGCCGCGTATTCCCTCTGGTTTCTTGTAGCGGCGGTATGTTTTTATCAAGCCGGATGTGCTGATAATATTCTTATTTGTCTGGTTCATTTTTATCATCTACCTTTCATTTTTTCATTCTTGGACTGCATTGCTGTCTTTGTGCAGTCGTATTGGTCGTGCTTGGTGTAACCGCAAAGCATTTGGCAGCCTTACAACGCAAAAAGACCATGGCTGCCCGAAAGCGTCTATACCATGGTCTTTTATCCTGACTGGATAGTTCCTGTGCAATCAAGCAGAGAAGCGTATTCTTCCCCTGCTTGCGACATGACCCGCTCGCCGCTTTGGCGGCTTATGTCCTCTGCGCGAGTCTGTACAAAAAAACATGACCATACAGCCATGTTCCAATGATTCAAAAATATATACCATCATATAAAACAATTGTAAGGCGAAAACGTCGACAGCGTATGCCATCGACAAATGGGCAGACTCCCAGCATAAAAATACATAAGGCTGAAAATCACCCTGCAATATTTACTTTGCAATTTTCTCCATTACAATTAAGTTTAACATGCAAAATCCTCCATAAAATTATTTGGCAGCAGCTCCTGCGCTGCCACAGTGTCTATCATACGCGCACGGAGGGGCGTTGTCAAGATATTTTTCTTACATTTCCGTAAAACCTTGAACATGGTACATTAGCATAATCAAATAATTTATATTACAGTCAGGCATACAAATCAAACAAGTCCAGCTGTCCGTTTTTCCACGATTTTTGGACAGCGTCCTTCACAACATCATCTGCCCTTGCCCCGCCAGTCAGAAAAGGAGCCGACGGATTGTGATTTTTCCTGTTGGCGGCGACGGTCGCCATATCATAATTTGCATAGCAGTACAGGCATCCGTGTCCACAGGTATTGTATGCACCGATGTCTGCGCCAAGCAGGCAGGCACACTCCTTTCGCGCCGTCTTCTTCTGCCGGACATCCAGTTTACAGCCCAGTGCGCTTTCCAGCACTGCCTTTGACATGCATCCGTCCGCATCTACGTTTGCCCTTACAAGACGCTCGTTTTCACAACACAGATGAATCTGCATCCCTGTATCTCTGGCAATTTCTGAAAATGCCGCAGTGAGCTGCTCCTGCTCCTCACCAGTGACACTGCGTACGCCGCGGAAATTTTTCTTTGTCTTTTCATACAGATCGATAAAGCTTATGACACACTGGCCTGTGTATCCTGCAAGTGCCTCTGCCATGGCACGAAACTGGATGATGTGTTCCTGTACCGAATATTTTTCTGTGACAAAAACAGGGTCGTAACGCCAGCTGACACGCTGTTTCCCGACCAATGCGGATAATGCCTGAAGGGACTGGATGATCTGTTCCTTAGGCGGCACATATGGTTCAATGTCTGTCCCATATGGGGTGATGGTCACAAACCAGAAGGTATCAAAAACTGCTGTCACTTCTCTGAACAGGGCATCCTTGTCAAGCATCGGTCTGGGATTCTTGGTGCAAAAGACCATGATATCGACAACCTCCGGGTTCAGCCGGTATCTTGTCACCTGTGCCGGAAAATACGGATTGCGTACCAGCACATACCCTTCCCGGACACGGTTATAGAACCATTCGCTGTAATATGCGGGGATATCCGTCCGGCTTCCTGTGTTCAGTATCATCGTCGTTTTCCACCCCCTCTTACCCCTGTCGGTTGGAGTCCGCTATACACAAGGAGTTTTCGTCCTCCATTACAGCCATTGAATAAACGCTGTCTTGTCATTGCTGTTATAACCTGCCTGCTCGTAAAATTTCAGCGTGCCCTCCTGCTTCGAGCCTGTAAGCAGCATCATTTTGTAACAGTTTTCGCGCAGGGCAATTTCCCGCGCAAAGTCCAGACAGGCGGTTGCCAGTCCTCTCTTACGGTATTTTTCATCCGTAATCACATTTTCAATAAATGCATAGGGACGCTGCCCCCTTGTAAGATTCGGGATAATGACGCACACACAGGATGATACAATTGTCCCATCCTCCTCTGCGACAATGATGTGGTGATTGTGGTCCTGGAGAATGCTGTCCCAGATATTTATGACTCGTTTATCCTTTTCAGGAAAAGGATTATCATGCAGCTGCATGTACAATGTCATAAGCTGGTCGAAATCGGTTTCAGTAATTTCTCGAATCATATACCTGGAAATCCTTTCTTTTTGTATGTAATAAGATAAATTTAATGTATAGACCATATTGGTCAGCGTTTTGCAGCCGCGCATATTGTTGACCAATTCGGTCTCTGTGCAACAAACCTTAATAAAATGCAATGTGGTTGGTATATGTTAAAAATATCATTGACCATATCAGTCCTTTTTATTTTTCCTAATTTTTCCCCGTTGTGCCAAATCCTCCGCGATTTTTACCGGAAAGCTCCGCGACCTCCTCAAATTCAAGTTCTGGCTGCTGCTCCATAATCCGGAACTGGCAGATGCGGTCATTTACATGGATTGTCGTGTCCCGCATCGCATACATGGGCGCAAACCACTGGTCATCATTGCCGCAGTATCCGCCCTCGCCAGTCTCGCGGTCAGGTCCGTCAATCACTCCCTGATGATTCACCTGTATCAGCCCGAAGTTTTTGAATGTGGAGCTTCTGGGAACCACATGCGCCTCATAGCCCCTCGGAAGCTCCACGGCAATTCCAAGCGGAATCAGCTTAAACTCGCCCTGCTTCATCTCGATATCCTCCGACGCCCGCAGGTCAATCCAGTTTCCCTTTGATATTTTCTCAAGCTTCTGTACTTTATCCGTAAAATATTTTACCTTTATCTTCACGCCTGTTTCCCCTTCGCTTCAATTTTACGCCTCACACGCATTTCTCTTAATCCCACAGCTGCCATTTGCACTGAATGGGATAATATTCTGCTCTGACATCCCTGTCGTTTCACGTCCCATGGGAATATCGTCATAATCGCCGCAGTGAAGCACTGGAACAAGCGGATTTTCCTGTGCAAGAGTCGCCTGTACATTGATGACACGCTGGTTGCTGCTTCCTTTCCATAAAAGCGTTGTATCTTTCTTATCCTGCTCAAATTCCCCGTCGACAAGCACATCGATATATGGAATCACGGAATATTTCATCGCAGTTTCCCAGACCTCCCCTGTATAGAGCCAGATATTTTTGCCGGGATACTTCTGCTTAATTTCCTTCGCAAGCGCCTTTACACCGTCCCGGTTTGCACAGTGGAGCGGGTCGCCGCCCGAGAACGTGATTCCCTCAATGTACGGCTTTTCAAGCTGCTCGAAAATCTCTGCCTTTGCGGCATCGTCAAACAGCAGTCCTCCGTCCGGATCCCAGGTCATGGGGTTCTGGCATCCTTTACAGCAATGGTCGCATCCTGCCACCCACAAGACGACACGAAGTCCGTCACCGTTTAACATATCATCCTTCGTGATATTATGATATCTCATTTTCCTCATACCCTCCACATTACATGCTTTTGCGCTCCGCAATTTCTGCCATCTTTGCATCATTCAGCCTTGTGTCGCCATGCACACGCGAGTACGACAGATAACCGTTCATACGGTCTATTTTTGTCAGGTTTTTACTGCCGCACTTGGGACAGACGTCCATTTCCAATTCCTGGTGACCACAGTCGTCGCAATAGGCAAGGGACAGGTTCACGCCCTCATAAAATCCCATTTCCATTGCGCGTCTTACAAGCGTCTTGATGGCGGAAATATTGTAATCAATCGGGTATTTGACATACTGTATCTTGCCGCCGTTTGACAGCTCCCAGAACCGGTATTCCAGATCCTGCTTTTCGATTGGCGTGATATCCTCTGTCACATGGCAGTGAAAGCTGTTGCTGACATATTCCCTGTCTGAAACGCCCTCCACAATGCCATACTGCGCCCGGAACTGTTTTACCTGCAGACCGCAGAGATTCTCTGCCGGCGTGCCATATATGGCATAGAGATTCCCATCCTCCTCCTTAAAGCGCGTTACCTCCTTATTGATATACTCAAGAACCTCCAGTGCAAAAGCACCATCCTCGACAAGCGACTTGCCGTTATAAAGCATCTGGAGCTCATTAAATGCCGTGATGCCAAAGGAAGCTGTTGCCGATTTAAGGAGCGGCTTTATCTTGTCCGAAAGCTTCAGATGACCGCCCAGAAAACCGCCTTCACAGTATGCCAGCGGGTTTGTCGACGCACGCATATTGCCCAGATATGCATAAGTCCGGATATGCAGCTGCCTGATTAAATTCAGGTAGTAGTCAAGAACCTCATAGAAATCCCTGCTCTCCTGCCGCGATTTTGCAAGAATCATCGGAAGATGCAAAGACACTGCACCGACATTAAACCGCCCGACAAATACCGGCGTATCCTTGTCATCAGCAGGGTGCATCCCGCCCCTTTCATACCATGGGGAAAGAAACGCCCGGCAGCCCATAGGGGAAATAACCTTTCCATACTGCTTGTACATACTTGCAATATACCCTTTTCCTGTCAGGCTCAGCCAGTCGGGGTACATGGTCTTTGCCGAACACCTGACACCAGCTTCAAACACATCCTCGAGGGGCATTCCTGGACCATGCAGGTTTTCATCATACAGGAAAACTATTTTGGGGAAAAGCACCGGTTTCTTACAGTCCTTTTTACCCTGCCCCTTTCGTCTGACATTCAGCATCTGTATGGTTGCCATTTTCGCAAAACGCTCGGTTCCGATGCCTGCCGTCACCGTGATAAACGGATAATCCCCACGGCTGCTTGCCACCGTGTTAAATTTATATTCCCATCCCTGGAATCCCTGCTCAAACTCACGCTCCACATCGGCAATTGCCACTTCCTCCGCTTTCTTCTGGTCAATGCCAAGGCCGACATACTTTTCAACTGACGACTTGTATGTCTTTTCGGCATAGGGCACAAGAATCTTGTCAACTTCCGGAACCGTAAAGCCACCGTACTGCTGACTTGCCGCACTGAGTACGATATCGCCGATTACGTCAAAAGCGACGTCGAGCGATTTGGGTTCGTTATACCAGATATTTCCCATCTCAAATCCGCCGGAGAGCACACTCTCGACATCAAAAAGACAGCAGTTCATGGTATCACGGCGCGCCGACATGTCATGGATATAGATATATCCGTCCCTGCATGCCTGTATCTCCTCTGTCGTCAGGAAAAACTTCTGGTAAAGCTCCTTGTTAAACTGGTTAAATATCAGGCTCCTTTTCGTGGAGACAAGCGCCGAGTCGGTATTGGCGTTCTCCTTATCCCCGACATACATGATGGACTGGCTCTTTTTGTAAACGTCATCCATCATGCGCACGAAATCCTGCTTATAATTTCTATAATCGCGGTAGCTCTTCGCCACAACCGGCTTCACGTCCTCAAGGGCGCTCTCGACAATGTTGTGCATGACAGGAATCGGAATCTCGCCTGTCTCCATCTCGTCAACCTTTGATATGACGTCACTGCATATCTTCCGTTTCTCATCATCCGTAAATTTTGTCAAGGCACGGTACGCTGATTTGCCGACAGCAGTTATTACCTTCTGGACATTAAATATCTCCTTGCTGCCATCCTTTTTGATTACAAAGACTGTTTTTTTGGGCTGAAAAAGTTCACCGTAATCATTTTCTTCGTTCATTTCAATCATACTCCCTATTTCTTTTATATTGTATGTGTTATTTTATTCCAGCACCAGATATAGTGTCTGTATACTAGTATAGTGCAATCACATCCCGATGTCAATCACAATCGAGCAGGAAAGATTTATCTTCCCTACTCGCCGCGCGCCCCATGCGCCGCCTTAGCGGCATACTTCCCCTGCATGGGGCTGCGCATAAAAAAAATTGAGTAGGAGAAAAGCTTTCCCCTACTCGTGTGTTTTATTCTTTTGCCTGCTCTGCCTTTGTCTTGGGTTTCCACACCTTCACACCGATAACCCCGCCGATGCCTGACACAGCGATGATTACTGCAAAAACCATAAGATAGGACAGTACCATTCTAAAAAACTCTATTAAATTTGCCATGACTTTACCTCTCTTCCGCTGACAACAATTTTCCGTGAAACCGAAGCAGCATTTTATTGTATACGAAAAACTTATATCTTAATCATACCACTTCCCTTGGTAAATCGTCAAGCAGTTAATCGGATGTTATACTGGCGGTTCGTGACAGTCTTTTTTTCGCCTTTTGGCTGGCTGGGGCGGATGCACCCGCATGTATTCGTCATACAGTTCCGGTCTTCTTTCCCTTGTCCGGTATAAGGACTGCTCCAGGCGCCACTTTTCAATGTTGGCATGGTGTCCGCTCAGGAGCACATCCGGCACCTTTTTCTCATGCCAGACCTCCGGCCTGGAATACTGCGGATATTCCAAAAGTCCGTTTGAATGGGACTCTGTCTGTGCGGACTCGTCGTTGCTGAGCACTCCCGGCACCAGCCTTGACACCGCGTCAATCATGACCATTGCAGGAAGCTCCCCGCCTGTCAGGACGTAGTCTCCGATAGAAATGTAGTCCGTCACAATCTCCTCAAGGACTCTTTCGTCAATCCCCTCATAGTGCCCGCAGAGAAAAATCAGGTCTTCCTCGCCCGCCAGGTCAGCAGCCATTTTCTGATTGAATACTTTCCCCTGGGGCGTCACATAGATAACCCTTGTCCTGTCATGTTGCATGCCCTTTCTTGCGGCAATCTTTTCATCCAATGCCTTCCAGCAGTCGTATACCGGCTGCGCCTGCATCAGCATGCCTGCCCCGCCTCCATAGGTATAATCGTCTACCTTTTTGTGCCTGTCCAGCGTGTAATCGCGTATGTTCACCGCCTCTATGGAAATGCAGCCTTTTTCCTCTGCCCTTCCTATAATGCTGGTGCGCAGCCCCTCAAGTACCATCTCCGGAAACAATGTCATAATGTGAAAATGCATAATTTTCTCCCCGATTCCAATCAGTCCAAAAGCCCGTCCATTATATGAACCTTCATTTTCCGGTTTTCCATGTCGATATCGAGAATGCACTGCTTAATGGCAGGAAACAGCACCTCCCTGCCATCCTCAAACCGAACCTCATACACATCATTTGCCCCGGTTTCAATCACATTGGTCAGCACGCCAAGATAATTCCCATCCTCGTCATATACTTCCAAATCAATTAAATCCGCTATAAAATACTCGTCACGTCCAAGCTTTACCGCGTTTTCCCTTGTCACATAAAGGGCTTTTCCCTTGTAACGCTCTATGTCATTTATATTATCAATTCCTTTAAATTTCAGGATGACAAACTTTTTAAAGTACTTTACGCCCTCAATCTCGAGCGTCATCTTTTCCCTGCCTGTATCTAAAATAATCTCTTTTAATTTCTGAAACCTTCTTACATCATCCGTCATGGGAAACACTTTCACTTCCCCGCGTATGCCGTGTGTCTGTGCAATGGCACCTACCTGTAATAAATCTTCCATGAAACCTCCATATCTTTACCAACAGACCCCCAGAGTCCATTATAAGTATAAAAGGGCGCTCCGATGAACACCCTTTCAACGCACACAGGCGCAAATTCCTAATTATATAATTTCAACATCTACCTTAATGTTATCTTTGGAAGATGCTGCTTTGACAACGGAACGGATTGCCTTCGCAATTCTGCCCTGCTTGCCTATTACCTTTCCCATATCGGCCGGTGCTACATGAAGTTCCACTGTAATGTTCTTACCTTCCGCCTTCTCTGTAACTACTACCTCATCAGGATTGTCTACTAAAGCCTTCGCTATCACTTCGACTAACTCCTTCATCTTTCACACCTCCAAAAGCCTTAAGCAGGCTGTCACAAAGATATCCTATTTCTCAATGCCTGCTGCCTTGAAAATCTTTGCAACAACTTCTGTAGGCTGCGCACCGTTAGATAACCATTTCTTAGCCAGCTCCTCATTTACCTTGAACTCGCTCGGGTCTGTATTCGGGTTGTATGTTCCAATCTCCTCGATGCACTTTCCGTCCCTGGGCGATCTTGAATCTGCTACGATGATTCTATAGATAGGAGCTTTCTTCTGACCCATTCTTCTTAATCTGATTTTTACTGCCATGTTTCTTCACCTCATAAATCTTTCTTTAAAATATTTTTAAATTTTATCAAAAAGGAAGTTTAAACTTGCCTTTTTTGCCTCCAAATCCTCCCATCATGCCAGGGAGCTGCTTCATCATTTTCTGTGACTGTTCAAACTGCTTGATGAAACGGTTTACCACTGCGATGTCAACACCTGCGCCCCTTGCAATCCTGTGCTTGCGGCTCGGATTTAACAGCCTGGGGTCTTTGCGCTCCGCAGGCGTCATGGATAGGACAATTGCCTCCATCCGCGCAAGCTGCTTGTCATCGACTGCGGACTCAATGTCACTCGCCTTAATTCCCATGCCAGGCATCATTCCAAGGATGCTCGACAGGCCGCCAAGCTTTTTCATCTGCCCCATGCTTTCCAGATAATCCTCAAAATCAAACTTGCCCTTTTTCAGGCGCGCAGCCATCTCCTTTTCCTTGTCCGCGTCCATCTCAAGGTTTGCCTCCGCAACCTTGTCTATCAGCGTCAGGACATCACCCATGCCCAGAATGCGGTTTGCCATCCTGTCCGGATAAAACTGCTCTATATCAGTAAGCTTTTCGCCTGTGCTCACATAGATAATAGGCTTCCCGGTAACTGCCTTGACAGAGAGCGCCGCACCGCCTCGCGTGTCACCGTCCATCTTGGAGAGAATGACTCCGCTCACGCCTACCTTTTCGTCAAATTCCTTCGCCACATTGACTGCATCCTGACCTGTCATGGCATCCACAACCAAAAGGGTCTGGTGCACATCGACATTCGCCTTAATCTCCTGCAGCTCTGCCATCATCTCCTCATCAATGTGGAGCCGTCCGGCAGTGTCTATCATTACAACGTTATTGTTGTTTTTCGCCGCATGTTCAAGGGATGCCTTTACAATATCGACAGGCTTGTGGTTCGTCCCCATCGAAAAGAAATCAACCTGCTGTTTATCGGCATTGACATGGAGCTGCTCTATCGCAGCCGGCCGGTAAATGTCACATGCAACCAGAAGCGGTTTCTTCCCTTTCAGCTTCAGCTTTCCGGCTATCTTTGCAACAGCAGTCGTCTTACCTGCACCCTGCAGGCCGCACATCATGATGACGGTCGTCGCCTTGCCCGGCTGTAATTCCAGCTCGGTCGTCTCGGAACCCATCAGTGCCACCATTTCTTCATTTACAATCTTGATAACCATCTGACCGGGATTGAGCCCGTTCATCACGTCGGAACCGATCGCCCGCTCTTCCACCGATTTTACAAACTGCTTCACTACCTTAAAGTTGACATCCGCCTCCAGGAGCGCCATCTTTACTTCCTTGAGCGCTGCCTTTACGTCAGCCTCCGTCAGGCGTCCCTTGCTTCGCAAATTCTTAAACACCTTTTGCAGTTTATCTGTTAAGCTTTCAAATGCCATCTAATCAAAGCTCCTCTATAATTTCATTTGACAATTTTTTTATCCGCTCATCATCCGTAAGGCTGTTAATCTCGCGGATATTACTCTTAATCTTTGCAAACTTCTCCACCAGATGAAGCTTATTCTCATAGTCAGCCAGTATCTTGTCGCATCTTCGAATCAGGTCGTGTACTCCCTGGCGGCTGATGCCCTGCTCGTCTGCAATCTCACTCAGCGACAAGTCATTGAACACGGCATCCTCGTAAACCTTTTTCTGGTGCTGTGTCAGGAGCTCCCCATAAAAATCATAGAGCATGCCTTTGTATTCAAGCTTTTCCAGTCCAATTGCAGTATTTCCGCCTTCCCTATTTCTGACTGCCAGATTACAAGCTTTCACATTCCTTCCTCCGCTTTCCAAGTTACGCGACTTTATAAGAATACTACATAAAAAAGGAGGTGTCAAGTATTTTTTCTTGACACCTGCATTTTTTTGCATACTATATCTTATCCCGCGTAATATCCTTATACCCTTCGCCGAATATCTCACTTGCGGAGGACACAATCATAAACGCCGTCGGGTCTTCATCCTTTACAATTTCCTCAAGCTTGGGATATATCTGTTTTCTCGTGACAATCATTAAAAGCTCTTTTGGCGCATTGGTATATGCCCCCCTTGCCGTGATAACCGTTGCCGTGGTGTCCAGCTCGTCAAAAAGCCGCTGTTTCATCTGGGCAGGCTTTGCGCTGACAATATATGTGAGTTTCGCCTCATCCGAGCCGTACAGTATTTTATCCATCACAACGGAATCCGTCACCACTGCTATGCCGGCATAAAATGCGACTGTCAGATCCCGGAACACAATCCACGATGCCAGGATGACCATGCTGTCAAATAAAAGAAATAATATATTTGTCTTAATATGCTTTCTTTTTGTACGGACAACCTTGACAATAATGTCAATGCCCCCTGTCGTTGCGCCTGCCATAAACACGAGTGCCAGTGCCGCCCCTATCAGTGCGCCCCCTATCACTGCCGCAATCAGCAGGTCGTCTGTCATCGCGCCATAGGAGGCAAGCGCATTGATAAAGACCGTAATCAGCGCCAGCACATACATCGTGGAACAGATAAACCGCCATCCGAACTTCCACAGTCCGAGCAGGACAATCGGAATATTGATGAGCAGGTTCATCGTTCCCGTAGGTATTGCCGTAAACCGGTTCACCAGAATGGATATACCGGTCACGCCTCCCGGCGCAATATTATTCGGGTCCAGAAATAAACTAATAGCAACGGCATAAATCACTGCCGCTGCTGTCAGTATTACATAATTTTTTGTCTTTTTTGCTGCCCGCTTTGTCTGATTCACCACTTTTTCCATAATACCCCGTAATAAAAATTATATATTGGTTCTTACCTGCTTCGGCTGGTAGCCCTTTTCCTCCAGCGCCTGGATAATCTGGTTCTTATGCTCCGTTCCAAACGTCTCAAGCGTAATCCGCAGTTCCACGGCTGCATTCCTGTTGATGGAGACAAACTGGTTGTGTTCCAGTTTAATGACATTGCCGCTCAGGGAAGCAATTACTTCTGACACCTTTGTCAGTTCACCCGGCTTATCCGGAAGCAGCACGGACACCGTAAAAATACGGTCCCTGAAAATAAGCCCCTGCTGCACTACGGACGACATGGTTATAATATCCATGTTGCCGCCGCTTAATATGGACACAATCCGCTTATTTTTCGCATCGATATGGCGCAGCGCCGCCACGGTCAGAAGACCTGAATTCTCAACCACCATCTTATGGTTTTCCACAATGTCCAGAAATGCCACAACAAGTTCCTCGTCCGGAACTGTAACAATCTCATCTATATTTTCCCTGATATAGGGAAAAATATTCTTTCCTGGCGTTTTTACTGCCGTGCCGTCCGCTATCGTATTTACCCTGGGAAGTGTGACCACTTCTCCCGAATTCAGTGACTCCTGCATACAGTTTGCCCCTGCCGGCTCCACACCAATCACCTTTATCTTGGGATTGAGCAGTTTGGCAAGTGTCGATACGCCGGTTGCAAGTCCGCCGCCTCCGATTGGAACCAGGATAATGTCGACCAGCGGAAGCTCCTTGAAAATTTCCATGGCGATTGTTCCCTGTCCGGTAGCGACTGCCAGGTCATCAAACGGGTGGATGAACGTATAGCCCTTCTCGTCTGCCAGCTGGTAGGCATACTCGCATGCCTCGTCATAGACATCACCCTTCAGAATCACTTCGGCACCGTATCCCTTTGTACGGTTTACCTTCATAAGAGGTGTCGTCGTCGGCATTACGATGACTGCCTTTACGCCATATTTTTTTGCCGCGTAGGCGACGCCCTGTGCATGATTTCCTGCCGATGCGGTAATCAGCCCCTTTTCGCGTTCTTCCGGCGAGAGCGTGCTTATCTTATAATATGCGCCACGCAGCTTATATGCGCCTGTAAGCTGCATATTCTCCGGCTTCAGGTATACCTTGTTTCCTGTCTGGTTACTCAGGTACTCACTGTATATCAGTTTTGTCTCCGAAGTAACTTTTTTCACCATCTCCGACGCTTCCTCAAACTTTTCAAGTGTAAGCATATTTGACATTTTGATTCCTCCTCATATCTCTCCTGCACATGATTACCAGAAAAACCATTTTTTCTTTTTTGGTTTTTCAGTACCGTTTTCATCTTCCGCACTATCTTCGTCTACATATTCACCCTTATCTTCAGAAACAGTAGCGGCATCCGTGGCATTTTCCGTTTCTGTCTCTGGGCATCCCGCCCTGTTGTCACCTGTCTCGTCTGGCTGTACCTGCTCGTTTTCCGTGGGATTCCCATCGCAGCCGCCATCATTTGGCATAGCTTTCCCATCATTGCCCCCATCCGTACTTTCCGGCTGTGTCTCCTCTGTCTTTATGTCAAACAGTGCATTTACAAATTCATCGGCATTAAACTTCTGCAAATCCTCTATCGTCTCACCGACACCGATATATTTTACCGGCACATTCAGCTCGGACTGTATCGCCACCGCAATGCCGCCTTTCGCCGTCCCATCCATCTTCGTGAGAATGACGCCTGTAAGGCTTGCCGCCTCGCCAAACTCACGCGCCTGTGCAAGCGCATTCTGCCCCGTCGTCCCGTCAAGCACAATCAGATTTTCCCTGTGTGCATTGGGAAACTCCCTGTCTATGATGCGGTTCATTTTTTTCAGTTCTTCCATCAGGTTCTTCTTGTTGTGGAGCCGCCCTGCCGTGTCGCATATCAATACGTCCACGTTTCTCGCCTTCGCGGCGTTCACGGCATCAAATATGACAGATGCCGGGTCTGCGCCGTCCGTACCGCCAATCATGTCAACGCCAGCGCGGTGTGCCCACTCCGCAAGCTGGTCGCCGGCAGCAGCCCGGAATGTGTCGGCAGCAGCGATAAGGACTTTTTTGCCCTGCCCTTTCAGGATGCCCGCAAGCTTGCCCACGGAAGTCGTCTTTCCGACACCGTTAACCCCGATAATGAAAATAACTGACTGCTCTTTTTCAAAATCATAGGCTGTCTCTTCTACATGCATCTGTTCCTTGATGCTCTCGACAAGAAGCTCCTTGCATTCGGAGGGCTGCCGCAAATGCCTCTTTTTGACTTCCTCCCGCATGCGCTCGATAATGTCATTTGTCGCATTGACACCGATGTCTCCCATAATAAGGATTTCCTCTAATTCCTCATAAAAGTCATCATCAATCTCGGACGCCCCATAAAAAACGGCGTCAATTCCTGCCACAATGTTATCCCTTGTCTTATTTAATCCTTCTTTTAAACGGCTGAAAAATCCTTTCTTTTCCTCTGCCATCCCTGTCAGCCTCCATTCCTGTCCTGATTCTCATTATTTCCTTCCTGGCTCCAGCTGTCAACCTCGCTGTCAACCAGATTGACGCTTACAAGCGTTGACACGCCCTTTTCCTGCATCGTGATGCCATAAAGCCTGTCTGCCTGCTCCATCGTTCCCCGCCTGTGCGTAATCACAATGAACTGTGTGCCTTTTGTCAGTTTGTTCAGATATTTTGCAAACCTGCTTACATTTCCCTCGTCAAGCGCCGCCTCAATCTCGTCCAGCAGGCAAAACGGCGACGGTTTTAAGTTCTGTATGGCAAAAAGCAGTGCAATCGCCGTAAATGACTTCTCGCCGCCGGACAGCTGCATCATGTTCTGCAGTTTTTTTCCGGGCGGCTGTGCAATGATACGGATTCCTGCCTCAAGAATGTCCTCGTCCTCAATCAGCTCAAGCGTGCCCTTGCCGCCGCCAAAAAGCTCCTTAAACACCTTGTCAAACTCCCGCTTGATTTCCTCAAACTTCTCTGCAAACTGTCTGCGCATGGCGGTGTCAAGTTCTTCTATAATGCCTTCCAGTGTTTTTTCCGCCTCAATCAGGTCATCATGCTGGTTTTTCATAAAGGTATATCTGTCCATGAGAACCTTGTAGTCTTCAATGGCATTTACATTGACATCACCGAGCTTGCGGATGTCATCCTTTATCGACGCAATCTGTTTTTTCATCTCGGAGATATCCGTCAGTGCCTCATTTCTCATGGATGCGGCGTTGTTGAGCGTAATTTCGTACTCATTCCACATGTAATTAATCTGGTTTTCGACTGTTTCCTCTAGTTTTTCGCGCTGTGCCCCCAGCCTGTACACTTCCTTGTCAAGTGCATTTTTCTTCTCGGAAACTTCTTCCCTTGTCCTGAAAAAGTTCTTCTGTTTCTGTGAGAGCTCCTCTTTCTCCTGCTGTTTCTCTTTCAGGGAAAGCTCTGCGTCCGACTGTGTAGTATGCGATGCGTCAATCGTCTTTATGATTTCCTCAATGCTTTTCTCCCTCGTTTCAATTTCTTTCAGGCAGCCCTCAAGGCTGGTCTGTACCTCTATCAGTTCTTCCCGGCTGCGTGAAAGCTCTCCCTCGATACGGTTGAGATTCGTCTGTTCAAATTCCTGCTTTTGCAGCATCTTTTCATATGCGACATCCCACTCGCCGACCATGCCTGTCTTGCTTGACTCTTCTGCCCGATAATTTTCAAGCTCCATCTGGCATTGTGCGATGCCCTGCTCCAACAGCTTCTCGCTTTCCTCCGACGCTTTCAGGTCATGTAACGTCTGTTCCTTATCGGCATTGATTTCGGAAACCTTTTCGTCAATCTCGCGCTGCTCGTCCTTCAACGAACCAAAGCCCTGCTCCGCCTCGTTTTTTCTCTCCTCGGCAGTCACGACGTTCAGCCTGGCTGTATTTTGTTTGATAAACAGTTCCTGAAGGACCGCCTTGTGGTCTTCGATTGCCTTTCTGAGATTACTCCGCTCCGTTTTGATGTTCTCGATGTCCTCCGTCGCGGCATCCAGTCTTTTCTTCGCGTCCCTTGACTTTTCCTCAAGCTCCTCAAGCTCCCTGCGCCGTCCAAGGAGATTGGAATTGTTTTTAAAGGCGCCTCCGCTGATGGCTCCGCCTGGCACCAGCAGCTCTCCCTCCAGCGTTACCATCCTGACGCCATAATCGTACTTTCGTGCAATCCTTACTGCATTGTCAATCGTATCAATCACTGCAATTCTTCCAAGCATCGCCTTCGCGACGTTTCTGTACTTTGCGTCTGTCCTTACAAGAGAATCCGCCAGACCGATTGCACCCTTTTCGTTCAGCACGTCAGGCGTCTTAAATTCCTGTGGTCTGGTGATACTTGTGAGCGGCAGGAATGTGGCGCGTCCGAAGCGGTTCTTTTTCAGGAAGCCAATCATCTTCTTTGCCGTGTCCTCGTCCGTCGTGACTATATTCTGTATGTTGCCGCCAAGCGCCGTCTCTATCGCGGTCTCGTACTGCCTGTCAACCTTTATGATATCCGCCACAACCCCGACAATGCCTTTATTCTGCTCTTTCTGCTCCATGACCTTCTGGATGCTGTTTCCATAGCCTTCATACCGCTCCGTCAGGTTTGAAATCGTGTCGAGCTTGGACTTGTATCTCTGGTACGCACCCTGTGCCTCCCTGATTTCCTCGTCCTTTTTGCCAAGCCGCTCGCGGAACGTCTTTCCCCGCTCCTCCATCTCGGTCAGGTTCGTGTTGACCTCGATAATCCGGTCATTTATCTTCTGGAATTCCTCCTGCAATGCCTTAATCTCGGCATCGCGTTCCGCCTCGTCGCTCCGGGCGCGCAGCAGGCGCGAATTCAGCTCTGCCTTTCTGATGCGCAGCTGCTCCATCATGGTGTCAAAGCTGCTCATTTTTGATTTAATCGTCGCCCTTTCATTGAGCATCGTGATAATCTGGTTCTTATCCGCTTCGATTTTGGCATTCAGTTCCTCGATCCGTGTCTGGACTTCTGTCAGTGTGCCCTTTGCCTCATTGCGCTCTTTCTCCAGTTCGGCTACCTTCCCGTCAAGCACGGCTTTGCCCTCAAGGATTTTCGCGCGTTCGCTTTCTTTCTCTGTTATCTGTTCCTGTATTGCCGCAATTCTTTCACGGAAATGCTGTTCATTTCCCTGTGCGCCTTTAATCTGTTCCTTTAAGACATTAATCTCGCCCTCAAGCTTTCCCCTGGTCACACTCGCATCCGTAAGCGTATTTCTGGCAGTCTCAATCTCCTTTTCCAGTTCTTCGATATGTGTCTGGACCGCGTCGTATTCTACCTTTATATTCTCGTACTGCTTGACCGTATTCTCAAAATCCTCCTGTGCAATGCTGTACTTTCCTTCCACATCGCTTAACTGTTCCTTTAACTTTTTATTTTCGAGGAGGAACATGTTCACGTCAAGTTCTTTGAGTTCTTCCTTTTTTTTCAGGTACACCTTCGCCTTTTCAGACTGTTTCTCCAATGGCTCCACCTGTTTTTCAAGCTCGCTTAAAATATCGGTTACGCGGACAAGGTTATTTTTCTCGTCCTCAAGCTTCTTCTGCGCCGTTGCTTTTCTCTTTTTGAATTTCACAATTCCTGCCGCTTCATCGAAAAGCTCACGCTTCTCCTCAGGCTTTCCGCTCAGGATTTTTTCAATCTGTCCCTGACCGATAATGGAATACCCTTCCTTACCGATACCGGTGTCATAAAAAAGTTCGTTTACATCCTTCAATCGACAGGGCGTACCATTTATGGAATACTCACTTTCGCCTGAACGATATAAACGTCTCGCCACTGTAACTTCCTCATAGTCAATGGCAAGCTTATGATCCGCGTTGTCAAAGGTAATGCCCACATACGCATATCCCAGCGGTTTCCTAAGCTCTGTGCCGGAAAAGATGACGTCCTGCATTGACTCACCGCGCAGCTGCTTGATGCGCTGCTCACCGAGCACCCATCTGACAGCATCGGCAACATTACTCTTGCCGGAACCGTTTGGACCCACGATACCCGTAATTCCCTGATGGAATTTAAATACAATCTTGTTTGCGAACGATTTGAACCCTTGTACTTCGATACTTTTTAAATACATTATTTACCCCACTTATGCTGCTCTGTCCTTATCTCTTTTTGCCCTTAATCCTGACGAGCGCCTCGTATGCTGCCTGCTGTTCTGCCGCTTTCTTCGTCCTCCCCACACCTGTACCAATCAGCTTCTCATCAAGATATGCCTCAACACGGAATTCCTTGTCATGGTCTGGTCCTGTCTCGCCGACCAGCTCGTACCTTAACTGTGCGGTATTATTCTTCTGGATTTCCTCCTGTAACAGTGTCTTGCTGTCCATGAACAGTATTTTGTCCTCCAAATCGGACAGCACAAAACGGTATATGTATTTTTTCGCATTTTCTATACCGCCATCCAGAAAAATGGCGCCTATCACTGCCTCCATGACATCGGAAATAATGGAGTCCCTTTTCCGCCCTCCTGTCGCTTCCTCGCCCTTGCCAAGCAGAATGTACGAGCCAAGCCGGATATCCCTTGCGCAGTATGCCAGCGCCGGCTCGCACACCATCGATGCGCGCAGCCTTGTCAGCTGTCCCTCCGGCATGTCCTTATTCTCATTAAACAAAAATTCACTCGTCACCAGCTCCAGCACGGCATCGCCCAAAAATTCCAGCCGCTCATAGTTCCCAAGCTTATTAATCTTTTGTTCATTGGCAAATGAGCTGTGCGTCAATGCCTGTTTCAGCAGTGTCTCATCCCTGAACTGATATCCGATTTTTTCCTGCAGCTCTTTCAGAGCCTCTTTCCTATTCCTCATATGATTGCTCCTGTTGCACCAACAAAAAGCCCTTTTTACAGGGCTTCTTTTATTTTTGTTTTCTTAAATATTCGCCTTTTCAATCCAGTCAACAGCATCCTTTACTGTCTTGAGCCTGTCCAGCCCCTCTGTCGGTATGTGGATGCCAAGCTCATCCTCCACACCCATAAATATCTGGTACAAATCCAATGAATCGGCTCCCAGGTCTGTAAGAAAAGTCATGTCCATTTCAATCTCATCGGGATCCATTCCCAAAACGGCAGCCGTAACCTTCTTCAACGCTTCAAATTCCATTTAATCAGACCCTTTCCTACTCATCCCGCAAAATGACTTTTTCCCTTATCTTCTCATTAATCTTCTGCTCCTTGAATGTCACGCACTGAAGAATTGAATTTTTAATCTCAATTGCCTTGGAGCTTCCGTGGGTCTTTACAACAAGCCCGTTTAAGCCCAGCAGCGGCGCTCCGCCGTGTTCCTCAAGGCTGAAGCCCTTCAGGGTCTCTTTCAAAGCTGGTTTTACCAGAAGTGCACCTATTTTGCTTCTGAGCGAGCGCATCATTCCTGTCTTTACTTTTTTAATCAGTGTGGCACCCACGCCTTCATATAATTTCAGGATAATGTTCCCTGCAAATGCTTCACATACAATTACATCCGCATATCCTGCAGGAATATCCCTTGCCTCAATGCTTCCTATGAAATTTATCTCAGGACAATTCTTCAAAAGCGGGAAAGTCTCTTTTACAAGCGCATTTCCTTTTTCCTCTTCCGCACCAATATTCACAATTGCCACTTTGGGATTCGGAACACCCATGACGCTTTCCATGTATACAGAACCCATCTTGGCAAACTGCACCAGATGGGATGGTCTGGCATCCACATTCGCCCCGCAGTCAATCAGAAGTGAACAGCCTGTCTCTGTCGGAATGAGCGGTGCAAGGGGCGGGCGCTCGATGCCTTTAATTCTGCCGACAATCAGCTGTCCGCCGACAAGTACTGCGCCTGAACTTCCTGCCGATACAAACGCATCACAGACACCGTCCTTTACCAGATTAAGTGCAACCACAATCGAGGAATCTTTCTTCTTTCTGATTGCCATTACAGGCGGCTCCGCAGTCTCTATAATTTCTTCTGCATTTACGATTTCAATTTGTTCCTTGTTGTATGTATACTGCACAAGCTCCTTTTTGATGGCATCCTGCCTGCCTGTCAGATACACTTTAATTCTGCTGTTTTCAGTCACAGCCGCTATTGCACCCTTTACAATTTCTGCCGGGGCGTTGTCCCCGCCCATGGCATCCACCGCTACTCTGGTCATTTCTCCCATGCTCAAATCCTCCATTCGCAATTAGTCAGGAGCTGTTCCCAAATAATTACATTAATACTTATATAAATATACTAGACCTACCGTCAAAAATCAAGGGAAAAAAACAAGGTGTAAAATCTTAATCATTCCATAAGACTTCACACCTTGTTTCCTGAAACCGAACAGAGAAGATTATCCTCCCCCTGCCCATGCGCATAAAAAAATATCACATTAATCAACTGCAATAATTTCCTTTTTGTTGTAAGAGCCACAAGACTTGCATACTCTATGGGGCATCATCAGCGCGCCGCACTTACTGCACTTTACCAATGTAGGAGCGCTCATCTTCCAGTTTGCTCTTCTCTTATCTCTTCTTGATTTAGAAGATTTATTTTTTGGACATATAGACATTGTTACACCTCCTTATTCGCATGAAATAAATCTTTTATTGCTGCCATTCTGGGATCTGGAACAAAATCATCGCATCCACAGTCTCCATCATTCAGATTTTTACCGCAAACTTTACAAATTCCTTTGCAGTCATCCTTACATAAAATCTTCATCGGCCAATCCAATAATAATTCATTATTGACTAGTTCATCTACGTTTAAGTGATATCCTTCCATAAATTCCAGTGAATCCCCTTCATCTGTACCCTCACCTGTATAATCCGGTGAGACAACCTCATTATCAAAGGATAAATCAAATGTATAATCGACATCCTGCAGGCACCTGTCACATGCAAGTGCAAATGTAATATGCACAGTTCCCTGCACCAGCACCCTCGAACGCCCGATATTAGAAAGCTTCAGCACAACCGGGCTCTTTTCCTTTATCGAGAAAGTTCCATACTGATTCGTAAAGGTATCCGCATCATACGATGCAGCCAGCTCCTGTACTTGTCCTTCATTTGTAAATACATCTGTCAAATTCACTAACATAGTAGACTCCTATTCACACATTCACTTATTATACAGAACCACCGAAAATTTGTCAACAGTATTTATCAGTTTTTCTATGTTTTTTTGTCCTTTCATGATATTATGGAGATAAGTCGTTTCAACAACTATTTATTCCAGAGAAAGGATACTGTGAAAAATAAATTTTTCACAGGGCAATTTGTGCTTACGCCCAAATTCGCAGACTTTGGCAAGAATGGAGGATTACCATGAATGTTACTGCCGTAATTGCAGAATACAATCCTTTTCACAACGGTCACCTGTACCAGCTCCGGACAATCCGCGAGCAAGGAGCCGACTACATCATTATAGTCATGAGCGGGGACTTCATGCAGCGCGGGATTCCCGCCATCGTCAGCAAATACGAACGCTGCCGGATGGCACTGTCAAACGGCGCGGACCTTGTTTTCGAGCTCCCTGTCTACTCCGCACTTGGCAGCGCAGAATACTTTGCACAGGGTGCGGTGTCCATGCTTGACAAGCTGGGTATTGTTGATGTCCTGCACTTTGGCAGCGAATCGGGCGATATCGCGCTGCTTACGGAATCTGCAAAAATAATCGCCCACGAAACTACTTCGTACAAAGCATCGCTAAACAACTATCTCAGGCAGGGCATCTCTTTTCCCGCTGCCAGGGACAAGGCACTGTCTGATAGCTTTTCTGGCAGGAATACCGAACAGATTATCAAAATGCCCAACAATATCCTTGGAATGGAATACATTAAGGCGCTTATCCAGAGAAACAGTTCCATAAAACCGGCAACGCTTGTGAGAAAGGGCGCGGGATATTCCTCGAACTTACTTGTTTCCGGCAGCTTTGTCTCTGCAAATGCCATTCGCACTGCACTCTCTGCCCAAAAAGACAGCGAAGTCAGGGAACACATGCCTGACTCCGTATATGAAATGCTTGGGCAGACGCTTTTATTTGCAAATGATTTTTCAGAATTATGTTTATACAAGATGCTTCAGCTTTCTGCCAATAAAGAAAGCTTTGCAGGCTATTATGATGTCGGGAAGCAGCTCTCACATACACTGTACAGCAATCTGTATCATTATACTTCGTTTGACGGATTCGCACTGAAAAACAAAACCAAAAACCTGACGTTCTCGCGTATCTGCCGCAGTCTTATGCACATTCTCCTGGACATGACACAGGACAATGCTGATTGCTTCAAACAATACGATTATGTACAGTATGCAAGGCTTCTCGGCTTTACAAAGCATGGTCAGGAACTGTTAAAATCAATCAAGGCAAACACGTCCATTCCTGTTCTGACCAAGCCGTCCTCTGCACGAAAACAGCTTTCCGGTGCAGCACTGATGTCTTTTCAGGCAGACATTTATGCCGCAACCGTTTACGAGAGTGTCAGGAATCAGAAAATCCAGCGCCTGTCAGGCTACTCCGCAAAAGAATCCGTGCGGAATGAATTTACTTCGGAAATCATAAAGCTTCCATAGGAATCATCCCGTCTTAATTCTTAAAGCTATGGATTGGCGCCGGTATTCTGCCGCCACGGTTCACAAATGCATCACAGGAATACCGGTTTACAGGCATAATGGGTGCATGTCCGAGCAGGCCGCCAAATTCCGCACTGTCTCCCACTGTTTTCCCGATAACAGGAATAATGCGCACTGCCGTGGTCTTTTGGTTTACCATGCCAATAGCGAGCTCATCTGCTATGATTCCGGCAATTGTCGTCGGTTTTGTGTCACCCGGGATCGCAATCATGTCCAGTCCGACCGAGCAGACGCAGGTCATCGCCTCAAGCTTCTCAAGTGTAAGCGCCCCCGCATTGACCGCATCTATCATTCCCTGGTCTTCACTGACAGGAATGAACGCACCGCTGAGTCCGCCCACATAGGAGGATGCCATGACACCGCCCTTTTTCACCTGGTCATTCAGCAGGGCAAGCGCTGCCGTTGTTCCCGGCGCTCCTGCATATTCCAGCCCGATTTCACATAAAATGTCAGCCACGCTGTCACCGATAGCCGGTGTGGGCGCCAATGACAAATCCACAATGCCAAAAGGAATGCCAAGCCGCTTGGATGCCTCCTGCGCGACAAGCTGTCCGACACGTGTAACCTTAAACGCCGTTTTCTTGATGGTTTCGCAGAGCACCTCAAAGTTTTCACCACGTACCCTTTCCAGCGCATTTTTCACAACACCGGGTCCGCTGACACCGACATTGATGATGGCATCGGCTTCTGTCACACCGTGAAACGCCCCCGCCATAAACGGATTGTCGTCCGGCGCATTGCAGAACACCACAAGCTTGGAACAGCCAATGGAATCATTGTCTTTTGTACGTTCCGCAGTTTCCTTGATGATATCCCCCATCAGCCTGACAGCATCCATGTCGATTCCTGTCTTGGTGGAACCAAGATTCACGGAGCTGCACACCAGCTGGGTCTCCGCAAGCGCCTGCGGAATCGAGCGGAGCAGAAGTTCGTCTGCCTTTGTCATTCCCTTGGACACCAGCGCGGAATATCCGCCAAGGAAGTTCACACCGACATCCTTGCGCGCCCTGTCGAGTGTCTTTGCGATTGACACAAAATCCTCGGACGTCCTGCACGCAGAACCGCC
This sequence comes from uncultured Lachnospiraceae bacterium, assembly GCA_949066965.1. Lineage (GTDB taxonomy): Bacteria > Bacillota > Clostridia > Lachnospirales > Lachnospiraceae > COE1. The sequence goes on from CARTDA010000003.1 coordinate 99,078, forward strand.
CACCAGGGCAATCGGGGTAACGGAAATCCTTTTATTGACAATTGGGATTCCAAATTCTTTCTCAATCGCCTCACCCGTGGCTACCAGATTCTTTGCAACAGCTGTAATCTTTTTGTAAATTTTATTGTTTAATCTGTCCAAATCCGAGTCAATACAGTCAAGGAGACTGATGCCAAGCGTAATTGTCCTGACATCAAGATTCTCCTTTTCAATCATTTTGTTTGTCTCCAACACTTCATTTATGTTTATCATATCAAATGCCCTCCCCAATAATATTACAGTCTGTGCATACTGTTAAAAATTTCCTCTCTTTGACATCTGATAATCACACCGATTTCCTCTCCAATCCGGTCAAGGTCATCCGATACCTCGCTGACTGACTTGGCAGCAGAGCTCATATCGGCAATCATCATCATATTAAAATAGTCGTCCACGATGGTCTGCGAAATATCTAGAATATTTATCTTGTTCTCGGCAAGATAGGTACACACCCTTGCAATAATGCCCACGGTATCTTTTCCTACTACGGTAATAATTGTCTTTTTCATAATCTTAGCTCCTATCCTTTTTCTTTTTATCATATTATACTCACGACAGATGAAATCTGTCGTGAGTATCGCGCCAGCCGCAGCCGCGAAGCGGCATATTTCCTTATGCGGCTGTGTGCATAACTTTATACTGAGCGGTCAGTCTTTTCGACCGCCAGTATATCCTATATTTCAACCAATCGTGACATTTCACTCCGGCTTGCGACAAAAATGGGAAAATCATCCGGCTTATAGGGATTGTCTGCCATGGATATTTCCAGCCGGACTGTCTCATATGCCAGCTCCGCCATATTATTTTCCTTACTTAAATGCCCCAGGAATACGGTTTTCAGGTTGTCGTGCAGCAGCCTGCTGAGTAGTCTTCCCGAGAGCTCGTTTGACAAATGTCCCTTTTTTCCAAGTATCCGCTGCTTCAGGGCGTACGGATATGGTCCTACCTGCAGCATATTGATATCATGATTGGCTTCCAGCAAGAGGGCATCCATTCCCCGCAGGCATTCCACCGTGTATTCATCGTACATTCCAAGATCCGTCGCCACTGCCATGCGCCTGCTTCCATACTGAAACCGGTACGCTACCGGCTGCGCCGCGTCGTGGGAAATCTTCATCGGGTTGACCATGATGTCCTTTAGGATAAACTTTTCGTCTGCCCGGACCGCGCGAAAAAGTGAGTCATCTATCGCGCCAAGATTACTCACTTTTTTAATGGCTGTTATTGTCCCTTCCGTGGCATATATCGGTATGCCAAATTTCCTGCACAATACACCCAGACCGCCAATATGGTCTGAGTGCTCATGCGTAATCAGTATTCCATCAATATCTTTCCCTGTCAGCCCAAGCTGGTTTAGTCCTTCCACAGTCCGCTTGCAGCTTATTCCTGCATCCACCAGAAGGTGCGTAGCATCTGTACCGATATAGATACAGTTGCCGCTGCTTCCGCTGGCTATACTACACATTCTCATTTTATTCATTCCTTTGCTTTTTATTTCCAGTATACCTCAATCTTGTCCCCGTTGTAGAGCTCCTGTGTGTACTGCGCGTCCTTTCCGTTTACAAGTGTCGCGATGCCGGCGCCCTGCATCCTGCTGGTGTCAAAATCGATGTAGTCAAAGATATCCACAAACATATAACTTTGTTTGCCCCTCATGACAATGGGTTTCTGGTTCACAATGACAATTATTTTTTTGCCTGTCTCCTCAACAGTCTCCTGTTTTTCCTGCTTCTCCTCCTTTGCCACATTTTCTTTCATATTCTGGAACACATGCGCCTTTTCCTGTTTGGAATCCTCACGCCCTTTTTCCGCCTTTACGGTCTCCTCGGCGGCTTTCTCCTCTGTATGGTTCGCATCGTCATCCTCCGTCTCCGGTTCTTCATCCAAAATCGTCTCGGTTCTGACATCTGAGGCAGTTCTTTCGACTTCTTTGTCCGGCTCAGGCTTGACTTCATCCTGCTTTGCTGCAGCTGTTTCCCCAGCGTCTGCCGCAGCCGGCGCGGTTTCTTCTGTCTTTGCTTCTTCTACCCTTGTTTCTTCTGCTTTCGCAGATGAAGCAGTTTCTTCCGCCTTTGTTTCTTCTGCCTTGGAAGATTCTTCTTTCGTCTCTGTGGTCTTTCCTGTTTCCGCAGTCCCTTCATCCGCTTTGGCTGATTCTGCCTTTTCAGTCTTATTTTCTACGGATGCGGCAGCGTCTGTTTCCTTAACTTCCTTTTTTGATTCCCTATGTCCGTCCCTGTGCAGTTCGATATGTGATTCCTTATAGATTTCTTTGAGCTCATACTCTTTTCTGTTTTTTATCTCTATGACATCCGACGTATGAATTTCTACAGTATTGTCTGCTTTCTCCCCATTGATAATCAGAAGCATATCATCTGCGGAAAGCCCCATAAATTCAAGGAATCCATCACAGGTGTAGAACGTTGACACCTCTATGTCGTCACCGTTTTGTATGAAATATTCTTCTGTCACGGCTGTCCCATTTACCTTTACCGGCTTTGAAAGCTGCATTTCATCGCCGTTGACAGTTACTGTTATTTTTCCATTGTAATCCACGAGATCCGCAATCTTTTCCTGTGCCGGTGTTCCCAGCGTCGATTCCTCAAGTGTAATGACATCATTGGATTTGATGTTGTGGCTGAGATTTACCTCCTCGCCGTTTACATATACATGGGCGCTCTCACCATATTCCCCTTTTGTCACGCGATTCTTTCCGTTAACGGTGTACCGGAGCTCCTCGCCACGCCGCGGGAAGAGCCCGTCCCGGGTAAAATCAGCCTGCATTGCCGCATCGGTAACGGTGAGCTTGTTGTTGTCGTACAGTTTAATCCTGTTTCCGTTAAACGTAATATAGATAAAATTGTTGTACTGTTCATAGTATGTAAGGCAGATTCCAATCGGTGTAATGATTGTCGAATCCTTAAGCGCCCCCTCCGGGAAATCAACGTTTTTCATGATTTCCTCTCCGCGCAGTGCCACACGTTTCGGGTCAAGCCCGAGTTCCGCAGCGACCAGCTCGTCAAATCCGCTGATTTTTCCGCCTCCGCCGACAATAAATACAGCGCTTGGCGATGTGCCGCCATTTAACTCCTTAATTGCATCTGCAGCAAGCTTTGACATCCTCTCAATCTCGGGCTGGCATATCGCTATCACTTCCTTTGCCGAGATTGTCTGCTGCATCCCCATAATATCTTCATATACAATCTCGTCCTGGTGTGTTGCCGCCGTCTTAATCATCTCTGCCGTGGCAAAATCTATCAGGCAGGTCTTTGCCAGAAGCTCCGTGAGCGTGTCGCCGGCGCACGGAATCATCCCGAAGGCGATGACACTTCCGTCATCTGTAATGGATATATCCGACGTACCCGCGCCGACATCAATCATTGCGATATTCAGCAGCCTGAATTTCTCCGGAATGGCAACCCTGATTGCCGCAATCGGCTCCAGTGTGAGGTTTGCAACCCTTAATCCGGCAAGTTCGACCGCACTGTAAAGACCGTCAACAACATCATCCGGCAAAAATGTTGCAATCATGTCGGCTCCCAGATTTTTCGCCTTGTGATGCTCCGGCTGTCCCATCCACATGCCGTTCAGATAATATTTTACCACGGAATACCCGACACAGTAGAAGTGCAGATTGGTATCGTTGTTTTCCTGAAAATCAGAAAATGCATGCTCAATGCCAAGCGAAATCAGGTTGCTCATATCCTCCTTGGTAACGTTGCGCTCCTTGTCAAGATCCATATCCACATGGACATTCATGGTTTTTAACACACGTCCGGCAGCTGCGATACATACTTCATCCATCTTAATTCCCATCTTAGCCTGAAGGGACTGTGCAATATCCGCTATAATAGCGGCAACCCTGTTAATGTCATGTATCTGTCCGTCAAGCATTGCACGCGTCTCATGCTGGCGAATCTCCTGCGCTGCAACGACAAAACGTTCTCCCTGCCTGTAGCCCACAGTACCTACAATACTCCTTGTTCCGATATCAAGTCCGAATACGAGTTCTTCTCCGTTCACTTTCATTTCGTTCATTCTTCAATCCCCCATTATATGATTAATCTGTTCGTAAGTATCCTCCAGACTGCCATTGTTGGATATTACAATCTTACAATGTTTTCTGAATTCCTCTTCGCTTAACTGCCCCTTCATAATGTCAGCTGTCTTCTGTGCGCTGTACTGTCTTCCTGTAGCAAGCCTTTCCTCACGCAGTGCCGCATCCGAATGCACGTACCACATTTCATCCACTATCTGGTCGTAATGTTCCTCTATTAACAATGCTGCTTCTATAAAAAAATAATCGGCTTCACCTTTTTCTTTCTCGTCTGCTATCTGACTCAGGATATATTTTTTTACTGCCGGATGAATTACCTTATTGACACCATCCAGCAACCTTTTGTTACCAAAAATAAGCTCTGCCATTTTCCCTTTATGGATGGTGCCATCGGCATTTAGTATTTCCTGTCCGAGCAGTTCCACAAGCCTATGATAACACTCCTGCCCCGGCTCATATAACAGGTGCGCTGCTTCGTCCGCCCTGATAATCCGGCACCGGTAATGCGCCCCAATATAAGACAGGATTTTCGTCTTTCCTGCCCCGACCCCGCCGGTGATTCCTATAATTTTCATTATAATTCCCCATCATTTCATTTTCGCGCTATTTTGCCTCATACCAGTCTGTCCCCGTGTGCAGGTCAATCTCAAGGTTTACCGCCAGCTCACATGCGTCCTGCATTTCCCGCGACAGTATCTCCCTGACTTCTTCCACCTCATCGTTTCTGGTTTCTATCAGCAGTTCGTCATGTATCTGCAAAATCAGCTTTGACTTTAATCCCTTTGATTTCAGCGCATCATAAACATGAATCATGGCATACTTGATAATGTCCGCCGCTGTTCCCTGTATCGGCGAGTTCATGGCGACACGCTCCCCAAAGGAACGCTGGTTAAAATTGGATGATTTTAGTTCCGGCACAGGTCTGCGCCTTCCAAAAAGCGTCTCGCAGTACCCCTTGTCCCTTGCATCCTCCACCATCTTGTCCAGAAAACGCTTGATTCCCGGATAGGTCTTAAAATACTCGTCGATATACTCCCTTGCCTCCCTCGGCGTAATGCTCAAATCCTGGCTAAGTCCAAAGGAGCTGATGCCGTACACGATGCCGAAGTTTACTGCCTTGGCATTGCGCCTCTGCAAATCCGTAACCTCCTCAAACGGCGTATGAAAAACCTTTGACGCCGTAATTCGGTGAATGTCCTCCGACATTTTGTAGGCTTCAATCAGCTGCTTGTCGTCAGACATATGGGCAAGGACACGCAGTTCTATCTGGGAATAATCCGCATCCATGAAAATGCATCCGTCCTGCGGGATAAAAACCTTGCGGATTCGTCTGCCAAGCTCCATACGCATCGGTATGTTCTGCAAATTTGGCTCGGTTGAGCTCAGTCTTCCAGTCGCTGTAATCGTCTGGTTAAAATTCGTGTGTATCTTGTTGTCATCTCCGATGAATGCCGCAAGTCCTTCTGCATAGGTTGATTTTAATTTTGTCAGCCCCCGGTACTCAAGAATATCTTTGACAATCGGGTATTCGGGCGCAAGCTTTTCAAGCACGTCCGCCGCCGTCGAATACCCTGTCTTTGTCTTCTTTCCTCCGGGCATCTTCATCTTGTCAAATAAGATTTCCCCGAGCTGCTTTGGCGAGTTGATATTAAACGGCTCCCCTGCTTCGGCGTGAATCGCTTTTTCAAGCTCCCCAATCCTGCCGCTGAGCGCATCCCCATAAACCTTTAGTTCTTCAGGCCTTACAAGAATGCCCTCCCGTTCCATGTCATAGAGCACATACGTAAGCGGCATTTCCAAATCCCGAAACAGCTGCCCCATTCCATTCAGCCGCAGTGCTTTCTCAAGCAGCGGCGCCGCCTTATATAGGACAAATGTCTCCTTTGCGAGATAGGAAAGGCACTCTTTTTTACTGTTTTGATAGGCTGTTTCAATATCTGTCTTTCCAAAAATTTCTGACCAGCCCCGCAGCCGGGCGCTTAGGTACTCCCCTGCCACATCCTCTATTTTGTAATCACTTTTCAGCGGATTTATCAGATACGCCGCAATTTTACAGTCAAATATATTTCTGGTAATTTCATGCGACAAAAGGCTCCTGTCCTGCTGCTCTGGTACCATATTTTCATAATCATTTTTTACGTCGAATACGGAAATTGTCATTTTTTCGGCGGAAAGCATATTATTTATCCACTGTCTGATATTAACGGCAGATATCTTGTCCGAGCTTTCTATCCAGTAGATGTGCTCCTCTTTGTCAGAACCGCCGCACACCATACATCCGAGCACATCCTGTCCCTCATCCATCTGGAAAAAAAGCTGACCGCTCGCACCTGTCTTATAATCACCCGCGTTTCCAGCCTTTATATTCAAGATCCTGATTGCAGCAGCTCCGCTCTTGACCGCTGTGTCAAAAACCTTTTTTGCATCTTCAGGTGTTGTGACTGTAACGACTTTCACATCCTTGTCGATATCAGCTTTCACATTTTTGGAAGCTTCCCCAAATTTTCCGAAAACAGAATCCAGTGAAAGCTGTTTTAATTTTGCATAAGCCTCTGGCGTGTCAAGTTCTCCCAGCTTTGCATATTCGGGCGAAAAATCGAGCGCTATGTCTGCATATTGTCCGGGTACAGCTGTATGCACTGATACAGCATCGTCTTTGTGATAATCCACGATCCGGGTATTTTTATTTCCGGTCTCTACAAGCCGGACAGTCACTGTTTCAGAAACAAGCTGCAATAAACTCCTGTCTCCTGACACAACCGTAACCGCTGTGTTCCCATCCGCACAGCGGTTTGCAATTGCCTTAATCAAATCAGCTGTCCCTGTCTCTTTCCTGTCAATAACATTCACATTCATGGATGCAAGTATTTCCTTTATGACAGGTATCTGCTCCCTGAAACTCTCTGGTAACGCTTTTTGCCCGCCGTCCTTATCCTGCTGCGCTTCCTGTCCAAAAACGATAGTCATGTATTCTGTTTTTTCTTCAACCGCCAGCATCAATAACACGTTGAGAAATCCGCATATGGCGTTTGTGTGAAATCCCGACGCATTAGCCTGTATCGGTACATGATAAAATGCCTTCTTTAAAATATTATTGCCATCTATTAATACAATCTCGCTCATTCAGCCTCATGCTCCTCCCAGCAAAAAGATGCAGAATATCATCGACGCAACTAAAAAAAGACCGGCTTTCAGCTGCTTGTACACCCTTTTTCGGTTTATGGTACGATTCAGCCTGTCTTCCAGTTCACTCTGCACATCAATATCATCTGCATTTTCAAGCCTGTTGATACCTTCTAACAAAAGATATTCTATTGTAAGTTCCTCCATGCACTCCGTGCAGGAATGTACGTGCTCCACAAATTGAAACTCTGTATTTTCATCCAGCTCGTTCTTCAGAAACAAGTGAATACAGTGTCGTGTCTCCTTACAATCCATTTATCCCCTCTTAGGAACCATAGAAGTAGTCCCCGTTCATGTTACCATAACTTGTTTGCCACCATAATAATACACTATCTCAGGGCATTTTGAAAGAGATAAATAAAATTTTTTTATTTTTGTGAAAAATGACAATTTTTGCGCCACCGACCCCAAAACAGGAAACAGCGGCTTCCCTGTCAGTATGCCGCTGTTTGTAAGCAGTTCAGCCTTCGGTTTCCTGTTACAAGCATCAAGCCATGCAAAACCACTTCGTGGTGGCTTGATGCACCCCAGCCGCTACGCTGTTTCACGGACTTTACAGCAAGTGCAAAGTCCTGAGCTGAACTGTTGCCGCTGTTTCCATGTTTTGGGACTCTTGTTCATACGCTTTAAATGAACGTATCCCCATCGCTGATTTTCTGTATCAGCTGCTGCATTTCTTCCTTGCTTTTCACATTTTTGCTTTGTGCCAGAACCTGCTCCTTCTCATATTCTGTCATTTTCCCATAATTGGTGACTGCCTGCTCGTCCATCGCCATTCCAAATGCAAGACCAAGCGGCAAAACACTGCTCTGTAATCCATCTGAAAAATCCATAATCACACCTCACACCTTTCCTGCTTCCGCAAAATCCCCCTCAAAGGGATTCGCTGTTTTAGCATTTCCTGATTTGTGTGTTCTTATGCATTTTTAATCTGCTCGCTCATTTCCCTATTCCTGCCTTGGAAACTCTTCCTGTATTTCTCCTTGCAGGACTTCCGGTTTTGGAGGCTCTTCCTGCTGTCCTTCGCCCTGAAGCCATTCCTGTTGTGGTTCTTCTTTGTGAGCCTCCTGAAAAGTTTCCGGCTCCCCTGTCAGCACGATTACCGTTCGCGGCTGGATTTTTATTTTGCTGACATATCCAGGTTCTTCCGGCTTCTCTGCTTCCTTTTTATCCACAAACGTATTTACGCAAATTTTCCACTTCATTCCGTTCGGAAGCTGCATCTCGAGCGGTTCCCAGTACGCATTCATGGCATAAAATACAATATCATCTCTTGTGTCTGCCTCATCCCTGCCTGCGTACATAATCCCAATCAGCCTGCTGTCCCGCCTTGTATGCGTATTCCACGGCGCTCCATTGTGCACGCTGATTTCCGGCAGATTACATTCCGCGTTTTTCGTTGTTTTTCGCAGAATCGCATGCTTTTTGCGAAATGCTATCATTTCTTTAAAAAACTGATAAATGTCCTGATATTTTTCAAGTCTCGTCCAGTCAAGCCAGGAAATGCGGTTGTCCTGGCAGTATGCATTGTTGTTGCCAAACTGTGTATTGCAGAATTCATCTCCCGCAAGGAACATTGCAGGTCCCCTGCTGCACATCAACGTCGCAAACGCATTTTTTACCATGCGGCGGCGCAGCTTCTCTATCTCCGGGTCGTCTGTCTCCCCCTCCTCGCCGCAGTTCCAGCTGTTTCCGTTGTTGTCGCCATCCGTGTTGTTCCATCCGTTTTTTTCATTGTGCTTCATATTGTAAGAATATAGGTCATATAACGTAAATCCGTCGTGGCAGGTCAGGAAATTGACAGATGCGCTTTTTCCCCTGACAGACGGGTCATATAAGTCCTTTGACCCTGTAATTCTGGTAATCGCAATATCTGCCAGCCCTTCGTCTCCTTTCAGGAAACGTCGCATGTCATCCCGGTATCTGCCGTTCCACTCCGACCATCTGTTGTATGCAGGAAAATGTCCCACCTGGTACAGTCCGCCAGCGTCCCATGCCTCTGCAATCAGCTTCACCTTTCCCAGAATGGAATCCCCGGCGATTCCCTGTAAAATCGGAGGTTCTGCCATCGGGGCACCGTTCTGATCCCTTGTCAGGATGGATGCCAGGTCAAAACGGAACCCATCCACACGGTACTCCGTCACCCAGTAGCGCAGGCATTCAATGATAAACCGCCGGGTCATCGGATGATTGCAGTTGAGGGCATTTCCGCACCCGCTGAAATTATAGTAATACCCCTCAGGCGTCAGGATATAATAAATATTGTTGTCAATTCCCTTAAAGGAAAAACATGGGCCATTTTCATTTCCCTCTGCCGTATGGTTGAACACGACATCCAGAATCACCTCAATTCCATTCTCCTTCAGCTCATAGATTAACTGCTTTAACTCGTCACCCTCGTGATTATGCTCCACGACAGACGTATAGCCTGTATTGGGCGCAAAAAAACAGACTGTATTATATCCCCAGTAGTTATAGAGCTGCACCCCATCCACAACCCTGGCGCTCTCCATCTCGTCAAACTCAAAAATCGGCATCAGCTCCACCGCATTAATGCCCAAATCCTTCAAATAAGGTATTTTCTGCCGCAGACCCTCGAACGTTCCTTTCGCGGTCACATTGGAAGATTCATCCTTCGTAAATCCCCGCACATGCATCTCATAGATTACCAGATCCTCAAGCGGGTATTCCAGCTGTTCGGTATTCCCCCAGTCGAAATTATTTTCTACCACTCTGGCATGATACACGAAATCCCCGCCACTCTCGGGACGTTCTCCCCATTTTCTCTGTCCGGTTACAGCCCTCGCATAAGGGTCAAGCAGGACATTATTCTTGTCAAAGAGCAGCCCTGCTTCCTTGTCATAAGGTCCGTCCAGCTGAAACGCATATTCAAACTCCTCAATATTTAACCCGAACACCAGCATGGAATACGTGTTTCCGATACGGTATGCCTTTGGAAATTCCAGTTTCGCATAAGGTTCTTTTTCCTGTGGCTTAAACAACAGCAGTGTACAGCTCGTTGCCCCAAAGGAATGAATCGTAAAGCTGACGCCATTTGACGCCGGTGTTGCCCCGTCCTTGTTATAAAATCCTGGCCGGACCTGAAATCCGTTGATAATATCCAGCGGCTGTAACTTTTCGCCGCGCTGCGGTTTGTGATGTATATAATTCATATCATTTGTTCTCCTGATTTAACTCCTCAATATTTCCAATGCACTGTCATGACGTAATACAACCAGCGCACCAGCCCACAAATATATATTATATAGAGACTTTTTCTATTAATCAATCCAAATATAATCTCTTTCCTTAAATTTTGTACCAGTTTTACACATACAATGCGAAAAAAAAATTTTTTTCCAATTTATGCTTGCCTAGTGCTCAGAAATGTGCTATTATATTTCTTGTCGTTACGACATACAAGCCGGTGTGGCGGAATGGCAGACGCAGCAGACTCAAAATCTACCGGGGGCAACCTCGTGCCGGTTCAAGTCCGGCCACCGGCATAAAAGGAGCTTAACCGCTCCTTTTTTTGTGCCCTGCAATATACAATCATTGACGGACAGATGGATAAATGGTATTCTTTATCTATAGACATGAAAAACTGACGGTTAAGGAGGTAGCTGCACATGGCATTACCACAGGAACAAATTTATACAGTTGAAGATATCTACGCCCTTCCGGATGGGCAGCGTGCCGAGTTGATTGATGGGCAGATGTATATGATGGCTCCGCCAATACGTATTCATCAGCATCTGGTTATGAATCTCTCTGCTTTCATCCATGATTACATTAAAAGTAAAAATGGCTCCTGCCTAGTCTATCCCGCACCATTTGCTGTTTTCCTGAATGAAGATGACCGAAACTATGTTGAGCCTGACATTTCTGTTATCTGTGACAGGAATAAACTGAATGATAAGGGATGTGCAGGTGCGCCTGACTGGGTTATTGAGATTACATCTCCATCCAATCCAGAAAACGATTATGGCATCAAGCTTTTCAAATACCGCACTGCCGGGGTTCGTGAATACTGGATTGTAAATCCGATAAAGCATACTGTCAATGTATATGACTTCGAGCAGGAAAAGAAATCAAACTTATATGCCTTTAGCGATACAATTCCCGTATGTATTTATGAGGATTTGACCATTAATATTGACGAACTGCTCGCATAAGAAAACAGGACAACTCCTTTTTCGGCCAGTTGTCCTGTTCTTTATTCATTATTTTCCCAATCCGGATAAGCCACAACCAAAATCAGCCTAATGATGGAACAGCCTGATGCCTGTAAAGCACATCGCCATGCCATACTTATTGCAGGTTTCGATGACATTGTCATCCCGGATGGAACCGCCCGGCTGTGCGATGTATTTCACACCGCTCCTGTGTGCCCTCTCCACATTGTCGCCGAATGGGAAGAATGCATCGGAGCCAAGCACCACGTCCGTCATTTTATCAAGCCATGCACGTTTCTCCTCCCTTGTCAGCACGTCCGGTTTTTCTGTGAAGAAATTTTCCCATGTGCCGTCTGCGAGCACGTCCATATAGTCGTCGCTCATATATACGTCAATCGTGTTATCCCTGTCAGCACGTCCAATCTTCTCCTTAAACGGCAGGTTCAATACCTTGGGATTCTGACGTAAAAACCAGTTGTCAGCCTTGTTTCCTGCAAGCCTTGTACAGTGGATGCGCGACTGCTGCCCTGCGCCGATGCCGATTGCCTGTCCGCCCTTTACATAGCAGACAGAATTTGACTGTGTGTATTTTAACGTAATCATGGCAATCGCAAGGTCTATTTTTGCCTGCTCGGGAATTCCCTTGTTCTCTGTGACAACATTGGCAAACAGCGCGTCATCGATTACCAGCTCGTTTCTGCCCTGCTCAAACGTAATGCCGTAGACATCCTTTGTCTCTACAGGATTCGGTACATACGCAGGGTCAATCTGAATCACTGCGTAATTGCCCTTTTTCTTTGCCTTCAGAAGTTCAAGCGCCTCCGGCTCGTATCCGGGTGCAATGATGCCATCTGATACCTCACGCTTAATCAGCTTCGCCGTATCGACATCACACACGTCCGACAATGCGATAAAATCGCCAAAAGACGACATTCTGTCCGCGCCCCTCGCCCTTGCATAGGCACTTGCAAGCGGTGACAGCTCACCCATGTCATCTACCCAGTAAATCTTTCTCTCAACCTCATTTAGAGAGAGTCCTACTGCCGCACCGGCAGGCGAAACATGCTTAAACGAAGTTGCTGCCGGAAGCCCGGTGGCAATTTTCAGTTCTTTTACAAGCTGCCAGCCGTTAAATGCATCCAGGAAATTAATGTATCCGGGCTTTCCGTTCAGTACTTCGATGGGCAGTTCACCGTCTTTCATATAGATTTTAGACGGTTTCTGGTTCGGGTTACAGCCATATTTTAATTCTAATTCTTTCATATGTTATTTACTCCTTATCGCAGAATTCTTATACATTTTTATTGTATATCTTTGACTCATATTTTCCGGTCTCTATGTCAATAAACCGGATAAACAGCGATACCTTATTGTCTTCATTCAGACTGTTCCAGACCATATCGCCAAACGCATCCATTTCATCCGGGATATCCACAAGCTTCGGTTCACCCTCAAAGCTTGGAAGCGGATTGCCATCGCCCATATAAGTGTGGATAAAATGTCCCTCTCCTGCCGTGGGATTGCTGTATGCAAAGGTAAAACGATTGCACGCGTCGGGATTTCCATTGTTGCTTTTCAATATGGACATTGCATAGTTGTAACTGCCGTTTTCAATATGGAGAATGCCTGAGATGCGCGGCGTGTAATTGGGCGCATCCGGCTCAAACTCCCTCGTCCTGAGTGCCTGTTCAAATGTCTGCTGCCTGTCCATCAGCTCATAGATTGTGTCTGTCTGATCGCCGTTTGTCACAATTGTCTTATTGCCAAGCACGCGAACTGGCGCATAAATGATAAGGCTTGGGTCACTTAGCTTAGACGGGTCAAATGCCTGTGTGCGAATTCCTTCTCCATCCTCCACAAACACGCGGTTTCTGCTGTTCTCGCTCCTGCCCATGATAAAATAGGCAATGGCAGCCTTTTTCGCATCTTTTGTCTTACCAATGACAATTCCCCTGCCAGGGTAAGCATTTCCTCTGAGCTCCTGCTCCAATGATAACATGTTCATCTCTCATCCTCCTTATGCTTTGAAAAGTATATGAAAGTGCACAAAAAAACCGTCCAGGCGCACTTACACAGTACTGCCCAGGCGGTCGGCTTTTCATCTATGATACACTCCCTGTAGGTTCTCCTACCCGGCACCGTCCCTCCAATGCCGTCTCCGCCAGTCGTGTACTTAATTTTATCATATATGATAAAACAATCTTTGGCAAGAGAAAGTTTGATATTCCGTAAAATTTCTGCTTACTCCTCGAATACAACATGACAGTCCTTTCCGAAAAAGGCAATGCCATATTTACCAAATGAGGAAGTGAAGTATATTTTCCGCAGAAAAGTCCTTTCGTGGTTTGACCAGAAAGTCAAACAGAAAGACCGCACCAGACTGTTGCAGGCTGTTGTGGACGGTGACGCGGAGACAGTTGAGGAAGAAATCGGGGAAATGCTTTTGGAAACCATCAGCTTTAATGATGCGTATGAGAGTTTTTATCATGTTTTTTTGGCGGGTTTATAATCCGTATTGGTTTTTCCTCCCTGCTTCTGACTTTCTGGATTCAGTGATAGGCTTATTATACAAGATATTATTGTATAATGCCATATCTTTCTAAAAAGCGAAAACTGTTGTGCTCCCTCTATGAAACACAACAGGTTTTCTTATCATTATATATTCTGCTTATTGCTCAGATACCGGATGCACACGCCGTTTGTATGGAGGACATCCCCTTCCAGCCTTCTTGAGAACATGATTTTGCTGTCGCTGTCTTTTATGACTTCGATGTCCTCATCGCTGCTGTTCACAATCACCTCGAGCGTCTCCCCCCAGCCCATTTTCTGGAACTGAATCACCCTTGGATTTGCATAGTCAGCCGGGAAATGGAAGTTTCTCTGGCGCATCAGCGGTTCCTCTTTCCGGAGCTTTATCAGCTGCTTTGTCATGGAAATCTGCTCGTTGTACTTGCCCTGTTCGATGTCATCCCATGGCATACAGCGGCGGCAGTCCGGATCGAAACCTCCCTCCATGCCGATTTCCGTTCCGTAATAAATACAGGTACTGCCCGGCATCGTGAAAAGCAGCGCAAACAGACAGTTATATTCATCCAGACCGCCTGTCACGTTCCTGAGGCGAATCGTGTCATGCGAGTCGAGCATGTTGAACAGCACGTCATTTGTCTGCTGCATATAATTGGTGTAGCAACGGTTTATCATAAACTCGAAATCTTCCCCCGTCAGGCTCTTATCAAGGAAAAAGTCCTTCATGCTGCCTGCAAGCGGATAGTTCATGACAGAATCGAATTCGTCACCCCTGAGCCATGGAATCGCGTCATGCCAGACCTCCCCCAGGATATAAATATCCGGTTTTATCGTTTTCAGCGCAAGACGGAGCTGCTTGCAGAATACATGGGACACCTCATTTGCCACATCCATGCGGATGCCGTCCACATCATACTTCTGAACCCAGCCGCAGGCAACCCCGATTAGGTATTCCCGCACCGCCTTATTATTTGTGTTGAGCTTTGGCATGGAGTCAAAAAATGCAAACGTGTACAGCTGTCCTCTTTTCGCCGCGTCCCACTGGTTGGACAACGGCCACTCATTAATCATAAACCAGTCAAAGTACTCGGAATCCCGTCCGTTTTTCAACACGTCCTGCCAGGGCTGAAAGAAATAACCGCTGTGGTTGAATACCGCGTCAAGCATCACACGTATCCCGCGCTTGTGCGCCTCCTCCACAAAAATTTTCATGGTCTCGTCATCACCAAAATTGTGGTCTATTTTGCCATAGTCAGTCGTGTCATATTTATGGTTCGACGGCGACTCATTAATCGGCGTTGTGTAGATGCCTGTAATGCCCAAATCCTTCAGATAGTCAAGCTTATCTATCATTCCCTTTATGTCTCCGCCATAAAAATCGTTGTGCCCGACGCCGCCCTCATATTTCCATGGCTTTGTGTTTTCCGGGTTCAATGAGGGGTCGCCGTTGCAGAACCGGTCCGGGAAAATCTGATACCATACTGTCTCATTCACCCACCATGGAACCTTGTTGATGTCAATCGGATTCATCCAAGGCATGGTAAAACACTGCCTGCTTCGTCCCTTAATCTGCATCTGTTCCTCACTGACAAACCCATCCTCAAAATAGTACCAGCGCTCTGTGTCAGTCACCAGCTCGAAATAATATTTTAGCCGTTTAAATGCCGGTTTAATTGTCGTCGTCCACCAAAGCTGGTATTTCAAGCGCTTTTTAAATGGAATATTTGCCTTGTCTCCTGTCCATTCTTCCCCGCCACCCAGAATACCATTTGCAAATGGGTCTCCATAGACAATATTGACTTCCTTTACATCATATCCTGTTTTGAGATTGATAATCAGCTGATTCTCATCAATCATATAGCAATAATTATCAACTGTTCTGTGATAAACTGACGCAAACTCCATATCCGTACCTGTACCTTTCCCAATGACATTGTTTTTTATTTTTCATTGCTGACACTGACCCTGCCAGCCAAAACATTCTCATAATCCTCAAGATTTTTTTCCAGAAGCTTTGGCGTGTCAAGCCCATATGGGCACTTTGACGCACAGTTTCCGCAATGTATGCACTCCTTGATTTTTGCCATCTCTGCCTGCCACTCCTCACTTAACCAGTTCGCAGACGGAGAACGGCGCAAAAGCTGTGAAATGCGCGCACAGTTATTGATTTTGATTCCTTTCGGACATGGCATACAATAGCCGCACCCACGGCAGAAATCACCTGCAAGCTCTTTTAAATCCCTCTCATAGACTGCTTTCATCTCCTCGTCCATCTCAGGCATATTCTCCTGATAAGACAAAAATTCTGCAAGCTCTGATTCCCTCTGCACACCCCACAACGGTAAAACAGCGCTGTGCTGACAGGCGAACCAGTAACAGAGCCTCGCATTCGTCAGCAGACCGCCCGCAAGTCCTTTCATGCCCAGAAAGCCCATTCCTGCATCCTCGCATTTCTTTACAAGTGCAATCTCTTTTTCGGAGGAAATATATGCAAACGGAAACTGCAACGTTTCATACAGACCACTCTCAACTGCCTCCTCGGCGACATTCAGAAGATGCGCCGTAATTCCGATATGTTTAATCTTTCCCTCTTTTTTTGCCTTTAATACTGCGTCATATACACCGTCGTCATCTCCTGGCTTAAAGCACCTTGGTGCGCAGTGCAGCTGGTAGACATCAATATAATCTGTCTTGAGCAGGCGCAGCGAGGTTTCCAGATCCACAAGAACGTCCTCCCCCATCCTGGCAGCTGTCTTTGACGCAATATAATACCGGCTCCTGTCAATGCCCTCCAGAGCGGTGCCCAGTTTCTTTTCACTGTCACTGTAAGCCCTTGCGGTGTCAAAAAAATTTACGCCGCCGTCAAGCGCCATATGTATCAGCTTCACTGCGCTTTCCATATCAATCCGCTGAATCGGAAGCGCACCAAAGCCATTTTTATTGGCAATAATTCCTGTATTTCCAAGTTTTACGGTTACCATATTTACCCTCCATTCCTACAAAAAACAGTCAGCCTTCGGCTTCCTTCTTCCTTTTCATATAGGACATGATTGCCTCCACTCCGTACAGCATCGTGCTTAGCCCGTCCTGATATCTGTAGTTTCTGTTTGCCGCAAGCATACCGCTTATCCCCGTTGTAAGAATCCAGATGTTTTCTGCCGCCTTGTGGCTGTCCGTCTCCGCACAGACATCGCCTGCTGCCTTTCCATCCTCAATCATCTGCATCATTTCCTGAAGGATTTCATTTTTCACACCATTATCCGTGATTCGGTACAGGGCAGTATAGTACTGAAAATAGGCATTTTTTTCATAGATATAAGCAAATGCCGCCTTGATAAGCGCCAAAAATCTTTCATAAAAGGAATCCTGAGGATTTACCGCCGCCCGCGCTTTTGCCATAAGCTCTTCATTGCACCGCCATGCGACAACCAGATTGATTTCTTCTATGTCCCGGAATCTGTTATAAATAACACGCCTGTCACAGTTCAGTTCGCGGCAAAGCCTGGTGACAGTCAGGGCATCTGCGCCTTCCCTGCAGCCAATATTTACGGCAAGGTCAACAATGCGCCTGCTTGTCTCGTCTTCAATTCGCTTTCCTTTCGAGAATGCCATCTCTCTCACCCCAATCATACATAGGGAACTATCGGGAACCGAATGTTCCTCGGCAGTACCCATAAATACATTTTATCAGTTATGAACAAAGATATCAAGGATATTGTCGGAAACTTTTGGCAAAAGTAACACACACCAATTAGTCTCCTATTTAAAAAGGACCTGGCATTTTCTGCCAAGTCCCTGAAAAAAATATGCAAATTTACCTATTATCATTTTTAATTTGCCGCAATCGCATTTCCGGTGTAAAGCTGGTAGTATTTGCCCTGTGCCTCTATCAGTTCGTCGTGCGTTCCGCGCTCGATAATCCTTCCCTGTTCGAGTACCATGATGCAGTCACTGTTCTTGACTGTGGAAAGCCTGTGCGCAATCACAAATGTAGTCCTGCCTTTCATCAGCTTATCCATACCGTCCTGCACGATTTTCTCGGTACGTGTGTCAATGGAGCTTGTCGCCTCGTCCAGTATCAGTGCGGGCGGATCCGCAATTGCCGCCCGCGCTATGGCAAGCAGCTGCCTCTGTCCCTGGCTTAAGTTCGCGCCATCCCCGGTCAGCAGCGTATTGTAACCATCCGGAAGCTTCTCAATAAACTCATGCGCATTGGCAAGCCTTGCCGCCGCGATGACTTCCTCGTCCGTGGCATCGAGTTTCCCATACCGGATATTCTCCATTACCGTAGTGGTAAACAAATGGGTATCCTGCAATACAATGCCAAGGGAACGCCGCAAATCGGCTTTCTTTATCTTGTTGACATTAATGTTGTCATACCGAATCTTGCCGTCCTGTATATCATAAAACCGGTTAATCAAATTGGTGATGGTTGTTTTTCCCGCACCTGTCGAACCGACAAACGCAATTTTCTGTCCCGGCTCCGCAAACATCTTGATATTATGGAGCACAATCTTGTCATCCGTATATCCAAAGTCCACATCATCAAACACGACGCCCCCCTCGAGCCGCTGGTACGTCGTAGAGTCACTGTCCTTGTGATAATGCTTCCACGCCCACATTCCTGTATGTTTCTGCGTCTCCTTTAATTCACCGTTGACTTCCTCCGCATTTACAAGGGATACATACCCATTGTCTGCCTCCGGCTCCTCGTCAAGCATCTTAAAAATACGGTCTGCGCCCGCAAGCGCCATCACAATCGAGTTAAACTGCATGCTCACCTGGTTAATCGGCATGTTAAAGCTCTTGTTGAAGGAGAGGAAGCTTGCCAGCCCGCCAAGCGTCAGCCCGCCAATGTTGCCAAGCGCAAGCATGCCGCCCACAATCGCACACATCACATAGCTCAGGTTTCCAAGCTGTGCATTGATGGGCCCAAGCATGTTGGCAAACTGGTTGGCATTGTATGCGCTCTCAAAAAGTTCTTCGTTCAGTTCGTTAAAACGATCCATGCTTTCCTGCTCGTGACAGAACACCTTGACGACCTTCTGCCCCTCTATCATTTCCTCCACGAACCCATTCACTGCGCCGATGGACTTCTGCTGCGCCACGAAATATCTGCCGGAAAGCCCTGTTGCCTTCTTCGTGACGAAAAGCATGATGGAAACCATTACGAGTGTCGTGACGGTGAGCGGCACACTCAGGACAATCATGCTGACCAGAACGCTGACAATCGTGATGGCGCTGTTCAGGCACTGCGGCATACTCTGGCTAATCATCTGCCTTAATGTATCAATGTCATTTGTGTACCTTGACATGATATCGCCATGCGCATGTGTGTCAAAGTATTTAATCGGCAGGGATTCCATCTTGTTGAACATTTCGCTTCTGATATTGCGCATCGTCCCCTGGCTTACGTTAATCATGATTCTGTTGTAAAGATAGGATGACAGCACACCTACGGCATAAAAGCATGCCACCCAGAAAATCGCGTGCCCAAGCCCAGAAAAATCAGGATTCTCCGTGCCAAGAAGCGGCACAATATAGCTGTCAATCAGTGTCTGCATGAACAGTGTACCCTGAATATTGGCAAACACGCCGACAAAAATACATATGACAACAATTACAACTTGCGGTGTATAATTTTTGAGCACATATCCCATAAGCCTTTTAAAAAGCTTTCCCGGGTTTTCAATCTTGGGCTTCTGACCCCTTGGTCCCCTCATTGGATGTCCTGGTCCTGGCATTAGTTGTCACCTCCGTTCTGGTCAAAGTCCGCGTTGCCGCCAGTCTGTGATTCATATACCTCTCGGTAAATCGGACTTTCCTTTAACAGCGCGTCATGCGTTCCAAATGCGGTCACTGCACCATTGTCCATGACAATAATGCGGTCTGCGTTTTGGACGCTGCTTACCCGCTGCGCAATGATAAGCTTCGTCGTATCTGGTATCTCCTCGGCAAATGCCTTTCTGATTTTGGCGTCAGTGGCTGTGTCCACCGCACTGGTGCTGTCATCAAGAATCAATATCCTTGGTTTCTTCAGCAGCGCCCTTGCAATACAGAGCCTCTGTTTCTGCCCGCCTGATACGTTCGTGCCCCCCTGCTCAATATACGTATTGTATTTGTCCGGCATCTTCTGTATAAACTCATCTGCACATGCAAGCCTGCATGCCCGGATGCACTCCTCCTCGGAAGCCTCCTTGTTTCCCCAGCGGAGGTTTTCGAGTATGGTGCCGCTGAACAGCACATTTTTCTGCAGCACGACCGCGACCTGATTTCGCAGTGCCTCCATATCATATTTGCGCACATCAAGACCGCCTACCAGAAGCTCCCCGGACGTGACATCATACAGACGGCTGATGAGATTGACAAGGCTGGATTTTGCACTGCCTGTTCCGCCGATGATACCGATTGTCTCACCGGACTGAATATCCAGGTTGATATTGTTCAAAACCGGCTTGCCATCCCTGTTGTAGGAAAAAGAGACATTATGGAACACAATGCTTCCGTCCCTGACATGCTCCACGGGGGTTTCCGGGTTGCTGAGGTCTGTCTTTTCCGTCAGAACCTCGGCAATACGTTTTGCACTGGCATAACTCATGGACAGCATCACGATAATCATGGATACCATCATCAGGCTCATCAGGATATTCATACAGTATGTCAGCAGACTCATCATCTCACCTGTCGTAAGTCCCCCCGCGACAATCGTCTTTGCCCCAAGCCATGATATCAGCAAAATGCAGCTGTACACGGTTGCCTGCATAAGCGGCATGTTGATGACGACAAGCTTTTCCGCTTTTAAGAACATATTGTAAATGTTCTGGTTTGCCTTTGCAAATTTATCCTTTTCGTAATCCTCACGCACATACGCCTTTACAACGCGGATTGCGGATACATTCTCCTGGACGCTTGCGTTCAAGTCGTCGTACTTCTCAAACACCTGCCTGAAATACCTGTTTGCCCTTGGCAGGATAAATGAAATGCAGACAGCAAGAAATATAACAGCGACAAGGTAAATACTTGCAAGTCTCGCGTTAATCGAAAATGCCATTACCATTGCCGTAATCATGGATGCCGGCGCCCGCATTGCCATACGCAGAATCATCTGGTAGGAGTTCTGCATATTGGTCACATCTGTCGTCAGCCTTGTTATCAGGCTTGACGTGGAATACTTGTCAATATTCGAGAATGAAAACGTCTGGATATTTTCGTACATTGCCTTTCTTAGGTTTCTTGCAAAGCCCGTGGAAGCCCTCGCCCCGAACTTCGCCCCCATAAGCCCTGCCCACAGGCCAATCAGTGCCATCACAATCATAATTCCGCCGACTTTGTAAATGTGGTTCAGGTCTCCCGCGTCGACACCGTCATCAATGATGGATGCCATCAGCAGCGGAATAATCATTTCCATGATAACCTCTAAAATCATGAAAACAGGCGTAAGGATGGAATCCTTTTTGAATTCCTTAATTTGTGCGCCCAATATTTTCAGCATAGTCATCTTCCTTTCCCGTAATACTTTTATTGGCTTATAACCGCAGCCGGTTATTGTCCCATATTTTGCAGCAGCTTTTCCGCAACTTCAAGAAAAACGGCAAGCTCCCTTTCCCCGATGCCTTCGGTCAGGCTTTTCTCCATATTGTCAATCATGGACTTTGTACGCACAGCAGTTTCCGTTCCCTGCTGTGTCAGAACAATTCTTTTGAGTCTGGCATCTCCTGCCACTGCCTCCCTTCTGATATACCCTTTCTTTTCCATGAGCTGCAGTATTGTTGTCACAGTAGAGCGCCTGATATTGAATTCCGACTCAATCGTCTTCTGATAAATCTCACGATTCTGGTTGTGATGCAGATAGCCCATTATCCAGCCATGCATCAGTGTCACTTCGTCAAGCCCTGCCTCTGTCCCGCTGCTGAGGAACATCTTTCTGAATGCACCATTCAGCTCTTTTATGATATGCCCGACCGACCTGCCATCAGACACATCAAAATCATGTTTTTTACCGTTTTCCGTATTGCCCTCACCGCCTCTCCTTACAATGCATCCATACAGCTGCCAGATATAAGGCAGTCGAAACATCAGTTTGTTTGTCTATGGACTGTTCGTGTGCTAACATTCTATTCTATTAAAAAAGAATAGTCAACCCATTTTTTATGAGTTCACAAATTTTACACATTTTTAAGCCTTCAAATTCAAAAAGGCGGAATGCAAAAAAGACATAGCAAAATGAACGTATGCCATGTCCTTTCGGTTTCCGCATCCCTCTTAACAATTGTAGGAACTACCCTGGATGTTTCCTCCGCCGGTTTTATCATGACACATATGCCTGACATGGCCTTACCCCCATTTCTTCCCAGATAAATGATATACAGTTCCTGCATTACAATTGTAACGCATAGCCACACCCAATTGCCATAACCACAATGAGACCAAACATGCACAAAAAGATACGAAACCACGGGGCTGCGCAATCGAGTAGAGAAGATTTATCTTCCCTACTCGCGCGCCGGGCGCGGACAGCTATAGCTGCATATTTCCTTTCTGCGTCCGTGTGCATAAAAAAAGCAGCCAGTTTTCCTTTGACCACTTTCTTTCCCTTTTATTGCCCGGCAATCTTTGCCGCCAGTTCTTCCAGGTACATCCATCTATTCATCTTTTCCTCGAGCATATTTTCTGCCGATTCTTTATCATTCATTAACTGATTCAGCTTTACAAAATCCGTTGACGCTGCCACCATTTCTGCTTCAAGCATTCCTATTTTTTCTTCCAGTGCGGCAATATCGCTTTCAATCGTCTCATAATCCTTCTGTTCCTGATAGGTAAACTTCAGCTTCTGGGGTCCACGCGTACGCTGTCCTTTCTGCATTACCTGCGAATCTGCCTTAGATATGATACCGTTTTTCTTTACCGGCTCTGTTTCCATTCTCTCCTTCTCTGAAAATTTCCTCAAGGAGTAATCCGTATAGCCTCCTTCATATTGTTTCAGTTTCCCGTCTTCCTCGAAAGCAAAGATACGTTTCATGGTTCTGTCAAGAAAATAACGGTCATGGGATACCGTGACTACAATTCCCTCATAGCTGTCCAGGTAATCCTCCAGTATGGTCAACGTTGCTATGTCAAGATTATTTGTCGGTTCATCCAGTAAAATGAAATTCGGGGATGAAGCCAATACACGAAGCAGGTTTAATCTCTTCTTCTCCCCACCGGATAATTTTCCGATAGGACTGTATTGTTTTTCCGGAGAAAATAAAAATCGCTCCAGCATGGCTGATGCAGACATCACTCCGTCTGCCGTATGAATATACTCTGCCGTATCCTTCACATAATCAATCACCCTTTGCTCCGGGTTCATATATGAAAAGTCAGTCTCATTAACATCTTTTGTTTTTTCCGAGACTGTTTCCTGTGCATAATATCCCATCTTTACAGTCTGGCCAATAATGACCTGTCCGGAATCCTGCGGAATAATGCCTGCAATGATTTTCATCAGCGTGGATTTTCCACAACCGTTCGGTCCTATGAAACCAACCCTGTCACCTTTTAAAAAGATATAGGAAAAATCATCTATCAGTTTTCTTTCCCCATATGTTTTGCAGATGTGTTCCAGTTCTACTGTGGTTTTTCCAAGTCTTGTGGAAATAGAACTTAACACCACCTGTGAGTCCTGCACTGGAGCCTGACGATCGCGCAGTTCTTCATATCGCTGAATATGTGCCTTCTGCTTTGTGGAACGGGCTCTTGCCCCCCTGCGTATCCATTCCAGTTCTACCCGCAATATGGATTGGCGTTTTCGTTCAGCAGCTAATTCCATTTCCTGACGCTGTGTTTTCAGCTCCAGGTATCCCGAATAATTTGTTTGGTAGGTATAAATCATCCCTTTATCAATTTCTATTATTCGGTTTGTCACGCTATCTAAAAAATAACGGTCATGGGTTACCATGATAAGAGCGCCTCTCCATTTTTTCAGATAGTCTTCCAGCCAGTCTGCCATATCATTATCCAAATGGTTGGTAGGCTCATCCAGCAAAAGAATGTCTGCCGGTGAAAGCAATACGGATATCAATGCCAGACGTTTTCTCTGCCCGCCGGATAATTGTCCCGCCGGCTGCATGAAATCTTTCATTCCAAGACGTGTCATCATTGCCTTGGCATCACTCTCTATGGACCAACGATTTTCATCAGTTACATTTCCTTCCAGTACGCATTCCAGGCTGCTTTTATCCGGTGCAAATTCCGGATGCTGTGGCAGATGGCGAAGTACCACATGACTGGCAGTCGTGACCGTTCCTTCATCCGGTTCTTCTTCCCCCATAATCATTCGCAGCAAGGTTGTCTTTCCGGTTCCGTTAATGCCAATGACACCAATCTTCTCCCCATCCTGCATGGAAAACGATGCACCATCAAATAATTTCCTTTCCGTATAGACTTTTGTCAGGTTCTCTATATTAATCAAATTCATGTTGCTTCCTCTTTCATGCAAACTGCCCTTACTGCTTTTCGAGTGGAAGTGAAAAACAGCCAGGCATGACAGATATCAAAATTTTCCGGTTTTCAGCCTGTTTTAAAACTTCCGCAGCGCAATCGAATCATCGTCCGGCGTATTGACTACCGACCGAACCACCACGTCATAGCCAAAGTCACTGTTCACCTGCACATGCACGGTGTCGCCGCACTTATGCCCGACGAGCGATTTGCCTATCGGTGATTCAATGCTGATAAGCCCCTGCAGCGGATTGTTCCGCACCGTCGTTACCAGACGGTATGTCTCGACCGCTCCGTCTTCCACAAACTCCACCTCGACTGTTTTGTTCAGACCGATTTCGTCCTCTTTCGTGTCGTCCTCTATAATTTGCGCGGTCTTTATCATGCGCTCAAGATACCGGATGCGGCTCTCATTCTGGTTCTTAAATTTTTTTGCCGCATAATATTCAAAATTCTCGCTCAAGTCCCCCTGCGCCCTCGCTTCCTTGACCGCCTCCAGGGCTTCCTTGCGTATGACAAGCTTTCTGTGTTCAATCTCCTCCTCCATCTTCCTGATATCGTTTTTTGTCAGTTTGTCGTTCATATATACCTCCCCAAAAAGTCAGGGCGTGTCCTGCCAACACGCCCCAGTTTCTTATTTCGTTTTATTGACGATTTTACTTCTGTGGATTGCGTACAGCGGCAATGCGATGAACACCATGCCGCCAAGCATATTTCCTATCGTAACCGGTATCAGGTTCGATATAAAACCACCGATATTCAGATTTGCCGCTATCTGGTCAGCCGTAATGCCATACAGTTCCTCCGTTTTTGCAACATAGCTGCCATTCATGCTTGCAAAAATACCGGCAGGAATGTAAAACATATTCGCCACACAGTGCTCCCATCCGCCAATGACAAATGCACAGATTGGAAAGAAGATAGCCCACACCTTACTTGCAATGTCCTTTGCCGCGGTAGCCATAAGCACTGCCATACACACAAGGATATTACAGAGAATCCCCGAGCATACTGCCTTAAATGGTGCGATTGTCGTCTTTCCGTATGCCACTTTAATCGTAAATGCGCCGAGCGCCCCATTTGTATAATCCAGTAATCCACTAAAATATACAAGCGCTGCTATAATGACAGCTCCTGCCATATTGCTGAAAAAAACAATAAGAAGTGTCTTAATCATGGCAAGTACGCTGAATTTCCTGTCAGCCACACCTGCTATCATCAGGCAGTCCCCCGTGAAAAGCTCTCCGCCGACAAAAACAATCATCATCAGTCCTACCGGGAATATGCATCCTGCAAGCGTCTTGGAAAGTCCCTGATTTGCAATATTATGTACTGCCGCGTTGCTCGATGCTCCGCCAAACGCTATAAATGCACCTGCCATCATGCCAAGCAGAATGCACTTTAGCAAAGGAAGCTTTGCCTTGCCTTCTCCTGCCCTCATATTTGCGTCCAGCACTTGTGCCGGTGTGTTAAATGCATTATCCATTATCATGTACTCCTTTTCATTCTTTTGCAGCTGCTGTCATGCTTTTACCTACATGTAAGATTATACCGCATAAAACATATTTTGCAAATAGCTTTATTTGTAATTGCCATTGTTTTTGTGACATTTTTATTATATTTCACCGATAATTTTAGTAGATGTTTTTATTCGAATCGGTTGAAAACGTTTTCATTATCATGTAAACTAATTTTATTAGAACGAATTTGTGCGAAAGAGAGTTATAACTATGATAACAATAAAGGACATCGCAAACCGTCTGGGTATTGCCCCAAGTACGGTTTCCAAGGGATTAAACGACGCAAACGACATCAGTCCTGAACTGAAAAAACTGGTTCTTGACACTGCAATTGAAATGGGATACGTCACCAAGAGGATGAAAAAGGAAACCCGAAAGCGCCTATGCATTTTTGTTGAAAACATGAAGTATGAAATGCCAGGAGATTTCGGATTTGATATCATACTAGGTTTTAAGCAGGCAGCAGTGCGCGACAACTGGGATGTCACAATTATCCCCATGAACCCATTATTACAGCTGCACGACCCCTATGACAGGTATATGGTCAAAAATAATTTCCACGGCGGATTCCTGATCGGCTTTGCCCTGAAGGATCCATGGATGAACCAGCTTGCATCCACCACCATCCCGACTGTCCTTTTCGATAATTACATCCGAAAAAATCCAAATGTCGCCTATGTGGGAACAGACAGCTTTGAAGGCATTGATTTGGCAGTTGACCACCTGACAAAATTAGGACACACCAGAATTGCACTTTTAAACGGCTCTCCTGACTCCATGGTCACCGTCAACAGATATGACGCGTATGTCAGCAGTATGCAGAGCCATGAGCTGGAAATCGACGAAAACCTGGTCGCCTACGGTCATTATGTCGAGGACAGTGCAAAATACCATCTGCCTACGCTTGTCAAGAATGGCGCGACCGCCATCGTATGCGGCAATGACCTGCTTGCGGTTGGTGTAATCCGGGAATGCGAAAAACTTAATATCAGGATTCCGCAGGAGCTGAGCGTCGTGGGCTTTGACAACCTCCCTATTGCGGAAGAGATATCCCCATCCCTCACCACGATTAGCCAGAACCGCATAGACCTCGGGCGCAACTCCTATGCATCGCTTTACTGGCTAATTGCAAAGGTTCCCATATCAAGGTCACTGTTAAGGCCAGGCCTGATTGTGCGCGAATCTACGGGCGCTCTCATGACAATCAAAAACGGGTAAGCTTCCTTGCCCGTTTCCTATCTTCTAAAATCCAAATTTATTGTAGATATCAAAGCAGTCAAATGTCGCAAAGTAATCCTTTGGCGTCTCGGCACGCCTGATTAGCTGTACACTTCCGTCTTCCCTTAGTAACAGCTCAGCAGACTTAAGCTTTCCGTTATAATTGTATCCCATTGAAAAACCATGCGCCCCCGTATCATGAATGACAAGATAATCCCCCATGTCAATCTTTGGCAGCATTCTGTCCACCGCAAACTTATCATTGTTCTCACACAGGGAGCCCGTGATATCATATTTGCAGTCGCAAGGCTGGTTCTCCTTACCCAGTACCGTAATGTGATGGTATGCCCCATACATGGCAGGCCTCATAAGATTGACCGCGCAGGCGTCCACGCCAATATATTCCTTATGTGTGTGCTTTTCGTGAATCGCCTTTACTACAAGATGACCATATGGCGCCATCATAAAACGCCCGAGCTCCGTGTAAATTGCCACATCCCCCATCCCTGCCGGAACAAGAACTTCCTCGTAAACCTTTCTCACGCCCTCGCCAATCGCAAGAATGTCGTTCGGCTCCTGATCCGGTCTGTATGGAACGCCGATACCGCCGGAAAGATTGATAAACCGGATATTCGCCCCCGTATCATTTTTAAGTTTTACTGCTACCTCAAACAAGGTCTTTGCAAGTGTCGGATAATACTCATTGGTAACGGTATTGCTTGCCAGAAACGCATGAATCCCAAAATTCTTTACTCCCTTTGCCTTCAGAAGCCGGAATCCCTCAAACAGCTGCTCCGTTGTAAAGCCATACTTGGCATCCCCCGGATTATCCATAATGTCCGTCGTGATTTTAAACAGCCCGCCAGGGTTGTAGCGGCAGGAAATGGTCTCCGGCAGCTTTCCAATCGTCTTTTCCAGAAAATCAATGTGCGTGATGTCGTCCAGGTTGATTGTCGCGCCTATCTTTGCCGCATATTCAAACTCCTCTGCCGGCGTGTCATTGGAGGAAAACATAATGTCCTCACCCTTTACCCCTATTACATTGCTCAGCATAAGCTCCGTCAGGGAAGAGCAGTCACAGCCACAGCCGTACTCACGTAGAATATCAATCAAAAACGGATTGGGTGTTGCCTTTACTGCAAAATACTCTTTAAACCCTTTATTCCAGGAAAAAGCCTCCTTTAACGCACGCGCATTCTCTCTGATGCCCTTTTCGTCATAGATATGAAACGGTGTAGGGTATGTCTTTACGATTTCCTCAATCTGTTCTTTTGTTACAAATGCCTCTTTTTTCATTTTTCGAATTCATGCTCCTTTTGTCAACTCAATCAGCTTTATTTCATTTCTCAGTGATTCCTTAAATACATTCACAAAATTTTTCTGACCACAGTACAGACAACTGTCTGTCACATCCCCTGTCAGCTCTCCTGTAAGTACATAGCTGGAGTCGACAATCAGTCTCAGCTGTCTGTCTTTTTTCCCGGTCGTATATATGATGCATCCTTGTATTTCTTCGGCAGGAAACTCACTGATAAGAAGTACCACTTTTTTCCCTTTCGCTGTCAGCTTCTCAAGCTCCGGTCTGAACCGCTCAAGATATTCGACAGGTATGGATAAGTACACCCTGTATTCCACATGTTCAAGCATATTATATATCTTATCCATAATATGACGGTGACTGCTAATTGTGATATAGCCTTCGGAATTATCCCCTATCTGTGGAACCTGTGACACAAGCTCTTGTTTCAACCGAACCAGGTGCCGAATCCTGTTCTCACAAAAATCAGCTGCCAAAACCGCTGTGTATTTATTGGTCTCTCCTTCCAATAAGTATGCTGCGCCTTTCTCCACCAGACCGGCAAGTGCACCATACACATTAGAACGCGATATTCCAGTGAGCTTTGACACTTCGTAGCCTGACAGTTCGCTATTTCCCAGCAGGCACAGATATATGGCTGCCTCCTGTCTTGTCAGGCCAAACGGCACCAGCTTTTCCGTCAAAGCCCCCAATGCAGCATTATCCATCTTTTCACCACCAGTTATTATTCTTCGCTTATTAGTAGTATTCTTTAGAAACACTATACTATGAATGATTGGAAATGTCAACACTCAATTCTCTCAAAATTATGGCAGGGTAAACGACGGAAGCCCATCCACTCGCCACCCCTGTCCTTCTATATACCTGGCAGAAATATAAATTTTTTCATCTGAATCGTAATCTGTCTTGTCCGCATAATAGAAACATTCCACTATCACGTAGTCCTCGTCAGTTTTTTCCATCAAAACATTGCCTGCGCCTATAAAATCCTTGTGCGTGCCCCACTCCTTCTGAAGCTCATCAGAATAGTCAAGTCCCGTCGAAAGCGCACACATACCGGCATAATCATGACTATTATAGAAGCCAGTATATTCCAGAATGCATTGTGTCTCATTTTCTGTGGCGTTCAGGACAAATGACTGGTAAAAGCTGTCATCCTGCTTCAAAAGCTCAGGCAGGGTCGCCTGTTCACTGCGAAACAGCGTATATTCTCTGCCTCCTGCCAGATACTTCAACGTGCTGAGCTTTATCGTATCAAAATATAATATGCCAAATTTGCCATCTTCCATGGGCAGCACATTTTCGGAATAGCGCCAGTTTTTCAGCTCCTGATTATTCTCCATATCCCATTTGGAATCAAGACCGTCAAACCGCACATAGCCTTCCCCATGCTCCACGTCATACAGCGTGTCATTTTCCAAAAGCGCGGCATCATATGAAACCAGCCTGTCCGTATCAAAATCATAGATATAGATGTCTGTATTCTTATACGGATAGGACTCGATTACTGCCCGAATCCTGTTCTCCTTATTCTTATATATCTGAATCCTGCATTCTCCGCCTGTCTGCACCTTCTGACAGTCCAGCGCCTGTAAGTCAAGACTGCGAGAAATGCCCTGCTGCTGTAAATCATATTGGAACAGTCCGCTTGAAATGTGAAAAATAATGGTATTCTCATCCGCATAGTCCAATGTACAAAGTTCATGATCCATCATGGTATTTGCTGCCCACTGTGCGGCACGATGCGGCATCCCGTTCTCTGCTTCCTCTGTCGCATCCGTTTCCGTACCCTGCCCTTTTAAGTCAGCTGGTTCAGACTCTGCAATATCCAAATTCGCTTCAGAAAGACTTGTGGTCTTGTTCCCATCGGCATCCGTCCCACACGCCACTATCGTCAGCATTAGCCCCAAAGTCCCTGCCGCCGTTTTCCACCGGGAAGGCTTCTTGTAGCTTAAAATATGTTTTACCCTCTTCATGACATTCTCCTCTCCAAAGGCAAGGAAGCCTGCGGAAATCTGCCGCCTATTTGCGGCAAATGCAAGCAGGACATTCCCATATTCTTTTTTCATGTCCACATCCATTTTTGAAAGGACGCTTTCGTCGCAACGCATTTCCATGTCGGCACACATCAGATGAAACGCTATCCATATCAGCGGGTGAAACCAATAAATAACTGCCAGCAGATACGCTGTGTTTTTGATAAAATAATCACCCTTTGCGATGTGAATCCTCTCATGCATCAGAACGCACTGCCGCTCCCTCTCGTTTAACCGGTAAGGAATATAAATCCTTGGCGGCAGCAGTCCGAATACAAATGGCGACCTGATATTGTCACACTCATACACATTCACCGAGTAGGCAAGCTTCTTCTTTCCGCTTAGGCGGCATACATCCCCTGCATGTGGCTGCGCGTCACAAAGCAGCGTCCCATACCGGACACTGCGTCCGATACGGATATGGGCAGCTGCCATAAATAACACAAGTATCATAATGCCGGCTATCCAGACTAGCGCCAGAATATTTGTCCATTTCATCTTCTTTGCTGCTGTTTCTTCATTATTGGAAGAAGTACTTATCCAATCGGCATCCGTATTACCCTGTGTCTCCCCATCGGCAAAATTCTGATTCCATGTCGATACTGATACACCATCGTCATACGAAACCATTTCTGCCACACCCTGGAAACTTTTGATATTGGACTCTTTTTGATAGCTGTCAGCTGCCTGCAAATCAAGGTTAAATATGCTGACAGGGGACGCAATCGTTTCCGGAGTTATCAGCCGCACTGCCACGGCAATCCACAGCAGATAGGCAAAGCCTGCCGACAGCCTTTTCATCATCAGCCTTATCGGCAGAACAATCAAAATGACTAAGCTGGCTGACAGACCCATTTCGACTACTTTTAGGAATACTGTTGTCAATACATCCATAAGGAATTCCTTTCTCAAGAGGTAACAGTTCAGCCTTCGGCTTCCTGTTACCTCTTGACTTCTTAATTCTCAACATGTTCATCTATCATGCGCTTGATTTTTTCAGCCTCATGCTCCGATATTGTCTTTCCTCCCAGAAATGCGGTCAGAAATGCCGGCAGGGAACCATCAAAAGTCCGCTCGACAAAATAATCGCTCTCTTCTGCCTGTACCTTCTCTTTTGGTATCAGGACATGAATCGTTGCCTGTACATTTTCTATATACCCTTTGTCGCACATTTTCTTTATCTGGGTATATGTTGTTGACTTTTTCCACCCCAGTTTTTCATTACACAGCCTGACCAGCTCGCCGGAATTCACCGGTGCTGCCTCCCACACAATCAGCATGAATCGATAGTCGCTGTCACACAGTTTTAAATATTCCATCATTCCCATCCTTTCCCTTGCGATAACCCTTTTATGGTAATTTCCCATAATCAAAACAGGTCTATAAATACAGACTTTATAATGAGTCTATACCAATAGACCTATTTTGTCAATAGGAAAATTTCAGTTCTAATAAAATAAACTAATCAGCGGACGTAACCTTCACGCCGCCGCATCCTTTGATTATAATCCATGCGGTAAGCACCAATGATAATCCTACACAGATCCGGTAGCGTATTCCCTCCGGATGCGTCTGGCGAATTACATATTTATTGCAAATCCTCGCCTTTGCATCATCCACACCCGCAAACACAGACGAATCCTTCCAAAAATCATAATTATATTCATATCTTGGTTTTTCAACCCTTCCGACAAAGAAAACACCGCTTCCAATTCCCTTGTCATATGCTTCTAACTGATCCAGAAGCTCCTCGTCCTTAATTAATATTTCCACAAACTTCCCATCCTCAGCCGGAATGGTGTACGCGTCATAAAACGTTAAACCATATCCATAAGAACCGTTTACACCCAAAAAGACATCCACAAGCTCCGAATTCTTACCTGCATACTGCCTTATCTCACCCTTTACATATTTGCCGGAACGCAAATTCTCCGTATCCAGTCTTGAAAGATTCAGCGCTGCCCGAAATTTAGCCAGCGCTAAAATTCCTCCCAGCAAAAAAAGCATCCCTATTCCCAAAAGGACAAACGCTGCTACCTGCCATCTTGACAATTCAACCGTTTTCTTCTTCATCTGTTTTCCCGCACTTTCATATCATTCTAAGGAATCTGCCACCCTGATGCCATTTCTTTTCAGGCATCCCCTAAGTTCATCTACATCACCATAATACACACAGCCGTCCATTCCGAGATTTCCTGCCGCCTCCACATTTGCCGGGGTGTCATCAATAAAAAAACACTCCTCCGGCTTTAATGCAAACATCCTCAAAAAGTCAAGATATGCTTCCTTTTCCGGCTTCAGCAGCCCATGCTCGCAGGATATCCAGATGCCTTTCATATATGCGACTGATTTTATGTACTTGCTAAATTCCCTGAAACGATGGGAAGTGTTGGAAAGAAGGTACAAATCATATCCATTCCGGGATAACTCCGCCACCAGCGCTTCCATCGGAGGATTTGGCGGCTGTGTCATCCTGTATTCCCTTATAAATCGTTTCACCGTATCATGCAGATGTGCAGGCACCCTTTTGCATACGGAAGCGGCGGCCTCTTCATCCGAAATCGTCCCCCTGTCCATCTGTAACCACTCCACAGAGCTGCAGAGATGATTTTTTATCCACCTGAAATCTTCTTCATTGTCCACATAACCATATATGTATTCCCTTGCATTGTATATGGTAAGGACATTTCCCATATCAAAAACAATGTTTTTTACCATGTTAATCCCCACTCTTCTCAAAGTCAGCAACTAAATCCCTGATTTTACACCAAAATACCCCCATGTAAAACGGGGGTATCCATATCTAGAATTTTCTTCCTTTGCCAACAGCTAATTTTAGTATAACATAACCGGACTACAAAGTCTATTAATTTTCTGATACCGGAAACACCGTTATTAAGAATAATTCTTTTTTTAGTTTGATTGCAGTCAGCGGCTGCGGTATGTTATAATGAAAAAAATAATTATACGAAAGGAATCAATACTATGCCAAAGAATCTAAATATGTTCTCGCTCGAAGGAAAGACTGCCCTTGTGACAGGTGCCAACACAGGACTGGGACAGGGAATCTGTGTCGCCTATGCAGGCGCAGGTGCAAACGTCATCGGCGTTGCCAGACGCAGCTGTCGGGAAACAGCTGATAAAATCGCCGCCCTTGGAATTGAAGGAAAACATTTTACAGAGATTATCGCAGACCTCTCGGATATCAATGCAATCCAGCATGTCCTTTCAGAATCCGCAAAAACCGGACGTGTCGACATCCTTGTAAACAATGCCGGAATCATCAAAAGATGTGATGCGGCAGACGTCTCCATAGAAGACTGGGATTCCGTCATCAACCTCAATGAAAAAACGGTATTTTTCCTCTCACAGGCATTTGCAAAAAACTGGATTGCCGATAACAAGGGCGGTAAAATCATCAACATCGCTTCCATGCTGAGCTATCAGGGCGGAATCCGCGTGCCTTCTTATACAGCAAGCAAGAGCGCCGTGATGGGGATTACCAGGGCACTTGCCAATGAGTGGGCAAAATACAATATCAATGTCAATGCGATTGCCCCCGGCTATATGGCAACTAACAATACACAGAATCTAAGAAGTGACAAACAGAGAAGCGATGAAATTCTCAGCCGGATTCCCGCAGGACGCTGGGGAACGCCGGAGGACATCACGGGCGCTGCCATCTTCCTTGCTTCCGGTGCCTCCGATTATGTAAATGGCTTTACGCTCGCCGTCGACGGCGGATGGCTGGCAAGATGACGCATTGGAGACATGCATCAGGATATGAAAAAATCGAGTTTTCCCACTCGATTTTTTCATATCCTGCTATTTTAACACTTTCATCTCCGGATAATATTCAAATTCCGCCTTCCCCACAATGTCATCTATGTGTACAAATTTATTCATCCAGTATCTGGAATCCCATGAGTTACTGCGGTTGTCGCCCATCATAAAATAACAGTCAGCAGGGATGGAATACGGTCCAAAGTCTTCATAGAAAGCATTGTTGGTAAAATCCGTAATTTCCTTTCCGTCAATATACACCTTGCTGTCAATGCCTTCAATCTTTTCTCCCGGAAGTCCGATCACACGTTTTAAATACTTTGTTTTTCCGTCATCGGGATAGTAGAAGCAGACAATGTCTCCTCTCTGTGGCGTGTCATACAGATATGCTATTCGGTTGATTACAATCCTGCTTCCCGCCATTACGGTTCCTTCCATGGAGCCTGTCGGCACCAGTGCGCTCGCAACGACATAATTCTTTAATCCGAACGCGACTGCGAGGGCTAGCAGAATCAGTTTTGACCATTCATATACTCCTCTTATAACCTTCTTCATACATTGAACCTTTCCCAACTCAGACAAACCTGCCAAAAAACAGCCAGATTACCAGCAAAAAGAACCCGATTACCAGCAATAATGCAGGAATAAACACAAGAAACGCCGCTATCAGCATAGCCGGACGGTCCGTTTTTTCAAGCTCGACACCCTCCATCTGTTCCTCAAACTCAGCCTCTGATTTCTCCACATCCAGCACACGTTTTATCTTGTTATTAAAAAACATACCGCACCCCCACTTCAGTGCTCCTTATTTTTCCAGCGGATAATGGCACGCTACCATATGATTATTCCCCATATCCGTCATCACAGGCACTTCTTTTTTGCACTTTTCCTGGCACCTGTAGCATCTTGTGTGGAATTTGCAGCCTGTCGGCGGATTGACAGGGCTGGGGATATCACCCTCTAACAGGATTCTGTCACGCTTCTTGTCATTTACATCCGTCGTCGGTATCGCTGACAGCAGCGCATTCGTGTAGGGATGCAATGTCCGGTCAAACAGCTCTTCCGTGCTTGCCAGCTCCACAAGATTTCCCAGATACATGACACCGATTCGGTCACTGATATACTTCACTACACTCAGGTCGTGTGTAATAAACAAATATGTGAGATGCTCCTGCTCCTTTAAATCCGATAACAGGTTCAAAATTTGTGACTGTATCGAAACATCCAGTGCCGATACCGCCTCGTCACAGACTACAAAACGCGGCTTCAGCGCAAGGCTTCTCGCAATACCGATTCTCTGACGCTGCCCGCCGGAAAACTGGTGCGGATAGCGCCCAAACATATAGGTATCAAGCCCGCACTTTTTCATCACATCCATGACATAATCGCGCAGCGCCGTATCACCCTTTTTATAAATACCATGCGCTGTCAGCCCCTCCCCGATTATCTGCCCTGCCGTCATTTTGGGATTCAGGGAGGAATATGGATCCTGGAAAATAAGCTGCATTTCGCGCCGCAGTGCACGAAGCTTCTCAGCCGGCTGTTCCTTTAAATTTATCATTTCTCCGTCTTTTTCAAAAAAAATGTCACCATGTGTCTGAGGATAAAGCTGTAAAATAGTTCTGCCAAACGTGGATTTGCCACATCCGGATTCTCCTACAAGTCCCAGCGTTTCCCCCTCGTAAATGTCCAGTGAAATTCCGTCATTCGCCTTGACATATTTCTGCTCTTCACGAAAACTTGATTTTTTGACAGGAAAATATTGTTTGATATCGCGAATGCTAATCAGTACTTTTTTATTTTCAGTCTGCATGTTGTCCTCCATTCTGAAGGGGTGTTTCCTTCCTGACAGCCTTTTTGGCATAGAAACATCTTACCTGATGATTTGCTTCCACCTCAAGGAGTTCTGGTTCCTCCTCCATACATTTTTTCGTACAGTATTTACAGCGCGGTGCAAACTTACATCCTTTCGGTAGGTAAAGCGGGTTAGGCACTGCACCGTCAATCGGGTCAAGCCGGACTCCTTTCGGGGTATCCAGTCTTGGAATGGAAATCATCAGTCCCTCTGTATATGGATGAGAATACACGCCGTCCGTAAAGATTGTTTTTGCATCTGCCATCTCGACAACCTGTCCGCAATACATCACGGCAACCTTGTCCGCCATTTCATTAATGACACCGAGGTCATGCGTGATAAACAAAATCGCTGTTCCCATCTTTTCCTTCAAATCATTCATCAGCTTCAAAATCTGTGCCTGAATGGTAACATCAAGCGCAGTGGTCGGCTCGTCTGCAATCAGAAGCTTTGGCTTGCACGCAAGCGCCATCGCAATCATGACACGCTGCCGCATACCGCCGGAAAGCTGGAACGGATACTGCTTTGCCACACGCTCAGGATTTGGAATTTTGACTTCCGAGAGCATATGTACCGCTTCTGCCTTTGCCTGTTTTTTTGTCATCCCCTGATGCACACGGAATACTTCACCAATCTGCTTCTCTATTGTAAACACCGGATTGAGCGATGTCATCGGTTCCTGAAAAATAACGGATATCTCATTTCCCCTGATTGCATACATCTCTTTCTGCGAACAGTTTACCACGTCCTTGCCGTTAAACGTGATGGTACCGCCCTCAACATAACCGTTTCCATCCAAAAGCTTTAATATACTCATGGCAGAAACACTTTTTCCGCTGCCACTTTCACCTACAATTCCAAGCGTCTCCCCCGGCTCCAATGAATAGGTGACATCATTGACTGCTTTTACCACACCGCGCTTCGTCTTAAAAAAAGTCCGCAGATGCTTCACTTCCAGTAAACTCATACAACCACCTACCTTTCCTTGGACTTAGGATCTACGGCATCCCGCAGACCGTCGCCGATACAGTTGATACTAATCGTACTGATTGCCAGAACGATAGACGGGAATACCCATCTCCACCAGTACTTTTCAATTACTGTGGCATTTCTGGCACTGTTTAGCATATTTCCCCACGTCGCATTCGGTTCTGTTACACCGAAACCAATAAACGACAGCGATGATTCCGTCAGCATACAGGTTGCGAAATCCAGCGTCGCATTGACAATAATAACCGTGATAACATTTGGTAAAATATGGCGGAAAATAATTCCCCATTCCTTAACGCCAAGCGCCTTTGCCGCGGTAACAAACTCCTGCTCTCTTTCCGCCAGGACACTGCCTCGCACCAGTCTTGCGATACCAGGCCATGAAAGAAATCCCAGAATCACCATAATCATAATAATTCGCTGTGTCTCTGTAATACTGTTTCCAATAATTGCCGACAAGATAATGGCAAACGGCAAAAATGGCAAAGAAGACACGATTTCGGTCAGACGCATCATGATATTGTCAACTTTTCCACCCTTATACCCTGACACACCGCCAACCACAACACCAATAATAGTGGAAATGATAACGGCAATCGCACCAACTGTCATTGTCATACGCCCGCCTTTAAGCAGTCGCCGGAATACGTCACGCCCCAAATCGTCCGTTCCCATCACATATCCGTCAAGCCCCCAGCTGTACACCGTATTGCTCTCGCCAATCGCATAATTTCCATAGTATCCGGCGCTGATTTTTTTCACTGGTTCCTGAATTGACGGAACTTGATCCTGTCCGAATGTGCTGTCTCCCCATGAGACAACAGAACCGTCATCAAGGAGAACCGTATAATGATATCGTCCCCCCTCGATAGCCTTTACATGTCCCTGAATTTCCTCCGGAACATCACATGTCTTCTTGATATTATTTCCCCATGCATAAACACGACCATCCTCTGTAACCGCAGCTACACTCTCATCTGACATTGCCATGTCGACCGCATGCCCCGCCACGCCATCAGGAATCTTCGCGTATGATGTCGCCTTTTTTGTAAGCGGAACCACTTCCTTTGAATCGGTAAGCGCAATAACAATATCATTGTTCGCATCAAATGACGTAATATGTCCCTGAACCCCATCCGGGAATCTGATATCGACAATGTAACTGTTTCCCCAGCTGTAAAGCCTGCCCTTGTCCGTAAGTGCGAGTGACATCTGATAGCCTGCATAGACTTTCACAGGTTTCTCTCCCATGCGAAGCTCAACAGGAATCGCCTCTAGTCCCATACGGTCATTGCCCCATGTAATCACTTCATCATTCTCATTTATGGCAAGAATATGGTCAAGTCCTGCCGACACCTGTGTCAGCTTTCCCATATCCTTTGGAAGCTTTTTCAGCTTGTCTGTCGGAAAATTCCCCCATTCATAGACATGCCCTTCGTTATCGATACCAACAGAAAATGTGCTTCCAAGACTAAGCTGTCCGGCATCTGACGAAAGTGCCTTTGGTACTTTAAGCATACCAAATCCAGGGGACACATTTGACTGCGTCACATCTTGATAGTACACATCTATCGGATAGAATATTGGCAGTATCATACAGCAGGCAAATATAAACAGAAAACAGAAAACACCTACCATGGCAATTTTATCCTTAATGAAACTGAAAAATACCATCTGTATCGGAGTCAGTACTGCTTCCTGTTCCTCTGACATCATACCGCCTACAAGCATTCGCTGCGTCGCTTTTGCCATAGTGGATTTCTTATTTTTTTTCATATATACTTTCCACCTTTCCTTAGTTTTCCAGTTTCACCCTTGGATCCACAAGAGTATATGCAATGTCCATCAGAACATTTCCGGCAAGCGACAAAATAACATAAAACATCTGCATCGCAAGTACGACAGAGAAATCTCTCTGATTCAGTCCCGAAATCATCATCTTGCCAAGACCATCCCATACAA
Source organism: uncultured Lachnospiraceae bacterium (assembly GCA_949066965.1). GTDB lineage: Bacteria > Bacillota > Clostridia > Lachnospirales > Lachnospiraceae > COE1. Next base: position 138,219 of record CARTDA010000003.1, read on the forward strand.
AGATCGTCTCGATTACAACAGATCCGCCAAACAATCCGATAAGCCACCATGTCGTCACGGTTACCACCGGTATCAATGCGTTGCGGAATGCGTGTACATAAATTACCACTTTTTCACGCAATCCTTTCGAGCGCGCCGTCCTAATATAATCCATGCGAAGCGCCTCAATCATAGAAGCCCTCACATAGCGCGTGATACTTCCTATTCCCCCAACCGACATGACAAGAACAGGGAGTGCCATATGTTTTGCCATGTCTACAAACATCTCAAAATCAGTTCCTGTAAATCCTGCAGTCCTGACACCGCTAATCGGAAAAAGCGGAATACGTATTGCAAATACATAGATGGCAAGCAGTGCAATGACGAAACTCGGTATACTGTATCCGACAATCGTCACAACCTGTACTACTTTATCTAAAATACTGTTTTTCTTAACCGCCGTGGTAATACCAAGGGGTATGGAAATCATAAATACCAGAATCATTGAAAATATATTTAAAAGCACCGTGTTGCGCATCGGCACACCGATGACATCTTTCACAGGTCTCCTGTATTCAGTGGAATAGCCAAAATCACCCCTGAGCATATTGGTAATCCATTTCACATACTGCACAGGAATGGGCTTGTCAAGTCCAAGCATCTCTCTCATATTATCATACTGCTGCTGATAAACTTCCGGCTTTATATTGCCCTGCATCATCATCTTCACCGGATCACCCGGCATTGCCTTATAAATGGCAAACATTAAAATGGAAATGATAAAAAATACAAATATAATGTAAACCAATCTTTTTAATAAAAATCTTCCAGTCCGCATATTAGGAGTCCTCCTATTTTTATTAATAATAGGGAAGTACCATTTACATACTTCCCTATTATCATTTTATGCTTAATGTGTAATGCCTTTTATTCGTAACAGTAACCTTTTATTCTTCTACCCATGCCTCAGTTACGGCAGCACTCCAGTCCCAGATAGATGAAGTATCCCAGTCATGAACCTTATTGGCATAAAAATCATGATACTCATTTGAGTAAAGAGGAATCACTGGCAGCTTCTCATTCCATGTCTTCTGGAATGTACGCCATGCGTCAAGCCATGTCTCATTGTCGTCAAAAGGAATTGCCTTTAAAGCTACCGCTGACGCTTCAAGCTCCTCGTCTCTAATCCAGCTAGAGTTATAGCCGTTGCCCATCCACTTATCATCACATGAATAATAGTACCACGGTGAATGCTGCAGAGAGAAACCTGTCGCAAGATTGTACATATTATATACAGTCTCACCCTGATGATCCATAGCTGTCAAAAGTGTCGGGAAATCTGTTGTGGTAGTCTTCAGCTCCATACCCGCTTCCTTCATTGCCTCCGGAAGCATTGTGCTGAGCAGTTCTGATACCGGGTTCTCATCAGTGCTGCACCACTGGATTTCAAGTGGCTTAAGCTCTCCATCTACTTCTTTGTAACGTGTTCCGTCGCCGTCTTTGTACTCGCCGCCATCCTTATTGAGTGTCCATCCGTCAGCTGCAAGCACTTCCTTTGCTTTTTCAATGTCTTTATCATAAGTATTTAAGTTCTCGTCAATCCAGTCTTTGGAATCAAGGTATTCCCACTGTGCAAGTCCATACTCGCCATGAACTACAGTTGCATATCCTCCACTATACTGTCTTGCAAACTCATTTCTGTCAAGACAGTATGCGACTGCCTGACGTACACTCTGAGAGTCTGTCGGGAACTGTGAACAGTCAAAACGGAGCAGTCCGTATCCTGAACGGAAATATGTGTGCTTCTGTACAAGCCCTTCCTCTACAAGATCAAGTCCCGGTTCAATTCCCTCTGCCTCACCGATTTCAAATAACAGATCTACTGTTCCAGCCTTCAATTCGTTAATCTGTGTCTCGCTTTTTACAGTCTTGATAATCAACGTTTTGATCATCGGCTTAATTCCGGCATAATTGCCGACATAATTCTCATTTACCTCAAATGTACCCTGTCTGCTTGACGCATCATAGCTCACGAGCTTGTATGGTCCACATGTTACCTGCGGATTATAGCGGTAACCAGTGTCAGGATCACCAATCGTCTTTAAGAGCACGTCTGTTGTAAAGTCTCCTGTAATCGCTGCACCTTCTTCTGAGTCCTCAATATCACACCCAGGTGCAATGACTGCGATTGGTCTGGGCGTTACAGAAGCATAGGCAAGGTCATAGTGGTATGGAAGCTCGTCCGCCTTGACTGTGACAGAGAATGTCTTGTCATCAATCAGATGCACACCCTTGAGTGCCTTTGTGTCACCGGCGTTGAATTCATCATAGCCCTCCAAGTATGTATATCTCGTTGCACTGTAATTATCCACTCCCATCATTTCCGGTGAGGACTCAAGCAGCATGGCAAATGCATAATCCTTTGCAGTGACAACAGAGTTATCACTCCACATAAGGCCATCATTTAATGTGATTGTGAATGTCTTTGTACCATCCTCATTATCTGCTGTATTCAAATCTGCGACAACCATAGGGTCAGTAATCCACTCACCCTCTTTTGTCGTGACAACTGTAGTATAACCATGTAAAACATTCTCGGTTATCTTATAGTTTGTGGCGCTGCTGTTGTATACAGGATCATAAAAATCCTGCTCCAGATCTGTTATTGCACCGAGTACCAGCTGTCCCTGAGGCGTTGTAGGCCTCTCTCCGGCCTGTGTGCTGTCAGCCGCTTCTGTTGAAGGTTCCTCTGCATCATCCGTTCCGGCAGATGTCTCTGTCTGCGGCGCTGCATCTTCGTTGTTTGTGACCGCACCATCATCACTGCCTCCACATGCTGTCAGTGAGACAAGCATTGAAGAGGCCAAAAGTACGGACAGTAACTTTCTTTTCATAATGTTTCCTCCTTTAAGAAATTTTTATGTAACTACTCTTGTCTTCATAGCTACTGTTTTGAATCTATATAAATACCAATCAAGGCATCTATACCAGTACTGCACTTATGTATGCATATTTTAAAAAATAAAAAGTGCACATGAACGCCTTTGTTCACTGCACTTACTTACCATTTAATATAAGCATGTGCCCCTCATGCTAAAATATGCTTATATTTACGACATATTTAATTATACTTATAACCAAAACGTTTGTCAATAGTTTCAAGCACTGTCATTTTTCGCATAATTATAATTACTTATCCCGCCTTTTCTGCTCTTTTATACAGCACAATGCATAAAATAGCAGGATATCGCATAATAATACTTTCAAATTTAAATATTTTCAATTTGCCAATCAATGGGCTCTACCCCATTCGCCCTGAGAAATTCATTTGCCTGACTAAAATGTCTGCATCCAAAAAAGCCGCGGTATGCAGATAAAGGGCTTGGATGTGGTGCTTTTAAAATCAAATGCTTTGGATTCGTGAGCATCGGAATCTTACTCTGTGCAGGCTTTCCCCATAGCAGATATACAATCGGTCTGTCCTGCGCATTCACCGCCTGTATCACCGCATCCGTAAACTTTTCCCAGCCTTTTCCCTGATGGGAATTCGCCTGATGTGCCCGCACCGTGAGTACCGTATTTAGCAGCAGCACGCCCTGCTCTGCCCATTTTTTTAAATACCCATTATTTGGAATACTACATCCCAAATCTTCATTCAGCTCTTTATAAATATTCTGCAAAGATGGCGGTATTTCAGGCTGGCTCGGAAGGACTGAGAAACTAAGACCATGTGCCTGATTTACATTGTGATATGGATCCTGCCCCAGCAAAAGTACTTTTACCTTACTCAGGGGGGTAAAATGCATTGCATTAAATATATCGTCAGAAGGAGGATATACAACCACTTTGCTGTACTCATCTTTTACAAATTGATACAGCTCCTTGTAATAAGGTTTGTGGAACTCTTCCTGTACCGCTTCCAGCCAGTCATCTGTCAACATTGCCATAATCGTCTCTCCTTTGTATAAAGCTTTAACTTTGAACTGTTCTGTCTTAACAATTTCTTACCGAAATCCCCCTGTTTTCCAAATACGCCTTAACTTCCCTGATTTCCAGTTCTTTGAAATGAAACAGCGAAGCCGCCAGCACTGCGTCCGCTTTGCCGTCAGCAAACGCATCATAAAAATGTTCCAGCTTTCCTGCCCCGCCTGAGGCTATGACCGGAATGGACACGTTTTCCGAGACTGTTCTGGTAAGTTCAATATCATAACCGTTTTTTGTCCCGTCACAGTCCATACTGGTAAGAAGGATTTCCCCGGCTCCAAGCTGATTTGCCCTGACTGCCCACTCTACCGCGTCAATGCCCATATCAACCCGGCCGCCGTTCTTATAAATATTCCATCCGCTTCCGTCTGCCCTTCTCTTTGCGTCAATTGCAACCACCACGCACTGACTGCCAAATTTGTCTGCCGCCGCACTGATTAGTTCCGGATTCATAATGGCTGCACTGTTCACTGCAACCTTATCCGCCCCCTCACGCAGTATCGCTTTGAAATCATCCACTGTCCTGATACCGCCGCCTACCGTAAATGGTATAAATACTTTTTCCGCCACCCGGCGCACCATGTCAACCTTGGTAGCGCGATTATCCGACGATGCTGTAATATCAAGAAAAACAACTTCGTCAGCTCCCGCCTTGTCATATGCCGCAGCAATCGCAACAGGATCTCCTGCATCAATCAGATTTACGAAATTTACGCCCTTTACAACCCGTCCGTTATTTACATCCAGACATGGAATAATTCTTTTTGTAATCATTGCCTGCCACCCCTTTATCCGTTCCTGCGCTTCATCACAGCTCTATAAAATTTTTCAGTATATGTAGTCCGACATCCGAACTTTTTTCCGGATGAAACTGACAGGCAAATACATTCTCTTTTTCGACAGATGCATGGATATTTACCACATATTCTGTAGATGCCACCACAATTTCCGGCTCTTGTGCCTGTAGATAATAGGAGTGCACAAAATATACATACGAATGCTCTGCTATCCCTTTATAAAGCTTTCCGCTATTTGGAAACCGAATGGAATTCCATCCTATCTGTGGCACCTTTAATCCATGGTCATCCGGTATTTTTATGATTTTCCCTTTTAAAATACCGAGTCCTGTTACACCGGGTGATTCCTCACTTGATTCAAACAAAAGCTGCAATCCGAGACATATGCCAAGAAACGGCGTTTTTTTTGCAATTACTTCCTTGATTATCGCTTCCAGACCGTATCTTCGAATCTTTTCCATGGCGTCACCAAACGCCCCCACACCCGGAAGTATCACTTTATCTGCATTTAAAATTGTCTCCCGATCCCGCGTGATTACTGCTGATTCTCCCAGTGAAATCAGTGCCTTTTCCACACTTTTGATGTTTCCGGCATCATAGTCAATAATTGCCACCATCTTGCGTTTCCTGCCTTTCTGTTGAAAAGGATACCACAAAACGGTATCCTAATTCGCTGCTATTATGTCACTCAATGCGATTGAATAAGTCAACGCATCCTCTGTATTGATAAGTTCTCTTGCCTTTGCCTCGTCAATACTATATTTATCTGCAAGCGTATTTAATATCGTTTCCTTAACCGCATCAACCTCGTCTGCCACACCATACTTTTCCGCGTCTGCATTAATATAGTCATAGGTCGCAATTCCCTGAAGAAGTGCGTCAAGCGCTTCCATCTCACGCCCCATTTTTAAGTTAATCTGATAAGAATCGTACCTTCTCTGAATCTTATAAATCACTTCACTTCTCGCCTTTATCAGGCCTTCGTCTTTGGATTCGTCAAGTTCCATGCCAAACATCGCCTGATAAACGGTCTTATAGTCCTTGTCATAATATGCGTTTCTGGCTTTCTGAAGATATCCCTGCGTGGACAAAATATTTGCTGCCAGAATAACTGCCCCGCCTACAGACGCACCAAAGGCTGCTGCTGCTGCAATTTTTTTCGGCGGAATCCGTTTTTTGGGTCCTTCTGCCGCACGTTTTGCCGCCAGTTTTGCTTCCTTGGCTGCCTTCTTTTCTTTCTTTTTCTGCGCTGCCGCCTCCTGCTTTGCCTTGTTTGCTGCTGCTTTCTCCTCCGCCTTGGCCTTCTTCTCTTCTTCCTTGGCAAGTTTTTCTTCTTCTTTTTTCGTCAGTTCTTCTTTCTTTTTTGCCTGTTTTGCCTCTTTTTCAGCCGCAAGTTCCTCCTCTGTCGGCTCCGGCACCAGCTCTTCTGTCAGCAGATTAAAGAATTTGCCTAATTTTCCCGGCTCCTTCGTGCTTTCTGCCTCGTGTTCCTCCGCATCGCCTTTTTTCTTTTTCTTCGCGTTCTTCTTGCCCTTTTTCTTTGCGTCACTGTCATCCGATGTTTCGTGTGACATGCCTGCACCATCCGGATTTAAGATGGATTCCGGAATGACTGGCAGCGGCACTCCGCCATCATCCTCATCATCAACATGCTTCACACCCGCATTGACTGAAGCCGCCTCATCGTCTGCCATCTGGTTCAAAATATCCATCATGTCATCCTGAATGGGCTCATTATTGTCCGACTTCTTTAACATGTCATTGATTTCCGCAAGCTCCGCATCATCATCCAGCATATTCAATACATCCTCAAGGCTGTCATCCATTCCGGCAGAGATATCCTCACCACTGTCATCTGATAAGGACAGATCATTCTGTGATTCCATTGAAGAACCTAAATCCGAGGCATCACCAAAATCGAATTCATCTATATTCAGTTCTCCTGCCATTGCCGTTTCTGTCTCCGACTGAATGGCTTCCTCAAGACCGTCTATATTCATGTCGTTCTGCATCAATGAACTATCATCTGGTATCTCCGGCATTTCGAAATCTTCCAGTTTCAATTCCTCATCCAACTCTGGCATTCCTATATCCTCCAATGCAAGATTTTCACCTGTCTCCGGAATTTCTTGTATCTCTTCCGTTACTTCTGGCTGTCCTATATCTACCGGCTGTGGTTCTTCTACTGTCTCCGACAGCCCTGTATCCTCCAATTGCAGCGATTCCCCTAATTCCAGCTGTGGTAAATCCGGCTGTTCGATATCTTCTGGCTGCAACGCACCAGCCGATTCTGACTGCTCTGTCCCCACCGGCTGTGGCTCTGGTTCCTCTTCTGATATCTCTGGCAGTTCCAGCTCATTCAGCAATGGTTCCCCTGTTTCAAACTGTTCCGGCAGTTCCGTCCCTAAATCCGGCAGTTCAATATCCTCCAGATTGATATCCTCTAGTTCCGCCTCCTCCAACTGTTCCGGTTCTTCTTCAGGCATCATGATATCCTCTAATGTGAACTCGTCCCCTGTTTCTGGAAAATCGGGCAAATTTACATCATCCTGTTGTAGTCCCTCATCCAATTCGGACAGCTCGATATTATCCAGCTGCAATTCTTCACCCATCTCCGGCAGCTCAATTTTTTCTGGCTGCAATCCCTCATCCATATCCGAAATTCCGGGCAGCCCAAAATCTTCAAGCTTCAATTCTTTGTCCGCTTCCGGTTCTTTCTCCTGTTCGATATCGGGCTCACTTCCAAGAAGTTCTGGAATTTCCAAGGAATCCAAATCACCCTCAAGCTTTATATCCATGTCAGGCAGTTCCATGTCGGGAATTTCCGGTATTTCTGGTATCTCGATTGAGTCAAGATTGATATCATCTAATAATATTGGTTCTTCCGCTGCCGGTTCTTCTGCCACAATACGCTCCACCTCAGAATCTTTATCCAACGACTGTGTTTCCCCCGGTATCATGTCTCCTGCTGATATCTCATTTTCAAATACCAATGGATTCCCATCCGTCTCAGATATGCCTGCATCCTCATTTTCAATTGCAGCATCCGCAGGCATTGCTTCCCCTGATTTCGCCTGTACCGTCTCCGACAAGGAATTTAACAAATCATTTAAATAATTCTCCTCTGAACTCATGTGAATCCCCCCCTGCATTCCAGTAAAAATTCAACTGCATTCTCACTTATACTGACCCCTTTTTCACCCAGCTCCTCTGTCAGCTGGTATAATGTCTTGTTTATCCTAAAGAAACTAGCTTTCTGATTATAGAATGCTACCTTTTCGAACGGCCATCTTATAATATTTGGCAGATTCATCTCCACACCCAGTTCGAGAATGCATAATTTTTTATTCAGCGTCATCTGAAGCCATTTTGTATATCTGCCCCACTGCACCTGATAGCCATCTTCAATATAATTACTCTCACACAATATATTATTGAAAGCCAACGGTTTCCCGCATACAGGGCATGTCGGAATCTCAAGCGAATCCAGCCCTACCCCATCCAAAATAGCCTGATTGACAAGATCCGAAAACTCTTTTGACGGATATAATTCGCTGGTACATTTTGCGCTGCATTGTAACATCTTATAATTTCCGCACGGCTCAACGATTCTTTCCACATCAAAAGCCGCCTTCTTAATGTTCTCATCAATACAGGTTGAAATCACAAAATAATTTTTATCCTTGACCATCTCGCAAAGCGCTCTGTATGCCTCTATCAGCTTACCATCATTATGTTCTGTTAAAAATCGATGCTCCAGGAAAGGAACAGTCCATTCCAGCGTCTGATTGATATCCACTTCCTCCAACGCAGACATAAGCCTTGGAAATTTGCCAATATCTCCAAAGCTTTCGTTAAATTCTTCCCCGATACCTACCAGAACCATATCAGCATCTGCAATTTTTTCCAATAATAATTTATGCTTCTCAGTCGTTTCTGTCCTGTCCATGCCGTCTCCTAACTTATGAGAGCCGGGCATTTATCCCGGCTCTATCTTTTTATCTCGCAAGCAATTCGTCAATGACCTTTACAAGATTGCCAATTTCAGGTTTTGATAACTGTGCATCTGCACCTAAATCTTCGCCTTTTCTCCTCATTTCCTCATTTACGAGTGATGAGAAAATAATTACCGGTATGTGCTTTGTCGCATCGTCAGATTTGACAAGCTTCGTTAAGCGGTGTCCATCCATAAGAGGCATCTCAATATCTGTAATAAGCAGCTTGACATCGTGATCCAGCGTTCCTGCATCCCTGCACTTTACTATGTACTCCCATGCTTCCTCGCCGTTCTCTGCCTTGATGACATTGTCATATCCGGCTTTCTTGAGCGAATCAATGATAAGCTTTCTAAGAAGTGAAGAGTCCTCCGCAATTAGGATAGGAACCTCTGTTCCCTCTCTTTCCCCAAGCGCCTCAATCTCCGTGACTTTCAGTCCCGTCTCCGGATTAATGTCCGTGATAATCTTCTCAAAATCAAGAATGATAATCAGTTTACCATCAATCTTGATAATACCTGTCGAGATACCGTCCTCTGCCGTGGTAACTGTTGCCCCCGGCTTAATGATATCAACCCATGAAACCCTGTGGATACCAATTACCGAATCAACATGAAACGCAATATCCAGTTTATTAAAGCTCGTGATAATAAATAAACCGCCCGGCTGAGACTGCCCGCGCTGCAGACAGTTGCGCAAATCAATCGCTGTAATCATCGCATCACGCGGCATAAATATACCTTCTACACTGGGATGCGCGTTGGGTACGGGTGTTACGGGTGAGTACGGAATAATCTCCCTGATTTTTGCCACATTAATACCGTATGAGTTTCCGTCCACCACAAATTCTAATACTTCCAACTCATTTGTTCCATTTTCCAAGAGAATCTTAGTCTCCATATTAAACCTCCATTCTACCAGACAATTGAAAATATTTCCAGTTATTGTCCATATTTTCAATCTCTTTATTATCACTGCTTTGCAGAGTGTATATCTTTTTTTAATTATAACATATGTATAGGAATAAATACAAATATTTTCAGAAAATTTTTAACAATTTCTGCAACAGTTCAGCCTTTGGGTTCCTGCCATAAGATTATTTTAATTTCACAGTACAGTTTTGACCATTTGAGGATACCATTTGTAAGGTCAGCGTCTGGATTTCCTGCTCTGTAGTCTCCTCTACCTCTGCCACTACTACCGTGTCAACAGTCTCACCAGCCGGAACAACATCCATAAATGATATCAAATCATTTGGAATCATGGTATTCAGCGCCGGCACAGAACCTGCATCATTGATTCTCATACGAATTCCAAGTCCATATTCAAAGAAACTGCAATCGACGTCCTCCTCCGGTGACCCTTCGACGTCAAAATGAATCACAAGCAGTTTCTTTCCCTGTGCAGCATCCACACAAAATCCTGTATTATCTTGCGGATAAGAATCACACAGCTCAAACGACTGGTATCTGATAATGACATCATCGATTCCCAGCTCTGCCGCCAAATCAATATCTGCTGACGATACGACTTCTGCCACGACTGTCTCTTCCGTCTCGGCAGGGGATTCCTCCTGCGAGCCACTTGATACCGGATTATCTGTGATTTCTGTTTGCGTCTGTTGCGTCTCTGTTTCCCCGCCAGCCGCCGTCTCATCCGTCTCCTGCATAGCTGCCTTTGCTGCTGCCACTTCCTCCTCACTGACAATTTTATAGTCATATTTGGGCGAGTATTTTAATATGAGTCCTGCCGCATACTCCGCAACCATTTCAGACTGTTCTGCCGTAAGCTCCGGCATGGAGTCGACACAGCCGGTCAAAAGCATTGCCGACATGACAAAAAGCCCCAAAACTTTCCCCTTTTTCAAAGAAACACCTCCATTTATTTGGTCTCAAGTTCAAACCAGAACTCTACGCCATTGGTATAATTGATAACACCGTACTGCTGATTCATGGATTCCATGATTGCCTTTACGATAGATAATCCTACTCCGCTGCCCCCATACTCACGTGTTCTTGCCTTATCTACCTTATAGAATTTCTCCCAGATATGCGGAAGTGCATCCTCCGGTATCGGTTCGCCTGTGTTAAACACGCTCACACGCACCCTGTCAGCATTTTCATCTTCAATAAGTCTGTATTTTATCTCAATCACATTGTCACCATTTACATGGTTCAATGCGTTGCTGAAAAAATTTCGCACAATTTCCTCTGTCTTGAACTCATCTGCCCACACATAAATCGGTTCACGGCTGGCATGCCTTAATTCAATATCCTTTTGATGAATCAAAATATCTGCCGACGTGATAAAATTACCGACAAGCGCCACAATATCGAACCGCTCCATTGTGACAACATCATTGCCAAATTCAAGCTGGTTCAGGTCAAGAAGCTTTTTGACCAATGTGTTCATCTTCTTGGCCTCATCCATAATGACATCACAGTAAAAATTCCGGTTCTCCACATCGTCATCACTGATGCCTTCCTTCAGTCCCTCCGCGTACCCCTGAATCAGCGCTATCGGTGTTTTCAGCTCATGGGACACGTTGGAGAGAAACTCTTTGCGCATTTCGTCAATCTGTTCTTTTTTCTCGATATCGCGTTTCAATTCATTGTTTGCGGTTTTCAGCTCACAAATTGTCTTTTCCAGTGCACCTGAAAGTTCATTGATATGTTCCCCGAGCAAGTCTATCTCATTTTGTCCGCGGCTTTTATACCTGGTCTCAAAATCCAGCTTTGTCATCTTCTCAGATATCTTTTTCAATTCCATAATTGGTCTTGTGATTCTAGTCGTCACAAACCATATCAGCGCTGCACTTACCAGTGCAGACGCAAGCCCCACATACGCCAGAAACTGGTTGGAAATCTTAACACTGTCCCGTATGCTTTCGAGCGGTGAACGTATCAGAAATAAATTGCCATTGTCGAGACTTCCCCACATTTCCAGATATTCTGTATCTGTCGACTTGTCCATAACGGTCGCCAGATAATAATGGTTGTTTTCATCCAGATACACCATATCACTGGACGGTTTAAAAAAATTGTCATACAGCCTGCGCAGAAGCTTGTCCGCATCCCTTGTACTCGACTTGATGATATTCGACCCGACATCAATTACCAGCAGGCCAATGTTATACATATCACAGGTTTTGCGCAGTTCAAGGTCAAATTCCTCTGACGTGATATCGCCGTTTGCGACAACCTCGTTAATTCTCGAATAGGCATCCTTAAGCGCATGTCTCTTATTCTGTATATAAAAATTTTCCAGAAAGCTGTTATTGATAATCAGGCATAGAATAATGGTTCCCGCCATAACAGCCATAAATATAAACGCAACTTCCCGCTTTATAGAATGTTTCATAAATTTACCTGCTGTCCTCATGCCTCGAGCTTGCAGCCCATTCCCTTCATACTTTTTACTCCATTTAATACTTTCCTTTCCAATTTTAACCTTATCTATTCCATATATTCCCTGCTTTTCCACCTATTTCAGATACTTTGGTAGTTCTATGGCAGTTTATCTATCCCTCTGCCTTAAAACTATTTTAACGCACCTTTTTCCAAAAGGCAATGTCCATTTTTTAATTTTCTGCATACTGATTTTACTTCCAGCAATAAAAGTATTTTGTCAGTGCACTTGCAAAGTTTTTATGTCTTTATCATATGCAGTATGATAAACGTTATTGATTTTCTTTTGTATCATCTACAGCAGCAATTAAAATCGGGTCTATGTAGTCTATGTCTTTGTTTAATCTTCTTGCCTGGAGGTTTCTGTTTATTCTGCCTTGTCATATTTATGTCATTCCTTGTCACTCTTACGAAATCGGGGTTTTATCCCATACGGAATAAAACCCCCTAAACAATTCATACTCTATTCGTTTTTAAAAAGTTCTGTCATCTTCACCAAGCCCCACCTTTACACTTCGAGTTTATAGCCCATTCCCCAAACGGTCTTTATCAGTTCTCCTTTTTCCCCCATTTTGCTCCTGAGTTTTTTTACGTGGGTGTCGATTGTGCGGGCGTCACCGAAATAGTCATAATTCCATACGCTATTCAAAATCTTCTCCCTTGACAATGCAATCCCCTTATTTTCCATAAAATATGTCAAAAGTTCAAATTCCTTAAAGCTTAAATCAATACTCTTTCCATCTATGGTCACCACATGGGCTGCCTTGTCTATGGATATTCCACCATATTCCAGAATATCTTCCCCTGCCATCTGGCACGTCCTGCGCAATATCGCTTCCACGCGCGCAACCAATATTTTAGGGCTGAACGGTTTTGCAATGTACTCGTCCACCCCAAGCTGGAAGCCCTGAAGCTCGTCCCTTTCATCCGTGCGTGCCGTAAGCATGATGATAGGAACCTTGGAATAATTTCGCACTTCCCTGCACACCTGCCACCCATCCATCTTAGGCATCATGACATCAAGGATTATCAACGCGATATCCCGATTTTCAAAAAAAATATCAAGTGCCTCACTTCCATCGCCTGCTTCAAGCACCTCATAGCTTTGCTTTACCAGGAAATCCTTTACAAGCTTGCGCATCCTGCTCTCGTCATCTACCACAAGTATTTTGAGCTTCATCATATCAAAAACATATCCTCATTTTTTATTCTGTAATCAAAAGCTCCTTTTCCTTTTCCCGAACCACCTGCTCTCTGTCTGACAACTGTTGTTCCCATTCAACATAGCGGTTCTGAATCGTCCTCTCATAATTTAATATGTTTGGATTGGAGCTTGTCGTTGATATCACAAACATTACAATAACCAAAATCAACAGACTGATATTAATTATTATTGAAGTTTTTCTGCTAAAAAATTCCTGTTTTGGTTTTTCTTTTTTTGCTGGCTTCCTGCTTGCCTGTATCCTCTCGACAGTCTGGTTTGCACTCTCCCGCATACTGTACACGCCGGACACCGGAATATCTGCAACAGTCTCATTCTCTGGCAGATTCTCCACAAGCACCTGTTGAAGCTTCTTCAGATAATGGTACCCAACCGGCGTTTTAAACACACGGTTGTCAATCGCCTTCTTATATACGGCACCAACCATTTCTGAATTTTGATAATCCATCTTCTCTTCAATCCGCTCTATGCGCAGCTTTTCATTTCTGGCAAGTGCTGCGTCATCCTCTGTCCCAAACTGAAATCCGTCCACAACCCACCCTGTCTTGTCCGCCATTCGCATCCCCTGCCTTTCACTGCTGTCTGTCAGTCACTGACTCGTCCCATGTGATGCACACAGCCGCATAAGGAAGTATGCCGTTTCGCGGCTGCGGCTGGCACAATACTCACGGCAGATAAAATCTGCCGTGAGTATAACAAAAGTAGTGGAAATCAATCAAAGCTCCTCTATGGTTTTATAGGTGTCCTGATATAAAACTTCAAGCTGTTTCATCTCATCATCAAGATTCATATCCTGAACCCTAAGCTTCTCCACCATCGGAATCAGTAAATGGTACAGGTCATTGATTCCAAGATTTGACACAAACCCCTTCATGGTATGCGCACCCTCAAAAGCTTCCTTGCTGTTTCCCTTTTCATAAGCTTCCCTTAATTTATCATAGCTCGAATCATCAAGGAACTTCTTGAGGCACTTTAAATAAAGCGCCTCGTTATTCAAAAACCGCTTCATGGTTCCATCTACATCAAAGCCTTTTTCTTCCAAAAACTCTTTCTGACCAGCATCCATGTGATTTTCCTCCATTCAATCAATCAATCCTGCATCAAACCACTCACATCAAGTATCAACGCAATGCTGCCATCGCCAAGCTGTGTACAGCCTGAGATGCCGTGAACCTTTTTCACATAAGGCGGTATCGGTTTTACAACGATTTCCTGCGTTCCTATCAGTTCATCTATCAGTACGCAGAGCGAATTTCCTTCATATTCAAGAAGAAGCATAACACCATCTTCAATATCTGTCACAGCATCTTCCAGGTCATATTTCTGGCTGAGTCTGAGAATCGGATAGCATTCTCCGCGTATCATAACATACTCTTCACCGTTTGGCTCATGTATAAGCTGGTCATCCGTCACACGGATAAACTGTTTGATGGCGCCTGTCTCCATGACAAACTTTGTATTGCCGTTTCTCATGACAATACCGTCTATAATTGCCATTGTCAGCGGTATCTTCATTGTCATAGTGGTGCCTTCGCCCTCAACGGAGTCAATGTCAAGCACACCGCCGATTTTCTGAATGTTTTTGACCACTACGTCCATACCCACACCGCGTCCGGAGAACTCTGTAACTTTTTCTTTCGTGGAAAATCCAGGGAAAGTAATAAACTGGAAAATCTCTTTATCCGAATAATCACTTTCAACACGATTATCCGGAAGAATGCCGTTTTCCCATGCTTTCTTATAAAGCTTGTTCCTGCTTAGTCCCTTTCCGTTGTCCCTCACGGAAATCCATACTTTACCACCTTCATTTTTGGCTTCAAGCGTAACCTTGGCAGGTTCTTTCTTGCCGGCAGCTTCCCTTTCTTCTGGCGACTCCACGCCGTGATCCACTGAATTTCTCACCAGATGCATCAGCGGATCCGAAATATTTTCGATAATGTTCTTATCAACCTCTGTCGTATCACCGATCATCTCAAACTCTATATTTTTTCCAAGCTTTCTCGACATGTCAAATACTGTTCTGTTCATCTTCTGGAATGTATTTGTAAGCGGCATCATTCTCATCGACATGATAAGCTCCTGCATCTCTGTCGTTATCTTTGACAGCTGTGATGCTGCCTTCTGGAAATTGGACAGATCAATATTTGGCACCTGCAAATCCGGATTCTGAAGCACTACAGACTCAGCAATAACCATTTCCCCCATCAGGTTCATCAGACTGTTCATCTTATCAATGCTGACACTCATAAATGCCTGCTTGGTCTCTTTTTTCTTTTTCTTGGTTATCTGCTTCGCCTTTCCAGCTTCTTTCTGAATAACATAATCACCAGGCTGGGGCTCCTTTTCCGTTTTTGGCACCTCTGTCGCCATGGCAGCCGGTTCAGCAGCAACCGGCTCATCCGAGAAGCCTCTCTCAAACTCTGCATTCGAACACTCCTCAATCTCTATGCCGCTTATCTCAGAAGTCGTATCAAGAAGATCGTGAAGCCTGCTCTCGGTAAAATCGCCGCGGACAAGCATACGGAAGCCCTCTGCCAGAATTGTTTCCGAGCAAGACTCATCAGTGAGAATATCCTCCGGTGTATAATGTACGTCCTCCGTATACTCCTTCAAGGCATACGTGGCCGAATATGCACGCAGGTTACTCATCTGCGTATCCTCATGATATGTAATCTTAATACGGAAACATCTTGCCGATCCTGATACCTGCGGCGCAATATAAAACTGGTTTGATTCCAGGCTCATGCCTGCGGAAGTCTTTTCCTGCTCCGATTTTTCTTCTGCCGCCGGCTCATCCTTTGATGTGGATATCACTCCCTTGAGTTTTTCAAGGAATTTTTCCATCGTCACAATCAGCTCGGAATTATCCCCGTCAGGATCATTTCCTTCCTTTATCTTTTCCATTTCCCCATTTATGAAATCCAAAACCTGAAATACAATCTCTGTAAGCTCCATATGCGGCTCTTCAATGCCGATATTCTCCCTCAGGTAATAGAATATATCTTCCAGCTTATGGGACACCTTCATTATATTGTCATACATCATAACACCAGAAGAACCTTTTATGGTATGCATTATCCTGAAAATCTCATTGATGTTGTTTTCATCAAATGCATCATCATCCTTAGTCTCCAGTACAATTTGTTCCAGATTCTCTAAAAGCTGGCCATTCTCATAAATATATATGTCCACCATTCCGTCTAAATTGAATTCCTCAGCCATGCGGGCACCCCTTCCATCTTATAAAACTTTAATCTTACGTCTGTAACATACTGTAAAAAGCAAAGCACAATAAATTACATTTATAATTTTATATCTAATCTGCACAATAGTCAATGTTTTCTGATAATTTTATCGTAACAGCTTTCTGTTACAGGCATCAAATCATATAAAACCACTTCGTTGGCGCCAAAACCACTGCGTTATATCACGGACTTTGCAGTAAATGCAAAATTCTGGGCTGAACTGTTATATTTTGACATTTCACTCATGACATTTCCGAACAGCAGAAAGTCCATACTTGCCTCATCAATTTCCGGGCTTCCACATTTTGGACATTCTTCATCCGCGTAATCAAGAGCCCCGCATTTTTTGCAGAAACAAACTTTTTTTATCTTCATTATAAATAATCCTCCTGAAATATAAACTGAAAGGAGTACACATATATTGCAGTACCTGTTTTCCATTTAATGGCTGTTGATACTATTTTTTACATTTTTATGTCAAAAAATAGCATATTTCTGATAATTTTTTTTGGCAGTTCACTTTTTCGGAATAAATTTGAAATATTTTTTTAATATTAGTATTGAATTAAAACGCTTATGCATATATAATAAGCTAAGGCTGAGGTTCTATATGTTGTGATATTACCTTTGACATTCTGAACATACTACGATATATAGTTATTGAACAGTTTCTAACCGTTATGAAAGGAGCTTTGCCATGAAAAAATATACCAATTCAGTACTTGCACTCTTTATATGTATGCTGATTCTTACTCCATCAACAGTATATGCCGAGGAACTGGTAAATATGCCTGCGTTCTCCATCATACAGCCTATAACGGGTGCAGCACTGGCAAATGAGAATCTTACAGACAGTCTTACAGCGCGATTAAATCTATATCTTGTGGATAACTATACAAACGGAAATATCGATGAACAAAAATTTAACGAAATTGTTGCAAGCGGAATGATTTCCGAAAATGCTTTCTTTGCAAATTCTGTATTCGTGGGGGATTCCCTCACTGTCGGATTTAAGGAATACTGCAGGACGCACGAGTCCATCGCATCCGATTCCACATACTTTCTGGCAAGGGTGAGCTGCTCTGCCAAAGCAGCCATATCCAAAAATGCCCTGACAGAGCATGCCGGCATTATGCCAATATACAACGGACAGGTTCAGTATATTGAAGATTCTATATCCCAGCTTCCAAATGTCTCAAAAATATTTATCTGCTACGGAATGAACGACCTGACAGGCAGCACACCAAGCCAGTTTGTCTCGGACATGCAGACACTGATTGCAAGGATAACGGCAAAGACCCCCGGATTACAGGTATATGTGATATCCATCCCCTGTATTACAAGCGGCGTCAGCACCGGATACCTGAGCAATGAATCCATTCAGACCGCCAATGTCCTTCTACAGGATGTCTGTATGCAGAATGGCTGGGGATTTATCAATATCTCCGAACATCTGATGGGTCCAGACAATGCGATTTGCCCGGAATACAGCTCTGACAGCTATGTACATGAAAACAGCCGTGCATACAAGATTTGGAACAATGTTCTAAAGGACTATGCATTTATGGAAATAACAAAATAAAGCATTAAAAAATGGATGCGTAATGCATCCATTTTTTATGCACACGGGCGTCCAAATGAAATGTGTCAGCAAGCTAACGGATGCCCGGCGTACGAGTCGTGGAGAAGGTCGTCCCCCTACTCGATTGCCTATTGTCGGGAATACGTCCCCTACATATTGGTGAAATTCATGAAACTGTCCTCTCCGCCGGGTTCCGAACCAGATACCTTCACCGCCACGAATTTCCGCCCCTTTGCAACCGCCTCATCAAGCCTGCTTTTCCCGCCGCTTAATGTAAAGGTTCCCTCTTTCTCAACAACGGATACGGCATCCGCATCCGGCACATCATCTTCGGGCACGATGACGGACGAAGGATTCAGTTCCATCATTTTCTCAAATGCCCCGCTTTGATACTCTGCCATTTTATCCAGTATCTCCTGCACAATCTCATCCGGCGACGCACTTGTACTCTCTATGACAAGATTGTAATTGCTCATGTCATAGTAATCAATGCCGTACACTTCCTTATAGCGAACCGTCTCTAACTTCTGCCTGTTGATAAGAGCCTTTCTGCATGCCTCCTGCGACTCATATGACTCCGAGTTTGCCCGCAGGCTGTCATGAAATACCCTGCGGCTTGCCTCATCAATATCCGTAATGATAAAAATCTTGAAACTTTTGGATGCAAAATGCCATGCCAGGCGCGAGTCGAATACTACATTGTCACGCTCCTCGCTGATTCGCGTTGTCGTGTCATCAATCATTTTGTCCACGGAATGGTCACCACGGCTTGCCGCCTCGTTTACCTGCTTGTTAAACGCCTCCACGGACATGCCCTTATCCATGGCGAGCTGTCTGAATATATTTCCTGTCGAGGAATATTCATACCCTTTTTCCTTCAATATTTTTGCAACACTTGATTTACCGCTTCCAAGATTTCCTGTAATTGTAATATTCATTCCAATATCCTCTCCTTTATGTCTAAACTGTATATACTCACGACAGATGAAATCTGCCGTGAGCGGTCAGTCTTTTCGACCGCCAGTATAACTGCATTTCAATAAAATCTGTATTTATGGGTTGCACCGCTTGCATGGCACATACCCCTGCGCCATGATATCCTCCCTGCTTTCCGTTGAGTCCTTTCTGTTTACAGTTGGCAGGGAATTGCAGGAAGGCCTATGAAATTTTTTCGTCTTTGTATTCAGGACATAAGTAACTTCCTTTGTATCCGAATGGTCTTCTTTCTTTTCCGGTTCTGTTACCACAGAGGCATCCTGGTTCCCGGAATTTTTGTCCGGCGCCTCCCACACAGAGGTATTTCCGTTTGGCTCCCCTGCTTTCCATGTCTCAGATGCCGGTACATTAAACGTAATCTCCTTCCCGTCAGAAACCGCTACAATGGTTCCTTCCTCATCAGTCCTGTATACATCCACCCCGTTCATTCGGAATGTATTCAGCGTCTCCGCATGCGGATGTCCATAAGAGTTCTCTTCCCCACAGCTAATGACTGCATAAGCAGGGTCGACCGCTTCAAAAAATTCCTTTGAGGTGGAAGTCCGGCTTCCATGGTGCCCCGCCTTATATACGTCCGCCGAAATGTCAATGCCATTTGCCATTATGTCCTTTTCCGCAGCTTCTTCCGCATCACCTGTAAACAGGAACCTGTTCTCTCCATGTTCAACTGTCAGCGCCACTGAGGCATCATTGGGGTTATCATAACTGCCATTCGGAGCCAGAATCGTTATCTTTGCCGACCCGAGGGAATATTGTGTCCCGATCTTCGGCGTGGTATATTTCAGGTGCTTATTGTCAAGCGCCTGAATCATCTTCTGGTATGTCTTATTGTCTTTCTCAAAATTTGACAAAAACACCCTGTCAATATCGAACTTTGTAATAATAACCGGGGCGCCGCCTATATGGTCGGCATCAGGATGTGTAAAAATAAGGTAATCCAGTTTTTTAATTTTTTGTTTTTTCAAATAATTTTGAATTGCAGTACCTTTGGTATAATCACCGGCATCAATCAGCATGGAATGTCCGTCACACACAATCAGCGTAGCGTCTCCCTGCCCGACATCCATGAAGTGAACCTCCATACTGCCTGCTTTCACATCTTCTGATTTAACAGCGCCTGCCCTGCCGTCCGCCGCCTGGGACATCAGGGAATCAGCCGAGAAGCTGCCGATTATAATTGCCGCCATCAACATCAGGTTCAATAGCTGTCTGCCTATTTTCCTCATGGCTCTTATCCCTCCTCTACATGGATACTTATAAAAAATTACATGACATTTTACTGTTCCTTATTATATCTTACACAAAAAAAAAACAAAATACAAACATTTTCGCTCCTATTCCCATTACTTTTTTCACAAGTCAGCCAAAAATTTTACTTGACTATTTTCCAGCTTTCTGATATTATAAATTAACCTTGATTAATCAAGGGGTAGTAAAGGTTTCGACAGGGAATCTGAAGATGGAGAAGCAGGTCGCAGGCATGCGTTAATTCCAAAATTAAAATTAAACGCTGAAGATAATTTAGCATACGCAGCCTAATGGCTGCTGTCTGACCCAGTGCACCTACACATTGGGAGCCAGACATCATTGATGTAGGAAACGACACTTACTAAGCTTTGCGTATGTGGGCGTATTATGAAGCTACTGACCGTTTAGGGGCGTTGATTCGCCTAGGCGGAAGGGAACCGGGCTTGTCCCGAAACAATCAACTAAGCCTGTAGAAGTACATGGGATGGTTTTTTGGACACGGGTTCGACTCCCGTCTACTCCACTAAAAACTCGCAAAAAGCGTTGGTTGATTCCGCTTTTGGGAGTTTTTCTTTTGTTTTGATCATGCCCTAGAGCGTGTTTGAAAAATGCTCTAGAACCAGGCAATATTACAAAAAGAAAGGACACTATATATGAATGGTCAGGAAAAAAATTACGATGCAATAAAAAATCACTTTTATGGCACACTTGGTTTTATCCAGCTGCTTGATATGCGGATTACAGAGCTATCGGAAGGCTACTGCAAGGGAGAAATGCCTTTGAGACCTGAAATTCTGAATCCCCTTGGCAACGTACATGGCGGGTGCACCTTTGCCCTTGCTGACACAATCGGCGGAAGCGCTGCCCTGACACATGGAAACAGTGTCGTGACTGTCGACAGCAGCATTCATTATCTCACACCCGCATGCAACACGGAGAAGCTGGTCGCGGAAGCAAAGGAAATCAAATACGGTTCCACAATTGCTGTCTATGAGGTAAATGTCTACAAGGCAGACGGTACAATGGTCGCCACCTCCATCCAGTCCTATTTCGTATTCTCAGATAAAAATAAAAAAAGAATCGAACAGAAAAAAAGTTAACCGGATGGGGCTGCCCCATCCGGCTGCTTTTACTTGTTATATAAATCCCTCTTATCTATCACGCGGACTGCCTTGCCCTCGCTTCTTGTAATCGTCTTTGGCTCTATAATCTTTACATCCACCTTGATACCAAGCATGGACTTCAATCCTGCCACAATGGATTTTTCCCGCTCCGCAGTGTTAAAACCTGCATCTGCTGCCATCTCCGGTGTCTTTTCCACCTGTACTTCGATGGTATCATTGTTTCCGATACGGTCTACGAAAATCTGGTAATTTGCCTCATAACCCTTGTTCAGCAAGACTGCCTCTATCTGTGACGGCCATACGTTGACGCCCTTTACCACCATCATGTCGTCGCTCCTGCCCATCGGCTTATGCATGCGGATATGGGTGCGTCCGCATGAACATTTCTTTCTGGTCAGGTAGCAGAGGTCACGCGTGCGGTACCGCAAAAGCGGAAATGCCTTTTTGGTGATACAGGTAAATACAAGCTCTCCAATCTCCCCCTCGGGAAGTACTTCACCTGTATCAGGATTGATGATTTCCGGAATAAAATGATCCTCCTGGATATGCATTCCCCGCTGCTCCTCACACTCGAAGGAAACACCCGGACCTGAAATTTCTGTAAGCCCATAAATATCATATGCCTTGATGCCCAATGACTTTTCAATGTTCTTCCTCATTTCCTCTGTCCACGGTTCTGCTCCAAATATCCCTGCCTTCAGCTTAATCTGATCCCGAAGTCCCCTCTCATTGATTGTCTCGCCAAGATTTGCCGCGTATGACGGCGTACAACAGAGAATGGTGGAACCAAGGTCTGTCATAAACTGAAGCTGCCGCTCCGTGTTTCCGGAAGACATCGGGAGTGTCAGGCATCCCACCTTGTGTGAACCACCATTTAGCCCCGGTCCTCCTGTAAAAAGTCCGTAACCATAGCAGACATGGCACACGTCATCCTTCGTGCCGCCTGCCGCCACAATTGCCCTTGCACAGCACTCCTCCCACACGTCAATGTCCTCCTGGGTATAAAACGACACGACACGGCGCCCCGTGGTACCGCTTGTCGACTGAATCCGCACACATTCGGACAACGGAACTCCCAGCAGCCCATATGGATACTGGTCCCTCAGGTCATTCTTATCAATAAACGGGAGCTTATGTAAGTCATCTATGCCTTTCACATCCTCCGGCTTTACTCCCAGCTCATCCATTTTGTCATGGTAAAATTTTACGTTTTCATATACATATTTTACCTGTTCTGTCAATCGTTCGCTTTGCAAAGCCTGTATCTGCTCTACTGGCATTGTTTCAATTTCCGGTTGATAATAATTTGCCATTTGAAATTCTCCTTCGCTTTAATCTTTTAAAGTTATGCACTTATAAAGTGTACCATACTTTTCAGAAATTGTTAACTCTTATATCCAATTTTTCAATTTATTTTCTATAATTTTGATAGTACCTCCCTATTAAAATGTAGTTTAAACTGATGTTATAACAAAATTTTATCAAAGGAGTCAAAAACATATGAAATACACGAACCCCGTCCTTCCTGGATTCCATCCTGCACCAAGCATATGCAGAGTCGGAAGCGACTTTTATCTGGTAACCAGCAGCTTTGAATATTTCCCCGGGCTTCCCCTTTACCACAGCACAGACCTTGTCCACTGGGAACAAATCAACCATATCCTCAGCAGAGACAGTCAGCTTACCCTGTCGGCAGAGGCTCCAAACTGCCTTGGAATTTATGCGCCAACCATCCGTTACCACGATGGAATCTACTATTGTATCGTCACAAATGTAGGCGGTCCGACAGGCGGCAATTTCTTTGTGTACACCGCAGAACCCAATTCTGACAAACCGCAGCACAGAACTCCCAATCAAGGCAGCAGGGCACGCAAAACGAAAACTGTATTTATCGGTTCCGGCGAGACACAGTATCTGACTACCGAAGCAGGCGGCTGTTTTACCGGTAATTATATTGCAATTTATGCAGCAAATGCTGTTTGCAAAAAGTTTGTCTATGCGGTAAAATGAAATTATATCATATCTTTTCCACATCGGAATCACTGTGATACGACATATTTTTAAATAAAATATTATAGGAGGGCATTTATGAAACCAAAGGTTTATTTTTCTAAAACAATTACACCGGAAAAAGTACTTGAATTATACAAATTAATCGACAAACAGCTTGGAGGCAGGATAGCCATTAAACTGCATTCCGGTGAGGTCGGAAACCAGAACTTCCTAAAGCCTGACTTCTGGAAACCTGTCATTGACTATGTAGGCGGAACCGTTGTCGAGTGCAACACTGCCTATGATGGAGGACGCAACACAACAGAAAAACATATGAAAACCCTGCGCGAACACGGATGGAGCAAATATTTTGAGGTTGACCTGATGGATGCCGACGGTCCGGATCTCGAACTTCCGATTCCAAACGGGCGCAAAATCAAGAAGAACTTTGTGGGTAAAACACTCGCCAATTACGACTCCATGCTGGTGCTCTCCCACTTTAAGGGGCATCCGATGGGCGGATACGGCGGGGCACTCAAGCAGCTCTCCATCGGAATCGCATCATCCATGGGCAAGTCATACATCCACGGTGTCGGCGACGTTGACAATTTCTGGAATTCCGACCATGATTCTTTTCTCGAGTCCATGGCAGATGCCGCATCAAGTGTCATCGAGTACCTAAAGGGAAACATTATCTATATCAACGTCATGAAAAACATGTCTGTTGACTGCGACTGCTGTGCCGTGGCAGAAGACCCATGCATGGCTGATATCGGCATACTGGTTTCACTTGACCCGGTTGCCATTGACCAGGCATGCCTTGACCTCGTCTACGCCTCGGATGACCCAGGCAGGGATCATCTGCTGGAACGCATCGAATCGAAAAATGGCGTGCATACGATAGAAGCAGCTGCCGCCCTGGGACTTGGCTCACGTGAATACGAACTCATTACAGTTGAATAACCACATTACATGAATGGAGCATCACCGGTCAGACCGACGATGCTCCATCATTAATTATCCGTATACTTTTCAGCCTCGCTTACTACATTATAAACGTCAATCCGCTGGAGATCAATCTCCGGCATTCCGATAAAAAGCCCGCCATAGTCATAAGTATCTGGTATCTTTTCTATACGGACAATCTCTATAAACGCATGAATCACTTCTTTTGTCCATATGGTCAGATATGCCTCATAAACTGCCCCCATATCGAGGAGTACGTCACAGTAAAAACCGATTCCGGTCTTTGAAACATTCATGACCTCCACACCGATTTCTTCCTGAACTCCCGAGTCAAGCCGCTTGACCAAAAGTTTCGACTTTAAATCTGTTCTCTTGCTTTTTCTTCGTTCTTCCATTCCAATCATACTCCTCTTATATCGTGCGTATTTTCCATCACTATCATAGTATTATTTATTTTGCTCTGGAAACACTTCCGCTTCTATTTCCTCTGCAAACCGTTTCATCTGGTTTGCTATTGTTGGAGCCATATCATTTTTAGAATATCTTGCAGACCAGCAATTCGATTTGAGCTGCTTATACTTACTTTTCACATTTCTGCTAAATAATCCACAATTCTCAATCATTTCGTCACGCTGCTTGTGGTCACGGCTATGAAGATTTTGTTCCTTTGCCAGTTTCGCCTCGATTATATGTAATGAAATATAAAAACTTATTGTCACAATCCAATTACAATGCAGCTTGTTATTGCAATCAAACACAGAATTTAACACTTCTTTATTGTCCTGGTATTTCTTCTTATGTTCCTGGGCTGTCGGCACTTCCTTAACCTCGCTTGTATATAGTATTTACTTCATCAAACATATATTCAATGCCACTGCATGTGATGACATCAAGCACCATAAAATCATTAATTTCCACATATTTCTTCAACATTTCAAATCCAAAGTCATTATACTGTAAAACATTCTCGTCAATTGTGGAATCATCCATCACAATGATAAATGCCTGTTCATTATCTTTGCGGACTTCATATGCCATTACAATATCATCTTTCGATTGGCAAAATTCCACTAAGTCCTCCTGCCAGTATCGAGGTTTTAGTCTTGTGACCCATTTTTCAACAATATTGCTGACACTGTTTTTATTATCTCCATTTTCCTTGGTAACTTCATCCATAAGATCCAAAGAAAGCATTTTATATTCTTGCGCACTGGCATTACTGTTCTCAATATCAGATCTTGCACTGGAAAAACGCACCTCAACCATTGCTGTTCGAAATCTGTCGAAATTGCTACCTGATAACTCCTCGTTCTTTTTTATTACTTTCATAGCTCTTCCTCCAAATATCCTTCAGCTTGAAAACCAATATTTTTGCCATATATTCTCTGATACTCAAGCCCACAGTCTCTTAATCCCTGAGCAATCTTTTCAGCATAATTAATTGGTATCGCATAAGCTTCACCATTATCGCCATTTTTGTCGCCATTAAAAACAAGCAAAAAAGACTTCTCGTTAAACCCCATAGCTATACTATTCACTTTTTTAATGTTTTCAAGTTCAACACTGTTCTGATTACTCATTATTTTCTCCTAATTAACCATACAGATTCATAAATTCTTATAATACAAAAATAACAAATTATTCAAAAAAAGTCAACACTCTCAGAAATTCACAGCTACTTTTTCGTCTCTCAAGGCTTACCTGACAAACATCGCATCCCCAAATGAAAAGAAACGGTACCGCTCCTGCACGGCTGTTTTATAGGCATTGAGTACATTCTCCCGCCCCGCGAGCGCTGACACCAGCATAATCAGGGTCGATTCCGGAAGATGGAAGTTGGTTATCAGGTTGTCCAGCACCTTAAACCGGTAGCCGGGGTAAATAAATATTTCCGTGTTGTCGCTTCCGGCGATAACCTTTCCCTGTTCATCCGCGGCGCTCTCTATCGTGCGGCAGCTTGTCGTCCCGACACAGACAACCCTTCCTCCCGACTGTTTTGTGCTGTTTATGATATCCGCCGCCGCCTGTGTCACCTGATAAAACTCGGAGTGCATATGGTGGTTTAGGAGATTGTCTTCCTTCACCGGACGAAATGTGCCCAGTCCGACATGCAGCGTGACATATGCAATCCGGACTCCTTTTTCCTGAACCCTTTCAAGAAGCTCACTCGTAAAATGAAGCCCGGCCGTCGGTGCCGCCGCAGAGCCTTCATATTTCGCATACACTGTCTGATAACGGTTCTTATCCGTAAGCTTGTGTGTAATATAAGGCGGCAGCGGCATCTCCCCAAGCCTGTCGAGCACCTCCTCAAAGATTCCGTCGTACTGAAATTGTATGAGCCGGTTTCCCTCGTCTACAACGCCGATAACTTTTCCAGTTAATAGCCCGTCGCCAAAACGGATAACAGCGCCTTCTCTTGCCTTCTTTCCCGGCTTTACAAGCGTTTCCCATACATCACCTTCATGCCGTTTGAGCAGGAGCACTTCAATCGCTGCCCCTGTCTCAGCCTTCGTCCCCATCAGACGCGCAGGAATAACCTTTGTGTTATTCAGCACAAGGCAGTCCCCTTCATGAAGGTAGTCCACAATGTCCGTAAATACCTTATGCTCTGTATTCCCGGTTTCCCTGTCCAGCACCAGAAGCCTTGAAGCCGACCTGTCCGCAAGCGGATCCTGTGCAATCAGTTCCTGCGGCAGGTCAAAATAAAAATCTTTTTTTAACAGTTCCATAATTTATCCTTATCAAAAATGCAGCCTATGCGCGCAGTTCAATGCCAAGCCCCTCTAATCCGTTCAGAATCTTTTTCATGGCGCCTGACACGTCACTCTCCTCAAGCGTCCTGTCCTTTGCCCGGAACGTAATCGAGTAAGCGACAGACTTAAATCCCGCCTGAATCTGACTGCCCTCATAGATGTCAAACAGGCGATACTCTTCCAGAATTTTTCCGCCACGCTGTTCAATCACCCGCTCAATATCCCCGACCAGTATATTTTTAGGCACTACCATGCTGATATCACGTGACACGGCAGGATACTTCGCAATTCCCTCATACTTTCTGTCAAAGGAAGCAAACGGAAGTATCTCCGGCATGTCAAGCACCGCAACATAAACCTTGGTGTCTATCCCATAATTGTCACCAACCTCAGGGTGTACCTCACCCAGATAACCGATAACCGTGTCTTTATACTGTATCAGTGCCTGACGTCCAGGATGAAGAAACGTTTTTTCCGCATTCGGGTCATAGGTAATCTTCTTTGTCATGCCGATGCTCTCAAGAAACTCCTCGACAACACCCTTCATGGTGAAGAAATCCCCCTCCCCATACATACCGAGTGTGAACTGCATTCTCTCATCAGGGTAGTCCACCACCGGCAGGCTTTTCGGAATGTAAATATTGCCAAGCTCATACAGGCGCACATTCTTGTTTCTGCGGTTGTAATTCGTGGCAAGCGATGTCAGGATTCCGTTCAGGGAAATCGTTCTCATAATCGAGAAATCCTCCCCTAACGGATTGGAAATTGTCACTGTATTCCGAAGGGCGCTGTCTGCCGGTATCAGAAGCTTGTCAAAGACCTTTGGACTCTCAAACGAGTAACACATGCCCTGTGAAAAACCACAGTACTCGGCAATGTCCCTTGCCTTCTCCTCAATTCGCAGCTTAAATGGAAGCTTGCCTGTCGTCGCCTCACCGCTTGGAAGCGTGGTGGGGATTTTGTCATATCCGTAAAATCTTGCAACTTCCTCGGCGATATCCGCAAAACATCCAATATCCTGTCGGAACGAAGGCGCCGTAATCATGCCAGTCTGCTCATCATAGGCAAGCTCCAGCCTGCCGAATATCTCAAGCATTTCGTCTTTTGCAATGTCCGTTCCAAGAAACTGATTGATTCTCTCCGGCTCAAACCGAATCTGCTTCAACTCCTTGAAGGGTTCTTTTACGTCAACTATTCCGCCTACGACTTCCCCGCAGCCAAGTTCCTCTATCAGATGGCACGCCCTGTTGATAGCCGCCTCTGCATTCCTCGGATCCAGCCCTTTCTCAAAAATTCCGGAAGCGTCTGTCCGAAGCCCTACCCTCTTGGACGACTTCCTGATATTCGCACCGTTAAATGTCGCCGCCTCAAACAGTACTGTCTTAACATCATCGGTAATCTTGGAATTCTCACCGCCCATAATGCCTGCAAGACCAATTTCTTTTTCCGCATCACAAATCATGAGCATTTCCGAGTCAAGCTTGCGTACCTGTCCGTCAAGCGTCTGGAATTCGTCCCCATCCTTTGCACGTCTGACAATAATTTTGTTTCCGGCAACATTGGCAAGGTCATATGCGTGCATCGGCTGGCCATACTCCATCATGACATAGTTTGTGATGTCAACGAGATTGTTAATCGGCCTGATGCCGCATGAAGCCAGCCTTCTCTGCATCCATTCGGGAGACGGTGCAATCTTGATGTTTTTGCACACTCTTGCACAGAAACGTGAGCAGAGGTCTGCATCCTTTATCTCCACCGAAATAAAATCATTTACATCCTCTCCGTTTCCCCTGACTTCCACCACTGGCGGAATAAATGGTTTTCTAAATGTCGCAGCTGCCTCCCTCGCAATTCCCAGAATGCTGTAGCAGTCCACACGGTTCGATGTCACCTCATACTCTACCACCGTATCATGCAGCCCGAGTGCCTCTATCGCATCCTCCCCGGGTGTCACGGGCTTCTGGAATACATAGACGCCATCCTCTGGTGCCTCTGGATACATATCGCGGCTGGAACCAAGCTCCTCAATCGCACACATCATCCCTGCCGACTCAACGCCGCGCAGTTTCCCAGCCTTGATTTTTATTCCGTTTTCCGGAAGCGGGCCGCCGTCATGCCCCCCGGCTACCTTGCCGCCGTCAAGGACGGTGGGAACATAATCCCCCTCCTTCAGATTCTGTGCCCCGGTTACAATCTGTACGGTCTCCGTTCCGACATTGACCTGACAGACAATCAGCTTATCGGCGTCCGGATGACGCTCAATCTTTTCAATATGCCCGACAACAATCTTTTCAAGATTCTTGTCCAGCCGTTCAAATCCTTCTACCTTTGTCCCTGAGAGTGTCATTGCATCACAGTATTCTTTGTCCGCACATGCAAGCTCAGGGACATATGCCCTAATCCACGATAATGATGTATTCATAGTAATCCTCCATTCCAATCTTCTTTATCCACAACATCCAAGCATTTATTCTATATTTTGTCTTAAATCATTCCGGAACAGCTCCTAAAACTGCTTCAGGAATCTGATATCATTTTCATACAGTAGTCTCATGTCATCAATCTCATACTTCAACAGGGCAATTCTCTCGAGACCCACGCCAAACGCAAAACCTGTATAAGCATCCGGGTCAATATTGCTCATTTTCAACACGTTAGGATGCACCATGCCGCACCCTAAAATTTCTATCCATCCCTCGCCCTTGCAGAACCGGCAGCCGCTTCCGCCACACTTAAAGCACGATACATCCATCTCGGCAGACGGCTCTGTAAATGGGAAATGGTGCGGCCTGAATTTCACCTTTGTTTCCTCACCGAACAACTCGCGCGCAAACTCGGCAAGCGTTCCCTTTAAGTCCGCAAATGTAATATTTTTATCGATGACAAGCCCTTCAATCTGGTGGAAGGAAGGAGAGTGTGTCGCGTCCACCTCGTCCGAACGGAATACGCGCCCTGGCGCAATCATCCTGATGGGGAGCTTCCCTTTCTCCATCTCGTGAACCTGTACCCCTGAAGTCTGTGTCCTGAGAAGGATATCACTGTTAATGTAAAATGTATCCTGCTCGTCCTTCGCGGGATGGTCAGCCGGAATATTCAGCGCCTCAAAGTTATAATAGTCCTTTTCTATCTCCGGTCCCTCTACAACCTCATACCCCATGCCGGTAAAAATTCTCTCGACCTCCTCAAGGGCAATAGTGTTCGGATGACGATGTCCCACCTTGTTTCTTTGAGCCGGAAGTGTCACGTCAATCACTTCCGCTTTCATCTTTGCCTCGCGAAGCTTTCTTTCCATATTTGTCCGCGCCTCGTCCAGAATCCGTTCGATTTCCTCCCGCGCCTCGTTGACAAGCTGCCCTACCTTCGGTCTGTCCTCAGGCGCCACATCCTTCATACCCTTTAAAACAGCTGTAAGCTCACCCTTTTTTCCCAAAAAACTGACACGCACGTCATTTAACTTATCCAGCGCTTCACTCTCATTAATCTGACGGATTGCCTCCGCCTTAATCTGCTCCAACTTCTCTTTCATCCCTGTTCTCCTTTACTTTACAAAATTTCTATTGCAGCTTTTGCTGACATATTTCCTTTAGACGCCCGTGTGCATAAAAAATCCCTCACAGGAAAAACTCCTGCAAGGGACGAATAAACCGCGGTACCACCCATGTTCCTGTCTTGTATATCCATGTTCATATACGTAACAGACGCTCAACAGACGTAACGTGTCACTCCGTCTTTTTCTACCATATCAGCCAGTCTCCCTCAATGAAAGACAGCCAAACTTCAAAAAAGCTGCTCCGGTGGGAAATTCAACATCACATCTGAACTGGGGAGGCTTTCAGCCGGTGACCTCCGTTCTCTGGCAGAAAATGTGACTCTACTTTGCACCTTCATTGCATTTGCATGATAAGTAATATTATTAAAATTTATAATATGTTATCATCCGCAAAATGTCAAGCCCAAAAATAAAAATGCCGGTATATTTATCTAACTATTTCAGCCGTGTATACAAAATCTCCATCTTCCCATAATCTGTCATGATTTCGAGAATCATGCTGTTGGTAATATTATAATCTGTGGCATTGTACTCATGGACATACAAATCACTCTGAAACTGTACGCCATTTTGTGCCTTATCCTCTATGGCGCTCATGGCATATGTAGATATGATGTTTCCAATTTCCATAAGGGCAGAA
The DNA here is from genome assembly GCA_949066965.1 of uncultured Lachnospiraceae bacterium. Classification (GTDB taxonomy): domain Bacteria; phylum Bacillota; class Clostridia; order Lachnospirales; family Lachnospiraceae; genus COE1. Next base: position 169,699 of record CARTDA010000003.1, read on the forward strand.
CGCTCAATATCATCCATAAAATCAATATTCGGAAGCTTCATGCCGCTAATCTTATTGTACAGAACATCGACAAGTTTGTCTGACATTCCGTACAGAAACAGATGTCTGTTTCCCCCCTCTGCAATTGTCCTGACAATCACGGCACCATCCACATCACCCTTATAAATACAGCTCTTTACGTCTAAAATTGGAATATCATACATTTCGGTCAGAAGCTTATGTGCAACACTTTTGATAAAGCTTTCTGTGTCAACAAACGATTCCAGGTTTTGCAGTGGTATATTCTTCAATATCTTTCTGTCACAGATACAGACATGATTGACAAGCCATGCAAGCATGGAACCAATAAAACTTTTTAAATTTTTCGTGGAAAAATCCTTTCCAAGAAGTTCCTTGTATACCTGAACCGTATTTTTAAAGTCTTCATGAATCTTGACATGCTGGTCATAGCTCACATATTTCTTCTCTCTCTGAAGCGCCTGCTCCGAGTCAAAATGAAATTTTGTGTAATCCACAAGAAAATCAATCGTGTCCATGCATTCCTGTCTGTTGCTCTTCCTGTCACCACTCTTGGCAATTTCCAGCAAATGCTCAATCTTGTCAAACAGCTGACGGTGCTGTTCATCAATTTTGTCAATCCCAACCTTGTATTCATCTTTCCATAAAGCTGCCATGCCCCTATCACCTTTCTTCATCCATCGTAAATTGATTTACAGTAATAGTATACCATCCCATGGAAAAATTTACAAGACATCTGAAAGATAATCATCCACATATCCATCCGCAATCCACTTATTGACAAGTGCGCCACAAAAAAAAATGTACATACAAAAATACAGCCAAATCATCACAATCACGATACTCGTCAGGCTGCCGTACATGGAAAATCCGCCAAAATAATCAATGTAGACAGAAAAACCAAACGAGTACAGTGTCCAGAACACCGAAGTGACCACCGCCCCGGGATAATGCTCTTTCCATGGGAGCGCATTGTTTGGCAGCAGGCTATACATGGTACAGAATACCACCGAAATCATTCCGGCGACAAATATATGGCGTATCCCGCCGAAGAACCGCCATAGGTTCGCCAGCGTACCGCTGTCAGGAATCAGCCATTTCGCCAGCGTGTTTCCAAAAACAAGGACACCTGCCGACAGCAATATCGCAAGCAGTAAAAAAATGGTGTAAAAGGCTGCCTTCAACCGCAAAAGAATATATCCTCTCGTCTCCTCCACCTCGTAGATATGGTTAAGTCCCCTAATCAGCGCCAAAACTCCCTTGGAAGCTGACCAGATTACCACAAAAGCCGAAATTGACAGCAGCGTCAGCTGGTTTCCATGGTAACTGTCTACAATGCTCATCAGGAAAAGATATATTTTCTCTGGAATGACTGCCTGCGAAATATTGACCATTTCCTTGTTGCCAAAGATGTTATGCGGCAGAATGCCACTGACAATCATGACCATCGGAATCACTGACAGGAACAAAAAGAACGCGGCGCCGGAGGCGTAGGTTCCCACCTCAGCCTCATTAAACGCTCCGCGTATTTCCTTTTGCATCCTGTATAACCTTGAAATTATTGACATCCGGGACTGCCCCTTCCCAATCATCTGGCTGTCCTGTCAATCGCACCGGCAGCCCTTATGCTTCCTTTATAATAATATGCCAGAATCCGGTCAGCTGTTAATCCTTTCTCAGCCAATGCCTTTGCCCCATTCTGTGACATGCCGCATCCATGCCCAAATCCTGCCCCATGTATTGTTATCTGCTTTAAATTATCCCCGCTTTCTCCATTATTATCATAGCTTTTTTCAATATAAAAATATGCACTCGGAAGAAGGTCGCCCATTGTGTAGGCACTGCCGTCCTTCCTGTATATTACATCATCGTCACAGCCCAGTGCCTGCCTTATCGCATGCTGCGACATGACACTCACCCGGAAATTCTCCGTATCAATTATTATTCCTGTCACCAGCCCACTTTTTCTGCGCCCTAAAATCCGGATGTCCCGGACTGCCTTCTCCTCCAATATTTTATCAGACGAAAGAAGCCTGGAACGAATCCTGACTGCATGCGGCTGCGCAAGTGACAGGCTATAAAGTTTCTGAAACATCTTTTTCGCGGCAGATGCATCCAGCACCTTGTCATAATTCCAGCGGTACCATGCCTCGCCATACTCCACATCCTCTGCATTACCGTTATCAATGTACTGCTTATATGCCAGCTCCCCCTCCTCACTGTTTGATGCATAGAGTTCATTTCCTGTCTCGGTCAGGTAGCTGTCCTCCCCAGGCACCGTATTCATCCATACGCCCGCGCCCCCATTATACCCGCCCGAAGTCGAATAATAAAAGCTTTCCACAATTTCCTCTTTATATGTCAATACCTGATTCTTTGTCGCATCCACCGCCCTGTTCGCATCCGGGGACTCGTCACAGTTCCCATACACCTGGAATGCAGTGCTGTCGTCCATATGCGCTTTCCAGTCCGGATATGCATACTTCTGCTTGTGAAAATATGTATATGTCCTTGCACAGACTGCCTGTGCCTTCAATGCCTCCTCCGGATAGGACGGCGGCATCTCGCTCGGTACCACGCCGTACAAATATTCCTCAACAGGAAGCTCATTTACAACAACGATTCTGTCTCCCGCAGCATGGCATTCCAATGTTCCCCTGTACTGTGCCGGACAGTTCCGCTCAAGATTCCTGATTTGCAGTTTTCCGTTATTTTTTCCCTTCAAGCATATCATGGAACTGTCATGGAACGCATTGCCATTCAGGACATATTCCGCGCCGGGTGCATATTCAGAAACCGTTCCGTTGTCATCCACAAGCATTCCCTCACTGCATGCAATATGAAGCTCCGTATGGTAGATTCCACGGTATCCCCGGTTCATAATCAGGATTCTAACATTTTCGTCAAATGGAAGACACACCATATCGGCCGCTTCTTCCTTCTTGTCGTTCTCGTCCTCCTGTCCATAGTCCTCTGTTTTCTCTTCCCCAGCCCCCCTGTTTTCTGTCTGATTCACACTGCACTTGTAAATGCCAAGCGCCAGGACTATCCATAAAATGACGACCAAAACCTTTTTGGAAAACCCCTTCACATAAAAAATAACAGCTTCCTCCTTAAGCGTCTTTTATGCCACATTACAAAAGCAGCCCGCTAAGGCTGCTTTTCCTCATTTGTTTTCCCCGAAACGCCGGCTCTTGTATTTTGACTCCTAGCTGATGCTAGGTGGGCAACCGCAATCTTTCTCGCTGTCTTCCCCTGGCCATACTGGGGGGCATGACATTAATCAGACAATGTAGGAATCCCGTTTAAAGTGATGTAGGTTCAAAATGACAAGAGTTATCGCACATTTCAGATTAACTATAGTATACCCCATCACTATCAAAATATCAACCACTAATCCTATTGCATCTTTACTAATATTTTACAGTAAATTTTTGCTATTTTATACTGACAGTCAGAAAAGACTGAGCGCCCGGCATGAAGTAATGCACACAGACGCATAAGGAACCATGCCGCTTTGTGACTATACATATAGATTTTTCAACAACCTGTCGCATAGAATTTATATGCTGCTTTCCCTGATTTCTTCACGTCATAGAGCACCTTATCCGCCTCTTTCACCATGTTTTCAAGCTCCTCCTCCGAGCCTAGCAGTTTCCTGCTGCTGATGCCTATGGAGCAGGATATCCGGTGTTCTTCCGGAATTTCAACACGTTTTCCAAGCTTTGCCCATATCATCCCCGTAAAGCCACCTGCCTGTTCAATATCGCTGTAAATGTTCTTTGCAAGCTGCTCGACACACAACAAATCATCTGTGTAAACAGTAATCAAAAATTCGTCACCGCCATACCTGGTCACAAAACCGTTCTCTCCGGTTTCTTTGCAAAAAATTTGTGACATACCTGTCAGAATGATGTCACCCACTCCATGTCCGAACGTATCATTATAGAATTTAAAATTGTCCAGGTCAATATACATGATTGTAATGGGTTTTGCCTTGCCTTTGCTACGCCCAATGATACCAGTAATATTTCCGTAAAATCCTTCTCTGTTATACAGCCCGGTAAGCTTATCGGTCACTGCCAGGTGGTTTAATTTGTCATTCATCTGCTGAATTTTTTCATTTGCCTCAAGCATGTCAATCGAGTTGAGCAGCTGCCTGATCAGGAATTCAAAAACAGCATAATCACTCTCATCAAGCAAGTATCTGTTGGTCGGTGAATGCCAGTTGTCCTTCATTGTGATATAAGCTACCATAATAGCTTTCAGGGAATCATTATAATAAAATGGCAGACCAATGATGGAGCAGACCTTCTTCTTGTCAAAAAGCGATATGATATCCAGGTAATCCCTATAATTATTGTTCATCTTAGATGTCGCGAAGCCAAGCCTGTTCCTGTGGAAAAAGCCTTCTATCCTGCTGCGTCTCTCATTCTCAAATGCATATCCGGTATTATTGTAAAGCTCCACCGATTCATTTCCGTCGTATTTCACCAGCATCAGCCTGTCAATATTGAAATTATGTATGAACGCATTTACAGAAGGATGAATCAGTTCCTTTTTACTTTTTCCGCCGATCTCAACCATTTTCTGCCATGCTGACAAAAAATTCATGCGCTTCTGCTGTTCCTGATTTTCCTTAAACACAGACGCATGACGCAGCACCTCGTCAATCTCGTGCCGCAGTCCTTGTAACAGATTCAGGCTGCGCTCCTTTATCAGACAGGATTTTTTTACCAGCTCTGCTTTCAGCTCAGCCACTTTCCCCTTACAGCCCTGAAAATCATAAAATCCTATTGCCGCATTCAGGCATTGTACTGCTTCGTTCTCCCTGCCAAGAATGCGGTACAGGCTTGCAAATTCCGCCATATACTGCCCATATATATAAAACTGGTTTCCTGCGGATTCGTCAAGGCATCCCTCTGCCAGCTGAAAGTTCCTTAACGCCTCGTCATACTCCTTCCTGCTGGCAAGCTGCAGCCCATATATAAAATAGTAAATAAAGAGATCGTCCTTACACATCGTGTAGTCATGAATAATTGTGGTCTCTTCTTCCTCATCTTCCTGCTTGTCAATTAAATGTTCCAAAAACAGCCTTGTCTTCTCAATATAAATCGCACATTTAAGCTGGTTCCCATTATAATAGCTGCACAGCGCCAAAAGCCCGGCGAGCTTTGATATATTGCAGACCCGCAGACTGTTCATCTTCGTTTCTTTCACAATCCGGAACGATAACTCAAGATACTCATACGCATTGAGATAGTCCTGCGCCATAATACAATTTATCGCCATATTGTAGAGCGTCTCGCCGACAAAATCAATCTTTTCCATCTGCAAAAAACTAGTGAGTGCCTTATTATAGCAGTGAAGCGCCCTGTCATACTGTTCCATTGCAGACGAAATATAACCGACCCCGTTGTATATCATCGCTTCCTCGTAGGCATTCCTGCCCCGCACAAGCTCATGGCATTTATCATAGTAATAATTTGCCGTCTTAAAAAATCCGTTTGTGGATGCTATCATTATATTATTTCTGTATGCTTCCATCATGAAGTACTCATTTCCGAGTCTCTTCATAATGGAAATGCCTTTGTTAAAGTATACCAGTCTTTCCTCCACCTTATCCGCATCCGAAAAAAGTGCAGGTGCATTGTCATAAGCATAGGCATATATATGCGCCAGATGATTCCAAAAATGATAGTTCTCCGCCATACGGATAACATCCTCATCCACAGCAATATCACTCGCGCAGAAAAAAATGTTGTGCCATCCCGACATCTTTACCATAACACCCAGAAGCTTTGCAATAAAAATACCATAATCGGAGCTGCGTGCTTCTGCAATCTCAAGAAACTTTCCTGCGTATCTGTCCGCCTCGTCCAGCTTCCCATTATACATATGGGCCATACCCATAAAATAGTAATACGCGCAGTCCAACTTTTGGTCACATGTCTGGTTTCTAAGCTCCTTCAGCTTCTCGCACAATAACAGCGCCTGCGAAAAATCCTGCGTGTAAATGGATACAAGCGTGTAAAGCATCACAATCTCACACTTATGGTTCCAGTCTATCTCAATCTCCTCGACAGTTATCATCTTATATATGATTTCCAGATAATATTTTGCCTGTGAAAAGTCAAGGCAAAATAAGAGATTGTTTATTTTTGCAATATACACGCCAATCCGGTCTGTGATAAAGACAAAATCATTCAAAGTACTTCTTTGATTTTCCAATGTCCCGCAATTTATTTCCGTCACCAGATGCTTTTCAAAAATATAGCCATAAAACTTCGTCCAGAGTGGCTGAATGTGCGGAAGCGGTACTTTTGCCTCATTGTAAGCCGCAACAACGGAAATATTGTTACAATTTTCATCCTCGAGCAGGTTGTGTATGAAGTGGAACGATGAACCGCCGGCATACTGTATATCATTCAGTAAAAATACCACATGCCCATCCTTTACAATATGGGATACAAGGTTTACCACCGCCGATGCAATCTTGTCCTGCTCAAAGGCAACCTCGTCAATCAGGAGCGGCTCGCTGCGCGCGCACACGCCAGTCTCAAGAAAGCTCCTGAACACGGATTTATGCAGGCTGTATACACCGCATTCATCCAGCATCCGGTCAAACGCTTCCTCCGAAATCCCATTCAGCCCATTTCTGATATAGTCAAGAAACGGCTCAAACACGCCGACCATATCAGACAGCCGGAAGCCGTGCAGACAGACCTCCGTTTCCGGATTATTCCGCGCAACCTGCTGCTTTTTTTCCTCTGTAAACAAAAGCGTATTATAATGCTTCAAAAGAAGGAATTTTGTTTTTCCATCCTGAACGTTTATCTCCAACTTATCATCCATATCGAATCCCCCGGCTACCAAATAATCTCAGACCAGTCATTGATTCCAATAACGGATTTCGCCCAGTCCAGGTACAGCTTGGAATTTTCGCCATCCATCTCGTCATATACCTTCTGCGCAAAAGAATCCAGTCTCGTATCCATTCCCGGATCACTGTACACCAGAAGGTACATCATCTCATCAATCAGCGGATTGTCCACCACCGCCGCATACGACGCACACATCGCTGCCGCCTGGATTTCGCTTCCCTGCGCATTGGAAAGACCAATCTCGCTGAGAATGATATGCCTTACATTCCCTTCCGTGTCGAGCATTTCCGGCTTCTGCATAAAATCCGTCATCACTGACAGATTCTGAAACGTGACAACCTGCCCTGATGCGACTTCGGCGGCATATGCCTCCCCCTTTTTGTGCCCCGACATATCCCAGAACTTGGCATATCCCATAGGATTCGTGTATGGGTGCTGCGCCAGTCCCCAATTTATATTACCGCTTTGCCTGATAAGTGTGTTGAATTTTTCCAGAAAATCCTTTCCGTCCATATACTGGTAATAGTCTTTGCTGGAAGGCGTCAGGTTTCTGTCCCATATCTGGTCAATACAGACATACACCCTTGCATTTGCATTTGTACTCATAATTGCATTGTACATCACGCGGAACGCCTGCGTATATTCCCTGATGTAGGTATCCCAGTCCGTCCATGCCATATAGTTCCACGTGCGGGTATTCACTTCATTTCCGATAATCCAGTTCTCCCCGCCTTTCGAGTTTGCCACATAATATTCCATGTTGGCGACAAGCGCCCTGACCCCTTCCTCGTCTGAAGCATTAAACATATAGTACATCGGCTTTTTTATCCTGCTGGTGTCTAACTTTCGCGCATCAGCCCTCGACATCGGATGGGTCAGCGCCTCGCAGTCCCCTGTGTTCAATACCTGCAGTGTCTTAAATACCCAGCCAATCTCAGGACCATATGTGCCATCGAGAAAGACATTGTTAAATTCCTCTCCCTGCGTGGACTTCTTGGTCCTCGGATAGCGCATCAGCGTATTCCATGCGAGCGCTTCTGGATTGGTGATATATGTCGGCTCCGTTATCATCTGCAATACGCCGCCGCTTTTGATTCCGATGGCAAATTTTGAGTACAGCCTCGTGTTTTCCTGTCTGAAATTTACAGGAAAAGTAAATTCCGGCATCGTTTCCAATCCTTCCCAAACGTTGGATGCAATTATCTCTGTATCAGCCGAAAGTTCATACTCATACGGAGCCAGTGCAAACAGATGCAGCATCCCGTCATCGGAGACGGGCATTCCGCCATTCAGCACAGCCTTGTATGTAACCGTTCCGTTTTTTTCCACCGTGCAGCTTACATTTTGCGACACTGGTATCTGTGCAATCCCTGACACAGCCGCCTCGGCGGCATATTTTGTACTTCCCTCCAATATCTGTGTGTCAACGACTTCGGCGGCATAGGAATGTCCTCCCATGCCGCCAGCCAATATGCCTGTCATCAGGCATATCAATATATTTTTTTTCACGCCAAATCTTTTTCGCATTGCAAACATCCTTTTCCATAATCCGGTATTTTCGTATCTGATGGCAAAGCCAAATTTATTATAACAAATTCCGACTATTTCTGTCAATGTCTGCACAATTTTAATAAAATATAAAAATTTATTCCTTTTCCACATTCATTCGCTCCTGCACATCAGGCAGGTAGCGGTTGAATGTAAGCACTACCTTGAACAAGTCTCCATCGACAACAATACACATATCTCCGTCTATCAGTTTCATCAGGCTTTGCGCTATGGACAGCCCAAGTCCATGTCCCTCCGTATTGCGCGACTTATCCCCCCTCACAAAGCGTTCCATCAGCTCGTCTCCACTGATGTTCAAGGGATATTTCGAAATATTCCGAAATGTTATACACACCGTCTTATCCGTGACTTCCATATTGACATACACCCTGGAACCGGTCTGTGCATATTTACAGATATTGCTCATCAGGTTATCAATGACACGCCAGAGATGTCTGCCATCTGCCATGATGTAAACCGTATCCTCTGTCTTACTAACAATCAGTTCCAGTCCCGCAAGTGAAAGCTTCTCCTCGAATTCTCCCACTGTCTGTGTCACAAAGACACCGACATCCATCTGCTGGCTGTTCACGGACAGGCTCCCGGTGGACGCCTTTGACGCTTCGACCAAGTCCTCTATCAGCTTCTTTAGCTTCGACGACTGCCTGTCAAGCACCTCAAGGTACTCGGAAGCCTTTTCGTTGTGCAGCTCCTCTTTTCCCAGCAAATCCACATAGTTTATGATGGATGTTAGCGGCGTTTTGATGTCATGCGACACATTTGTTATCAGCTCTGTCTTGAATCGCTCGCTCTTCATGCGCTCGTCGACCGCCTTAGCCATGCCTTCCCCTATTTTATTCAGATTTTCGCCATGCTTCCTGCACTCCCAGAACATTTTATCCACATTAATCTTATAGGAAAGGTTCCCCTCTGCCATATGACGGCTTGCCTTTTGCAGTTCATACATCTGGACAGCCAGTGAAAATATGACCGCGCATAAAACCAGTTTTTCCAGCAGCCACAGCAGCAGAATCCCTCCGCGGTCATAAAATCCAACCAGGACGCAGAATTCAATAAAAGAAACCGCACCGATAACGAAGACTATTTTCCAGAGCAGACCAATATTCCTGAAAACGCAGACAACCATATCGCGAATCCTGCTATATACCCTGTAGCAAAAACTGTTTCTCCACCATTTTCCTGCCTTTATCCTCGCACACAGACTCAGTACATATCCTATCCCTAAAATCGTCATGACGATTCCCACAATGCCAAACAGCCAGATACAGGCATAGATTGATTCATCTATATTTGATTCTCTGATGATATAGAAAAACACCCCAAGCATAGTGTATTCTGCCACGCATGTGCACACGCTCAGCACATCAACCGGAATCCGGTCAAACCATGTGAGCACAATTCCCTCCGAGCCCCTGCGATGTCCCGCAGCATACACAAGAAAGCAGAACGACACGACCATCACAGCCAGACTGAATCCGAGCCCCTGAAAGACATTTCTGTCCATAATGTCATAACACATGTTGACCAGTAATGCCTGATCCGTATATTTATTGTTTGGAAGATTTTCCGGGGCAGACCCTGGCACGACTGATACAACCCAGTAATTGTCTGTCTGAAGCTCTTCTGACACAACAAGCGTAAAATTCTCATTGAGATAATAACCTGGCTGGCTGATAAAGTACTCCTCCGAATAATTTTCCGACTCAATCAGTGTAAGCTCACTGCTGTCTATCATCCTGATATTATCGAGCAACAGCATTCCCCAGTTGGTATAATTGAATTCCGTATCATTTAATTCCGCGAAATTTACCGTGCTGCCCGGGCCGTCTGCCCCATCGAGAATCCGCTCAATCTTTCCTGTATCAATGCCCGATGCATTTTTGTCCTGCGGTGTCTCCTCTGGAATCTCGGCATTTTCCAGCATCTCTTGTTCTTGTACCAGTTCAGCCGATGCATTTTTGTCCTGTAGTGTCTCCCCGAAATTCTCTGGCTCTTCTTCCCAAATGGTTCCTTCGCTTATACTCTTAAAGTTTAACTTGTAAACATTCCCACCAAAATCATAATTGTAATTATAAACAACCTGCCCATTGCCGCCATTGTACCGCAGCGACACATTCTGCACGGGATAGTAATTGCCCTCGGCACGATAATACAGAATTCCTTTCGTCACATCATAGCATATCCTGTCCGCATACAAATGGCGCCAGCCTGTCGCGTACTCCTCGACAAAATTGCTGCCGGAAGCATCCAGCGCGGAGATATCATCATAATCCCCATAATATCCCCACCATGACGTCATGTAGGAATGTTTGTCGTTCCTCACAATCTGATTGATATAAAACTGATTGACATCAACGGATTTCAGCTCCTCCTCCGTCATGTTTGTCTCCAGATAGGAAAGTTTGTCATGAAAATTCACTCCTTTGAGGCTGTCCGATTTGATGATACCATACTGAAATCCCTGATCCCTGAGCTTTTGGGATTCCAGACTGTTTCCAATGCTCTTTACCGCCTGTAGTGCAAATTGCGCATTCACACTCTCATACACATTCTTCAGCATCTCATCGCGTGTCTTGTAAAACAGGTCTTCATTCACCCCTATTATCACCAAAATGCCCAGCACCACACTCCCCATAACAGACACGATGCAAAGCACCCATGCCGTCAATTTCGCTATCACTGATTCTCTTAATCTCTTCATCTGAAACATCTACCCTTCATTCTCATTGATTGTGCTCTTATTGTTCGAGCTTATATCCCCTGCCCCAGACAGACTTTAGGTATCGCGGCTCCGCCGGATTATATTCCAGCTTTTCCCGCAGGTGCCGGATGTGGACAGCCACTGTATTCTCTGTCCCAAATGGGCTGTCATTCCACACAACGCTATAAATCTGTGATGGGGAATATACTTTTCCGATATTTTCCATAAGGAGCTTTAGAATATTGTACTCTGTTGGTGTCAATGCCACCTTCTCCCCATCCAGCGTCACCTCCTTCGTGCGGTCATCCAGTTCAATGCCTCCTACAGAGAGCAGTTCACTTTCCCTCGAAACAATACCTCCGCCAAGCTGCATATAACGTCTTAGCTGGGATTTCACTCGTGCCTGTACCTCCACCGGATTAAATGGCTTCGTCACATAGTCGTCCGCGCCAATATTGAGCCCGAGCACCTTGTCAGTGTCCTCGCTCTTTGCCGTCAGCATGATAACAGGCACATTGCTGTTTTCACGGAGCTTTACCATCGCCGTGATTCCATCCATCACAGGCATCATGATGTCCATAAGCACCAGATGGATTTCTTCTCTGGAAAGCACCTCCAAAGCCTCCTTTCCGTTGAAAGCTTCATATACCTGATATCCCTCGGCGGTCAGGTATATCTTTAATGCCGCCACAATATCCTTCTCATCATCACATACCAGTACGTTATACATTATTTTTCTCTCCCCGGTTCGTTTTTAACAAGTATAGTATAGTCCTTATTTTTTTAAGTTCCAATTGGGTAAATGTTTAAGATTTTATTAATACCTGGAAACCATATGGGGTTTTTGAATGTTGCTTATACGCTGAACTATGGTTTCTTATCGCATAGCAATTATAACACATGAAAAAAACGCCTGACAAGCAGGCGTTTTTATAGTATATGTATTTATTATTTTAATGAATGCATACTGTAAATGTAGCAACACTCCTCAAATCTCCAACTATGTAATGCACACATTTACTACATCTCTGTGCACTATAATACTCTATCTTGCAACTGCCATCACTATAACTAAAATGTTTTGCCAACTCACCTGACACATAGTCATGATTGCAAAAAACATATGTCTCAGCATCTATATCATTTTCATCTACCGCCTCAACAATTGTACCATCATCACTCGTAAATATCCATTCAACAGTCTCACTCACATCCATTTCGCTATACGCGCCACTCCAAGATGCAGCACCATCCTCACAGAAAATAAGCTTATCAGCTATTTCATCTGTAACCATAACATTTTTCGGACTATATGCAAGTACTGACATGGATGAGGAGATTAACACTACTCCCATAAGACACGCGCCCAGCACCTTTCTTGCCAGACATTCCTTTTTGATTCCGTATTTCATCTGATACATCCTCGCTTTCATTAATTTTCTTTGTAGATTGAATCCCATAACAGGAGAATTATCATCGTCTTCTCGTTCCTCCGCAATTCTGATAATCAGCATGCCATACTAATGTGCTTCATCTTCTGTCAGTCCCATAACTACCTCCCTGTCACATGCCTGCTCCGCGACATTATTCCACTCCAGCAACACGAAGTAAGCAAACGGATTGTAGAAATTCAGTGCAATCACGCCGAACACCAGCATCTTAATCAGGTTATCCCGATGTCTGATATGCGTCAGCTCATGTTTCATGGCAAGCGCCAAATCCGACTCCGACCACTCATCATCCGGCAGTACGACAATCGGACGGATAATACCGATTGTAAATGGGCTGTCCATAAACTTACACCTGTAAACCCGCACACGCTCTGTCATTTTAAAGTCAGCAACACAATCATGAATGACTCTGGTAATCTTTTGATCCTCGACTTCATTGACACTGTAGCGAATATAATAGCGCACCACCATATACCTGTAAATTTGAAACCCATACAAGATCAGTCCAATGAAAATCACAATCGCTGCAAAGATATAGACAGCAGAATTGGAAACCGCCACATGACCAGCCCCTATCTGGATAATATCCACGGTGTCATCTGTGTATACCAATGACTTCACAGCTTTATGCGGTAAAAATTCCGGAAATACGGTCCTTAAAATTTCCCTGTATTCTACACTGAAATATGGAAACGGTATCAGATATTCAAGTGCCACACATATCAGATAATTCCGTCTCCATGTCACAGGGAAATACTTTCTTGTAATCGGCAGCAAAATAACATAAATCAATGTCCCCAGGCTGCCAAATAGCGACATTGTTACCAAAAGCGGCATTTTTTTACTTTTCCTCTAAAAACTTTCTCAATTCATCTGCGGTATTACTGTCAATCTTCTGTCCGCCTGACAGCGTTGACAAGAATGTGTATACGGAGCCGCTATAGAACACATCCAGGAAGTTCTTTGCCTCTCCCTGCTTGTACTCTGTGTAATTGAGTGCCGGAGAATACTTTTTATTACCGCCACAGTTTTCCGAAACAACAAGCCCTTTGTTGGTCAGTCTGTTGATAAAGGTATTGACCGTCTGTTTCTTCCACGGTTTCTGGCATTCCACATTCAAGTATTCCATAATTTCCCTGAAAAGTTTTCCTTCCTTCTCTTTCCACAGGTAATCCATGATAATGCCTTCTGAATCGCTTATCAGGTATTTAATCGGTTTCTTTGAATCTGAGGATTCTCTAATAATCATTCTTGGCATAATATTCCTCCCAGTCTTTTTTGTATTTTAATAATTTTATACTGCATACTTCCATGCGTGCATTATACGCATTGTGCATGGGGCTACGCATAAAAAGGGCACATTTTTATGTGCCCTCAAGTTTTCAACCAGTGATTAGCACTGTTCAACCAGCTTCTTTAATGCCGCAAGCGCCTCATCCGGAAGCTTATCATAGCCTTCCTTCTTCGTCGCGAAGCCTTCAACAGCGTCTACACGGTTCTGCATAGCTGACTTCAACGCTGCAACATACTCAGCATTGTTCATATCAGGCTTGAACGCATCACTTGTCTTTCCTGACCAGTCATACATAATCTCGATATCGTCAAAGTTGCCCCACTTCTCAAAGTTAGCCTTTCCTTCCACGATTGTCTCAAGGATGCCCAATGTGTCAGCCGGCTTAACCTTTGTTCCCATGAAGTCACCTGTATTTACGATATAGCATGCTACATCCTTCTCCTCAACCAGCTTCTTGAACTTCTCATAGTCATTTACAAGCGGATATGTCCGGAACGGATTTGCATAAGGAACGATTCTAAGTGCATTCAAGTCTGTACCTGCCGCAACACGCTCTGCCGTGGATGTCTTTGTAGCGAGTGTCGCACCCATAACAGATGCAAGTGCTGCACCTTTGAGCTTCACTACAGGCGGGATGGTAGGATCCTTCATAATCCAGAAGATTGCATTTACAGGAGCATCAATCTTGTCAACGCGGTTTGGCGACCACAGTTTTGACTTGATTGCACGTCCGTTACCATTTCTGATATCCTCTGTTACCAGCTGAATCTTTCCATCCTCGTCAATTGTCGCAGAACAGTTCTGTGCGGACAACAGATACTCATTGTCAGGACATCCTGTCGGATAGTCCGCTGTCTTGTCAAAATATGTAGGCTCGAGTGCGATGGATGCACAGGTATCCGTATTGATAATGAATGCATCATCATGGAGCACCTTAATGCCGCCAAATGCGTCATACTTTCCGCCATGCTTCGCGTGTGTCAGAGTAGACTTACCTGATCCTGACAATCCATATACAGATGCCACAAATTTCTTTCCACCTTCAAGCGAGTACTCCTTCTGTCCACCGTGGCATGATGCATAGCCATTTCTGTTTGCGAGCGCCCACGCCATTGTAAGCGTGCCTTTCTTGTGCTCTCCGAAATACTTCATGCCAAGAATGGCTGCACAGTTCTGGTTGGTATCAAAATAGCAGAGTGTCAGAGGATCGCTCAGGCAGCTGTAGTCAACATCCGGCGCCTCATGCGGTGCCCACTGGGGATCTGAGAAGATATAGATATCTGGCTCATTTCCGTCACCGACAGGCTTGGAAGTCTTGTACATTTTTACATACTCATCAGACATATACTGGAAATTAATCATCCAGTTGTAAAGAAGGTTCTCCTCTCCTTCCGGAATCAGGAGATGTGCCTTTACCATAAACTCAGGGTCAAGACCAACGAAGCACTCCGCATGATACATTGTCTTCCAGCGTGTCTCGTACACCGCATCCATGACAACCTTGTCAAGCTTTGCCTCGTCAACGCCCGGCTCGCCCTTGATACGGCGTGCTGCTGCATAGCGTCCTGTTACAGCGCCGTCATTAAATAAAAGCACTCTTGCGTCCTTCTCCAGACCAAACGTTTCGCCGTCCTTAATTTTCATATCCGTAACGATAGTACCCGGTGAGTTCTTTGCTAACTCATACGCTTCCTTCAAAGTATTTACCTTTACTACGTTATTTCCGTAAAAAGCAGCCTCGATGATAGAACGTGTCTTAGAAAATCCTACCTTTCCAGCTCCGATTTCGGAAATGGGATAATACGCTTTAGTTGACATATAAGATCCTCCTTAATATATTATAATTTTATTCAAACCGTTACGAACCATAATTTCCTATCTGATAACGGTTATGAGTGTAGGGATAAGGGATACTTCCCTCAATAGATAAATTATCTCAAAACCTTAGCTAAAAGTCAATAAAATATGCATAAACTTCTTTAAAAAACAAGACTTTTTTGTTAACTTACGCTTATGTTCCAGAATTTTCCAATCCATCATACGGCGCGCGTGGCATAATTCAGCTTTTCCAGCTCCTCCCCCTCAAAATACGGCGCAAGTTTCTCGAATACCTGTCTGTGGTAGGCATTCAGTTTTCTGATGTCGGACGGCTCCATGTACTGGATATCTATGGCATCAAGGTCAATGGGTACGTATGTCAGATGGCGAAATCCCATAAACTGTCCATACACATTTTTGCTCTCTTTTACAATCTCGACAATATTCTCCGTGCGGATGCCGTGGCTGTCCTGCACATACATGCCCGGCTCGTCGGAAACAATCATGCCCTCCTCAAGGACGGCTTCTTTTTTCTCAGGCTTATACTGCCAGCTCAGCCTATGCGGTCCTTCATGGACATTCAGGATATACCCTATGCCATGGCCAGTGCCATGTTTGTAATCCAGCGCACACTCCCAGAGCGGTTCCCTTGCGATTATGTCAAGATTCCGCCCAGTACAGCCGGACAAAAACCTGGTATCTGCCAGCCGCAGCATGGCACAGGCGACTTTGGTAAAATGCATCTTCATCTCGTCTGTCACCGCGCCGAGCGCAACCGTCCTGGTCACATCTGTTGTTCCGCCCTCATACTGTCCACCCGAGTCAACCAGATAAAAGCCATCTGCCCCGATGGTGTCCGAATGCTCCTCTGTCGCACTGTAATGCGCCATCGCCGCATTTGCCTTGTAAGCACTTATCGTCTCGAACGACAAATCCAAGAATCCAGGAATTTCAGCCCGCATTGCATCCAGCTTTTTCGCCACGCCAAGTTCATCCATCGGAACCTTTCCGGCATTTTCCTTCATCCAGAACAGAAATTTTGTCAGCACCACACTGTCCTCAAGGTAACATCTCCTGATGTTTTCCAGCTCGACCGGATTTTTGACTGCCTTTAGAAGCTCTGTCGGATTTTCTTTGTCAACAAGCTCTGCGCGGCTCTGCACCAGCTTATAGAGCATGTAGTTACTGCCTGCGCCGGAACACCATACCTTTCCCTTTATCGCACAGTTCTTCAGATAATCTGAAATATCAGTATATTTTTGACATGACACGCCGCTTTTTTCCAAGTGTGCCTTTACTTCCTCGGTCAGCGCCTCATCCTGAATAAACAGAACAGCCGCATCCATGGAAAGAAAGGTATACGAAAGTGCCACCGGATTGTGCTCCACATCATTTGCACGGACATTATAGAGCCACATGATATCGTCGAGCTTTGCTATCAGAAGATGCTCCGCGCCTTCCTCCGCCATCCTTTCCCTTACCCTGGAAAGCTTTTCCTCCACACGCATCCCACAGCTTTCTTCCGGCACAATCCACAGTCTGCTCATGGGCATCGCCGGTCTGTCTTTCCAAAGCTGCGCTGCGACATCCCTGTCATAGACAAACTTCACGTCTTTATCCGCGAGCGCCTCCTCGAGCTCCTTCCCAAATGACGCGCTCACTACCCTGCCGTCAAATCCGATCGTCTGACCCTCCGTGACTTGCTTTCCAAGGTACTCTTTTATTGTGGGGACGCCTTCCTCCTCCATCCGGTACAGTACGATGCCCGACCCTTCCAGCTCTTTCTCCGCCTGTACAAAATATCTGCCATCCGTCCATAGTCCGGCTTCCTCATTACCAACAACAAGTGTGCCTGCCGAACCGGTGAACCCTGACAGGAACGCCCTCATTTTAAAATAATCGCTGACATACTCCGAGCTATGGTAATCGGCTGTCGGCACAATATAGAAATCTATATTTTCCTGCGCCAGCAGTTTCTGTAATGCCCCAATTCTCTGTTTTACCGCATTTCCCATATGTATCACCTCATACCCTTTATTTCGTTATTCCAACCAGATATTTTTTCTGTGCATTCATAAGCAGTATTCCATATCCGACAATCACCGCCACTGTCACAACCCGCAGCGCCATGTCCGCAGCAGGATACAGCTGAAAGATTCCAAGTGCCCCCAAAAGCCCTGCTGCCAGAAGTATCACCCCTGTCAAAAATGTAAAGGGAAACGTATATTTTATAAACCCCTCCGGATCCTTTGCCCGGTCAGTCGGAAACCCTTTTCCAACAAGCATTTCCGGAATCTTGTTGGAGGACTTCATCTGAATGGCCCAGTAAACAATGTAAACGCCGCACGCCACAATCAGCAGATCCAATATCATTCCAAAGCTCATTTGCCGCCTCCTTATCGGGCAGGAAAAAGCCTTTCCCTGCCCATGAAACACAGAAACTCCTGTCTGCATCTCACAGACCAAGAGTTTCCGTCACATTACAATCATTCCTATATTCCAAGAAACTTCATGACAACAGACTTCATATCCCCCTTATCACATACGGTGTCATGGAGCACCGGCGCCGTACGAATCTCCTCAATTGCCGCCGGAACCTTGACATTCGCAAGCTTTGAAAGCTCATCGACAAGCGCGAAATCTCCCATTGCGTCATACTTCGCGTCAATTGCGTTCATGACGCTTCTGGTAAATTTGAACGGACTGGCTGTCGACGCAATCACCACCTTATGATTGTCACCTGTCTCTTTTTTGTATTTGTTGCACACTGTGGCTGCCACAGCCGTATGGGTATCAAGGACATATCCTGTCCTTTCATACAAAGACCTGATGGTCGCCGCTGTCTCCTGCTCGGACGCGTAATTGCCATAAAAGTCGCCCATGTTCGCTTTCATCTCTTCGGTGATTTCATACCTGCCTGTCTCGGACAGGGACTTCATAAACGCGGCATTTTTGTCTGCGTCTGCGCCTGCCGTAAGGTAAATCAGGCGCTCAAGGTTACTTGAAATCAGGATGTCCATGGAGGGAGAGCTTGTCAGTACAAACTCCCTGTTTCTATCATAAATGCCTGTCTCAAAGAAATCATACAGTACCTTGTTCTCATTGGAGGCACAGATAAGCTTCGCAATGGGAACGCCCATATTCTTTGCAAAGTATGCGGCAAGAATGTTTCCGAAGTTTCCGGTCGGAACAACAACATTTATCTGCTCGTCCTTCTCCACTTTTCCTTCCTTTAAAAGCTGTGCATAGGAATATACATAGTATACCACCTGCGGCACAAGCCTTCCGATATTGATGGAATTTGCAGAGGAAAACTGGAAACCCGCCTTATCCATGACGTCCGCAAGCTCTTTATCGCCAAAGAGCTGCTTGACTCCGGTCTGTGCGTCGTCAAAGTTTCCTGTGATGCCGACCACAAATGTATTGTCCCCTTTCTGGGTAACCATCTGCTTCTCCTGAATCGGACTGACGCCGTTCTTTGGATAAAACACGATTATCTTTGTCCCTGCAACGCCCGCAAATCCTGCCAGGGCTGCTTTTCCCGTGTCTCCGCTCGTCGCCGTGAGAATGACAATATCATTTTTCACATGATTTTTCTTTGCCGATGTAATCAGCAGGTGCGGCAGAATGGATAGTGCCATATCCTTAAACGCGATGGTTGCGCCATGGAAAAGCTCAAGATAATACGCACCGTCCGCTTCCACGAGTGGCGCTATCACTTCCGTGTCAAACTTACTGTCATATGCCTTGTTGATACAATCCTTTAACTCCGATTCCGTAAAGTCCGTGAGAAACAGTTTCATAACCTCATATGCCGTCTCCTGATAGGTCATCCCAGACAGCTCTTCAAGACTTTTGTCAAGCCTTGGCACCGACTCTGGAACAAACAAACCGCCGTCATCCGCCAGCCCCTTTAAAATTGCCTGTGACGCACGCACCGCACCGCCCTTGCTTCTTGTGCTTCTGTAAAATAAGTCCATTTCACTTCTCCTCTTAAATCATTTTGTATATATCATAATCATTATCAATTGTAAAGTATACCATAGTCTTTTTGCAACTGCAATCTCAAAAAATAATATATGTAAGTTATCGCTGCAGCTTATAATTTTTCATTGCTTCAAGCAGCTTCCAAATATTGCACCCTATACTGTCAACCAACTCCGTCTCATCTGAAGCAAACTCTTTTGCCCTTGCAATTGCAGTATCTATGTAAGCCATATAATTTTTCTTAAAGTTTATTCCACTTTTACCGTGATGTGCCTTTAAGGACACTTCCTTACTCACAAAGGTATGATTTTGGGAGATTCTCTTATTTTCTTTTACGTCCGACAGCCTGTCGGAATACTCTTCTTTTACATCGGACAGATGAAGCAGTAACCAGAACTCAAAACAGGGATTCACTATATAACAGGAATAGTTTTTTTCTTTGCAGTACTCGATGCATTCCAGCATATTTGCCTCCGAGTGCGTCTGCATGTCCCGGTCAATCAGTATGCCAAATTCATCCAGATCACTATTATACTTTTGAAGGTATTTCCTATAATTGATATCATATCCTATTTTGAATAAATCGGTTACAAACTCATTTCTTTGTCTTTTCGTAATGTCCTGTCCATTATCAAGAAAATTCTGAATGAACGCCTCACCATACTTTTGAATAAATTCTCCTGGAATATCCTGAATGAGTGTTTCATTCCCACTTTCCCTTAACCTAAGATACTCCTCTAATAGTTCAATAACCTGACAAGGGGCGCTGTTCGTATCTTTCCGTCTTCTATTTAATACTTCTACGTCCACAACGGCATTAATACCTAAATGGTGTCTGTTTGCTGAAATGCCTTCAAAGTATTCTTTTTCTGTCTCATTTCCTTCTACTGATAAGAAGAATATTTTTTGCGGTTCTATTTTGTCCTGTTCCGTCTCACGTTCAAAAGCATTGGAGCTTAGCCTATATTTATTCTTCATAAATGTCCTCCAAATCTAAGCTTTTATCAAATATTGGAATTGCTCCATATCTGCCCAGCAGATATTCCTTGTCTATTTTTTTATCAAATCTTTCTTTAAATTTATTAAGGGAAAACACTTTTGAACTATGATCGTCCTGACGTTCGACAAACCAGATTTCATCCTGCCTTAATAATTCCAAATCCAGCAAATTGGAATCATGTGTTGTTGCAATTAACTGACAATCCTGGTCTTCAACAATTTTATAAAATAATTCAAAAAAATTTCTGGTTAAATTTGTATGAAGACTTCTGTCAATCTCATCTATCAATATCATATTTGTCTTTGCATAAAAAATTGGTATTAAATCAAATAATCGTTTCGTTCCATCTGATTCATCGTTATACTCAAACCTATCTTCCGCATTTCCATGATTTAGCAGCAGCTTGTTATAAACAATATTCCCATTCTCATCTTTCCGCAGCTCGAATACTTGCTGATTAATTTTAACCATAATCGGATGCTCGCTTGCAGCATTGGATATATCCACTTTAATTTTTTCGATATCCGGTACATCATCTAAAATTTTATCAAAGTCCATCTGCTGACTCTCACCTTCGACAGCTTCTATACCTGTATCAAAATAATTCATCAACGTAGAAAATAATGCTTTTTTGTATTCATCTGATGCCACTTCGTTTAGCCCTGTGTATTTTGAACCAGGAAATAGAATTATTATGTCCTTAAACCATTCATATACCTTTCCTATTTCTGCAAATATACCATTTTTCTCATTATCCCTTAAAGCAATATCACTTAATATTGTTTTCTTTTTATATGCGTCCGAAATATTTTCCGAAAATCCCTCTAAATAGAAATCCATTTTATACTTTTCTTTAAAGTCAGAATACTCTATTTCAGTCTCTGCATGACTAATATTATTTTCATCAAATTCACGATTAAAAAGGTATACCTCATTACCAGAACTATCCATTCTAATCAGCCATTCACTTAGTATGATTTTACTAATATATGATATCGCCAACCCATAAGAATATTCAATATCATCTATTATAATCCTATACTCAAACACACCCGGCTGTCTGTACATTTCATTTTTAATCCGAAAATGACTTTTACTTAAATTTACTCTATCCAGTCCGTTTAATATAATTTCCCTTGAAAAACGTATTGCCTTTACAAGATTGCTCTTCCCCCCTGCATTTGCGCCAAAAATCAACCCACTCTTTAATATTCTTTTATTATTTTTTATTGTTACATGATTTTTATGCCTTATAACCTTACTGGCCTCAAATGAAATTTTTTGTGTCTGTTTAAAAGATTTATAATTACTTACGGAAAACCCGACCAACATATCCATACCCTCTTTCATATAAATAAACAAACTATATTGTATAAATAAATTATAATGTGAAATATTCACTTTTGTCAATTACTTAAGCAATAATCTATACTTATTTTCTTTAACAAAACTATATGATTGTGATTTTTTCACTTTTACTTTCTATAAATAATATATTTATATTCTATATTTTATCTCTTATAAAAATCATGCCCCCCATAAGTGAACAAAAACGTAAGATGGGAGTCAAACCACTGGGCATTTTCTGAATCGGCGTATTTCCTCGCCATAAAAAACAGCGCGCCGTCCGACACGTCCTCCCCTTTCAGGGCACTGTATACCACGTCCCTTGTCTCCTCCGATATTTCCACATGGTCGATGGTGCCGTTTGACACTGGCGAGAACTGTGTTACATTCTGCGCTTTCTGGTATACTACTTCTGTGACAGTATTGGGAAATCTTTTATTTTTGACACGGTTGATTACTACATTAGCCACAAGCAGCTTTCCTTTTCTGTCCTCGCCGCCTGCCTCTGCCTGCACGATTCGCATAAGCGTGTCCAAATCTTCGTCCGACACATCAATGCAGAACCGCTGCTTCATTGTCTGATATGAAATAATGCGTTCTAGTGATTCAAACCTTTCAAGCGCCACTTGTTCCGTTATTACATGCACCGTCTCCTGCTTTGAGACTTTCTGCGCCTGTACCTCATACTGCTTTGAAAATATAAGCAATATTGCGCAGGCAGCATTTGCAATAAATAAAAGGATATAGCTTTTTGAATACATAATCTGTTGTTTTTTCCTTTCTGTTTGTAACTCTTCCAATAAAATCCTTTCACATTCTAGTCTATTCGCTTGTCCCGAAAAAAATTCATAAAAGATTTCGACATATGTTTTGACAATCCGACACCATCTGCGATATGCTGTTATGGACAACAAAACGCGGAGGGAATACAAATGCTTCAGATTGCGGTGTGCGACGATGAACAATTTTACAGGGAAAAAATAAAATGTCTCTTGGAACAATACCTTCACGAGCATCATCCGGAATACATGGTACAGACCTTTTCATCCGGCAGCGAATTTTTATCTGTGCAAGAAAACAACGTCAAATACGATGTGGTCTTTCTTGATATCAGCATGGAACAGATAAACGGAATCCAGACAGCCAAACAAATCCGAACATTTCACAGCGACACGTTTATCGTGTTTGTGACCGCTTTTATCGACTATGCCCTGGAGGGCTACAAAGTCAACGCAATACGCTATATCCTGAAAGACAAGCTGGAAACCGCAGTTTCGGAATGCATGAATGCAATATTGCAGAAAATGCAGAAAAAACAGGTCGTATTTGCCTTTTCTGATGGGGAGCGGGCTTTATATACCGACAATATTCTCTATGTTGAAAGCAGCAGGCACAAATGCATTTTTTCTTACATGAGTAGTTCTGCTGGCGAAACCGGTATTGTCTCTTACCCGATTTACGAAAAACTGGACACGGTCGAGCAGACTTTGTCCGCCTATTCCTTCCTGCGCATTCACAAAAGTTATCTTGTAAACATGAAGCACATCCGCAAAATCAGCAACTATACTGTCCTTCTTGACACCGGAGAAAAGCTGCCCATACCGAAACTGCGGTATCAGGCTGTAAGGGCAAAATTTGTCACATTCAAAGGAGCTTTTTGATATCATGCTGAAAAATATTATTTTATCCCTTTTGCTTGCCATCAGCTGTCAGGCATTCTATGCAGCAATCCTGCCAGAACGGACATGGCGCCTGCACTGGATACGTTATACAAAAATTCCTGCCTTTATGGTCGGATTTACCATCCTTTCCACGGTAGGAATTCCCGCATATATTTGGCAGCCGGTACGCCTGATTGTGATAATCGCCCTGATAGCACAGTTTTATTTTCAGACAGCCATTAGAAAAAACCTGATTTTGTCCGTGACCTTCTGTGTCATTTTCTGGCTTACAGCAACGTGCTATTTATCTGTTGTTTCCCTGTTTTCCAACCGGATGGGAAAAGACGCCCTCTATTTTGCAAAAAGGCTGACGGATACAGTCACAATTCTGGTTCTTTTATGCCCCATGCTGCTGTTACGACATAAATATAAAGAACGTGTCCGCGAATTATCTGTGTATGACTGGAAGAAATTTGTGATATTCCCGTTTATCGGCATCACAGTCATCACAGCCATCAATATGATTTTCTGGAACGGATATGACACTGACCGCTATGCAAGACTGGCTATCGTCCTTGGTTTCACCGTGATGAATATCTTTATCTTCTATTTTATGATACGCACGCTGGAAAAAGAAAAGGAACTGCAAATGCTTCGCCTGCGCAGCGAACGCACACAGAATCAGATGGACATGTACCACACCATGCAGAAAAATTACGACTTGCAGCGGCAAAGGCTCCACGATTACAAAAACCAGCTAAGCTGCATACAGGGGCTTCTCGACAGTGGGCAAGTGCACGCGGCAAAGGAATATATAACAGGGCTGACAGGCACACTCTGGACAAATATGAACCATATTGACACCCACCACAATGTCGTAAATGTCATCCTGAATCAGAAATACCAGTCTGCAAGTAACAGGAACATTATTAAAAAACAACACTGTCATTACCAGCAAGCAGGACACCTTACATCACGGTATCGGACTGGCAAACGTTGATACTGTCATCCGGAAAAACAACGGAATCCATGTCCTGCAATGCGAAAACGGATGGTTTTCGTTCTCTGCTATGATACCCACTGCTTCATTATGACATTCATGATGTTTTCCTTGTACGTTTTTTGCTGTCCAACCGCCGATTTGTGCCCTGCCGGTTGTATAAATCCTGCTCCCATCCTATACTGGAATTGATAACAAAACACACATAGGAAAGGGGCATTTCACATGAAAGCATTGAAAACCAGAAAAATTTTGATTATCTTCCTTTTTGCATCTTGTTTTCTCAGCGGCTGCCAAAAGAAAGAGATGGCAGCAATCCCGTCCTCCCCGCAGGAAGCCATCGAACTGACAATGGGGAGCCTGAAAAATCTGGACATTACTGCATTCAACCAGTATACGGACAATTATGTGGAAACACATTATAATGTCCTTGGCGGCGTGGAGGTCGAATACCGCACGTTCAACGAGCTCTTGCAATACCAGTCCCGACGCGGCAAAAGATACCAGTCCGCATATCAGCTGTCGCAAAAAATAACCCAGAACCTGACCTGGGAAATTGAGGATGTTCGGGAAAATCATGACACGGCGGAAATTGATATGCACATCACGAATGCCGACATCGGCAAAGCCCTGGGACGCTATGAAGTCAAAATTATGGAAGATGTGCTGGAAGGCTCCGGATTTGGCCTCGCGCAATTAATGACAGACATGTCAGAGTTGTTTTCCAGCAAGGAAACCCTGATTTCCATAATTGATGGCTTAGACGATGAAGATATTGTCTCTTTTGATGTCACTGTTTTGGCATATCAGGAGAACGGTCAGTGGAAAATCCACCTAAGCCCTAAATTTATCAATGCCTTTTCAGGCAATATGTACGATGATGACTATTCTGATGAAATAGAACAGCGCATGACTGAATTGGAAAAACAGTACGAAAACAAATTAGACGACTGGGCTGAAAATTTTGAAGAAAAATTTGAAAATGGTATGAACCTTGACAAATGACAGATATACACATACAATACTTTCATTGGATGTCATGATTCTTATACCAAGGACAAACGAGGAGACCATTGGCGATGAAAGGTGTATTTGCGGCGAAAAAGAAAGACGGCACGGTTTATTACCGTGCTTCCATAACATACAGGAAAAAGCATATCAGCCTGGGCGGATTTGACACCATGCACACGGCAAACGCCGCATACCTTGAGGCTGACAGGCTGCTGAACCACGACCGTGCCGGCATCAACCAATATCGTGACGCTTCTCCGCTTCCTTTTGAAAAGTGGGTTATCCTCATTAACTTCCGTGACAACGGCATTTATTTCGGCACGCCCATCTACGCCCGCACCAAATTTTTTTACTATTATCTGTCGCCAAATGACGTCCTTAAATTCGATATCGACGATTTGTTTTATTATTCCTCACACAAAATCATGAAACGCGACGGTCATCTCTTTGTCGCTGACTACGGGATGCAGGTCAATATCTTAAACCGCTATGGCATTCGGAGCTTTGCCGTTGCCGGCAAGGACTACCTTTTCCTGAACGGCGACGACACCGATTTCCGCCATGAAAATCTTCAGATTGTGAACCGTTATCAGGGCGTCACTGAAGTCATTTTCAGGGGAAAACACAGATACCGCGCACGCATCAATGTCCCCGGCTACTATGTCATTGGCCACTACCACAGTGAAATTGATGCGGCAATTGCCTACAACAAGGCGATTGACATTCTGAAAAAAAAAGGGGTACAAAAAAAATATACCCCCAATTATATAGAAGGGGTTTCTCCCTCCACTTATGCGGATATATACTCACGCCTTAAAATATCAGATAAAATTATTAACTATTCCACAGCCAAAACAAAACCAGCTGATTAGGGCATAACTGCCCTGTCCGCTGGTTTTGTTTTTGTCCATCATTCATTTACTTTGCATAGTCCTTAAAGCTCATTATCATTGCGGCATCACCCGATATTCCCTTGATACTGGCATCCGAGTCATACTGCCACATGCCAAACTCATAAGGATATTCCGGTTTATCACTGTCCTGCGCAAACCACACGTCATAATCCTGAAGCTCCTCCATGTCCACCATGGTAAGCAGCCATTCCTTATCCCCATAAATCATGGGCTTGTATCCGGCATCCTCAATCCTGTCCATAAACGCCCTTGCAATCTGTGTCCTGTCTGTCATCTCAAGCGACTCAATACGCGCCATATCATTATCCACAATTTCCATGGCAAACACAACCGGATATTTTACGCTGTAACCGGATATGGCATCAAGAAGCTCGTCTGCCTCCTCCCTTGCCTCTGCCTTGCTTACTGCCTGTGAGCAGAAATACACGCCGATGTCAAGCCCTGCTTTCTTCGCAGCCTTGAGATTATCCTGATAATTCATGTCCATCACAATGTTTCCGCTGCTGTAGCCCCTGGCGCCAACCTTTATCATGACGAAATCACAGCCTGCATTCTTAAGCTTACCGAAATCCACATCGCCCTGGTTTGCCGAGATATCCACACCACATTTGGAGACAACCTTGCCGTCTTCCTTGTAATTCATAAACGGCTTTTGATATGTAAGATTAGAATAATCATATTTATTTTTCGGGATATCTTTGTTTATATCGACCCATTCCTTCGTGCCATCCGAATGCTTTACCTGAATGCTTTTATCATCATCCTCATCATCATCCTTTTCATTCTCCTCCTCATTGCTGTCCGTTTTCTTGTCCCCATTTATGTCTTCCTTGTTTGTCATGTCATAAACCGAAGTCTTCCCATTTGACAGCTCGTCGGCAGTCTGGGATTTATCGGTACTGTCCGATTTGTCTGCGGAACCGTCAATAACCGTCTCCCCAGTCGTCTGATTGGTCACCGTGCCGTTATTTTTATTAGGCTGGTTTTTATTTTTATCCCTGCCAGTGTCCGGAAGTGACCAGATGTCAAGGTCATCCGATGTCAGCTTACTCTCCGCTATCACGTTCTCTGATGCGTTTGCCTCTATCTGCCTGTTGGTCTCTGATGCCTTTGCTTCCTTCTGCGCCAGCGCCGCCGCATAGCCACTGCCATCCGACCTTGATTTTGACTGGTTCGCCCAGAAAACAAGCGCCGTTACCCCGAGGATAACAACCGACATAATCAGTGCCATATATACATAAACCATCTTGGAACCGGAGCTGTGTTCCTCCTCATAATAGTCGTCATGTAATTTCATATTAATAACCATGCCCTTTCCACAGCCTGCAAACTTTGAGCCGCAGGCACAAAGTTGCGTGTGAAAAATACATTTTTCACACTATAGATTCTACCTAAAAAAGCCGTTTGAATTTACATAATCAATTTACAAAGTCTATTATATAATATTTCAGAAACAATTTCAATTATTTTCTGAATTTTTTAGATATTGGTTATTGGAACGGAGTGTGATAAAATATAATCCATAAAGATTTGGATTTGAGGTAACTTTCATGAAAAAAGTGTTTCTTGTCTTACTGCTTCTGCTGTCCATCATTATTACCGCCTGCTCACACAGCAGATCGAATTCCCCTGTGTCGCGGACAGGCTTTGCTTTCGACACAGTTGTGACCATCACAATCTACGACAGCCAGAAGGAAGATGTTCTTAGTGAATGCCTTGCGCTCTGTGAAGAATATGAGTCCCTTTTCAGCGCGACGCTTGAAGGCTCCGAGGTCTGGAACATTAACCATGCCAATGGGAATGCAGTTGAAGTCTCCTATGATACCGCGGCACTTATTCAGTCTGCATTGTATTACTGCGGGCACAGCCAGGGTGTGCTTGACCTTACACTTCGCCCTATAGCCGAGGAATGGGACATTTCCGGACAGATGGAAAAGGCCTCCGGTAACATGGATTATGAATACTATATTCCGTCGGATCAGACGCTCTCTGAACTTTTAGGACATGTGAATTATAAAAATGTAATCCTTATGGATGCGGACGGAAATGAAATCGACTCCCATGACAAGCTTTCCGATGATACTGACTATTTTGTCATGCTAAAGGACAGCCAAAGCGCCATAGACCTTGGTTTTATTGCAAAAGGTTACATTGCTGACCAGCTGAAAAAATACCTGTTGTCAGAAAATATAGGAAGCGGCATTATCAGCCTTGGCGGAAATATCCTGCTTGTTGGCTCCAAGCCTGATGGTTCTCCCTTTCAAGTAGGCATCCAAAAACCGTTTGGCGCTCCAAACGAAGTTATCAGCACCGTTCAGAAAAGCGATGTTTCCATTGTCTCATCGGGCTGTTATGAGCGCTTTTTTATCACTAATGACAATGAAAAAGAGAGGACAGTCTATCATCATATCTTTGATATAACAACTGGCTATCCTGTCCAGAACAACCTTCTCGGTGTAACAATTTTCTCTGATTCGTCTGTGGAGGGTGATGCGCTCAGCACCTACTGCTATCTGCTCGGACTTGAGAAAGGGCTGGAATATATCCGCAGTCTCGATGATGTGGATGCTGTATTTGTGACAAAAGATTATGAAGTTATTCCTTCATATTGATTCAGTTTCTACTAAATATGAAATATTTTCTTCGTATTTTTTACTGCGTTTTCCATCAGTGTTTCTTCGGAAACTTTCATGTACTTTGCGAGCTCCTTTGCAACATAGACAATATTTCCGGGCGTGTTCGTCCGGTCAAGCCCTGGAACATTCTTTGGCGTCAGATATGGTGCGTCCGTCTCTATCATTATCCGGTCCAATGGAATCATGTGCACTGCCTCCCGCAGTTGCCTTGCGCGACGGTCATCACAAATCCAGCCGGTTATGCCGATGGAAAATCCCATTGACAGATATTTATCCAGTGTTGCCTTGTTCCCAGTAAAACAGTGGACAACGGATTTTTTACAGATTTCAGGATGTCTTTGAAACCTTTTTACGAAATCGGCTGCTGCACTGCGCTCATGCAGAAACAATGGCTTGTCCAGTTTCTCTGCAAGCACGATATGTTTTTCCAGACACCGGATCTGGTTCTCCTTTGTCGAAAACATCCTGTCGTAATCCAGCCCGCACTCTCCGACTGCCACGATTTTCTCATTTTCATCAATCATCTTTTCTATTGCGGCAAAATCCTGCTGGGATGCCCTGTCTGCATTGTGCGGATGAATTCCTGCCGTTCCATATGCAGTGTGGTTTCTTACAAATTTATCAATCTTCTGGTTTTCTTTTGGGTCTGTGCCTGTCAAAATACAGCAGATACCCTGCTGTGCTGCATCCTGAATCAATTTTTCCGGGTCTGGAAACTGCCTGCAAAACAGATTTAGCCCGATATCATAGTATTTTATGGCTGTCACATTTTCCTGCATTTTATTTTACCTCTCCTCAAAAATATTTCTCTATCGTCCCCTGTTCCACCACCTTTTTTCCCAACAGGGTTATCGCCTGCCGCGGACAGAGGTTGATACAGCGATAACACATCGTACACTGATCAGATGCCTTCGCTGTGTTCTGTGTAATATGTATATTATCCATCGGGCATTGTGCCACACATTTTCCACAGCCAACACACTTTTGCGTATCAATTTTTATCCTGTCAGTATAGTATTGTGTTTTTCCATAAAAATACAGGCGCTGTCCAAACAGTCCTGCCATCTGGTATAAGAAACCGATACCCTCCTGCGGCGGATTTCCATGTTTGATATTGTGTACTGCCTTGCCTATCTTCTGTTCCGCTGCCCTGACCAACTCTTTGTTCTTTTCCATGGGACGTTTCAACGCTTTCTCATCCGCAATACTGTCTGGCATTTTCAGGTGCAGGCCACCTTTTATCCGTGCACCATGCTTGCGCAGCCTGCGCGCCAAAACACCTGCACCGTCCCCGCTGAACAGCCCCATTGTCGCAATCACAAATACGTTCTTTCCCTTCCATAAGCTTCTATTGGTATCTACAAAATCTTTTAATACTTTGGGAATATTGCTAAATTGAACCGGATAACTAAATACTATTTCTTCATTTTTTCTAATAGAAGCAATGATATTGTTATCCGTCAGGTTACAAATATCTGCTGTATTGTCGTACTGTTTCAGGAACACTTCCAAAGCATACCGGGAATTCCCTGTCCCACTGAAATAGATTCCTAACATTTTGATTCTCCTATATTCTGTACTCTACAAAGTCTTCCAACTGCTTTCTTGGTCGCTGTGATGGTGTTTCGTCCGGATAACCTACTGCAACTGCTCCGACAAGCTGCTGTTCTGTCTCCAGATATGTAACCAATTCCCTGTATGCAAAACAGGTATTGGCAATCCATAACGTCCCCAGCCCCAGTTCTTCCGCTGCCAGCAGCATGTTTTCAATCAAAGCTCCAATGGAAAGTGTGTCACATAGTTCTGTGATGTGTTCGTCATTGTCTACCGGCAGAAATGGGGACTTTGCATTCGTATTCAGAATTCCGGCTTCCATCACTTTTAGCAGTTCCTGCTTCTGTGCACCGCCAAAAACAATATACTTCCATGGCTGCCTGTTCTTGGCAGACGGTGCGGCTCTGCCTGCGTTTAATAGTTCTTCCAATACATCCTCGGGAACACTTTTTTCCTGAAATCTTCGGATGCTTCTGCGGTTATAGATTGCTTGCACTGCTGCCATTCATATGCTCCTCCCTTGACTGTATCTTTCCAATTCCTCATATGGCACACGAAAATAATCCAGATATTTCCTGAATTTGTCCTGTGCCGTAAGACAGGTGTCAATCCAATATTCCCTGACGCTGCCGTCCTGTATTCGAATAACTTCTTATTATAATCCATCGCACGGCTTGTAGGTGGCACAATCCCTATCATCCAATCTTACAACCTTGAAAAATCAGCTACAGAATCCCTTACAATATCTGACATACTCGGCTTGTATCACCTCCAAATTATGAAACACATTGTTATATCAGTCTTAATATAGCATAATCGGGTAGCAAAGTCTATCAATTTTCTAACACCTATAACCTCATATAAACAATACCAAACGAGCAGGGGAGATTTTCCCTACTCGCCGCACCCATGCGCCGCCTTGGCGGCATACTTCCTCTGCATGAGGCTGCGCATAAAAAACCCTGCCGGCAATCAGCATAAAAACTGAATACTGACAGGGCTTTATTACAATTACAAAAACAGTTACACAATCGCCTTCTTCGGACATTTCTCCTTGCATGCACCACACCCGGTACATTTGTCCTGGTCAATGTGCGCATGGAAATCCGTCACCGTCACGGCACCCGAAGGGCATACCTTCACGCAGAGGCTGCATCCGATGCATCCTGTCTGGCAGGCTTTCATGGTGACAGGTCCTTTGTCCCTGGAGCTGCATGCAACTGTCACCTTTGAATCATATGGAATCAATTCAATCAGCTGCTTCGGACATGCCGCCACACATTTGCCGCACGCCTTACATTTTTCCTTGTCAACCCTGGCAATGCCATTGACAATATGTATCGCATCAAACGGACATGCCTTCACGCAGTTGCCATATCCAAGACACCCATAATTGCAGGATTTCGCACCGCCGTCCGGCACATACCTGACCATCCCGCAATCCTCCACACCAGTGTACTCATAAATTTTCGTGGTCTTGTCACAATCGCCCGCACACTTCACAAAAGCAGCCATCCGCACGGTCTCGCCTGCCTCCACGCCCATAATTGCCGCAACCTTTTTGCCGACAGGCTCCCCGCCGACAGGGCAGGCATTCACCGGCGCCTCACCCTTTGCAATCGCCGCAGCCAGTCCCGAGCAGCCAGGAAATCCGCAGCCCCCGCAGTTGTTGCCCGGAAGCACGCTTAAGACTGCTTCCTCCTTCTCGTCCACCTCTACCTTAAACACAATACTTGCTATACCGAGAAAGACACCTAGTAATAAACCGACTCCGCCCACAACTGCCACAGCAGTTACTATTGCTGATATATTCATACTTTACCTCCATCCCGCTCTCACAGCAATCCCGAAAATCCACAGAATGCAATTGCCATCAGCCCCGCCGTGATTAGCACAATCGGCATTCCCCTGAAAGATTCCGGCACATCATTGTATTCCATTTTCTCACGGATTCCGGCAAGAATCACTATTGCAATCAGAAATCCGACAGCCGTGAACAGGCCGCTGGCAATACTAAAGCCGATTCCATAGCTTTTCTGCACATTTGTCAGCGCAATGCCCAGCACCGCACAGTTTGTCGTAATCAGAGGAAGATACACGCCCAGCGCCTGATACAAAGCCGGAACGTACTTTTTCAGAAACATTTCAACAAACTGTACAAGCGCTGCAATCACCAGGATGAACACAATGGTCTGTAAGTATGTAATGTCAAACCGAACCAGCACAAACTTATAGATGACAGCCGCCACGCCAGAAGCAATCGTTATGACAAAGATAACCGCGCCCCCCATTCCCACGGCAGTATCTACTTTCCTGGACACGCCAAGAAACGGGCAAAGACCCAGAAACTGGCTGAGCACAACGTTGCTCACAAGCGAGGAACCAATCATAAGCACCAACAAATCCTTTACCACATCCAGCATTTCTTACCCCTCCTTCTTGTTCGCTTTCGCATTCGCAACGGAACCCGGCGCACCGTCCACATCGACAAAGCGATGTGCGCATCCGCTGTCGGAACAGCCTGCACAGTCCGAACTGCATCCGGACTGAATTTTGTCCGCATTCTGTCCCTTTTCCTGCATCTTTCTCTTGACGCGGTTCTGCAGCGCAGTCAATGCGGCAAGCACGAAAAAGGCTCCCGGCGCAAGCACAAAAATACTAATCGGGACATATTCCACTGAGGTAAACATGCCTAGCACATTATTGATTATGGGAATTCCAAAAAGCTCCCCTGCCCCCAGAAGCTCCCTCACGGCACCGATTGCCGTAAGTGCCACCGTAAAGCCAAGCCCCATTCCAAGACCGTCAAATATAGACGGAATCACCGGATTTTTGGACGCAAAAGACTCTGCACGTCCAAGAATAATACAATTTACCACAATCAGTGGAATGTACAATCCAAGCGCAGAATAAAGGCTCGGAATAAATCCCTCGAGCAGCAGCTGTACCATCGTGACGAAAGAAGCCACAATTACAATAAATGCAGGGATTCGCACCCTGTTTGGTATAATATGACGCAACAGGGAAATAATGGCATTGCTCAGCACCAGAACTGCCGTCGTTGTCAGTCCCATTCCAAGACCATTGACTGCCGACGTCGTAACTGCAAGCGTGGGACACATGCCAAGCGCCAGTACAAAGGTTGGATTTTCTTTTACAAGCCCATTCAAAAACACTTCCATGGAACCCTGCCTTGCTTCACTGTTTCCTTCACTCATTCACGCCACCCCCTTCGTTTCCTGCAAGAACACTGTCGAAAAATATCAGTCCGCCGTTGACTCCATTGACAATTGCATTGGTCGTGATTGTCGCGCCACTGATTGCATCAATTTCACTGTCATCTGTCGAACCCGATTTTGTGTATGTAAATTGCGTAACCTTTTTATTTGCAAACTGCGGCACAAGCACATCGCCTGCTTTCATGCCAAGTCCTGCCGTCTCTGATATGCTTAAAAGCGATATGCCATTCAGTGTCCCATCAAGCTTCACACCCATGGAAAACTGAATGTCACCGCCATATCCTTCATGGTCAGTAACTGTTATCACATAGCCCATTAACTGTCCAGTACCATCAAGCGCCTGCATCACTTCGTCAATATCCACATTGGAATCCATCCCGGCTATAAAGTATGCAGTGGGACCATCTTCTTCCATTATTGTCTCAAATGATTCTGCGTCCGCAAATACATTCCTGCATGCCTCTGCCTTTGCCTTTGCCTTTTGCTGCGCAATCGGTTCCTTTGTCACATCATACACAAATCCCAAAAGCAGTCCGGCGACAAGTGTTATTGCAAAGAGAATCAGCGCATCCTTTATCATTGATTTCTTCTCGTTATCCATACTACACCGCCTCCTTTTTGGATTTCTTTTTTCCAAATGCAACAGGCTTCGTAACTTTTTCAATCAGGGGAACTAACAGGTTTCCCAGAATAATTGCATAGGAAACACCCTCTGCCGATGGTCCGAAAACCCTGAATATCCCTGTCATAATACCCAGAAATATGCCAAACACATACTGCCCATTTTTCGTAATCGGTCTCGTGACATAATCTGTCGCCATAAAAAATGCCCCCAGCATCAGACCACCGCCTGCAAGCTGCGACAGGATATAGTTGATATCCATCCCACGTCCGCTAAACAAGATGATAAACACAGCAAAACTCAATATATAAGACCCTGGAACACGAAGGTCAATCACTTTCATTACCAGAAGAAAAGCCGCACCGATTAAAAGCGCTATCATACTTGTCTCACCAATCGTACCCGATGTGCGTCCTATCACCATATCAAGCAACTCAGGAGCCGCTTCCCCCGCCTTGATTGCCGCAAGCGGCGTTGCACCTGTATATGCATCACAGTCAAAGTTCGTCATGATGGACGTAAAGGATATAAGCAGAAAACATCTGGCTCCAAGTGCCGGATTCATAAAATTCTGTCCCAGTCCTCCGAACAGCATTTTTACAACGATAATTGCAAACACGCCGCCAATCACGCCAATCCACAAAGGTGCCTTGGGCGGCAGATTTAATGCCAGCAACAGCCCCGTTACAACTGCGGAAAAATCGCTGATTGAAATTTTCTTTTTCATGCATCTGTCATATATGTACTCTGTCAGCACGGTTGTCGCCACTGTTATCATTACCAGAAACAGTGCGTGCAGCCCAAAATGAAATACCCCGAATATTGTCGCCGGAAGCAAGGCAGCCACCACATACAGCATAATGCGGGATGTCGTGTCCTTTGAACGTATATGCGGGTTTGATGATACCTTTAACATTTTTTCCACGTCGGTAACCCTCCCTATTTTTTCCTGTTCGCAAGAACCGTTTTTCTCATGGACTTGATGGACTGGGTCAGCTGGCGTTTTGCCGGGCAGACAAAGCTGCAGCACCCGCACTCACAGCATTCCATTCCATCATTTGCAACAAATGCTTCCTCATCACCATTCTGTGCAAGGACGGCAAGTTTTCTGGGAACAACCCTTCCCGGACACACTTCCACGCATCGCCCGCAGTTGATGCATGGACTAGGTTCCATCGCGGACACTTCGTCTTTCGTCAGGCACAGAAGCGCGGATGCCGTCTTAGTCGTCGGAACATTTAAGTCAAAAAGGGCAAAGCCCATCATCGGCCCGCCAGACACCACCTTTTCAGGTTCTGTCTTAAATCCGCCTGCCTCCGCTATCAGGTCATTATAATTCATTCCGATGCGGACATAAAAATTTCTCGGGTCATTTACCGCATCACCGGTAACCGTGACAATTCTGTTCATCAGCGGTTTTCCCTCTGCAACTGCATGGTACACTGCCACAATGGTATCTACATTGTCAACAACACAGCCCGCATCTGCCGGAAGCATGGAGGAATTAATCTCCCTGCCCGTTGACGCATAGATGAGCTGTCTCTCTGCACCTTGCGGATACTTTGTTTTCAGCGCTTTTACGGTTATCCTGCTTTCCTTTTCCGTAAGCCGGTTCAAAAGTTCTATACAGTCCGGCTTATTATCCTCAACTGCCAGAATTCCCTCTGCATTATCAAACAGGCGGAGGATGATTTTCAGCCCGTCTATCAATTTCTGCGGTTCTTCCAGCATTCTCCTATAATCGGAAGTCAGGTAAGGCTCACACTCTGCACAGTTTGCTATCACATAATCTATTTTGTCCGGCTCCTTCGGTGAAAGCTTCACATGCGTTGGAAATCCTGCACCACCCATGCCGACCACACCTGCCTCTTTTATCAGTTCCACTATCTCTTTCTTATCTAGCTTCTGATAATCATGCGGTGTATATCTGACCTCCTCAAAAAGCCCGTCATTGCCAATAATGATGGCGTTAACCATGTCACCCGTAACAACACGTCTAGGTTCAATGCTTTTGACTGTCCCAGATACCGTTGCATAAATCGGGGCTGACACAAAACCGCCTGCTTCCGCAATCTTTTGTCCGGCAAGCACCCTGTCGCCCTTATTCACTGCTGGTACCGCAGGTGCGCCAATATGCTGACTGAGGGGATAAACCATTTCGCCTTTTGGCACAATCGTCTTCATGGGCTTATCCTTTGACAAGTCTTTGCCATCATAAGGATGTACACCGCCTCGAAATGTAAGTTTTGCCATTTCCGCTCCTTCTTTCTTTGTATATTTTTTGAAATTTTTCTACTATATATACTATACTATTTTTTTTGTTTTTTTTCATTAATTTTTGCAAATTTTCACAAAAAAATGTTATGGCATCCAGAAAAATAGATATTTTTCATGAACCTTTTGACACTTCATTCCGTATATGATAAGTTATTATTGGTAACAGTTCAGCCCAGGGCGTGTTTGAAAAATGTTTTCTGTCAGATGTGCGCCACAGTTTGCAGGAGATTCAATCATCTTAAGATGATTTGGCAAATGAAGGGCGCATGAGGCAAAGGAATAAAGGGCATATTATAAAACAGTTCAGAAAGGACAAAAGATTCAAAACTATGAAATGCATTCAGAAAAGCATGGGGATTTTATCCCCCAGATATCCAATTGAAAACTTCTGTGTTCCACGTCAGACATTATTTATTGATATAGAGACAACAGGATTATATGTGCGCAGCTCCAATCTTTATATGATTGGCTGTGCTTATTTTGATGAGCCGGAAGACAATCCCCCTGTGTGGCGTTCCATCCAGTGGCTTGCGACCAATTATGAAGATGAAGTAAATGTACTGAATGCTTTCGCTTCCTTTGCAAAAGCATACCGGTACCTGATTCACTTTAACGGAAACCAGTTTGATATCCCCTATCTGCAACACAAAATGCAGCAGTACAATGTCAATCTGAACTTCGACGAATATGAGGGAATTGACATCTATCGGCGCATATCCCCTTACAAGTCATTTCTCAGGCTTCCAAACTGCAAGCAGAAAACAATCGAAAACTTTATCACTGCCACGGTGCGTGAAGATGCTTATACAGGAGGCGAACTGATTGACATTTACCATGAATATGTACTGAACCACGATGAAGCCAAGGAGCGCCTGCTTCTTCTCCACAATGAAGAAGACATCAAAGGCATGCTTGAAATTGTGGCCGCCCTGGCAATATGCGACCTCTTTCATCTTCCAATGAAGGTCACAAAGGTTCAGGCAAATTATTATAAGGATATCAACCAGCGCCAGTGCTCGGAAATCATCATGAACCTGAAACTTCCCACCGCCCTTCCCACCGAAATATCATACGGTGCAAACGACTGTTATTTCAATGGGTGCGGAACGGAAGGAAAGCTGCGTGTCCCTATCTATGAAGGCGAACTGAAATACTTCTACTCCAACTACAAAGAGTATTATTATCTTCCAAAAGAAGATACCGCCATTCACAAATCAGTCGCATCATTCGTTGACAAGGATTACCGTAAGCAGGCCACGGCAAGAACCTGCTACACAAGAAAGGTGTCCTCATATCTTCCCCAATGGGATGCACTGTTCACACCTTTCTTTAAGAAAGATTATGAGGACAAAGATCTGTACTTCGAACTGACTGACGAATTTAAGACCCAGCGTGAGTCATTTAATTTATATGCCCATCATATTCTTGAGATGATGGGCGCAAAGCACAAATTTGACATAAGTTCCACAGAATAAAACTACATGGCACAGTGATTAAAAAAAATTAAAACCGGCTAATTTAGAATAGTCCGGTTTTAATTTACGCTATTTGTTCTTGATATAAAAGAACGAATTCTTTCGATCATAATTAATTTCTTTATAGTTCATAATCTGCTCCGTGCTTCCTATGAACAAAATGCCA
This sequence comes from uncultured Lachnospiraceae bacterium, assembly GCA_949066965.1. GTDB lineage: Bacteria > Bacillota > Clostridia > Lachnospirales > Lachnospiraceae > COE1. The sequence continues at coordinate 208,323 of CARTDA010000003.1, forward strand.
TTTGTCTTTAATGAAGTATTGAATTTGCGGAACACTTCGTCTTTCGCTTCCTCTGTAAAATAAATAAGTACATTCCTGCACACAATCAAATCACATTTGTCAGGATATGTATCCTTTAACAAGTTATGCTGTTTAAACTGTACCCTTGATTTAATCTCATTTGATATCTGATAAGAAGGTCCAACCTTTGTGAAATACTTCTTTTTGAAGTCATCCGGCACTGCCGCAATACTCTTCTCGTTATACAGACCTACTTTCGCTTTCTCAATCACCTGCTTATCAATATCAGTGGCTATAATGTTAATCTGGTTCAGCGGGATATGCCTTGACAATGCCATGACAAGCGAATATGGTTCATCACCTGTAGAACAGGCAGCACTCCATACTTTCAGGTTCTTACCAAATCTTCCAACAAGCTCCGGTATAATTTCCTTATCCATCAATTTCCACTGTTCCGGATTTCTGTAAAATTCAGACACATTGATTGTAAGATAGTTGACAAAATCATCAAAAACCGCCTTGTCGTCACGAAGCCTTGCCACAAACTTATCATATCCTGTCACCTTGTGTTTTGCAATCAGGGTATCAATTCGACGCTTCATCTGTTTTTCCTTATACGCGTTCAAATCAATTTTGGTCAATGCGAAAACTTCTTTTTTGAAATATTCATAATCATATACCATGAGTATTCCCCTTTCTATAATTTTTTACCCTTTCACACTCCCCGAACATTACAATTCACTCCTGTTATAAGTTTTGAAGTTTTTCCGTTAATGAACTGGAATTATAACCCAAGAACAAACACTCATATAATCGGGCAGATATTATTTACCCAATTATATGATATTAGGGCATCATATCATGCCCTAATATCATATCTTTATATAACTTTATACTTATTCTGCATCCTCTGCTTCCTGTTTCGCAATTACGGCATCAATATCAACAGACACAACGTCTGCATCATCCTCTGCCACTGTCTCTACAGGCGCTTCCTTTGTCTCCGGAACAAGCAAAGCCTTCACGCTAAGGCTAATCTTCTTTCCTTCCTCATTGAAATCAACAACCTTTGCCGTCACTTCCTGACCTACTGACAATACATCAGAAGGCTTCTCAATATGCTCCTTTGCTATCTGTGAAACATGAAGCAGCGCGTCAATACCCGGCTCAAGCTCCACAAATGCACCAAAATCTGTCATTCTTGCAACTCTGCCTGTCACTTCATTGCCTACTGCATATTTGGTAGAAGCATTCTTCCAAGGGTTGGAATCATCAAACTTGAGCGACAATGCAACCTTGGTTCCATCAATATCCTTAATCAATACTTTCAGTGTCTCACCAACCTTGAATACCTTCTTGGGATTCTCAACACGTCCCCAGGACATCTCTGAAATATGAAGCAGGCCATCCACACCGCCAAGGTCAATAAATGCACCAAAGTCTGTGACATTCTTTACAGTACCTTCCACAATATCGCCAGCGCTGATTCGCTCAAATAACTCTTTCTGCATCTCTGCCTTCTTTGCCACGATAAGCTGCTTGCGGTCACCGATATATCTTCTTCTCTTTGGATTGTACTCGCTGATAACAAACTCAATTTCCTGTCCGGCATACTTGCTTAAGTCTTTCTCGTATACATCGGATACAAGACTAGCAGGGATAAAGATACGAACCTCATCCACTACAACACTTAAACCACCGTCCAGTACCTGTGATACCTTTGCCGCCAATACTTCCTTGTTGTTAAACGCTTCTTCGATTCTCTTGTTGCCTCTGTCTGCGGCAAGTCTCTTGTAGGTAAGGAGAACCTGTCCCTCACCGTCATTTACTTTCAGAACCTTGACTTCCATCTTGTCACCAGAATTGATAATTGTTGTAAGGTCGACATTTGGCTCATTGGTGTACTCGTTACGTGTAAGAATACCATCTGACTTGTAACCGATGTTAAGGATTGCTTCATCCGGCTTCACGTCGATGACTGTACCTTCAATTACCTCTCCTGTATGAATAGTTTTTAATGATTCTTCTAACATTTGTTCAAAAGTTAATTCTGACATAATTTTGAACCTCCTCAATTATTTTGTTTGGGGTAGAAGCCCCCGCTGTGATGCCCACCAGTTCTACAGAATTAGGTAA